>CAVIKC010000009.1:12396-47330 GCA_963643405.1 Succinivibrio sp.
CGTGGGCCTTTGCGCGCAGGGTGCACAACGCAAAACGAGGCGCGGTGTTGCCCGCGCCTCGGGAGCTGTGCTGTTCTGTGATGTCGGAAGGCTCCATCAGCTCCAGGAATCCCTGAGCAGCGCCATGCACTGTTGGGCGATTTCCGGCTTGTTCATGGTGTACAGGTGCAGGCCGTCCACGCCGTGCTCCGCCAGGTCGATAAGCTGGTTGGCGGCGTACTCGATGCTGGCCTTGCGCAGCGATTCGGGGTCGTCGGCGTAGCGGTTCAGGATCTTCACGATCTTACCGGGCAGGGAAACGCCGCACATGAACACCATGCGTTGCACCTGCTCCTTGCTCATAACGGGCATGATGCCGCAGGTGATGGGCGCGGTTACGCCCGCTGCCTGCGCCTTGTCCCAGAAGCGGTAGAAGCATTCGTTGTCGAAGAACAGCTGGGTAACGAAGAAGTCGGCGCCGGCGTCTTGCTTGGCCTTCAGGAACTTCAGGTCTTCGTCCAGGTCCATAACGGTGGGGTGCGCTTCGGGGTAGGCGGCGGCGCCGACGCAGAACCCGCGTTCCTTCAGCAAGGGAATAAGGTCGGTGGCGTGCTTGAAGTGGGTGCTGGGGGCTTGGCCTTCCACCAGGTCGCCGCGGAGGGCAAGCACGTTTTCGATGCCCTTTTCCTGCAGGTCGTCCAATGCGGCGGCGATCTTCTCCTCGCTCGCGCTTGAGCAGGTAAGGTGCGCCATGGCCGTCATGTCCAGCTCGTCTTGCAACATGGCGGCAATGTCGCTGGTGGCGTTGGAGTTCTTGCTTCCGCCTGCCGAATAGGTTACGGAAACGAAGTCGGGGTGCAAATCAACCAGTTTGCTTGCGGTTTCGCGCGCTGCATCGTTGGTAAGAACGCCGCGAGGCGGGAAGATCTCGAACGAAAGTGCGGGGCGTTGGTTGTTCGCCTTGGCGCGTTTGAATGTGTTGATGATTTTTTTCATGGATCCGATTATAGAAGCCGCGCGGCTCTGGCTGGGCAACGTTCCGGCGAGTTGCTATACCTATGGCTGAGGGTTCTCCATCGGTTTTTCCTATAGCGGGGCCGTTGGATTGGCATTGGGTGTGTTCCGGCGCTTAACCGAACGGTGGGTTGCGATGCGGCACAAGGCGGATTTCGCGCCCCGCTTCCGCTTGTTTCGGTTTGAAAGGAATCGAAAGAGAAGCCAGTGGAAGGAATCGCGGAGATCGGTTCGGCGCATGGTTCGCCGTATCCCGGCATCGTTGCTCGAATACCTGGGGCGATTCCTTTTATTCGATTCCTTTCAAACCGCGCTTCAGAGGGGCGCGAAATCCACCCTGCGCCGCAACGGGAAAGATCAACGTTGTTGCGCGCAAAAAGCCTCTCTTTGCGCGCAACCTGCCGATTGCGGGGTTTCTGACCGTCCGATTGCGAATTCGCGGGCTAGTGCAAGACGAATTTGCGTTTGATACGGTCGAGCTTCCTTTTCCAAGGCAGGTAGAGCGCGCTCAGGAACAGCACGGTGGCAATGCTATGAACTAGGTCGAGCGGAAGGCCGGCCAGGTAAGCCGCCAGCGCACCTTGCCAGGTAACCGGCACCAGGAAGGCCACGATGTACCAGCTGTTCAGGATGAAGCCGTAGAACAGCCCGGAAAGGAAGCCGTAGCACAGCAAAACCACCTTGCCCAGGCTTAGCGAGTGGGGCTTTACGGGGTTTTCATCCAGCTCGAACACGCCGGTTTGCGCCAACGCGCCGGCGATGTAACCAACCAGGCCCCAGGCGTACATCTGCCAGGGCGTCCAAGGGCCTTGGCCGAAGAAGAAGTTCGAGCAAAGCGCCGCCAGCGCCCCCACCATGAAGCCGCTGTGCTTGCCGAACACCGCGCCGGCGATGATGCAGATGGCGCTTACCGGCTTGAAATCGGGGATGGGGGCGAACAGGATGCGCCCGGCTGCCGCCAGTGCTCCCAGCGTTGCCGTGGGCACGATCTGGCGAAGGGCGGGCCTGCCTGCCTCGAACCCGCAGAAGAACACGGCAACAGCCGCGCATCCTACCAGCAGGGTAAGCAGCCCCGACTGCCCCAACTGCAACAGGGCGCAGACGGCCAACGCCGCCACGGGGGCTACCAGCGCAACAGCTTCTACGGCATTGCGCAGGATCTTGTTGGGCTGGCGGCTCATTGCGCTTCCCATTTCCTGGTGAAGGCGTTTTCGGTTGCGCGGTAGAACAGGTTGCCCCCGAAGAACGCATCGGGCGCTTCGGTGCAGGCGTCTTCGCCGTCGAAGAGCATGGTTACGGCATCGGCGGCGCAAGCGGCAAACGAAAGGTCGTGCGTTGCCAGCACGATGGCGGTGCCCTCGCTGGCAAGCCTGCGAAGAAGCCGGCCAACCGCAACCTTGGTTTCTGCGTCCAGCCCCTTCGTGGCCTCGTCGCACAACAGCAGCTTCGGGCGGGTGAGCAGCACCTTCGCAAAGGCCAGCAGCTGCTGTTGGCCGCCGGAAAGGTCGTAGGGGTGGGTGCCCTTGCAGCCTTCTAGGCCAAGCTGGGAAAGCATTTCCTGCACATCGGCATCCGTGTACCCGCAACCGCGCTGCCATTCCTTCAGCTCTTCGGCAACCGAATCGCACACGAACAGGGTTTTCGGGTCTTGCGGAATGAAGCCCTGGCATTCGCGCAAGGGCGAGCGGACGCTTCCGCGCTCGGGGCGCAGGGTACCGGCGGCAAGCGCCAGCAGGGTGGACTTGCCGCAGCCGTTGCCGCCCACTATGGCATGGAGCGTGCCCGGCTTCACTTCCAGGTTGCAGCCTTTCAGCACGAAGGGGCTTTTCCGCTGGTAGCGAAAGGAAACATCGCTTAGGCGCAGGGCAGGTTTCTCGGGCGCGGTGCCGGTGGCTTTGCGGGCGGCAGCGGGGAAGAACGCCTTGGGTTGGGGCAAGGGCTTTTCGGCAAGCACGCCTTCCTTCAGTTCCAAGCGCTGCGTGGCGTAGGGGGCCAGCAGCTCGGGCGAATGGGTGGCGGCCACCACGGTTATGCCCAGCTCGCGGTTGATGCGGAACAGCGCATGGGCAAGCGAATGGGCGGCAACGGGGTCTAGCTGGCTGGTGGGCTCGTCCAACAGCAGCACGCGCGGCGCGCACGCCAAGGCGCTGGCCAGGGCAAGCAGCTGCTTCTGCCCGCCGGAAAGCGAGTCGGTGCTTTGGTGCAGCCAGCTGTTCATGCCGAAGAAGTGCGCCACCTCGGCCACGCGCCGGCGCATGGCATCTTGCGGGGTGGCAAGGTTCTCCAACCCGAAGGCAAGTTCGTGCCAGGGCTCCGAGCACACTATCTGGTTGTCGGCGTTTTGCGTTACGAACTCGACTGTGCTGGCCGATTCTGCCGTGCCCAGCTGAGCCGTATCGCGCCCGAACAGCCGGATGGTGCCCGTGCGCGTGCCCGTGGGCGCAAGCTCGGGCTTGCAGTTGCGCAACAGGGTGGTTTTCCCGCAGCCGGTTGCCCCGGTTATCAGCGTGAAGCTGCCTTCTTCCAGGCAAAGGGAAAGCGGGCCTATAAGGAGGCGCGGCTCTTCGCCGTTCGGTGCGGAGTAGGCGAACGTGAAGCGGTCGAATTCCAGGGCGGTGCTCATCGGCGTACCTTTCCGAGCAGTTCCAGAACCAAGGGGAAGCACAGCAGGGGGATAGCTGCGCAGGCCAGGGGGCTGGCCAACGTGCCGTGCAGGGCGGGGAAGAAGCCGAAGCCTTGCATAAGCTGCCATGCGGCAACGGCGGCCGCTTCGGCGAACAGGGCCAATACGGCGAGCAGCGCGCCATCGCGCGCGCGGAAGCGCTGCCTTTGGAAGGTGGTGCGCTTGCGGGTGGCGCCCCATCCGCGGCAGCGCATGGAATCGGCTGCTTCCAGGGAATCCTCCATGCTCCAGCCCATCAACGTTGTTACCGTGCGCAGCTGGTCGGAAAAGCGCGCGCGGCGGGGGCGCTTGGTGGTTTCGAGCGAAGGCTCGGCGTGTTCGGCTGCGGTCGTGCTCGCGTTTGCTGTTTGGCTTTCGGCGGAGGTTGCGTTTGGTCCTGCTGGCTGGCGTTCGGCTGTATTGGCGGTCTTATGCAGAGGAGTGCAGGCTATGGCAGGGGCGGCGCAGCGAGCAGCGGTGCAGGCCCCCAGGGCTGCGTTGATGGTGCGGCCGCGGCGCACGAAGCGGGGGATAAGCCGCATAACCATAGAGAGCATAAGCCCAACAGTGGGCAGCACCCGTCCCAGCGTGCCCATCACCTTGTCGGAGACCAGTACTGCATCGGCGTTGGAGAACCACTGCATCACGCACACCAGCAGCAGCGCCATAGTGGCAGCGTTGGCATAGCCTTCGGCGTAGACGGCTTGGGCGCCGATACGGAACAGTTCGGTGGTGCCGGTGGAACTGAACAGGGGGTTTATTGCCACGATGATGGCTATCAGCGGCAGCTGCCAGGCCAACGACCTCGCCACGCGGCCGCCGCCGCGAAGCCACACGCCGCACAAAAGCGCGGCCGCAAACGAGATTGCCAGCAGCAATGGGTGCGGGGCGGCCATGGCAAGAGCCAAGACCGCCCCGAAATAGGCAAGCGCGATGTTGGGGTGTTGGGCGTCGAATGCGGTTGGTTTCATCTACACCACGTAGTACCAGGAAACGCGGTCGCCGTCTTTCAGGACGTACTTCCCGCAGGAAACGTTCGGCGCACTGCCGTTCACGGAGTACATCCACCCGCTGCTTCCGCCGTATTCGAATTCCGCCAGCCCGCCGATGGCGCTTACGTATATGCCGTATTGGCTGCTCTTGGACGTGACGGAAAGGCCGGTGGCGCACAGCGCATCGTAGGCCGTGGCGCCCTTTTCGAACGTGGGGGCGGCGCTGCCCGAAACACGTCCGTCGGCGGCGCTGCTGGAAACGGATACGGAAACGGTTACCGTGCTGGAATCTGTGCTGCCCTGGCTGCTGGAAGACCCATCACCCGATGAGCTGCTGCCCGATTGCCCGCTGCCGGAAGAGCTGTTGCCGCCCTGGGAAGACGAGCTGCCGCTATTGCCGGAGCCGCTGCCGTTGTGAGAGCCGTTGTTCGACGAGTCGCTGCTGGAGTTGGCGTTATCCTGCGATGAAGAGTCGCCCTCGTTGCTGACCTCACCTGCTTCGCTGCCATCGGCCGGTGTGCCTTCATCGGGTGAAGCAGTATTTTGCTGTTGTGCCTGCTCATCAGCTTGTTCAGTCTGTTGGCTGGTGAGCTCGCTTACGGCATCGGGAGCTACTAGGGCGAAGGCCGAGATGCCGATGATGCAGCAGCAGGCAAGGGATATGATGCCGAGCGCAATCTTGTGCGCGCGGGTGAGTTTTTTCGGATCCTGAGTCATGGCCTGGGCTTACAGGTTGCGGCGGCGCAGCAGGTACGTGCCCACACCGATAAGGCCGACGCAGCCGATGACGATACCCGCTATGGGCAGCCAGGGAATCTGCTGCGATCCGTTGTCGTTGTTGTCGTCGGAGGAGGTGTTCTTGGCAGAGGATGCGCTTGCGGATGTGCCCAGGCCTGGTTCGCTGCTGCCGCTATCGTTACCGTTGCTGCCGGTAGGCTTTTCCGCCGAGGCCTTGGATATGTTCAGCGGCGCCTTGGCTGCGGCAGATGTATCGCCAGCGGTTTTGGCGGGCAAGCCGTTCTTGCGGCTATTGTCGCCGGCGTTCTTGCCTTGATCGTCTTTACCGCCGTTGTTGTCGCTTTGATCGTCGCCCTTCCCCTTGTCCCGATCGTCCTCACTGTCGGAGGAAGAGCTGGCCGCCAATGCGAACAGCGTGCCGGAGTCATTGGTCCAGTACAGCGTGCCGTCGGAGCCCATGACGATGGACTTCGTGCACCAGTTGGCTAGATCTCCCGTGGCATCGAAGAGCTTAGTTGCCGTATTGGTCTCCAGGCAGTATACCCAGGCCCCGCCACCGCTGGTGTAGTTGGGGTAGTCTCCATCGGCGCCGTTGCAGGTGAAGTATGCATAGGTCTTGCCGTCGGATGCTTTGGCCACAAGAGGAGCGCTCTTCACTTCGCAGGGAAGGGCGACGGATTGCTTTACCTGCAGAGTTGCCGCATCGATAACGCTTAGCGATCCTTTCCAATCGGCGCCAAGACCACCAACGATCAGGTTGCCATCGAAGAGCGTTGCCGTGCTGGTGCTCTTGGCGGCGAAGTTGACGGAACCTGCTTCGGAGAGGCTGCCATCTGCGCCGACGGCGATCTGATGCAGAGTGCCGTCGTTGGTAACGACATAGGCTTTGGTCCCTGCGCTGTTGGCGATAACGGTAGAGCGGATGGCGGAAGAGAGTTTGAGCGTTGAAGCAGTCTTGCCTGTTGCAGGGTCGACGGCAACAAGGGCGCCTGCATCATTGCCGTACACCAGTACGTTGCCCACCCTGCAGGCACCGGCCCAGTAGAAGCCCGTTGCGGTTTCCTCGTTCGCCCATACTCGTTCGCCGGTTAGGGCGTTAAGGGCGAAGAACGTTCCCGTTGCGGCCATGTAGCTGGGATCGAGCGAATTGACGGTTCCAGTGAACACCATGCCGCCAGAGGCAGTTACGGTAGAAATGTTCTGGGCTCCTGCTGCCACGATATTCGACACCCACATGGTTTTCATCTGGCTGGAGGAAACGCCTTGCAGGCGGCCATCGGAAAGGGGAATGATGATGACGCCATCGGTGTAAACCATGCGGCAGGTGGTGTCGATGGCCCCGAACAGCTGAAGCGAAGCCGTTTCATTGCCGTTCAGGTTGAACTGGTGCAGCACGGCAGTCTGCTTGCTGTAGTCGGCATTGTAAAGCGAAGAGGCCAGGTACACGGAGTCGCTGATGGAGAGCACTTCGGAGTAGCAACCGCTGCCGTAAGTTTTCTTCCAGGCCAGAGCGGCATTGCTGGAAGAAGTGGGGGCAGAGGTCACCGCACTGGTGTTGCCATTGCCTTTCACGTACGAGGTGGTGTCGTTTTCCCTTGCGGTGTCAGGGTTGGGAGTATTGGGATTGACGGGGTAGTTGCCCGTGCCGTCATCGTATTTGGCATCGGGGTTGTAATAAGAGGTGAGGTTGAGCTCGTAGGAGAACCCGCTGTTGTCGATGGTGGTTTCGTTGAGCCCGGTGTTATCCCAGCCTCCGTTGATGGAGCTGGACCAGTAGGGATCATAGTTGGCGGGCTGGGCGTATTCGGTGCCCTTGATGGTGATGCTGTTTACATAGTAAGACGTGTACCCTTCGTAGGGCTCGCCATGGCCATAGCCATCGATGTACCCCTGTGCTTTGGCAAGGTTCAACAGGTCTTCGACCGTATTGCCCTTTTCGATATCGAAGGTATGGGAAACCAGCACGGTGCCGTACACGCTGATCTTCAGCGTTGCCGAAACGGTGTTTTCCTGCGACTTGCTATCGTTGTTGGCAGATACGCTGCTGGGTTCGGTGCTATTGGAACCTGCGGTGCCGGAGGTGTTGTTTTCATTGGCTGAAGAGCCGGAGACTTGGCCTTCATTGCTGTTGCCGGAAGCTGTGTTGCTCTGCTCGTTGGCCGATTCGCCTGGCGTCTCATTGCTTGCTGGGGCGGCCTGTTCCGTCTTAGCGTCGGAATCGGAAGCGGCCTGTTCGCTTGCCAGGGCCAGGCTGGGGGTTAGGGTGGTGGCCAGCACTATGGCCATGAACAGCGCCAGGGCGCGCTGCGCTATGCCGCGGATGCGGCTTTCCTCGATGCTCAAGGGAGCTCCTTTTCGTCCAGGGCGCAGGCCGGCAGGCATTCCGACTTGATCGGGCCATGCCCGAAGTTACGGTTACTGGTATAGCGAAGGATTTGCACCCTCATTCCCCTGCGGCGTTCAAGCACCTGCGCCGAAGCGCAGCCAGCCGTTGCCAAAAATATGTGCCGCACATTATAGGCGCGGTGGCGGGAGGGCTGCAAATTCCCCGATGCCGGGGGTGCGAGCCCGGCGCGCTTATGGTGCCGGCCGTCTCCCGTCTGCGGGCCGCGCTTGTAGGGCTGCCAGCTTCCAACGCAGGGCGGGCGGCTTTCCCATCAGCCCGCTCGCACCCCTCTTTCGCGCTGGCGGGAGCCGCAAACGAAACCCCGCACCAGGCAGGGGTCGGCCTGGTGCGGGGAGCTAAAGGAGGAGTCTAGGTTGTTGGCTGTAGGCCGGCTAGGCTTTCGCTGCCTCGCCTTCCTTGGCCAAGGTTTCGATGGTGGCAAGGTTTGCCATCGTGGCGCGGATGATGTCCGAGCGGGAAAGCGAGCCGATAAGCACGCCCTCGCTGTTCACCACCGGCATCTTCTTGATGCGCTTTTCGGCCATCAGCTGGCAAGCTTCGTCGAGCTCCATGCCCGATTGCGCCGAAACGGTGTTCTTCGTAGCGATGCGCATCACGTTCAGGTCGATGAGGTCGGTTACGCGCTGCATGAAGTTCTCGTTGTCGGGCACGCGGTACAGCATGAGCGACCCGTCGAGCACGGCAGTGTCGTTTCTGCCGATGTACTTCATGATGTCGCCGTCGGAAATGAAGCCCACTACCTTCTTGCCTTCGTCTACCACCGGCACGCCGCTGGTCTTTTTCTCTGAAAGGATCTGGGCAACCTCGCGGATGGTGTCGGTGCTGTGCACGAAGTACGGCTCGCGGTTCATGGCCAGGTCAACGGCAATATGATCGTCGGCCTTGGTGGGGATGCGCAGGGCATCTTCCTGGGAAGCGGGTTTGGCGGCGCCCTTCTTGTCGCGCACCACGAAGATCACGATAAGCAGCACGATGATCATCAGCGCTGCGGTGAACGCGAAGGCGATGCGGTCACCGGCCATGGTCTGCTCGGCGGCGGCCATGTCGGGGAACAGGAACGCCGAGGTTGCCGAAAGGGAAACCAGGATTGCGGTACCAAGCGAGGCGCCCACCTGGTTGGTGGTGTTCTGCAGCGAGTTGGCGTGCTGGATAACGCGGTTGTCCAGCGAGTTCAGCCCCCAAGTGTTCAACGGCGTCATGATGGCCTGCATGCCGATGCCCAGAAGGGTGTACACCACGATGATGTAGACCAGGGAAGAATCAAGCTGGAAGCCCACCAGGCCGCATCCGCCGATGGCGGCGACCAACGCGGCGGGGATGATAACGCGGCGCGGGCCCTTCTTGTCGAACATCTTGCCGGCAACGTAGCCCATGATGGCACCCAGCACAGCACCCGGCAGCATGATAAGGCCGGTGCCCAGGGCGGAAATGCCCATCAGGTTCTGCAGGTAGATGGGAAGCAGCACGCCGATACCCACCAGCGCGGCCTGTAGCATGGCAACGATGATCACTGCGGTTCGGTAGTTGCGTGCGGAAAGGACAGTCACCTTCAGCAGCGGCACTTCCAACTTGAGCTGCCTGCGAACGAACAGCGCCAGCAGCACGATTCCGACGACGATGAGCGCCACCGAGGTAAGCACGTTGGTGGTGGAGGTGATGGTGGAAAGGCCGTACAGCAGGGAAAGCAGACCCAGCAGCACCAACACAACGGAAGGCTTGTCGAAGGAGGTGGGCTCGAACTCGCCGTAGCTTTCCAGGAAGATGCAGGCGCAAATGACGATGATGGCCGCAAGGATGAACACCATCACGAACAGGAAGCGCCAACCCACGGAATCAACCAGCAGGCCGGAAATGGAGGGACCCACTGCCGGTGCGAAGCCGATTACCAGGGAGACGATGCCCATGGCCTGACCGCGCTTTTCGCGGGGGAAGATAACCAGCACCACGGTGAACACCATGGGCATAACCACGCCGCAGGCGGCAGCTTGAAGCACGCGGCCCAGCAGCAGCACGCCGAACACGGGGGCAAGCGCTGCGCACAGCGAGCCGATGGCGAACAGTGAAAGGCCGAAGATGAACAGCCTTCGTGTGGGGAAACGGCCTACCAAATAGGCGGAAAGGGGGATGATGATGGCTTCTACCAGGGAATATGCCGAGGTGAGCCATTGGACAGTAGAGGCATCAACGGCAAGATCGGCCATGATGGAGGGGAATGCGGGGGAAAGAAGCGTCTGGTTCAGCACGGCGATGGTTGCACCGGCAATCAGCACCACAACGATGACCAGTTGCTTTCGGGTTATGCCCATATAGGTTCCTTTCTTCTAGGGTTCTTGCTTCGAGTGCGCGAGAATAAGAAAGCGCCCCTTCGGAGCGCTCCCTTTACTATGTGCAGTATGTATAGTAATGAAATATAATTATCTTATAGAACGAACTTTTCCTTTTTACACAATGCGAACATATTTCAACGCCGTGTTCGGTTTAGCAAATCGCCCGACCTGCCGACCTCGATGTGTTTTCGTTTCTTAGAACTCTTTAGAAGTATTTAGAACAATTAAGAACTTTTTAGAGTTATTAAGAAGAATTTAGAAGCGGGGCGCGGCATGGGTTGCTGCGCCCCGCTTTGTTTGCGGATTCTGCGTTCGGCTGCGGCTGCTTATAGCCTGCTTATCAGCGTTTGCTTGATGGCGCGTTTGCGCAGGGTTCGTTGGGCTGTTGCGGCAACGATGCAGACGGCAGCCAAGAATGCGGTCAGGTTAAGGGCGGTGTTCGGGTTGGCAAGGTCTTTCGTCTTCGGGAGCTTGCTGGCGATGGCTTCGCTCATGGCCTCGCTGACGGTTTCCACCTTGTTGGTGGATTGCGTTACCGAGTCCTTGTCCTCATCGTGAAGTTCCAGGTTGCGGTACGTGTCTATCTCGGCATCGTTCCATAGCTCAACTTCGCCAGGACTAAGGGCCGCCTCGGTGGCCTGCATGGTAAGCACGGCTGGGGTATAGGCTGCTTCGGTTGTGTTGCTGGTGTGGGTTAGGCCGGTTGCGTCTTGCAAGTTGAACGTTTCGCGAGCCTGTTCAAGCTCGGTGAGGTCGTGCGCATCGTAGCGGTTGGATCGCTTCCAATCCAGGGAGTCTTGTGCGTTGGTGCCGAAGCCCTCTTCGACGCGGCCGTGCTCGAAGGCGAAGGCGGTGATGTACTCGCCTTCCTGAAGGTTCAGGTCTGCCACCTTCAGTTCGTCAGGCTGCAGGGTGGAAACATTGGTTTTCCAAACCTGCCATCCAGTGAAGTCGTGGATGCGCTTGTTGGTGGGGTTGGCATCGCTATAGGGGTTGGTAGAGCAGGCGTTCACGGTGATGCCGTTTCTGCCATCGGAGCCTTGGGCATCGCTGCTGCCTTGGCTGCTCGTGCTGCCTGCGGCGTTGGCGTCCCCTGCGCTTGCCCCGTTCCCCACTGCCGTGGCGGAAACATCGGCGTTTTCGCCATCTGCTGTGTCGTACCCGTTCGCGGCCGAGCCGGACCCGCTGCCAGCACCGGCCCCTTCCTGTTTCTTGGCCTTCTCGCCCCGTTCGTCATCGAAGTTGGTGCGGTACCACACATTCATCTTGCCATCGTAGTCTTCGAAGCTCGCAGGGGTGGTAAGGCTTACCAGGTGAGCCAACCCCTCTTTGGCGCAGGTGAGCGTGTCGGTCATGGTGAACTCGTCTACCCAGGTGTTCGAGGTGGACCGGTAGTCGATGGTGTAGGAATAGATGCCGTTATCGTCAAGGAGTGTTTCGCGTTTGTTCACATCGCCGGAGATCTCAGGCTCCTTGAAGCTGTTGTCCACCGTGCCTATGTCGAGGGTGGTGTTGTTGCGGCTGATGGTAACCGTGAAGTGCGCCAACTCTGCAACGCCCTCGTTAGTTTGGCACGGCTGCTCGTTGATATCGTAAGTGTCGAAAGGCAGGGCTCCCAGGGCGTCGTCCACTTTCGCGGTAGACCCCTTGGCGTCCTTTTCGAACCAGATTCCATCCGCCGAGCTTTCGCCGGCGTTGGTGCGCTGCGAATGGGGCGTCCAGCTTGCGGCAGTGCTTGCCATGCCGTTTTCATCGGTGACCAGCGTGTGCGATTCGCCCGTGGTGCGCGAGGTGATGGTGAAGGGCACGTTGGACAGGCGCTCCATGCTGCCGTTTTTGGCTTTGGTGAAGGAGAGGTCGCCGCGGATCACCTGCTCGCTCAGGTCTACCGATTCCCAATCCTGGATGTGCTCGGCGGTGCCCGATGCGGCAAGTCTTACAACAACGGGGGTCTCGTTCAGCAAGTACCCCGTTGGTGCCTGAACTTCTTCTATCACCACGCAGCCAAGGGGCAGCACGATGTTGCCCTGCGTGTCGCGGTAGAACTCGTCGCCTTCAACCAGGTGATCTTGGTCGAGCTTCACGTTGCCGTCGGCATCGCTCTTAAGCACCCAGCTGCGTTTGGGCTCCCCTAGGGAAGCGGTAACGTCTTTTGCCTGCTGGCTGCTTTCGATTCCCGACAGGACAAGGGTGTCGTTGGCGGCCCCCGCTTCTGCCAGATCTTTGTCGTAGTAGCTCAGCCGGTACCGTGCGCCTTCCAGGGTTGCGGAACCCATGGGATAGGGGGTTGCTGTTTCGGCGTCCTTCTTCTGGCCGATGATGCTTAAAAGCGAGCACTGGGGCGCATCGGATACTTTGGCGGTTGCCGTCTGCCCCGATTCCACTGACGCGCTCGCGTCTTGCCCGAGGGCGTAGCCCTTGGGTGCCTTTTCCTCGTGGACGGTATAGGTCCCCACTGGCAGGAGCGGGCTTTTGGCGGTTTTGCCGGTGGCGTCGGTGGAAAGCTCGGCTACGCGTGTGCCCTCTTTGTTGTACACACCGAACACGCTGCCTTCAAGGCTGTAGCAGCTGTTGCCATCGCTTATGCCGGGGTTGAGGGTGCTTTTGCTTACCTCCAGGTAGCCTCCGAAGCTCTTCTTTACCACTGCTTGCAGATATACCGTCTGATAGCCGATAAGCCCAAGATTGTTGCGTGGGCCATCGGGCGTTGCGGCATCGGGCGGGGTGATGTCCACATCGTAGACAACCTCACCGGCCTCCACGTTCACTTCCTTCAGCGTTGCAACGTAGTCGGCCCATACATTGGAAGGGGCAGCGGCGCTGGGAAGCGAGCATGATCCTGTGCCCGAATAGCCTTCCAGCCCGCCGGTGAATCCGGAAACACTGAATTGGGCGGGGTCGACGCTCCAGGTTGCCCCAATGTAGCAGCGGCCTGAAAAGCTTTTCTCGATGCCCTCGGTGGGGTCGGTGGTCTCGACCTTGGAGGGGTCGGAAACGCGGAACTGGGCGTATACGCTGGTAGAGCTTTTGACGGGAGACTGGAAATCGAAGGTGTCGTTGGTGCTGGCATCCACCCAGCGCACGAACTCCCAGCCTTCCTTGGTCGGAGCGACCGGTTCGCCGCCGTATGCCTGTGCGAACGACTCGCCTTTAGGGACGTTTACGGAAAGATCGTCCGTTCTGCCGTCGTTGAACGATACGGCAACTTGGTAATCGGCGGCAACGAAGGTGCCTGTAACCGTGATGGTTTTGGTTACCGGTGTGCTGAGCCAATCGAACTCCGCGCCGTCCTCGGCATACCAAACGATCTTCAGGCCCTGCGCCTGCTTCTGCTCGATAAGCGATGCCAAGGGCTGTTTCCCGCTGGCGTCGGTCATGAAGCAGGGGTTTGCCTTCACCGGTTGCCCCAGGGTGAAATCGGTGCCCGAAACAAGGGTGGGCAGCGTGCCGTCGTACCCTTCAACCTGGATGGTTATCAGCGCCGGATCGGCCTTCTCGTCTTGAGCTTGGGCGAGACGGGGCAAGGTGCCGGCCGCTGTAAGCGCGATAACCGCAAGCAGGGTGAAAGCCAGGCGAAGGGCTCTGCGTTCGCGGCTCTTCGATGCTGCGCAATGCGCGCAGACGCCTGCCTGCCCTCCCCTTCCAACGATCTCCTGCGGACCTGTTTCGCGGGATTTCACCCCTGTTGCGGGCTTGCCCTCCCTGCGGGCGTGCAAGCCCTTCTTCGACCATCGGGCCATGACTGCCTCCTATCTTTCCAGGGATCTCTTTGATCGCAAGCGTGACAGGCGTTCCTTAAATGGAAGGGAAGGGGGTGCGAAAGCATGCGCAAACCAATGCGAAATAATGTCCAAACCAACATGAGAGCCCAGTTCCCGGCAAGTTGCTGGGGGTTGGGACAGGGATGGCCGTTGAGTTTTGCTACTCAGTAAATAGGTATTCCATCAGGCTTTATGAGACGCAGCTGATAGATTTGCCGAAATCGTGGGAGAATTCGCAAATTAATTGTTGACATAACCTACAGACTTAGTAGGATTTAAGTCAAGAAAAGAAATCGATGCGCAGGGCATCGGGCAGTGTCCGCAGGGTTGCGGGCGGAAAGAAGGAAATCATGGCAGTCTACAAGAGCGTATCTGAGCTCATCGGCAACACTCCCTTGGTAGAGCTTTCCAACTACGAGAAGAACCACGACCTGAAGGCAACCATCATCGGCAAGGTTGAGCTGTTCAACCCCGCCGGATCCATCAAAGACCGTATCGCGAAGGCAATGGTCGATCAGGCGGTTGCCGACGGCAAGGTGAACGATGAAACCGTCTTCATCGAGCCCACTTCCGGCAACACCGGCATCGGCCTTGCCGCAATCGCTGCAGCCCGCGGCAACCGCATCATCATCACCATGCCTGAAACCATGTCCATCGAGCGTCGCAACCTCATGAAGGCCTACGGGGCCGAGCTGGTGCTTACCGACGGTGCAAAGGGCATGAAGGGCGCCATCGCCCGCGCTTCCGAGCTTGCCGAGGAAATCCCCAATTCCTTCATCCCCAGCCAGTTCACCAACCCCGCCAACCCCGCCATCCACGAGGCAACCACCGGCCCCGAGATCTGGGAGGCAACCGAGGGCAAGGTGGACATCTTCGTTGCGGGCGTCGGCACGGGCGGCACGGTTTCCGGCACGGGTGCGTACCTGAAGAAGCAGAACCCCGACATCAAGGTGGTCGCGGTGGAGCCTGCTGGCTCTCCCGTCCTCTCGGAAGGCCATCCGGGTGCTCACAAGATTCAGGGCATCGGTGCAGGATTCGTTCCTGATACACTGAACACCGATATTTACGACGAGGTTGTCACCATCGCCGACGAAGAGGCGTTCGAGGCGGGCCGGGAGCTTGCTGCCAAGGACGGCCTGCTGGTAGGCATTTCATCCGGCGCCGCCGTTGCCGCTGCAACTAAGTTGGCCCAGCGCCCCGAAAACGCTGGCAAGACCATCGTGGCTATCTTGCCCGATACCGGCGAGCGCTACCTTTCCACGGCGATGTTCAACTTCGAATAAGGCGAAAGCGAACATGCCGCCTTATGCGGCAGGCGCAAACTGGAACGAGGCACCTATGTCCTACGAGCAAGAGAATCGCAAGGCCATCGTTGCCTACTTCAACGAGGGCGCGAAGGGGGCAGAACCCCTTGGCGCCCTTGGCGTTGAGGTAGAGCACTTCGTGGTAACCAGCGGCGAATGCGCTCCTGTACCCTATCAGGGCGCGGAAGGCGCTTTCGGCGTGCACGATGTGCTGGCCTTCCTGGCCGACTACTATCCGCAGAAGTCGTTCGGGCACGATGGCGACCTTATCGGCTTGGCTTCCGCAGAAGCCTCCATCACGCTAGAGCCTGCCGCCCAGCTCGAGATAAGCATTGCACCCTACTCCTCGATTGCCCAGATCCTTAAGGCTTATCAGGGGTTCCGCTCGCTGGTAGACCCGTTCTTGGCCAAGCATGGCTGCAAGCTGTTCGTTGCGGGCTATCACCCAACGGCAAAGGCGCTCGATCTGCCTCTTATCCCCAAGCAGCGCTACCGCTTCATGAACGAGTATTTCCGGATTATCGGAACGCACGGCGAGCGCATGATGCGCGCTTCGGCCTCTACTCAGGTCTCGGTTGACTTCTGCGACGAGGCGGACGCTGTTCGCAAGATGCGCGTTGCCCAGGCGCTGGCGCCTATCCTGTGCGCTATGACCAACAACACGGCAGTGTTCGAAGCCGAGCCTGCAAAGCCTTTGGCCCGCTTTGCCCTGTGGCGCGAGGTGGACAACGACCGCTGCGGTTCGGTGCCGGGGTTGTTCGAGCCGGGCTTCGGTTTCGAGGAGTACGCCGATTGGATCCTGCGCACTTGCCCCATATTCGTAACGCGTCCTTTGGCGGCCCAGCCTGACGGTGAAAGCCTGCGCCCGGTGTTCGGGAAGTCTGCCTACGAGGCCTATGGCGACGCCCCTATGACCGAAGCGGATGTGGAGCATGCGCTTTCCATGTTCTGGCCCGATGTGCGCCTGAAGCGCTTTGTGGAGATACGCCCGGCCGATTCGCTTCCGCTCGAGTATATGGCGGGGTACGCTGCGCTTATCAAGGGCCTGTTCTACTCCGAGGAAGCGCTTGCCGGCATCGAGCATGCTTTCGGCGTTGAGCGGGGCGTATGGCCGCTAACCGATGAAAGCGCCGATGAGGCGTTGGCGGCCATCCAGGAACAGGGGGACGGTGCCCTTATATCTGGCAAGACGCTTGCGGCTTGGGAGGATTACCTTCTTGGGCTTGCAGCGGAAACGCTACCCGAAGAAGAGCAGGGCTATCTTGCCGCCCTGGCCGAGCGTGTGCACGATGGGCGTTAGCCATTCGTTGTGCGTGCTACTATTGGAAACGCTGTGACTGAAACGACGGCAAGGTGCTTAACCGCCTTGCCCTGGGAAACCGGGAGGAACCTATGAAGATATCCACCAAGGGGCTCTATGCTGTGCGCTTCATGGTGTTCTTGGCTCAGAAGGGCAATGGTTCGTCTCCGGTTCCGCTGAAGGAGATCTCCGATTCAACCGGCATCTCCCGCAAGTACCTGGAGCAGATCGCCTCCAGCTTGGCTGCGGCGCAGCTGGTCCGCTCTTCCCGCGGTGCCGCGGGCGGCTATCGCCTTTCCCGCTCGCCGCTGAACATCACCATCCTCGATGTGCTTACCGTTACTGAAGGCTCGCTTGCCCCGGTTGATTACCTGGACGAGATCTCCGGCGAGGCCGGTCCTGGTGAAAGCCGCTACGAGGTATTCATTTGGCGCGGCTTGCACGACCTTATCAAGGAGTACCTGGGCGGTATCACCCTGCAGGATGTGATAGACCGCTCTTCCCAGCTGGCCATAGACAGCTATTCCATTTAACTGGCATCGGCCAGTCAGGGCTTTCAGTGCAAGATCTCGCATGTGTCCGGAAGGTAGGGAAATGACGCAGCATGCCAGCCATATGCCGGTAATCGGCATCGTTCCCTCGCAGAACCGCTCCGAGAAGATGGTGAGCTTTCCCGAACGCTATGCCAACGCCATCGTCCATGCGGGCGGTGCGCCGCTTCTGCTGCCGCTTTCCGACAACCCCCATGTCTACGAGACCTTGTTCCCTCTTATCGACGGGTTCGTGCTTACCGGGGGCAATGACATCGACCCGGCCCGTTACGGCGCCATCCGCGATAGCGGCAAGATCACCGACCATACGCCCGAACGTGAGGAGCTTGAGTACCTTATCCTCAGCTACGCCTACCGCTTCGATGTGCCCCTTATGGGCATCTGCCGTGGCATGCAGATGATCAACGTATGCCTGGGCGGCACCCTTTGGCGCGATTTGGACGACCAGTTTCCCGGCATCGTGCGCGAAGGGGTGAACGATGCCCTGAGCAAGCTGCCAGCCCTGGTTCATTGGCAGCCCAAGCCCTACAGCGATCCTACCCACTTGGTGAAGATCGTCGAAGATTCCATTTTGGGACGCTTGCTGGAAACAGACCAGATCATGGTGAATTCCATGCATCACCAGGGTGTATGCGACCTTTCTACGCGTGTGCGCCCGGTTGCCTATGCGAGCGATGGCCTGGTCGAGGCCATCGAGGTGCGCGACCGCGATTTCATGTTGGGCGTGCAGTGGCACCCTGAGTTCTTCGCGGGCGGGCATCGTATGACGCGCGTGTTCGAGGCGCTTATCGAGGCGGCCCGACGTGGGCGCAGTGGCGGCATGGAGCGCGGCAGCGTTGCCATCGAGAAGGACGAGGTGAATCCCCTGCAAGGCCACTGGCCGGCCATCACCTTCGCCGATTGCATATAGGGAAGATCTGATCAACCCCGCCAACTCTGCGCATGCGTGGCCGCACGCGGAAGGCTCAAGCCTCGCTTGCCCACGTCAGTGGGCGCCTTCGGCGTTCGCGTTCCGTGCAATCGCCGCACGCACACAGGGAAAGACGGCCATAATCATTGATTCCCTGGCGTTCGGCCGCTTATCTCGCCTTCCTTGCCTGCCGGTTGCGGCAACCTCCCTACGCGCGCATCTTCAGGAACAGGGCCATGCGCTGCTCCAATTCTGTCAGGGATATGTTCTGGGCTTGGCTTATGCGCACGAACAGGAAACGTGCGTTTTCCTTCAGGTAGAGGGTGGCTTCTTTGGGGAACGATTCGCTGCAGAGCTTTCCCTCGCGGTACAGGTAGTCGATAACGCCAATCAGGCCGCTGATGGAGAACTCGATCATCACGCGGGAGTTCTCGGTAAGCTCTTCGCCCTCGTTGGGGCACAGTATCTCTTCCCACATCTTCGCCACAAGCGTTTTCACCTTTGGCCCCACGCACTCGTGTCCTGCCTGCTTCATCATCAGGCCGAAGCGCTGTATGCGCTGGGTAAGGCAGATGTCGCGCAGGGTGCGCTCCTCGTTGCTCAGAAGGCCGAACAGGTCGCGTGGCAGGCCGCCGGCGCTGAGAAGCTGCTCCTCGATGATGGAGTAGAGCAGGGCATCGAGTGAATCGAAGTGGTAGTAGAAGGTACCGCGGTTGCACCCAGCTCGCTGGGTGATCATGTTGACGGTTATGTGCTTGAGGTCGTTCTCTTCCAGCAGCTCCCAGAACGCCTCTTTGATGCGTTCGGTTGCGGCGGGCTCTGCCTGGTCTTTGCGGGGACGTGCCATAGTGGGCTCCTTGAGGTCGGGTGCGTTCTTGGCGCGTTCACTAAGACGTGCGGGGTTTGCGGGCGTTCATGATGAGCATCTGCAGGCGGTTCTCGATGTTCGCGAAGCTGACGTCGGGGTCGAAGTCGAGTGGCAGGATCTGCGCATCGGGATACAGCTCTTTCAGGCGCTTCGAGATGCCACGTCCTACCACATGGTTGGGCAGGCAGCCGAAGGGCTGCAGGATAACGAAGTTGCGGCAACCGTGCTCTGCGTGGTGTAGGATCTCGGCGGGGATAAGGACACCCTCTCCGGCATCGAAGGTGTGGTGGATTATGGGGTCGCTCGCGCGCACCAGTTCGGGCATGCGTGTGGGCGGCTGGTACAGCGGGTGTGCTTGAGCGATCTTGTCGGTTAGGTTGTGGGCAAGGTTGAAGAAGCCGTCTGAGATGGTGTTCATCAGTTTCTTGCTGAAGGGGCGGTGTACCCTGTATTCCTTCTGCTGCGCATGCTGGTAGAAGTAGGTCTTGCGGATGACATCGGTCATGCGTGCCTCTATCACTTCCAGGCCGTTCTTTTCCAGGTACTCTTCCATATCGTGGTTGGCGCCAGGGTGGAAGTTCAGCAGGTACTCGCCTACGATCAGCACGGTGGGGCGGGGGTTGCTGCGGTCGTATTCGACGGTTCGCATCAGGTCGATGGCCTGCTTGAAGCCCTGTTTCGCGCCGCGTATGCCGTTTTTACCCAGACCTTCCATGACCAGCCGTATCGATTCGTCGAAGGCTGCGTCGGCACTGCCGGGCACCAGCTCGTAGGGGCGGATCTTGCGCAACAGCTCTTCGAGCGCGTCGATCATGGGCAGGCCGAATGCGGTTTGGATGGCCGAGGGGAGGCTCAGCTTGAATCCGGGGTGGATGTTATGGAAGTCAGCGTCGTCGTTGGTGACGATGGGCACTTGGGGGTAGCCGGCATCATCGAGCGCCTTTCGCAGAAGCGCGGCGTAATGGGTTAGGCGGCAGTCGCCGATGTACTTGCCAGTGCCGATGGCCACCTTGTCCAAGTCGTACTTTCCCGATTCCAGGGCTTCCAACGCCTCGCCGATAACGATTTGAGCTGGGAAGCAGATATCGTTGTGGACGTATCGTTTTCCCAGGTAAATGGCTCGTTCGCGACCGATAGGGAGAGACTCTGCGCGCAGGCCCTGGTTTTGGAACACCGTTGTCATAAGCAGGCTGAACGCTTTGGAGGTGTTGGGTACCAGCACCACGCGTTGCGTGCGGTCGGCCTTGGTGAACTTCTGGGGATATGGGTCTTCGAGCTTGCTGCCCGATTCCTTTGCCAACGTAAGGTCGAGTTTCGCCTCCATGGCCGCCGTGCAGGCAGCGCAGCCTGAAGGTGGGCAGGTGGGGCAGCTTCCCGTTTGCGTGGCGGGGGCAACGGCGGTTTCGGTGCCGGTTGCGCCGGGGGCGGCGTTGTTCGCCTCAGCGGGCTTTCCGGACAGGCTGCTGCCGGCTTCGGCGGTCGCGGGGGCATGCAGCCCGTCTACGCTGGCGGCGTTGCTGGCAGCAAGCTCTTTGGCGCGCCGCTCACCTACGGTTTCGATGAAGGAGCGCACGCGGATACCCAAAGGCCCGCGGATGTCGCTTTCGTCCACCTTCAGCACCAACGGGGTTTTGCTGCCGGTTTCCCTCATCAGGCGGATTATCTCGTCTGAAAGGTAGGCGTCGTGGCCGCAGCCAAAGCTCACGATCTGCACGAACTCCATGTTGGGGCTCTGCGCGGCCAGCACGCAGGTGGAAAGCATGCGCGCATGGAAGTTGTTCACCACATCGATAAGGCTGTTCTTCAGCGACACCTCTTCGCCTCCAGGCACCGCATCGGCGGTGAGCACGGGGATGCCGCGCTCGGTGAACAGCGTGGGCAGGTCGTGGTTCACCAGCGCATCGTTATGGTAGGGGCGCCCGGCCAGTACCACGGCGTAGGTGCCGTTGCTGCGTGCCTGAGCCAACACCTCCGCCCCGCGTTCTTTCAAGGCACGGTGGAACGAATCTTGCGCCGCGCGCGCTTGCTGCAGCGCCTCTGCGGTGGCCTTTTCGGGGATGTTGAACGTCTCGCTGAAGTATTTCTGCAGCTGAAACGCGCAGTCTTCTTCGGTGAACCAGTGGAACAGGGGGTTGTCGAAGGGGATGCCCCAGCGACGCTCGGGGTTGTCCGAGTTCTGGATAACCAGCGGATAGCCCTTCACCACGGCGCACATGGATTGGCTGTCCTTCGACGTGTTTTCCGAGGGCACGGTGGTGACGATGGGCATGAAGATACGGTCAACGCCCTGTTTGCGCAGGTCGCGAAGGTGGCCGTGCACCAGTTTTGCGGGGAAGCACACGGTGTCGGACGTCACGGCGGAAAGGCCGTTCTCGTAGATGGCGCGTGTGCTGGCATGCGAGAGTTTCACGGTGAAGCCCAGTGCCTGCAGCAGCGTTTTCCAGAAGGGCAAGGTGTCCCAGTTGGAAAGCACGCGCGGTATGCCGATGGTTGTGTTTTGGCTGGGAGCCGCAGGAGTGCAGGGCCAGTCCTTGAACAGCAGCTGCTCGCGTTCGTCGTAGAGGTTGGGCACGCTGTCCTGGGCCTGCTTGGCGGCGCGAACCTGCTCGCGCACGGCGGCGTCTTTCGGGTCGCCCACCACTTCGCCGCGGGTGCAGCGGTTGCCGGTTATCCACGATGTTCCGTTGGAAAACGTGATGCGCGTGCGGTTGCAGCGGTTGGCGCAGAATGGGCAGATAAGGTTGCTTTCCTGCTCGTAATGGAAGCGCTCTACCTCGTCCCAGCCGATGAAGCTGCTGATGGGGGTGGCGCCAGAGCTTTGCCCGGACGCGGTTTCTGCCTGCTTCGACTCGGCGTTTTCCTTGGCGATCAGCGCGATGCCGATGGCGCCCATCAGCCCGGGGTAGGGAGCGCGGGTTACCGGGCGGCCCACGTACTGCTCGAAAGCGCACAGCACGGCATCGTTCAGGAAGGTGCCGCCCTGCACCACGATATGGTTGCCCAGCTTGTCCAGGTTGGAAACGCGGATCACCTTGGTGAAGACGTTCTCGATGATGCTTCGGCAAAGACCCGCCATTATGTCATCGGGGGTCTTGCCGTTCTTCTGCTCGGTAACGATGCTGCTGTTCATGAACACCGTGCAGCGGCTGCCCAGGTCGGCAGGCGTCTCGGAACGGAAGGCTGCGCCGGCGATTTCCTTGGTGGGGATGTTCAGCGTGCTGGCGAAGCTTTCCAAGAACGACCCGCATCCGCTCGAGCACGCCTCGTTCACTACCACATCGGTGATAACGTCGCTGTCTATCCAGATGGCCTTCATGTCCTGGCCGCCGATGTCCAGGATGAACGTGGCCTCGGGCTCGAAGCACTGCGCCGCATGGGCGTGCGCCACGGTTTCCACCTTGTGCACATCGGCCCCCAGGGCGCTGGCGAACAACATCTCGCCGTAGCCGGTGGTGCCGCAACCTGCTACCTCGAGCTCGCAGCCGGCCTGGGCGTAGCGCCCATGAAGATCGCGCAGGGCGCTCATGGCAACGTCTACCGGCTCGCCTTCGTTGGGGGCGTAGAAAGAATCTACCAAGGAGCCGTTTTCGTCTAGCAAGGCGAACTTGGTAGTGGTGCTTCCGCAGTCAACACCCAGGTAAATGGTGAGCTTTTCGGGAAGATTGTCCTGCCCAAGAGCGGATTTCGGCGCCGGCAGCGCATGGCGCTCCTTGAATCGCAGGGCTTCATCGGCGTTGGCGAAGAAGGGCTTGCCGGCGTATTCGCCTTGCGATGCCCCTTCATCGCATCCGGCGTCAACCACCACGATATTGCCTTCTTCAAGAGTGGCGATGGCCTGGTTCAGGTTGAGTTCAGCCATCTTGTCGGCAAACAGCCCTTGCAGGGATAGGGCTGCGCCCACGGCCACTATGGTTTCGGGGTGCTCGGGGATGATGATATCCTCCCCGCCCAGCTCCAACCGTTCAGCGAAGACCTTTATCAGGCGGGGGTTGAAGGTGAGCGGGCCGCCTTCGAACACGATAGGGGCTTCGATTTCCAGGCCTTGGGCCAACCCGCCGATGGTCTGCTTGGCGATGGCGTGGAAGCTGGAGAGTGCGATGTCTTCCTTCGGCACGCCTTGGTTCAGCAGCGGCTGGATGTCGGTTTTCGCGTATACGCCGCAGCGGCCCGATATGTTATGCACAGCCTGGCCCCTTTCGGCCAGGTCGTTGAAGTGCTCGGTAGGAACCTTCAGCAGCGTGCCTATCTCATCGATGAATGCGCCGGTGCCGCCAGCGCAGCTGCCGTTCATGCGCATGTCGGCCACATTCAGCGTTTTCGACTGCTCGTCGAACTCGAAGAAGATCATCTTCGCGTCCTGCCCGCCCAACTCGATGGCGGTGCGGGCGGTGGGGTAGAAAGCGCTTACCGCAAGCGAGTTCGCCACCACTTCCTGTACGTAGGGGAGGCTCAACGCCTCGGCCAGTGCTGCGCCTCCCGACCCGCACAGAGCTGCGCGCAGCGATGCCTCCCCGAATTGACCCTGCAGCTCTTTCAGCAGGTTTTTCAGGCAGGCTGCCTGTTGGGCATGATGACGCACGTAGCGGCGCATAAGCACCCTATGGGTCCGCGGTTCCACTACCGCGATCTTTGCGGTGGTGGAACCCACGTCGATCCCGACGAGCAACTGGTCGGACGCAGGGATGTTTTCGGGGGATGCAGTATCGGTAGGGCTCACGCGTTGTTCCTTTTGGGTTAAAACCCAGTCGTGCTGGGCTGCTTTTAGTTTACCCAACATTGTGTTGAATAAAAATAGACAATGTGCCGATTCTCTGCGAAAAAACCGTTTAGTTCCCCAGGAAACGGTGACCAAGCCCGCCAGCCGCGCGCCCGCACGCGGAAGCCATGGACTCGTCCACGTCATCCGTGCATCCGCTCGTTTTCTCCGCGCGTAGCGCAAGGCAAGGCTGATCGGCGTTTCCCCAGCAAACCGTGGGCATACTTCCACGCTTTCACGCGCAACGTTACGTTTCCCCAACGCCCGTTCAAGCTGGGACAAAGCCGATATAATTGAGTGCAGGGATCATCAAACGAATAGGAGGGGTAACTATGGCTACCGATTTCGAAAAGGGCTTCCGCGATATCTTCTTGGCCGGCGTGGGTGCCATGGCCATCACCGGCGAAAAGGCCAAGGAAGTGCTCGATACCCTTATTGAGAAGGGCGGCGTTACCGTCGAGCAGGGTAAGGACATCAACCGCGAGCTTCAGCATAAGGCAACCGAAGCGGTGTCGCAGGTGCGCACGGAAAGCATTGCTGCCGCGATGAAGGCAATGAGTGCGGAAGAGCGCGCGGAGTTCGCCGCAACCGTTGCCAAGCTTGCTGCCGAATCCGAGAAGGAAGCCGAAGAAGCTCCTGCAGAAGCTCCGGAGGAAGAAAAGGCTGAATAACCTGCAATGCGAAGCGTGGCGAAGGGTTTGCCTCGCCGCGCTTCTTGCATCCTGAAAGCGGCGCGACTGCTCACTGCACCGGCAGTGGCTCGCTTGCTTCCACAACACCGTTTGCCAAAAGGAACCTGATGGACGAGAACACCCTGCTCAAGCACTTCTTCCAAGACCGCGCCGAGGTGGATCCCAACCAGCAGTTCGGTTTGAGCCGCAAAACGCGCTCGCGCCGCCTGCGTGAGATCATCATGCTCATGCGCAAGCATCACGTCATGGATGGGCTCAGCCCCTCGCAGTTCCGCGACATCCTGGTCGACCTGGGGCCAAGCTTCATCAAGATCGGGCAGATGCTCTCGCTTCGTTCTGAGATCCTTCCGCAGGCCTATTGCGATGCGCTTTCGGAGTTGCAAATGGACTGCGACCCCATGCCTTTCCAGGAAACGCTCGACACCCTTCAGGGCATTTACGGCGACAGGTTCGCAAAGGTGTTCCAGGAGATAGACCCCAAGCCTCTGGGCAGCGCTTCCATGGCCCAGGTGCATAAGGCCGTGCTCGCCAACGGCGATGTGGTGGCGGTGAAGGTACAGCGTCCCGGCGTGCGCGCCACCATGGCACAGGACATCGATGTTATGCGATCGGTGGCCAAGCATGCTTCCCGCTTCATGAAGGACAACCAGATGCTCGACCTGCGCGATGTGGTCGAAGAGCTGTGGAACACCTTTCTCGAGGAAACCGATTTCCTGAAGGAAGCGCGCAACCTCGAGGAGTTTTCCCTGCTGAATAAGGACGTTGTCTACGTTGCCTGCCCCAAACCGTATATGGAGTACTGCTCCGAGGAAGTGCTGGTCATGGAGTACGTGGAGGGCATTTCCATCCGCGACACCAAGCGCCTGGTGGAAGCCGGCTACGACCTGGAAGAGATAGGCGTGAAGGTGCTGGACAACTACGCCACGCAGATCTTGGAGCACGGCTTCTTCCATGCCGACCCTCATCCGGGCAACATCTTCATCCATGAGGGCAAGGTCATCTACATCGACTTGGGCATCATGGGCCGCCTCTCCCTGCGCGACCGTGCGGGCTTCGGGCGCATCATCGAGGCAGTGGGCGAAAAGAACGCCAGCGCCCTGAAGGATGCCCTTATCACGTTCTCCGTCGCGCACGACATGAACTCGATCGACCATCCGCGGTTCTTGGCCGAGCTGGATAACGTGCTGGACAGTTACGGTTCCACCGATGTCGCGGACATCGACATCGGTGCGCTGCTTTCCGACATCATGGTGCTTACGCGCCAGTGCAAGGTAACGCTGCCCGCTTCGGTGACGGCGGTTTCCCGCGGCATCGTCACCATCGAAGGTTCGCTGCAGGAGTGCTTGGCAAAAACCAACATCATCGACATCATCAACGGACACCTGCGTCGCACGAAGGATTTGCGCCGCGAATTCGAGACGCGGGCGCGCAACCTGGTGTTCGCCCTGGACACGGCAAGCCACAGCCTTATCAAGGCGGCGGAGTACTCGGGCGACACCCTGCGCATGCTCTCCCGCGGCCAGCTGAAGGTGAACATGGAGATGCTCAGCAGCTCCGAGCCCCTGTACAAGCTGGGCCGCATCACCAACCGTTTGGCCATGAGCATGGTCATCGCGGCGCTCCTGGTCAGTGGCAGCCTCATCATCTCGGTGGACATGCCACGTGTGTTCGGCTTACCGTTCCTCTCGTTCATCGAGTACCTTTCCGCTTTCGCGCTCTCGGCCTGGCTGGTGTGGGATATGTACCGGAAGTCTTCGCGGAAATAAGGAAGCGCCAGGTGCAAGCCGGCCTTTGCGCATGCGTTGGCGGCCCTTCTCGGCAGATGGGCCCCTTATCGGGTAGAATTTACGGATCTCGCTCATGAAAGGGGCTTTTATGTATCCGCAGTCACGTACCATCAGGGGCTTGAGCATAGCCACCATCATCCTGTCGTCCATCGGCGTTTTCTTTGGCTTGCTCTTCGTTATCTTCTCTTTCGCATACACTGCCGCGCTCAACGACCCCGCCACGGCAAACCAGATAGCGCATCAGCTGCTTTCCTCGAGCTCGGCGGGCTCCACGGCGTTTGACGGCAATTCGGCTTACAGCTACAGCTACAGCTATTCGGACATGACTGCCGACGAGGCCATGGTCGTGGTCTCGTCGACCGGCCCACTGTTCATCATTATGGCCTTCGGCTACCTCATCTGCCGCGGAATCGGCTTGCTGGCAGGCATCCTTGCTTTCCGTAACTGCGCCAACCCCGCCAAGCTGGGCGGCGCTTTCGCCTGGTCCATCGCCGCCGCCGTGCTTCAGGTGTTCACTGGCATGCTCGTCTCGGCTGTGCTGTTCGTCATCGTTGCGGTGTTCATCGGCAAGCTGCGCAATGCTTGGAAGATGGGTGCATTCACCGATGGCGACGCCTCCCAGGGTGGAACGCCCCAGCCTCCGGTTGCCTAACGGGTACGCGTGCCATTGCGCCGACCCGCTCCTGGCTCGGCCTGAGTTTTGTTTGAGATATCCCACAGCGCCCCGATCGACGGCTTGTCCGCAGATCGGGGCGCTTTTGCGTCTATGAACCCGTTCATTCCGAAAAATAACTTAATGACAAAGGGTGTTTATCTATAAATCCAGCTTATAGGCTATAATCGCTGCGTTAATTAATACCAGCGATGAATTGATGTGTATAAAAACTGAAACAGTATACGTTTCCGTAACGCCTATTATTGAACGTGTTCAAAGTGTTCACGGCATTCAGGCGAATGGGGATTCGCTGCTGTGATCAGCAAAGGTACGCGTCAATCAGGGGATTCGCGCACCGGATCGCTTCAAGCCGCTGAAGAGGCCGACAGGTCTCTGCCATAGGGGATGGTTCCAGTGGTTTTGGCGAAAAAGGGAGGGTGATTTCTATGCCTTGCAAGTCATCCGATGCGTAAATCGCCTTTGGTATTAACCGTTGTTTTTATTGGAGGTGAAAGTCGGAATGAAGGTAGTCAAGTGGCTTGATGAGCACTTCGAGGAAGCGATCCTTATCTGCTTCCTGGTGGTTATCTGCGTCGTTGAATTGCTTCAGGTCATCTGCCGTAACGTAAGCTTCGTCCCCAGCCTTACCTGGGCCGAAGAACTGTGCCGCTTCATGTGGATCGGTACCGTGTTCCTTTCCTTGCCGTTCTGCACGCGCACGGAAACCGCACTGAGGGTTACCGCACTGATCGATATCCTGCCTTGGAAGCTCCGCAACGCCATCAACGTCATCGTCGACGTTGTCACTGCGGGCATCATGGGCATTCTTTCTTACTATTCCGTCATCGTATTCAATCGCATCATGGCATCGGGCGAGCTCTCGCCTGCAATGCTGATGCCGATGTGGTTCCTGTACGCCATCGTGGTGGTGGGCTTCGTCCTTGCGACGCTCCGCAGCATTGAGATGTTCGTCATCCACGTCAAGACCATCAACGTAGAGCCTAAGGGAACCACGGAAGCCCAGGCGGAGTTCGAGCTCGGCGCAGAAAAGCGCAATGCCGAAAAGGGCGCCGAGGGTTCCGCCATCGAGGCTGCGTTCACCATGAATAAGAAAGGAGACTAGCGATGCCAGCGGTACTTGTTTTCGTTGTATTCCTTGTATGTATTGCCGTTTCGATTCCTATCGGCGTCGCTATGGTCGCCGGCAGCATGGCGCCTATCGCCATCACCGGTGTGGGCGGCAACTACACCCAGCTCATCACCAACGCCTTCTCGGGCGCTGACTCAACGCCTATCCTGGCGGTTCCGCTGTTCATCTTCGGCGGCATCATCATGGCGGAAGGCGGCATCTCCAAGAAGCTGTTCGACTTCTTCGCATTCTTCATCGGCCGTTTTACCGGCGGTATTCCCTGCGCAGTTGTGCTTACCTGCCTGTTCTACGGCGCAATCTCCGGCTCCGGTCCTGCAACCGCTGCAGCGGTTGGCGCCATGTGCGTGCCGTTCCTGGTTAGCCTTGGCTACGACCGCAAGTGGTCTGCGGCCATGATCGTTGTGGCTGGCGGCTTGGGCGTTATCATCCCGCCGTCCATCCCGTTCGTTCTGTACTCCCTGGCCACCGGTGTTTCCACCGGCGACCTGTTCCTGGGCGGCATCCTGCCCGGCATCCTTATCGCGTTGTGCCTGATGGTGTACAGCATCATCTACTGCAAGCGCAAAGGGGAAGACCGCGAGCTCATCACCGATGCGATGAACGATCTCAAGTCTAACGGCCTTGGCCACCTGTTCATCGACAGCTTGCCGGCGCTGCTTTGCCCCATCATCGTTCTGGGCGGCATCTACGCGGGCTTCGTAACCCCTACGGAAGCTGCCTGCATCAGCGTGTTCTACGCGCTCATTGTTTCCCTGTTCATCTACCGCACCATCAAGTTCAAGGACATCATCGGCATCATGTCCACCGCGGTGCGCACGTACGGCGGCCTGGCCTTCGTGCTGGCGTTCGCAACGGCGTTCGGCCGCGTGCTTTCGCTCACGGGTGCTTCCACGGCGATCACGAACTTCATCACCGGCACGTTCGGCAGTGTTTGGGTTGCCCTTACGGTGTGCACCTTGCTGTTCCTTATCTTGGGCATGGTTATGGACACCGGCCCGGCAATCATCATCCTTGCCCCCATCCTGCTTCCTGCGATGCAGGCGATGGGCATTGATCCGGTTCACTTCGGTGTTGTTCTGGTTTGCTGCTTGGCAATCGGTCTGGCAACCCCTCCGTTCGGGCTCAACCTGTTCGTTGTGGGCAACCTGTCCGGCGAGCAGCCCATGGCAATCGCACGTCGCGCCCTGCCTTTCATCGCGTCGTTCCTGATTGCGCTCGTTCTTATCGTGTACATACCCTGGTTCTCTACGGCGCTCCTGGGTTAGTGCAAAAGCCTCATTGGGGAGAGGTATCAATCCTTCGGGAAGGAGAAAACTATGAAGGCTATTGGAAAGGTCTCTACGAAGACCAAGTGGATCGCAGCTGCGGCTGTATCCCTTATGGCTGCAGCTGCGATCGGTCTTTCCGGTTGCGGTGGCAGCAGCTCGAGCTCTTCTTCGAGCGACGTTCCGGAAAAGTACAAGGATCTTGACTCCGTAACGCTTATCCTTGCGGACAACACCTCCAAGGGTGCTGCGGGCAACCTGTGGTCCCAGGCTGTTGCCGACAAGGCAAAGGAAATCACTGGCGGCAAGCTCAACGTTGATTACCATGGCACCGGCGAGCTGGGCGGCGACGGCGACTGCATGCGACAGGTTCAGTCCGGCGACATCGCGATGTTCGTTGGCCAGCCCGCTCCTATGGTCTCCTTCGTTGGCGACCTGGCTGCATTCGACCTGCCCATGGCATTCGCTACCTATGATGCCGACCAGATCGAGAATGCCCTGAACGGCGACAACGAGTTCACCCAGAAGCTCCAGGCATCCTACGAGGCTGCGGGCCTGCACAACCTTGGTTGGCTGCAGAACGGCACCTATCGTCAGACCACTTCCAACAAGGATCTCAGCACCCTTGCCGACTTCAAGGGCTTCCAGATCCGCACCATGCAGAACTCCAACCATATGGCGTTCTGGACCGCAATCGGCGCTGAGCCCACCCCGCTGGCATGGTCTGAGACCTACTTCGCATTGCAGAACGGCACCGTTGACGGCCAGGAGAACGCTGTTGATACCTGCGTAGGCGCAAGCCTCCAGGAGGTTCAGAAGTATCTGGCAAAGACCAACCACATCCTGTACACCAACAACATCTGCATCAACAAGGACACCTGGGATTCCCTGGATCCTGCCTACCAGGAGGCCCTGACCCAGGCAATCTCCGAGGCAACCGATACCATTCGTCCTCAGATGGCCGACCTCGAGTCCACCAACCTGAAGACCATGGAGGATGCCGGCGTTAAGGTAATCGAGTACGATGACAGCTTCTTCAACGAGATCCTCAACATGGACACCGTGAAGAAGGTCTACACCGACATCGATTCCCAGACCAACGGCCTGTCCACCACTCTGGTGAACGTGCTGAAGGCAAGCAAGTAATCTCAAGAGGGAGTTATTTGCAAAGGGGCTAACTTACCAACCCCTCCCCGTTAGGTGGGCCGGAGGCGTAACGCCTTCGGCCCTTCTCTTTATGGGGTTCGCAACACCTCTTCTTTGCGCCGAGGGGGTGGAGTGCCTATAGGCAGAGGGGCCCTTGTCTGATCCTGTGACGAAAGGCGCACCGAAGGGTGTCTGGCGATCTGGGTGAGGGTTCCCATCGCGGCGATCTTGCAGAAAGGGACGATGGTGCAGCTGTCGGGGCTAGGCCTGATCGTCGAACCCGCAGGTTTCGTTGAGGTGCTTCACGACGCAGTCGCGGAATTTCATGGCTGCCCAGTTCATCAGAGAACCTTCCGGCCATTTGAGATACAGGTAGCGTTTTGCCGTGGTGTTGCTTAGGGGCAGTGCGATAACCCGGTCTTGCCACCCTTGGATCCAGGTCTTCGCGGGTGCGAGAGTGACGCCGATGCCTTTGGCCACGTACGACATGATGCGCATGCGGTCGTTGTCTTCAAGCACCACACTTGGGGTGATGCCTGCATCTTGGAGCATGTGGGCAGTGGTTTCGGAAAGGGTTCCCTGAAGCGGAAGGATGAAGGGCTCGCGGGAAAGCTGCTCGAGCTTGACCGATTCTTTGGTGGTCAGGTGGCTGTCCTTGGGCACCATCAGGGAAAACGGCTCTTCCCCCAACAAAAGGTAGTTGCCTTCTTCGCGGGGGATGGGGCTGCTGATGATGGCGATGCTCGGGCGGGTGTTCTTCAGCCGGTCGATTTTCTGTGAGCTCACACGGAGCTTTATGTTGGGGTGGCGTTCGCAGAAGTCCGCGATGACCTCCCCGAGTCCTGGGATGGGCTCGGGGGCGAAAACGTCCACCGAGCGCGACCCGTCGTAGACGAATTTGTCGATGTCGCGTTTCACGCCTTCGAGGTTGGTCAGCGCCGGCGCGATGCGTTCCAACGCAAAGCGCCCGGCATCGTTGAGGACGATGTTGCGGCCAGTTCGCGTGAACAGCTCGGCGTTCAGCTCTTCCTCGAGCATACGGAGGTTTCTGCTTAGGCTGGGCTGCGAAGTGTGCAGCACCTTTGCAGCCTTGGTAAGGTTCTCACATTGCGCGATGACGCAGAATTCTTTCAGCTGCTGAAGCTTCATGCGTTCGATTATAGGCTTTGTGAAAGGGGTAGGTTCATTGGGCTTCATAATAAGAGGTGGAAGATGATCGAAAGGCGGAACATTGGATAGGGCGATGGCCCGTTATCCGGCCTTGAGGGGGAGTGGGAGTAGCTGTGGGAAATCTTGATACCCAAGAAGAAGCAACGGTGCATAACCTGCTGGTGAAGGCGAGGACGGCATTCGATAGCGGAAAGCTGGAAGAGGGCGCTTGTGCTTGTGCTGAAGCGGCCGAGCTTGATCCCGACAATGCCGATGCGTGGCATTTGCTTGCCCGCTACGGAGGATGGGACTCTCGGCAGGCCGAGCTTGATGTGAGCTTCGTGCTTGGTGCCGCGAAGAAGGCCGTGAAGCTCACGCCCGAAGGTGGCCGTGCCGAAGAGGCTGCAGCAGAGTACTCTGAGCGCAAAAAGCAGATTTCCGAGGAGCTGGAGGCCATCATGATGATGCCTTCCTATATGGGCGCGAAGAAACTCCACGCCTTCATGATGGATTGGCTCCGCCTGCTGAAGGGCTTCCCCGAGCTTCCGCCCGTGGTGATAGAGGGCGAGGTAACCCTGGTGGCTAACATCTGCCAGCGCTCGAAGTTGGCGGTTATGCCCAACGACCGGTTGGTGTACACCGCCTATGCCACATTCAACAAGAAAGAGTCCTACGGCGAGACCTTCGAGCGCGAGCTTCAAGCGCGGATCGATGTGGAGCGCGCCCGCAAAGAGCACGAGTTTGGCGCCGTTCAGGAAAGGGTTGCCGCGCACTTGGCAAAGCCCGGCGCACTTTCCGCCGAAGCCGAGCTTGAGCGCCTGCGCACCGACAGGCTGGTGCTCCAAGATGCCAAGGCCAGTGTTGTCGGCCTTTCTGGAATCAAGGGCTACGAAGACGAGTTGGCCGAGGTTCAGGCAAAGCTGCAGAGCATGGGCCTGCTCAAGCTATTCAAGAAGCATGAGTTGCAGGAACGCATGGCCGATCTTTCGGGAAAGATAGCAGAGCTGAATGCGGAAAACGAAGAGAACATTGCCTCGATGGAAGCCCTGCTTGCCAGGGTGGACAAGCGAATCGGGGAATTGAGCGCCCGGTCGTAGCGCGGCTGGGCAATGAGGAAGGAGCAGAGATGGGATCGATCAACATCAAGGGAACGGTGATCGGCGAAGGGGCGCCGAAGACCATTATCTCCATCATGGGCGAAGATGCTGCAGAGTGCTTGGGCATCATAGAGGAAGGGAAGGCGGCCGGCGTAGAGTGCTATGAATGGCGTGGCGATTTCAACGGATGCCGCCACGATCCGGCAGCTATGGTCGACCTGGGACGTCAGGTCTCTGCGGCTTTGCCGGAAAACCCGCTGCTCTTCACCTTCCGCAGCGTGAGCCAGGGCGGCAACGACACCTTCAGTGTGCAGGAGTATGTTGCGCTGAACAGGGCTCTTATCGAAGCCGACATTCTGGACATGGTGGACATCGAAAGCTGGATCGGCGATGCTGCGGTGCTGGATTTGGTTGGCTGCGCGCACGATCATGGCGTGAAAGCACTCGTTTCCTACCACAACTTCGCCGGCACCCCCTCTAAGGAGTGGATGGTGAACCTGATGACGCACATGCTCGATTTGGGGGCCGACATTCCCAAGTGCGCGGTTATGGCGCATGATGCCGCCGATGCGCTGAAGCTGCTGGCTGCCACCGAGGAAGTTCGCCGTCTGCATACAGACGGGCCTACGCTTACCATGGCGATGGGCCGCGAGGGCAGCATCTCGCGTTTGGCAGGGGAGTACTTCGGCAGCGACATCACCTTCTGCTCGTTAGCGAAGAGCTCGGCCCCTGGCCAGGTCGATGTTCGTTTGGCCCGCAAGATCATGGACGAGCTGCATTCGATTCTGTCATAGCTCGTTTCGTATGCTCTAGGGGCGGTGCCTGTGGACGCTGTCCCCGAGAAACAAAGAAGACCCGCCATGTGCGGGTCTTCTTGCTTGGGCGGGATGTTGGCGATTGGGAGCTACTTGCCCCAGACCTCTTCGGCTACGGCCTTGATAAGGGCAATCTTCTTCCACTGGTCCTCAGGCTCGATGATGTTGCCCTCTTCGGTGGAGGAAAAGCCGCACTGGGGGCTGATGCAAAGGTTGCGCAGCGGCACGTATTTCGCAGCTTCCTCGATACGGTGCTTCAGGTCCTTCGGGTCTTCCAGGGCGCCGTCCTTCGAGGTAACCAGGCCAAGCACGACCTTTTGGTTGGCGATATGGGAAAGCGGACCGAAGTCTCCGGCGCGCTCGGAGTCGTACTCCAGGAAGAAGCCATCGACCTTCAGATTGGGGAACAGGATGGGCGCCACCGGGTCGTATCCGCCGGAAGAGAACCAGGTGGAGCGGAAGTTGCCACGGCAGATATGGATGGTGACGGTAAGGTCTTCGGGCTTGTCGCGCAGCGACTCGTTGATCAGGTTCACGTAATCGCGCTCGAGCTTTTCCAGGTCGAAGCCGCGGGATTCGTAGGCGGCGCGCTTGTTGGCGTCGCAGAACTCGCCCCAAGAGGTGTCATCGAACTGCAGGTAGCGGCAGCCGGCATCGTAGAAGGCCTTCACGGCATCGCGGTACGCAGCGGCGATATCGGCGAACAGCAGCTCCTCGTTGCCCTTGTATCGCTCGATAGGGGTGTAGTGCTCTTCGCGCACGCAGCAGATAAGGTGCAGCATCGTGGGCGAGGGGATGGTCTGCTTCACCAGTGTGTCGCCAGCGGCTTCCTGGGTGAACTTGAAATGGTTCAGGAACGGATGGGCGCCGAAACCCACCTTATCGGTGATGACGACGGTCTTCGACTTGGGCTGATGCCCCTGGAAGTGCACCGACCAATGCTCTGCGCCTACCTCCTCGGTACCTTCAAGCTCGGTAAGGAAGTCCAGGTGCCACATGGAACGGCGGAACTCGCCGTCGGTCACTGCCTGCAGGCCGGAAGCCTTCTGCTGCTCTACCAGTTCTTTGATAGCGGCATCTTCCGCTGCCGTGAGCTCGGCTTGCGAGATCTTGCCCTCCGCGAAATCCTTGCGTGCTTGCTTGAGTGCTTCGGGGCGCAGGAAACTGCCCACGATATCGTAATGGAACGGCGCGTTTGCCATGGTGGTTCTCCTTGTGAAGATTTGATTGCTGATTGGTGGGTTACTGAACGGCGGTTTTGCCGGCTTGATCAACGAAGTCGATTATAGAAGCGAAAGAACCCCTGCGGTTATAGGGGTTCTTTCGTGCTAGCTATCGGCTTGCGCCGGATATGTCGTTTTGGGTTAGTCCAGCTTGGCGAATGCCTGGGCAAGGTCCCAGATGATGTCGTCTGCATCCTCGGTGCCGATGGAAAGGCGGATGGTTGCCGGGGTGATGCCCTGGTCGGTAAGCTCTTCCTCGGTGAGCTGGGAATGCGTGGTGGTTGCCGGGTGGATTGCCAGGCTCTTCACGTCGGCAACGTTGGCCAGCAGGGAGAAGATCTGCAGGTTGTCGATGAACTTCCAGGCCTCGTCCTTGCCGCCCTTGA
>CAVIKC010000010.1:0-44104 GCA_963643405.1 Succinivibrio sp.
GGCAAGGTTATGCTCTACCAGCTGAGCCACGTCCGCGCGCAAGAAAGTATTATACACAATCCAGCACGCCACGCAAGGGGAATTTTTCGCCCCTACTTCTTCTTGATCTGGCTGGGATGGAACTTGAAGAAGTCGGTGCGGGGCGGCAAATCGCGCACGCGATGGCGACGCTCGTCAAGCTCGTTTGCACTGCACAGCTCTTCCATGCTGTCGAAATCGTAGTTCCAGCTGAAGAACTCGCCGAAATCGAAATTCATGTAGTCGCAGATGCGCTCGGTACCGGCAGGCACCACCGGGTGCATCAGCAGCGTGGCGATACGCAGCAGGTAGAACGAATCCACCAGAACCTGACGTCGCGCTTCTTCGTCCTGGTTGGCCTCGGCCTCGCGGATGCCGCTGGACCAATGTTTGTTGGCGTAGCGGATGAACTCATCCATCAGCGGCATGATGGAGTGCAGGTCTACGTGGTACATCAGGCTTTCGTACTTGCACATGGTTTTGTACACGCGGGAAAGAACCTCGGGGCTTACCGCGCCCAAGGGCATATAGCCCTCGAAGCTCTTTGCCGCCTCGTAGAAGCAGCTGCGCGCCAAGCGATTGAACACCTTGGTAAGCAGCGCGCCTTCCTTCAGCACCGGGTCGGCCACACGCGGGTCTTCACGCTTTTGCGGGTCGGCCTCGAAGATCTTCGGCTTGAAGCCGACCGACTTCTGGTCAAGCGCCAACGCCAGGAAGTGGGCACGCAGCTGCTCGGCGGTGTAATGGTCCAGCAGTTCGTCGGCCGTGGGCGGCTTCACCGCGCCGGAGGAAGAGGCCTTTTTGTCACCGAACAGGATGTGGTGGTTGGCGATGAGCTTCGTCTGCCGCAGCTCGCCTTCGGGGGCATCGGCCACCACGGGCTGCTTCTCCTGCAGTGCGGCGAACAGCGCCGGCTGGGCCACGCCGTAGAAGTACAGGTTGTCCTGCCCAATGAACTGATACACCGTGGCGTTCTTGTCGCACCAGAACGAGCGCCAGGCATCGCGCGGCAAGCCGCGCTCGTCGTTGCGCGCCATGGTGAACGAAAGCGGCGCCCACAGGCTTTCCGGCCAGCACCATACGGTAAGGCCGTCCACCCCTTCCATTTCGGGAACCGGAACGCCCCACTCAACGTTGCCGGAAATACGGAACGGCACCAGCGCCTTGCCCGTGCGGAAGCGGATGTTCGCCTCGGAAAGCACCGTGCGCGCCTGGTCGCGGTCGTATATGTTGCTGAACTCTATCTCGAAGCTCTGCTTGCCCTTTTCCGCATCGCGGTAGGTATGGGCCGGCAGCTTATCGGCCACCTTCAAATACTCTTCGTGCAGCTCTACCTTGATGTAGATGATGGGCGGCACCAGGAATTCCTTGATGGTCTTGGTGACCACCGGGCGCGTGCATGGGTCATCGGCGATGGAATCCACGTAATCGCGCACCACAGGCGCCAATCCGGGCAGGTCGAAGTACCAGTTGTTCACCTTGCGCATCTCGGGCACGGTGCCAGAGACGGACGATACGGGCTTGATAAGGTCAACCGGATCGTACTGATGGCCCAGATCGCACTCATCGGCGTAGGCCTTTTCGCTCTTGCAGCCCTGCACGGGGCAATGCCCCACCACCTGACGGCCGTTCAGGAACATGCCTTCCTGCGCGTCATAGAACTGCAGCGTGCTTTCCAAATGCAGGAAGCCCTTTTCATGCAGGCGCTTCACAAACTCGGAGGAAATGGTGCGATGCACCTCCCCGCAGTGGCCGATACCGCTGCCCTCGTACACATCCAGGCTGATGTCATACGCATCCAGCGTGGCCTTCTGGCGGTCGTGGTTGCGCTGAACGTAGTCTTGCAACGTGCCTTCGAACGTGCCGGCCTCCACTTCCTTGCGGAAACCCTCTTCGATGGGCGAGCCGAAGCAGTCGGTACCGGAAACGAATACCACGTTTTCCGCGCCGATGCGGTCGCGCAGGAAGCGGGCGTAGCAGTCGGCAGGCACGAACACGCCGCCCACATGGCCGAAGTGCAGCGACTTGTTGCCGTAAGGCATGCCGGCGGTAACCACCGCGCGCTTAGGCCAAACGATATGCTCTTTATTTTGCGATGGAGCCATTGCTCTCCAACTCCTTCAACGCCGCCGCAAGCTGGTCGGCGGTTACGGTTGCCTTGCTTTCAGAAAGAAGATCCACGAGTGCGGAAAGGTCGCTGCTGGAGCTTTGCCGCAATGCTACGGCCTCGCAGCCCGGATGCCCTGCCAAATCGGCCGCCTTCTGCACAGCGTCTTCCTTGGTGCCGACTTCGTCGGCCAGGCCGTTTGCCACAGCCTCGGTGCCGGTGAAGGTAAGACCGGTGGCCAAGGCCCGAACAGACTCTTCCGACATGCTGCGACCGGCAGACACGTTCTGGACGAACGTCTCGTTGATCTGGTTCACCTGGTTCTGGTAATGCTCGCGCTCCTCGTCTGTGAGCTTGCGCGTGCCGTAGGTGGAATCCTTGCTGGAGGAAGACGTGATGTTCTCTACCGAGACGCCCAACATCTGCAGCAGGTCCGAGTAGTCGATCAGCTGCAATGCGGTGCCGATGGAGCCGATGGAAGTGGTGCGCGCAACGTAGATGTAGTCGGCTTGGCTGGAAATCTCGTAGGCGGCACTGGCGTTGGTGGAAGCACTGGAAACCACCACGGGTTTGCCGGTTTCCTGGCGGAACTCCTTCACGTAGGTTGCCATCTCCTCGCCTGCGGTGGCAACGCCGCCACCGGAGTTCACGCGCAGCACCACGGCCTTGATATGGCTGTTCTGGGCCGCTTCATCCAACAGGGTCTTCAGCCCGTCGGGGCTGCATGCGGTGCCGTCGTACTGGATAGTGCCGTCGATGTCGATTACCGCAACGGAATCGGAGGTTATCTCGGCGCTTGCCGTGGAGGTTTGCCCAACCGCGGTGTTCACCACCGAAACCGTGCAGCCCGCCATGATACCCACCACCAGCACCACCATGGCGCAGATGATAAGGGTCTTGGCCAAACGATTGCCCTTCTTGGCAGGCTGAGCATATGCAGGCTGCGGCGCGGCATCGTGCTGGGTTGCAGCTACAGGTTCAGCCGCCTGGGGCACGGCAGGAGCGGCGCCCGGCTGGGCAGAGCCATAACCGCTCGGCGGCACGGGGCCGGCAGGGTGCGGATTGGTATCTTCGGGCATGGGGCCTCCCTGCAGAACTGGTAGGATTCGATGCCCGCCTAGCGGGCTCGTGCAATTCAAGCATTATAAGGCAGAAAAAAGGACGCGCACCGCCATACGGCACGCGTCCAGAATGAACCCATCAAAGCGAGCAACCCGCCGAACCCGAATACGGGAACTGCAAGGCTGCCGGTATTAGAACTCGATGGTGGAGTTGTCATCGAAGTGCCTGCCCTGCGCCTTCTTGGCGGCGCGGATAAGGAACTCCTGGTTGTCGTTGGTCTGCTTCAGCGCCTTGATAAGCGAATCCATGGCACGCTCCACGTTGTTGCGGTTGGAAAGCACGCGGCGAACCGCCCAGATTAGGGGTGCTTCCTGCGGGTCAAGCAGCAGGTCTTCGCGGCGGGTGCCGGAAGCAACCGGATCGATGGCCGGGAACACGCGGTGCTCGGCCAGGGAGCGGTCAAGCTTCACTTCCATGTTGCCGGTGCCCTTGAACTCCTCGAAGATGACCTCGTCCATCTTCGAGCCCGTCTCGATAAGCGCAGAAGCCAAGATGGTAAGGCTGCCACCGCCTTCGATGTTGCGGGCGGCGCCCAGGAACTTCTTGGGCGGGTACAGCGCAGTGGAATCCACGCCGCCGGAAAGGATGCGGCCCGATGCTGGCTGCGCCAGGTTGTAGGCGCGCGCCAGGCGCGTAAGCGAGTCAAGCAGGATGACAACGTCTTCGCCGTCTTCCACCAAGCGCTTAGCACGCTCGATAACCATCTCGGACACGGCCACGTGGTTTTCACAGGGCATGTCGAAAGTCGAGGAGATAACCTCGCCGTGGATGGATCGCTGCATGTCGGTGACTTCCTCGGGGCGCTCGTCGACCAGCAGGCACATCAGGTGCACCTCGGGATTGTTGGCGGTGATGGAAGCGGCGATGTCCTTCAAGATAGTGGTCTTGCCGGCCTTCGGAGGCGAAACGATAAGACCACGCTGGCCCTTGCCGATGGGCGCGCACAGGTCTATGACGCGCGAGGTGATTCCGCTGCGGCCGTGCTCCAGCACCAGGCGCTCATCGGGGAACACCGGCGTAAGGTCGGCAAAGCGCACACGCTTGCCCAGCTCATCGAGCTTCTTGCCGTTCACGGTATCGATACGCTGCAGCGCAGCGAACTTCTCGTTCGGGCGGGCCGGGCGCGTTTGGCCGGTAAGGTAGTCGCCCTTGCGCAGATTGTTGCGGCGGATGGTGCTGGTGCCCACGTACACATCGTTTTCGCTGGGCAGGTAACCACGCGTGCGCAGGAAGCCGTAACCGTCGGAGAGCACGTCGAGGATGCCGGAGACCTCGATGAAGCCCTCGGCCTTCACGCTGGCGGCAAACACGGCCTCTACCAGCTCGGCCTTCTTCAGGCCCTTCACATCCAGCTCCAGCTCAGCGGCTTTCTCGCGGAGCTCGGCGACCTTCATCTTGGCCAGGTCTTCCTTGGAAGTCTGGGGGACAACCGGTTCGCGGCGATTCTGCTTGCGCTGATGGCGGTTGTTGCGGAAGTTGTCCTTTTGACGGTTGTTCTTCTGGTGGCCCTGCTGCTGGTTCTTCTGCTGACGTTGCTGGCGCTTTTGGCGATTGCGCTTCTGATGCTGGCCTTCGCCCTGTTCGCCGTCGGAGGCTTCGCCCTTTTGCTCGGAAGCGCCTTCGGCGCGCTCCTCTCCCTGGTCGCCTTCGGGCTTGGCCGCATGCTTTTCGGAAGCCGGCTCCTCAGGCTTTTCGGAGGGCTGCTCGCCAGCCTGCTCTTTCTTGGCCTTCGCTTTCGAGGAACGCGATGACTTGGGCTTCGCATCCTCCGGTAAGGCTTCACCCGCACCCGCCTCGGCGGAAGGGGAAGGCTGGGATGCGGCATCGGCGTCCTCGGCCTTCTTGCGGCGGGTACGGCGCTTCGGAGCTTCCTCGGTAGAGCTTTCCGGCGATTCAACTGCTTCGACGGAAGCGGCCTTCTTCGCGCGTGTCTTGCGCGGTTTGGACTCGTCGGAGGAGACGGGCTCCACCGCAACGCCCGATGCCTTCTCGGAGTCGGCCGCGGCCGCCGCCTTCTTGCGAGGAGCGCGCTTGGGGGCTTCCTCGGAAGCAATCGCGGTTGCTACTTCTTCTTCACTCATGCGTTCTGGACTTTCTCCCAGTCCTTAAGGAACGCATCAAGGCCGCGGTCGGTGAGCGGATGCTGCACCATCTTCTTCAGTACGCCGAAGGGAACAGTGGCGATGTCGGCGCCCATGAGAGCAGCCTGGGTTACGTGGTTGGCGCTACGGATGGATGCGGCAATGACCTCTACCTGCTCGCCGTTCACGGTGTTGGCGGTGAAGTCGTAGTTGTTCAGCGCGGTAACGATGTTGGCAACCTGGTCAAGGCCGTCCTCGGAGATGTCATCGAAACGGCCGATGAAGGGGCTGATGTAGCGAGCGCCCGCACGTGCGGCGAGGATGGCCTGCGGCACGCTGAAGCACAGCGTCATGTTCACCGGAATGCCCTCGGCAGCCAATGCATGCGTTGCGGCGAGGCCCTCCACCATGGTGGGGATCTTCACCACTACGTTGGGAGCAATTGCCGCCAGCTCGCGGCCATCGGCGATAAGCTCATCGCGCGTCATGGCGACGGACTCTGCGGAAACGGGGCAATCCGGGCCCACGATGTCGCAAATGCGCTTGATGTGGTTGTGGAAGTCGTCAAGCTTGCCGCCGATGCGGGAGTACAGGGAAGGGTTGGTGGTTACGCCTGCCAGCGCACCCCAGCTTGCGGCCTCTTCGATCTCTTCGAGATCGGCGGTGTCCAGAAAGAACTTCACTGGATTCCTCCTTTTTGAAAGGGATACTCTACATATCTGCATGCAGGCACACGGATCCTGAAGGATGGCCTGCAACTATGCCGTTGTAAGGGGAATTGATAAGACCCGTTCATCATAAACAAAGGATTTCGCGCGTGCAAGGAAAAACCAAACGGCGGCTTGCGCGCGGAAACAGTGGGCTAGCCTTGCTGATGCTCAGCAAGCAGTTGGGCGGCATGGGCAAGCGAAGCATCGCTGGCATCGCCGGAAAGCATGCGGGCAATCTCGTGCGTGCGCCCTTCGCCCGCCAGAGGCTGCAACGTGGTTTCGGGAAGATCGCCTTCTGTTTTGGTTACCAGGTAATGGGCACTGCCGCACACCGCCACCTGAGGCAAATGGGTCACCACGATAACCTGGTGGGTGCGCGCCAGATCTTCCAGTACGGCACCCAAGGCACGCGCGGTTTCGCCACCCACGCCGGCGTCTATCTCGTCGAACACCAGGGTATCCACCTGGTCGCATTCGCCAAGCACCACTTTCAACGCCAGCATCACGCGGCTGGTTTCGCCGCCGCTGGCAATCTTACCCAAGCGCTGCGGTTTCAGCTGGCCGCCGGGCGCGAACATCAGCTCGAACGACTGCGAACCCCACGCATCCCAGCCGGCACGCGGAAGGTCCTCCACGCTCGCCTCCAGCCGCGCGCCCTTCATCTCTAAGCGCCTCAACTGCACTTGAACCGCTTCGATGAACTGCGGAACCACTTTGGCGCGCGCAGCAGCGAGCGATGCAGCTGCTTCGGCAAGAGCGGTCTCTGCTGCATCGCGCAGGCGGGCCGCCTGGGCGATAAGCTCATCGCGCCCCTCGTACTCACGCACCTTCGCGGCCGACTCATCGCGCAGGGATAGCACGTCTTCCATGCGCGGGCCGTAACCGCGCATGAGCCCCTGAAGCTCGGCAATGCGGTCTTGCGTCTGCTCCAGCTCTTCGCGCGGGAAATCCACCTGGTTGCGGTAGCTGGAAAGCTCGCGGCCCAGATCCTCCAGGCTGAAGTACGCCTCGCGGACCACTTGGCGCGTGGGCTCGATGGAGGGATCCACTTCGGCGATGCGATCAAGGCTGGCCAGGGCCGTTTCCAGCTGCTCTACCGCGCCACCGCCGCCAGTAAGGCTGCGCTCGGCGTCGTGAGCCTCCCCCACCAGAAGCTCGGCGTTTTCCAGCCTGGGCAAGCGCTGCAGCAGCTCCTCGTATTCACCCGGCTTGGGATTGGCCTTCTCTATCTGCTCCAAAGCAAAGCGGGCACGGTCCAACTCCACAGCATCGGCCTGGTCGAGCGCCTGCAAGCGATCCAGCTCCGCCTGAGCATCCTTCGCGGCAGCAAGCGCCGCCCGATATTCCCCATGAGGCCGGGCGATCTCGTCTTTGCCCCATTCGTCCAACAGCGCACGCTGGTATGCCGGGGAGAGCAGGCGCTGGTGCTCGTGCTGGCCGCACAGGTCCACGCTCTGGCCTACCGTTTGCGAGAGCTCCTTGAGCGAAGCCAGCGAACCGTTCAACGAAGCACGGGAGCGGCCTTGGGAAGTGATGCGTCGGGCAGCCACCAAACCGTCTTCATCGGCACCCTCCAGGAAGAACCGGCCTTCCACCTGCAGCTCAGGCGCGTCTTGCCGAACCAAACCGGCCTCGGCACGCTCCCCGATGAGCAGCTTCAAAGCGTTCAGGAGCGCCGTCTTGCCCGAGCCCGTTTCGCCCGTGATAACCGTAAGGCCAGATGAGGGAGCAAACGTGGCATCGGCGATCAAGGCAACGTTCTTGATATGGACCTCGTCGATCATGGAAACCCCCTGCTTGCAAAAAGCGCTTGCGGCACTGCGCTACCCGCTTGATTCTACGACATGGTTTTGCAAAGGAATGAGAAGGAGATTGCAAAAAGCAATGACTGCGAAGATATCGCACACCGATTAATAGGCACAGCATGCCGCAGAGCGAGCCGGCAGGCATATACTGTGATTTCCGAGCCTTTCAACCCGAAGCCTACGAAGGAAAACCGATGCACTACTGCGCTGCACCGCATATCCGCGCCTGGGGCGCACTGAGCCAGCTCCCGTCTTCCGTGAGCAAGGTCATCGATGCCCTGGAAAGCGCCGGCTTCGAGGCTTGGATCGTGGGCGGCTACGTGCGCGACGCGCTGCGCGGCATCACCCCGCATGATGCAGACGTCACTACCAACGCGCACTGGCAGCAAACCCGCGAGGTTTGCCAAGCCTGCGGCATGGCGGTGCATGAGACGGGCACAAAGCACGGTACCGTTACCGTGATCTGCGACGACTGCCCCATCGAGGTAACCACGTTCCGCACCGAAGGCGCCTATTCCGACCATCGCCATCCCGACAGCGTGCTGTTCGTGAACAGCATCGAGCAAGACTTGGCTCGGCGCGACTTCACCATCAACGCCATGGCGTTCCACCCAAAGCGCGGCATCGTAGACCCCTTCGATGGGCAAAACGACTTGGCAAATAAGGTTATCCGCTGCGTCAACGATGCCGACCGGCGCTTCGCTGAAGACTCGCTGCGCGTGCTGCGCGCCATACGATTCGCCTCCCAGCTGGGCTTCTGGATGGCTCCCGATACCGAGCAGGCCGTGCGAAAGCATGCTGGCAGCCTGAAGGGGGTTGCCGGCGAGCGCCTGTTCCAAGAAATGGACAAGCTGCTGTGCGGCACCGCCGTGCGTGCCACGCTGTTGCGCTTCGCCGAGGAGCTGGCCGTGGTGATCCCCTGCATCAAGCCCATGATCGGGTTCGACCAGCACAACCCCTGGCACGTGTTCGATGTGTTCGAGCACACCGCAACCGTGGTGGCCGAAACGCCCGCCTACCCGCTGGTGCGCTGGGCGGCCCTGTTCCACGACTCGGGCAAACCCGACACGTTCTTCATCGGCGACGACAACCGCGGCCATATGCCCAACCACCAAATAGAGAGCGTGCACCACATGAGGGCATCGGCCAAACAGCTGAACTTCAGCCGCAAGCTGCAGCACGACCTGGAGCTGCTGGTGCGCTTCCACGACGACCACCCAGAGCCCACACCGAAAAGCGTGCGCAAGCTGTACGCCAAGCTGGAAAACGATGGGCGCCTGTTCCATGTTATGTGCGACCTTATGCGAGGCGACGCCATGGGTCAGGCCGAGTTCAGCCATAAGCGCACCATGAAGATCGATGCAGTAGAGCAGCTGTTCAATGAAATGGTGGAGCGGCACGAACCGCTTTCCATGAGGGACTTGCCCATCAACGGCAAGGACCTTATCGAATACGGTGTTCCCGAGGGCCCGCAGATCGGGCTTATCCTGAACGAGATCTTCAACGCAGTGGTTAACGGCCAAATCCCCGGCGACCGCGAAACGCTGCTCACCGAAATACCCCAGCGCTGCAAAAACAGCGCCTCCCTATACCGAAAACAGGATTAAGCGAACCTACCCGCGCCGCCCCTTCGCTCCTGCTCAAAAGCCGATGAAAGCGAAGGCGAGCACTGAGGTGCGCAGGGGCCGGCTGGCGCGGGCGTGGGGGGGGTCAGGCTCCTACCAGGTGGTTCACTGGGCCGTGGCCCTTTCCTAAGCCAGGGTTCTGCTTGATGGCACGGGTGAGGTAGTCCTTCGCCAAGCGAACTGCCCGCTGAAGATCTTCCCCCTTCGCAAGGTATGCCGCGATTGCGGAAGAGAGCGTGCAGCCGGTGCCGTGGGTGCTCTCGGTTTCTATGCGCTCGGTTTCGTACCAGGTTTCCGCGCCGCTGCGCTGCACCAGCACATCGCTGGCGGTACCCGCCAAGTGGCCGCCTTTCACCAGCACGGCAGCACAGCCCTTCATCTCAAGGATAGCGTGAGCAGCCTGCAGCATGCCCTGGCGCGATTCGATGCTCATGCCGGAAAGAACCTCAGCTTCAGGGATGTTGGGAGTTGCCACATGCGCCAAGGGAAGCAGCTCATCGAGCGCCGCAACTGCCCCGCCTTCCGCAAGTGACGCACCGCTGGTGGCCACCATAACCGGATCCACCACCACAAAGGGAGCATCCCATGCGTGCAGGCCTTCCGCCACAGCATGCACCGCACCGGCCGTGGGCAACATGCCGATCTTCACGGCATCGGGGCGGATATCTTCGAACACGGAGTCCATCTGCAGGCGGATGAACTCGGGCTCGATGGGCACTACACCGCTGACTCCCAGCGTGTTCTGCGCGGTAAGCGCCGTTACCGCGCTTTCTGCGTATACGCCCAAGGCGCTCATGGTTTTGATGTCAGCCTGGATGCCCGCCCCGCCGCTGGAATCGGAGCCGGCAATGGTAAGCGCGCACTTCATCTTGCTTTCCTTTCGCGCACGATGGGCAGTGGCAGGAGGAGGGGCGCCGTTGGCGCCGGAGCCCGGATGAACGCGGGCAGCCTCACGGCTTCGAGCGCTCGCCCTTTGCCCGCACCAGCTCCACCTGCAGATAAGCCCTACTTTTCCGCCATTTCCTCGCCCAAGTCGATGGTAAGGCCGTCCATGATGTTGTTCACGGTGCGCACCGCGCACATCTTGCCGCACATGGTGCAGGTGCCCTCGGTGGAAGGCGGCGCGCTCTCGAAGTACTCGCGCGGCTTCACCGGGTCGATGGCCAGGCTGAACATCTCCTCCCAGTCCATGCGGCGGCGGGCATCGCTCATGCGGTTGTCCACATCGCGCGCATGCGGGATGCCCTTGGCGATGTCGGCAGCATGCGCGGCTATCTTGGTGGCAACCAGGCCCTCACGCACGTCGGCCGCATCAGGCAGGCGCAGGTGCTCGGCAGGCGTTACGTAGCACAGGAAGTCGGCGCCAGCCGTAGCGGCGATGGTGCCGCCGATGGCAGCGGTGATGTGGTCGTAGCCAGGGGCGATGTCGGTTACCAGCGGTCCCAGCACGTAGAACGGCGCATTGTGGCACAGGCGCTTCTGGAACTTCATGTTCGCGGCAATCTCGTCCACCGCCATGTGTCCGGGGCCTTCGACCATCACCTGCACGCCGGCGTCCCATGCGCGCTTGGTAAGCTTGCCCAGCTCGATAAGCTCGGAAATCTGGCCGGCATCGGTGGCATCGTAGTTGCAGCCGGGGCGCATGGCATCGCCCAGGCTGATGGTCACATCATGCTCGTGCAAGACCTCCAGCAGCTCGTCGTAGAACTCGTAGAAGGGGTTCTCGTTGCCCGTGGCCTCCATCCAGGCGAACAGCAGCGACCCACCGCGGCTTACGATGTTCATCAGGCGGCCGGTTTCCTTGAAGCTCTCGATGGTGCGGCGGTTGATGCCAGCATGGATGGTAACGAAGTCCACACCGTCTTCGGCATGGCGGCGCACCACATCCAGGAAGTCCTTCGCCTTGATACCTATCAGGGGCTTTTCCAAATAGCCGATGGCATCGTACATGGGAACAGTGCCTATCATGGCCGGGCTCATGCCTACCAGCTTGGTGCGGAAGGCCTGCGTTTTGCCGTGGTTGGAAAGGTCCATGATGCCCTCGGCGCCCAGCTCGATGGCGGTGCGCACCTTCTCCAACTCCATCTCCTCGTTCATGAGGTCGCCGGAAATACCCAGGTTAACGTTCACTTTGGTGCGCAGCCCCTCGCCCACGCCTTCGGGGCTCAAGGCGGTGTGGTGGATGTTTGCGGGAATGGCGATGCAGCCCTTGGCAACGCCGGCGCGGATTTCCTCGGGCGTACGGTATTCCTTGGCGGCCACCGCTTCCATCTGGGGCGTGATCTGGCCCGCACGGGCATAGTCGATTTGCGTGATAAGACGACGTTCCGTCATCTAAGCTCCCTTCGTTGGCATTATCCATACAGGTTCTACGGGTCGGGGCCTTGCCCCCTCTCAGCCGAACAGCCACGCACTGCGGGCGGTTAGCTCCCCTGTTATGCAGTTAGGCTATTGTACTCGCTGCATACATAAGCAGCCAGCCGAAAGCTCTTTAAACTAAATATGAAAAATGACCACAGCTCCACCAAAAAGCAACCAGCCACCGATAGGAAGCTCTTCGTTTATTATTCTTCGGTATCTTCCAGAAAAACACCAGCTCGCAAGTGTTTTCCGTCGATTTTAAATGCGTCTCAAAGAAAGGAATCACTATGACCAAGCTGATGTCCCGGAGAACGGCGATTAAAACAGGAGGAATCGCAATGTTGGGCTCATTGCTCACTCCCTCAATCGCCCTTGGCAATGAAAGCAAAATCGCTTTAGACCAAGCCCCATCGCCAACCTGCATCTTCACCGTTGAAACACCATCAGGTAAGACAATTTTCCGTAGTGAAGAGCCAGGAGAAAGCTCGATTGGGCAAGATGCCAAAGGGAATGACTACACCATACGCCGAAAAACGTCAATCGCCCAAAACGGAAACGAAACCGTTTCATCCAGCTGTCGAACCGAGCTAATCAGGTCATCGGCAAATCAAGGAAGAAGTGTTGGATCAGTTACGGAAAATGACGAAATATATGCATATGTCCAAATCGAGGTTACTTATTCTTTGTCGGGAGAGAGTATCAAGGTCTCAAAAGCCGTTGGCACGGTACGCAGCAGGGCATCGTACGCCAGCGTACAGCATCGCAGCATGACGGCGAGCCAGGGCATTATCGGTTCCTTTTGCAAAGAAGCTGTGTTCACAACTGAAAGTCACACAATAACGACAGGTTGGCCCTACTGCCCCTATCAACCAACACTTAATTCTATGTATATGCATCTGAACGGCGGCGAGTGCATCGGGCAATTCTACGTTTCGGGCATGGGAGAGCAAATTATCCATGCCGAATGGACGATTTAACAAATGCCCGCTGAAAAGCAAACAAATCGCCGGTCAAAACTTTTTGCGCTTTTCTGCTTGTCTCTATCTTTCCTGCTCCTTTTCGCAATGCTAACGGGTTGCGAAAAGGAGCATTTCACTTTGTCTATACTTGCGCAGGGAGAGGAAAGCTCTAGCATTCCGACAAAAGCAAGGATAGTTCGTTCGATCTCCCTGGACAGACTCGAATACGACTTCAGTGACGAGACCTCGGAGCTCAGTGAAATATCTGGCGTTATCTCCCTAAATGCCACCGTTGAAGCAAACGCCCCAACAGCTTCAATTCAGTATCTGTCTTCACAACCTGAGATTTTATTGTACTTCCCTGGATACAATAGCCCCTCTGACATGAAGAGCATTATCCAAAGGGGGAAACGAGAACTTAGGCTGGAAAAAGGCGAGAGCAGCTCATATGTCCGGCTTGGATTAATCGTCAGGACAAACACGTCAAAAAAAATCGAAAAGGGCTCAGACCCCGGATTAGTAGCAGCTTCAACCTTGATCAACTCCCTGAACGAAGACTTCATGGAAGTTAGGGTGACTTTCGAAAATGGGGCCGTCGTGGCTAAGAAGTACGCCCTATTCGCGGAAGACGTTGAATCCGATGCCACTTCCTACTATCTAAAGGAAAGCGATTAAAACATTGCAAACGGTTCCAGGATAGAGCGTTACGCCCTTTATGGATGGCATCTTGCCTTTAGGCGGAATCAGCCCCGTCATCCCGCACCATCGTTCTTCTGAAGGCGAGCGATGGTGCAACCCGACTTTAAGACTACCGCTCATAGGACGCGCGTGGGAATTCCAAAGGGGGGAAGATAACCCACAGCGAGCCTTCTTCCATGCAGATGCGCGCAGGCTTGCCAATAAGCTCGTTGGAAATGCCCCACAGTGCACGGTTCGTTGCCGTGGCACCGTCAAGCTCCCATTCCAGGCCTTCTTCGCAAATGCCGCGCGAAACATCGCTATGCGAGATTACCGAGCACGTGCCCCACGCGCCCTCCGCGAATGAAAGGGAACAGAACGGCCCCGGCGCCACCAACGGTGCGATAACCGTTTCCTCGCCGATGCCCCATACGCACGTGCCGCGTGCCGCCGCTTGGATAAGCAGCTGCAAGTTGCCCAGCGAATGATCGAGCCTGCCCGTGAACGCATCGCAGATAACCAGCTCTTCGAAACCCTGCTGCTCGGCATGCTGAATTGCCAAGTCCATATCGGTGAAATCCTTATGCGCATCGTATTCGAACACGCACGGATGCTGCGGCACCGCACCAAGCGAGTCGAAGTCGCCGAACACCGCATCGGGCACGATGCCCCGCTCCTGCAGCGCTGCAAACCCACCGTCGACCGCATACACCGCGTCGAATTCCTGCGTTTGCAGAATATAGTCAAGTTCTTTGTGGGCCGAAGGGGCGGCTCCAACAAGCAAGCAGCGTTTCATGCGCAAATCCTTTCGAAACGAGCGAGCGTAAATAATCGTCCCCAACCATGAAACCAGAAAAAAGAGAAGCAAGGGCCAACGATGAGAAACACCACAGAGGAATTTTCCGACCCCAGGTCCATATCAGTCAGCGAGAGCCAATCCGGTGCCTCAGATTGCTTTGAAAGCGGGTGCCAGGCGGGCTTCGCCCGTCAAACCTGCTTGGAGAAGCAAGATGAGGTGCCCGATTGGCTCACAGCGTCGATCGTATACATCGTTCTTAGAAGGATGTATACTACCACTTCGAGTGAGCCGGGCAATCGCGTGCTTTTGCATGAGGAAAGTCCGGGCTCCCAAGGGCAAGATGCCAGCTAACGGCTGGGCGGGGCAACCCGACGGACAGTGCCACAGAAAAGAAGACTCCCCTGCTTGCAGGAGAAAAGCTGAAACGGTGCGGTAAGAGCGCACCAGTGCGTTGGCAACAACGTAGCTTGGTAAACCCCATCTGGAGCAAGCGCAAATAGGAATGCCATACGGCCGCCCTTCCGTGCATTCGGGTTGCGTGCTTGAGCTTTGCGGCGACGCAAAGTCGAGATAAATGGTTGCCGATCACAGAACCCGGCTTATAGGCTCACTCGCATTTCAATGCCGCCCCTTCGGGCGGCATTCTTCGGTTCGGGGCAGAAAAAAACGAAGAGCTATTCGCCCGCAGCCTCCAAAATGCACCACTCATGAGCCCCGCCAGCGCAGCCTTGCGTTCCCCAATCCCGCAGGGAGACGAAGCCCGCAAAGAGCCATTGCCGCGAAGGCAAGCTCCACAGGCTACGCTCCTAACCAACCACATTCCCGCAAGCCATAACAAGAGTTTCACATGTATAACTTTTCTCGATACAATCAAGGAAACGAATCCACGTGCCAAAGAGAAAGGCCCGTCATGAATACCGAGCACCTTATACCCCGCGCTGCCGGCGCATGCGCTTTGGCTGCCTGCTGCGCATTTTCCGCCGCTACCCTTTCGGGCTGCAGTTCCGATGCCGGACAGGGCACAGCGCAGCCCGCTGTTCAGGCCCAAACCGCCGAAGAGCCACAGCAGGAATCCATCACGGCACACGGCTCAACCTACGAAAAAGCCGAAACCGTTTCCGTTACCACCACCCTTTCAGGCGGCACCACAGCCGTTGCCGTCGATGAATGGCTGAAGAACCCAAGCGGGCTAGACGTGATCGACGATGTTTCAACGCTGCAACAGATAGCCGCAGACGACAAGGCCATCACCTTTACCCAAGAAGGCGAAAAACTCACCTGGCAAGCGAACGGCCAAGATGTGCACTACTCCGGAATCACCGATAAGGAGTTGCCCTTCGGCATCGAGTACACCTACAAGCTCGACGGCAACGAAGTGGACCCTTCGGCGCTGAAAAACGTTACCGGGCACTTGGAGGTTGCCATCGAGTACCGCAACAACACCTCGGGCACGGTTAGCGCCGGGGGCAGCACCCATTCAGTGAAGCAGCCCTATGCCATGGCTTCGCTGATCTCGTTCGATGCAGAGCATGCCAAGAACGTGAAGGCAGACAACGGACAGGTAATGGACCAGGAAGGGTCGTTCATCGCAGCGGGGATCGCCATGCCCGGCCTGGCCGATTCGCTTGGCCTTGCCGATACGGTGGATCTGCCTGAAAGCGTGACCATCGAAGCGGATGTGACCGGCTTCGACATGCCCAGCATCACCACCATGGCATCCAACCAGGTATTGGGCATGATGGACAAGAGCAGCACCAACGACATAGATTCCAGCGTGAACGACCTGTTCTCCCAAGTAGATTCCATAAAACAGGCCACCGAGCAGCTGAGTCAGGGGGCTTCTGCCATCGACCAGGCTCTTTCCACCATAAACGTTGGGCAAGGCAAACTGAACGAAGCCTTCCCCAATGCCACCGACGGCCTTGGCAAGCTGTCCGCCGCGGCCGAAGGCGTAACCCAACTGACGGATGGCGCCAACCAAGCGCTTAAGGCCGATACGGCAGCGCAAGGCCAGATAGGCGAGCAGATTACCTCCCTGAAGAATCAGATCGATGCGCTGAAAGCCGTAAGCACAGACGGCATGGACGACGCGCAGAAAGAAGCACTTGCGAGGAGCATCGCCGATTTGGAGCAAGCCGCATCCCAGCTCGAACAGGCGCTTGCCGCCAGCCAGCAGGCAACCGGCACGGCATCCGCGATGCTAACGAAAGCAAGCGAAGCGTCTTCACAGGTTAGCGACGGGCTGATCTCGGTAACGGAAGGGCTGAAGCAGATCCAAAGCGGCTACGAGCAGCTGGCTCAGGCCACAGGCACAGTTAGTCAGGCAGCAAGCCAGCTAAGCCAGGGAACCGCTCAGATGAGCCAAAGCGTACAGCAGGCCATCGACCAGGCCCGCGGCAGCATCAACGAGAAGATAGACCTGATATCAGCCCTATCCGATTACGCCGAGCAGCAGGGCGCCTTCTGCGGCAATGCCAGCACCATGCCCGCCAGCACCACATTCGTAGTAACCGCGAAAGCTGACGCATAAATCCGCCAAATAAACGAAGGCCGCCCAACGGCGGCCTCAAAAAGAGAGGCTCGCTTTCAGCGAGCCTCTCTACTAGTCGACATCGTCGAAGGAGAAGGAATCGTCCGCATCGCCGTAGCCGCTGAAGTCCTTGCTTGCAACGGAAGGCTTAGGAGCCGCCGGAGCGCTTACCACCGGGGAAACCGTAGGCGTGGTGTAGGTGGCAACCGAAGGATTCTGATCCCACTTCTGAGCAGGCTTTGCAGCAGCCTGGCTCTCGGCAGAAGAGCTGGAGGATGCCGAATCGAACGTGGTCATCTCAAGCAGCTCGGCCGGGATCTCGATACCGGCGGTAACCTCGCCGCCGATCTCGGACAAACGTTGGGTTGCGGAGCCGATGAACTCCTTCAACATGTCCTGATACTGCTCGCGAACCTTCTCGCGGCTGGCGGAGAGCTCGTTGATGTGGTCGATGACCTTCTGCTTCTCGGTGTTGGCCTTGTCCAGGATGCGCCTACCCTCATCCTCGGCGTTCTTGCGCGTCTGATCGGCATCGGTCTTGGCCTTAGCGGTGATCTCATCGGCGGTGCGCTGGGCAACGATAAGCGCCTGGGCAATAGCGGTGTCATCGCTCTTGCGGTCACGCAGCTTGGCCTCCAGCTCGGCGATCTTGGCATCCTTTTCGGCCAGGATCGCGGGATCTGCCGCGGGGGCAGCCTCGGTCTTCTCCTCCACCGGAGCCGGGATAACCTCGGTACGGGAAGCAGAAGCCGCCTCGGAAGCCTGAAGGCGCAAACGGGCGATCTCGCTGTTGAGCTCATCGATCTCGGAAGCGACACGCTCAAGGAACACGTCTACTTCATCGACATCGTAACCACGACGCTCGATTTTGAAGCTCTGATTCTGGATATCGGCAGAAGTGATGGCCATGTGAAACTCCCCTTATAGACTATTGCTGGGCCGGGCTAAAACAGCACAGCCAAAAAAGAAACTATCAGTCGTACCCCGAACTGTAACACAAGCAGTGCCAGGATCGGGCTTATGTCCACCATTCCTCCAATAGGGGGAATAAAGCGTCTGAACAGGTCAAGGTACGGGTCACACACCTTGCCAAGAGCCCGGTACACATCTGTCACAATGCCGCCGGACATGGGTATCCAGGACATCATCACGTAGACGAAGATCACCAACGAATAGGCATCGGCCAAGCTGACCAAAAGCGAGAGGATCATCTGCTCACGTTCTCCTTATTGCTTCAAATGGTTAGGCAACAACGACTGCGGCAATGACGCGCAGAACGCAGCCCCATCACCGAAACCCGGGACAAGTAAACGGCTTCTACGCCTTCATCACGCCCTGCTTGGCAAGGCTATGGCTTTCCTCGAGCGTAAGCTCCTTGCCCTGGTAGATGGCAAAGTTCTTTTCCGCCACGCACTCAACCTGGGCGTTAAGGGCCGAAGCGACGCCGAAAGCGAAATCGAGCACGCGCATGCTCAGAGCGGCATCGGTGGAACGCAAGGAAAGAACAACGATCTGCCCCGAGCGAACAGACTGGGCAACCGTGGAAACATCCTCGTAGCTGGCGGGCTTCAAGACCACAACCTCACGCGCCGAGCTCTTCGGAGTTGCCGCAACGGACGCCGAGCCGTCGGCAGATATCGCAGCAGAAGACCCCGTAGAGGGAACGAACAGCGAATCCAGGCCCGGAGAGGAGGTTGTCGAATTGGAGCTGGTGCGCTTGTAGGGGGAAACGAAATCGCCGTAGCCGGACGCAGGCGTGCTCAGCGATTCAGCGACCTCGCTAGAGGAAGGACGCGAGGGCTCGCTCGATGCAGGGGCCGGCATGTAGGAAGGCATGGCATGGGTAGCCGCCGCATCGTAGACACCGTATGCGCTCGTGGTAGCGCGAATATCGTTCGAGCTGACCAGGTTCGCCGCCCCATAACGGCGAGAGCTGCGCGAATGGGCGCCAGTAGATCGGGTGGTGTACTCCAGTCGATCGTAGGGATCGGCCGAATCGGAGCTACGGTTGTCATAGGCATCGGATGCCGCAGGCTCATCGTAGTCATCGTAGTAGGCATCGTCATAGTAGGGATCGTTGTCACGACGGCTGTTGCCGCCCAAGCCGAGCCTGTCCTTCAGATCGCCGATGATATTGCTAGCAGACATGGAGGGACGCGGGAAATCCATAGCGGTTATCCTCTTCCGATCGGTTCTATCGCAAAAAATAGGCGCTTATGCCCCTTCGAACTCATCGCTGAAGATGGCGCGCCCTATCCTTACAATCGTAGTGCCGTAATGGATGGCAACCGGCCAATCTTCGGTCATTCCCATAGAAAGTGCAGACAAATGCACCGAAGACCCCTCTTCGACAAACTGTGCGTTCAACCGCTCCTTGAGCTGGGAAAGGCCGCTGAAGGTGGAATGGATGGCATCTTCCTGCGCCCGAGGAGCCATGGTCATAAGCCCCTCGACGGCAATGTTGCCCAGGCCCGAGGCACGCTCGATTATGCCCTTCACCTGGCTGGGGGCAAAGCCGCTTTTGCTTTCCTCTCCCGATACGTTTACCTCAAGGAGCAGACGCTGCACTTTGCCTTGCGACTTTGCCGCGGCATCGATCTTGGCAAGATGCTCTTCCTTGCATACCGAATGGATAAGGGTAGCGGCAGAGACAATGTCCTTGATATGACGAGATTGGATGTTCCCGATGAAATGCCACTGGGCCTGAGGGAATGCCTTCTGCTTACGTACCAGCTCATCGGGGCGGTTCTCGCCGAATGCGGTGGCACCGGCCTGCATGGCAAGCTCAACCTGATCCACATCAACAGTCTTGGAAACCGCCAGAAGCGTTACCTCATCGGGGTTACGCCCCGCAGCTTCACACTCGCGAACTACCTTTTCGTGCACTCTCATATAACGTGTAGCCGTACTCACCTTGGCCTCCTTGGTCTTTGAGCCTAGGATACCGCGATTGCAGTCTGCGGGGCCAAACCAAACGAAAAGGGGCAGAAACCGAAGCGGTTCGACGGATCCAGCCCCGTCTCGACGATGAATGAGCAGCTGACGCACGCTAGCAGTGCGCCTTATCCTTCCATGCAGCCTGGGAAGCGGTATGCGAATGCCCCATGGCGACCGCACACGCCGCCCTGCGCCCGATACGAATAGAACTCTTCGTTGCAGCACACCGTGCACTTGCCCAAATCGCAGATACGATCGGCGCGCACGCCAATGCCCTCAAGCTGAACGCGCAATGCCAAGGCAAGGTCGATATGCGTGCCATCGAACACGCATGCTTCGCCAAACTTCTTGCGGAAACCGCTATGCACGTCTTCGCCCGTTTCAAAGCATTCGGGACCGATATGCGGACCGATGTAGACGTTCATCTGGGAAACGGCATCCTGACCCGAACCATCAGCATCAGCCTGCGCCAACGCTTTAACGGCCTTCGCCGAGATAAGGTTGTCCACCCCACGCCACCCAGCATGCACCACCGCAAACCGACCCGTTGGGGAAACGATAACCACGGGCACGCAATCGGCAAAACACAGCAGCGTCGCAACGCCCGGTGCATCCACCAGCACGCCGTCGGCGCCTTCAGAGGCAAGCCGTTGGGCAGATTCAGCCTGCTCAGCGTTGCGAACACTCACCAATGCATTACCGTGAACCTGATTGGGAACGATGAGCGGGGCATCCGCGCAGCCGAACGACTCCTGCACTATGCGGCGATTGCGCAGAACAGCCCCCAGATCATCGTTCACATGATGGCCCAGGTTAAGCGAGCCATAGCAGCCATCGCTCACCCCGCCCTGACGGGTAGTGAAGGCGATGCGCACCCTCGTTGCCCCGAAGAGCTTTTCATCGGTATAAGCGTCCAAGGACGCAAAACGACCCTTGGTCAACTCTGGCAGGGGAAGAACAAGGGTCGTCATGGAAGCCTTCTTACGTGAAAGCGGATACGTTGATTGCGCTGCCTTTACTGGCGCTTCAGGAAATCGGGGATGTAGTCCTCATCTGCAAAGCGCGGCTGGGAACCGTACAGCGGCCGAGAAGAGCTTTCCTGCTTCGTGGAGGCAGTGGAAGAGAACATGTTGTCGCGACGACCGAAGTCGAGCGGCTGTTGCGGCGCACCCGCCTTGAAGCCCGTAGCGATGACGGTAATGCGGATGGTGTTGCCCAGCTCGGGATCAACGATCTGGCCGTAGATGATGTTGGCGTTCTCGTCGGCGACGGCTTCCACGACCTTAGCAGCCTCATCAACCTCGGAAAGAGCCAGATCGGGACCACCTGCGATGGAGAACAAGATGCGGGAAGCACCGGCAATGGAGGTTTCGAGCAGGTTGGAGTTGATGGCTTGCTGAGCAGCGTCGAGAGCACGGGAATCGCCCTCGGCGATGCCAATGCCCATCATAGCGGTGCCCGCGTCCTTCATGACGGTGCGGATGTCGGCGAAGTCGAGGTTGATCAGGCCAGGGATGGTGATGAGGTCGGTAACGCCCTGGATGCCCTGGCGCAGCGTGTCATCGGCGATGCGGAAGGCGTCGAGCATGCTGGTCTTCTTCTCAACGATCTCGAGCAGGCGATCGTTGGGGATGACGATGAGCGTGTCTACCTTCTGGGACAGGTAATCGATGCCCTGCTCCGCCTGATTGCGGCGAAGACGACCCTCGAACGAGAAGGGCTTGGTAACGATGCCCACGGTAAGCGCGCCGATTTCCTCGCGCGCGATCTCGGCAACAACGGGAGCTGCGCCGGTACCGGTGCCGCCACCCTCGCCGGCGGTCACGAACACCATATCAGCATCGGCAAGCGCCTCGCGGATCTCGGAACGGGATTCCTCGGCGGCCTGGCAGCCAACCTCGGGGTTTGCGCCAGCGCCCAAGCCACGGGTAATCTCCTCGCCAATATGGATGGTGTTGTCGGCGTCGGAGAGCAGGAGTGCCTGACGGTCGGTGTTGACGGCGATGAATTCGACGCCCTTGATGCCAGCTTCAACCATGCGGTTCACGGCATTGGTGCCGCCGCCGCCTACGCCGACAACCTTGATTACCGCGAGATTGTCATTGCCAAGTATCTGTTGCATTATCTGCTCGCTTTCGATTTCTTTTCAGCGTTGTCCCACCTGAGCGCATAAAAGCCAGGGAAACACTTGGGTTATTTTACACGCCGCGTAAACGTTTGCAAAGCTGGGCGGCTTCCCATCGGGCGTTACAGCGATCGCCAAACGGGTTTATTCACAACACGTACATTAATGTAAGAGATCTTCCCCTCGTGTTCGGCCATCAGCTGCAGGCACACACGCTCTTTGTCGCGGATATCCTTCGAGCTGCCGAATGCGATCTCTATGCCGTTCTGCAGAGTGAGCGTGGTGGACTCGCTGCTTGCGGCGGCAACGCTTTTCACCTGGCTGGCAAGCTCGGTGGTCATGCCGTCGATGACCCCCAATGCGTTTTCCACGTTGGCGTTGTTGCAGTACGACCCCGCCTCGGGCTTGGATCCGTACGGGATGTCGGTGATCTCCAGCGCATTGTCGGCATCTTCGTACACCTGGCTTGGCAAAGCCTTGCCCTCAGCGCTTTCACGGTTGTCGGGGATCTTGCATAGCCACATGCCATCAGAGGACAGCGCCCAGCGTTCCACCGTGTTCGAATCATCAACCGTTACCGACACCACCGCAGATACCTCGCGCTCGGTGATACTCAGGTTCAGCGTGTCCGGGAACACACGGTCAACCGAAGCGGTCTTCACCCAAGCGTTCGAGGTCAAGCGCGAGCACACCCCGTTGGCATCCACGTTCAGCAACGTTGTCCCCTCGGGGACGGCTGCAAGCTGGGTAAGGTCTTCGCTTGAAATATGATCAGCACCCGAAACGGTTACCTTCTCCACCTTGAAAGCTCCCGAGCTGGAAAGGGCGAAACCGCCCACGACCACCAGCGCAACCACGATGACTGCGGCAACCAGGGCGCCCATCACACGGCGGGACTTCGCCTGACGCTGTCGGTAGCGCGAGGCATTGCGTACCTCGGATACGCTCACGGAGCGAATCGGCGCGCCCGATGCCGTGCCGCGTGCGCTTGGTCGCGCTTGGCCATACCCACGAGTGGAAGGCCGACCACCGGCCATGCCCGAACGGGCCGAGGCGGAAGACCGCAACGAGCGGCCTTGGCTGGGACGGCCTTTCACGGTAGAGGGGCGCGCGGAGGTGCGGCCACGCGCAGAGGGCCTACTCGAACCCGAGTAGCTTGACCTCCGTCTGGAGCTCGATGCCATAGCGCCCCCTCACTTCTTCCCGTACTGTATCGATCAACTCAAGCACGTCTGAGGCGGTTGCGTTTCCCCTGTTCACGATAAAATTTGCGTGCTTTTCCGAAATCTGCGCGTCGCCCCGGCGAAGGCCTTTCAACCCAGCCTGCTCAATAAGGCGCGCCACCGAATGACCTTCGGGATTCACGAAGACGCTTCCACAGGAAGGGAAATCGAGCGGCTGGCTCTCCTTGCGGCGCTTCAACGATTCGCTCATGCGCTCATTGATGTTGCCCGGATAGCCCTTTTCCAGCCGCAGCTCGCATTCGACCAAAACCTCGCCAGGCTCGAAAGAGGAGGTGCGGTAACCCCATTCCAAGTCGGTCGCAGCATAGCGGTGCAAACCTCGCTCAAGGCAATAAGTGGTTGCGGATACCACGCGGCTGCCTATCCAGTCGGTAGCCGTCCCCGCGTTCTGAACCAGGGCGCCTCCAACCGTGCCGGGAGTCCCCACGGCGAACTCCAATCCAGAGAGCCCGTTATGGAACACCTCCTGCACCAGGCGTGAGAGCATGGTGCCGGCGCCAACCACCACCATGGCGTCTTCTTCGCTGAAACGCCAGGTGCGGAACTCACCTGCCAAGGCAATGACAACCCCCGGATAACCCGCATCCGAAACCAGAAGATTGGAGCCCTTGCCGGCCACGTAATAGGGCAGACCCTCTTCGTCGCACACCTTCAACAACGTGCCCAAGGCGGCAATGGAGTTCACTTCCGCAAACGCGCGAGCAGGACCTCCGATGCGGTACGTGGTATGACGAGACATGGACTCGTCAAGCTTCACCGAACCGTCGAATTCCTCATCGAAGCGCAGAAGCTCCAATTCAGATGCGTGGCGGGCGCACATTATGCATGGCTCGCTTCGCGCTCGCGCAAGCCCTCCAGCAAAGCCGGGCCCATTGCCGTGATATCGCCGGCGCCCATGGTGATCACCAAATCGCCCGGATGCAAGCGCTCGATCATATAGGGAACGACGTCAAGGCGGCGATCGATATAGTGGAGATCCCCTGGATGGCCTTCGTGATCGAGGATAGGCTGCATGAACGTCTTGCCGGTGACGCCAGGCACGGGTGTTTCGCCGGCAGGGTACACGTCGGTGAAGGCAACGAGGTCTGCCTGGTCGAACGCACAGCCGAACTCGTCGTGCAGCACGTCGGTGAACAGCCCGACACGGGAATAGCGATGGGGCTGGAACAGCACGCACACGCGGCGGTAGTCAAGATCGCGCGCAGCGGCGATGGTCGCGGCTATCTCGGTTGGATGATGGGCATAGTCGTCCAGGATGGTAACGCCATCCGCTTCGCCCACAAGATCGAAGCGACGGCGAACGCCGGCAAAGCGGCCCATTGCCGAAGCTGCCTTCTGCATATCGAACCCGAGCGTCTGCAGCAAGGTAAGCACACCGGCCGCGTTCAGGGCGTTATGCCGACCAGGATTCTGCTTGATATGGCAGTTCAGGACGGTGCCATCGGGAAGCTTCACGTCGAACGAAGTGGAAACCCCCTTCGGCACATAGTTCGACACCACCGTGTCGCATTCAGGACCGAAGCCGTAGGTAAGCACGCTCTTGCCGGTGCCGCGGGCAACCTTCACCAATGCTGCGTCATCGCCGCACACCACCGCATGGCCATCGTCGTGGACGGATGCGATGAAATCGCCGAACAGCCGGTATATCTCGTTCAAGTCACTGTAATGATCCAGATGGTCCGCCTCGATATTGGTTACCAGCACAGATGCCGGATCGAGGTAGGTGAACGACTTGTCGCTCTCATCGGCCTCGACCACGTAATACTCGCCCTTGCCACTGTGGGCATTGGTGCCGTATGCGCGGACGATGCCGCCGATCAGGAACGTGGGGTCGCACCCCATGTCGTCGAGCACCGACGCGAGCATAGAGGAAGTGGTGGTTTTGCCGTGCGTGCCGGCAACCGCAAGCGTGCTCTTCCCCACCCCAAGGGCTGCAAGCATCTTGGCGCGATGCCAAACGGGGATATTGCGTCTCTTGACCGCGATGAGCTCGGGATTGTTCTCCAGGATGGCGGTAGAGACCACCACCACATCAGGGTCGATGCCATCGAGGTTTTCGGCCTTCTGGCCGATAAAGACCTTCACCCCTGCTTCGCGCAGCTGCTCGGTATAACGGCTTTCACGCAAATCGGAGCCGGACACTTCCATGCCCTGGTCCTTGGCAACATGGGCGATGCCGCTCATGCCGACCCCGCCGATGCCGATGAAATGAACTTTTTCGATGCGATTCTCCACCGCGGATAACCTCCTTGAGACTGCCCTTTATCTTAGCGGCTGACGCCAAGGCGGCCCAATCTCACATAACTATTGCGGAATGCCATGCCGGCACAGTCTTCGGGCAGGCCGTTGCAGCACAGCCCTCCCGGCCAGCGTCCCTGCGCCTACTGCCTCTTCTTCGCAACGAGCTCCACCACATCGCAAAGGCGACTGGCAGCGTCTTGGGTTTCGAAGGTAGCCGCAGCCTCGCGCATATCGGCCCGCGTCTCAGGGTCTTCAAGCAGGGCGAACACGATCTTCTCGAACTGAGGGTCCTCGACCTTGTCGTCTTTGATGAGCACCGCTGCGCCACGCTGAACGTACTCGGAGGCGTTCACTGTTTGGTGGTCGGCCGTGGCGTAGGGGAACGGCACCAGGACGGCAGGGATGCAACGAGCCGAGATCTCCGCCAGCGAAGAAGCACCGGCACGGGAAACCACGAGGTCGGCCGCCGCCAGCGTTTCGCCCATATGATCCTGATAGCCCATGGCGAAATAGCGGCTCTTCTGGTCTTCGGTAAGGTCAAGCGCCTCGGTCACCGCATCCAATTCCTTCGGGCCGGTGATATGCACGACATAGACGTTGTCCATCTGCATAAGGCGGTCTTTCATGGCAACAAGGGCCGTGTTGATATGACGGGCACCCAAGCTGCCGCCGAAGACCAGCAGCATGGTTGCATCCTGCGGGATGCCCAAGTACTCGCGACCCTCTTCGCGCGTGGCCTTCAGCACGGAGGAACGCACGGGATTGCCCGTTACCAGCACCTTGCTTTGGTCTTTGACGTTGTTGCCCGCAACCTTGTAGGTAAGGCACACGGCTGCAGCATCTTTGGACAGGAAGTCGTTGGCCATGCCCATGACGGAGTTCTGCTCGTGGATGACCAGCGGAATGCCCATGCGCTTGGCGGCCTGCCCAACCGGTAGGCATACGTAACCGCCGAACACCACAACGACATCGGGCTTGATCTCAAGGAACCACTTGGTTGCCTTCTTGGCGGAAGAGTTGATCTTCTTCAAGCCCTTGAGCAACGTGAGCGGATGGCTGCGATCGAATCCTGCCGCCTCGAACCCCTTGAACGGGATGCCCGCTGCGGGAACGAGCTTCGACTCAACGCCTGTGGGCGTGCCCGCATAGAACACCTCATGGCCGTGGTCCTCAAGGACCTCGGCCAATGCCAGCGCCGGATTGATATGGCCGGCGGTGCCGCCACCGGAAAGAACTACACGCATGGGAGCTACCTCCTTTGAGCCCGAACCTGGCGGGCATATGTTGATTGAGCAGGGGATCCGCTTTCCCTCATGGGCAGCAGCACCGAGATCGCGCGGCTGTCCAGCCCCTGGGATATACGGGTACCGGAGTTCCTTCCACTATAGCCGCTAGAGGGAGCAGGGCGCCTTCCCTCATGGCGCTCAGCGGAAACAACCCTAAGGTTTTCTCGGCGTTGACGGTACTCCCCTTCGCTGCTGGACCCGAAGGAAACAGACAGCAGCGCCCCTACCAGCAACAGGGAGGAAAGCAGGGAAGAGCCGCCCGAGGAGATGAACGGAAGGGGCTTGCCGGTAGTGGGCGCCAATCCCACTACGCACGAAATGTTCAGGAACGCCTGGAACACGATCATCATGGTAAGGCCAGCGGCAAACAAGGACATGAACGGGCTGCGCGCCTGACGGGCGATCTTGAACCCTCCTATCAGGAACACCATGAACGCCGCGATGACCGAAAGCGATCCAAGAAGGCCCATCTCCTCGCCCACGATAGCGAAGATGAAGTCGGTCTCGGCTTCGGGCAGGTACAGTAGCTTCTCGTAGGAATTGCCGATGCCCACGCCGAACAGCCCGCCGGACGCCAGCGCCTTGAACGAATGCACCAGCTGATAACCCGTGTTCTGCGCGTCGGCCCAAGGATCGGTGAAATTCATCAACCTCTGCATACGGTAAGGGGCGCCGACGATGGCGATGACACTGGCCACAGCCACAGCCAAGAAGACGAAAGCCGTGGTGCGCCATGAAAGGCCGCCCAGCCACACCACGATGCCAACGCCAACCAGGCAGATAAGCGTAGTACCCAGGTCCGACTGCGCAACGAAGATAAAGAACATCAAGGGAACCGCGATGAAGGCAACCCCCCTGATGATGGCAGTCATGAAATCGAGGCCGCCCTCGCGGAACTCCTCAACGAAGCGGGCTGCCATCATCACGAAGGCGATCTTGGCGAACTCGGATATCTGAATGGAGATGGGGCCAAGGACAAGCCAGCGCTTTGCGCCCAGGCCGACCGTGCCCATCAAGAACGTGAACAGCAGGATAACCACGCATGCTGCGTAGAAGCAATTGCCGAACCTGCCGCGCCACGCATCTTCGCCGACGAATTTCGCCACCGCAACTGCGATCGCTGTGCCCAATACGGCAAAGAGGCATTGCTTGATCGCCTCGCCCAGCGGGTCGCCCTGCTCGACAAGCGAGGTGATAGAGGAAGACGAATACACCATGACAAGACCCACCACCAATAAATACAAGGTGGAAAGGACAACCATCAACCGAGGCACCATCTCTTGCGCTGGGGCGCTTCTGAGGAATGACTTTGAGGGCGATTTGCTGCGTTTAGGTTCTGTTTTTCGCTCTCGGGACATCGTTGGCCTAGGCACCCCGTTCCGCGGTCCGCCGCGCTACCAAGCGCTTGAACACCTCGCCGCGCTCCTCGAAGCAGCTGAACTCATCGAAGGAAGAGCAGGCAGGGGAAAGGGTGAGGATATCGCCCGGCTCGGCATGGGAAAGGCCCTCGTCCAGAGCCGATTCAAGGTTGCCCGCGGAGTACACCGGCAGGCTTGCGCCATCGAACGCCTCCAGGAAGCGCTCACCCGCAGCGCCGAAGCACACCACGGCCTTGCAATGTTTTTCGGTAGCCGAAACCAATTCGGCCAGGTCGGTTCCCTTGTCGCAGCCGCCCAAAAGCACGATAGGGCGCTTTTCGCCGAACGCAGCCAAAGCCTTCAGCGTCGCATCGACGTTGGTGGCCTTGGAGTCGTTGTAGCACTGCACGCCGCTCACCGTCCCGCAGGGCTCGATGCGATGCTCCAAGGGGGCAAACGACTTCAGGCCCTCCACGATCTTGGCATCGTCGCAGCCAAGCGCAATGGCCGCAGAAGCTGCCGCCAACGCGTTCGAGGCGTTGTGCTCGCCCTTTATCTGCAGGTCGGACTCGCTGCACAAAGCATGCTTCTCGCCCTTGAGATCCACCGTGAGCACGCCTTCGTCCAAGAATGCTGCCGCAGCGGAACCGCACGCGTCTTCGCGCATGCTCTCCTGCAGGCCACGGCAGGTGCCCAAGGGAATGTAGTCAAAACCCTGATCAGCGGCGATAACGGCCTTGATCATCTTCACATCGGCGCGAACCACATCGTTGGTGGCATCGAGCACCACCGTGCAACCCTTGCCGCAATTGGCGTAGATCTTGCGCTTGGCATCAGCGTACGCCTCGAAGCTACCGTGCCATTTCAAATGGTCGGGCGTGATGTTCAGGAGAACCGCCACATCGGGTGCGAAATCCCTGGTGGAAGAAAGCTGGTACGAGGAAACCTCAGCAACGTAGCAGTCCACTTTGCCCGAGGCAACCGCCTCCAGGCAGGTATCGCCGATATTGCCTACCGCAGCGGCGCGCTTCCCGCACGTTTGCAGGATATGCGCGGCAAGCGATGTGGTGGTTGTCTTCCCATTGGTGCCGGTGATGGCCACCCACACCGAATCGGCAGCGCTTTCGCGCCAGGCAAACTCGACTTCGCTGATTATCTCGGCAGAAGCAGCCTTGGCGGCTCCGTAGAAATCGGAGTTCTCGGAGATGCCCGGGCTGACGATGCACAAATCGAACTGCTCGGAGAAGGCATACGTGTCGAACAGCACCGCAGCGCCCTTCGCCTGGTATTCAGCAGCAGCCGCGCGGGACGCATCGTTGCCCTCGCCGCCGGCGATGAGCAGCTTGCCCACACGCGAGCCTAGCAGGTCCGCGCAATACGAGGCAGCGGCTTTTCCCGACTTGCCCAATCCCAGCACAAGCACCGAGCCCAGAGAGTTCGGGGCCTTCTTCTTTGAAACGTCGAAAGATGCAGTCATGTCCTACCCCATCAAAGTCTTTGCGAAATACAGGCAGAATCCCAAGGCGGCGAGCGCTGCGGAGATGATCCAGAAGCGGATAACCACCTTCACTTCGCTCCAGCCCTTCTTCTCGAAGTGGTGATGGAGCGGTGCCATAAGGAACAGGCGCTTCCGTGTGCGCTTGAAGTAACCCACCTGGATGATCACCGAAAGGGCCTCTACCACGAACAGGCCGCCGATGATAAGCACCAGCACCTCGGTCTTGGAAACGATGGCCAAGCAACCCAAGGCGGTGCCCATGGCAAGCGAGCCGGTATCGCCCATGAAGATATCGGCCGGATACGAGTTAAACCAAAGGAAACCGATGCAGCAGCCAGCAAGCGCAGCGGCGATAATGGCCGAATCGAGCAGCCCGGCACGGAAGGTGATTGCGGCCATAACCACGGCAACCACCATGAAGGTGCCGCCCAGCAAGCCATCCAAGCCATCGGTAAGGTTGGTGGCGTTGCTCATGCCCATAAGCAGGATATCGGCGAAGACAACGTACAGCCAGGGAATGCAGAACAGCTCACCGGTGGGAGCGGCAATGGGAAGCGTGGTGGTAAGCACGCCCAAGTCGAAGGTGAACACGAAGGGGATCTCGACCGTGGGGGCTACGCCCAGCCAGTTCACCGCCGCCAGCACGAATGCCGTGGAAATGACGAACTGCCCCACCAACTTGGCTTTAGGGGTAAGGCCAAGCGAGCGCTCGTGCGCAACCTTCGACGCATCATCGAACAAACCGAGCGCACCGGTAAGAAGCACGGCACCCAGGATAAGCCAGGTCTCAGGGACGGGCTCGGCCAGGATAGCGACCACCACCGTGGCGGCGATGAGCATGATGATGCCGCCCATGGTAGGCGTGCCCTGTTTCACCAGGTGGCTTTCCGGCCCATCGGCGCGAACCTGCTGCCCGATGAGGTGCGAACGCAGGAACTTGATGAACAACGGCATAAGCAGCATCGTGACCACGGCGCCCAAGAACACCGAGAGGAACACGACGAACGTCGGATACTGAGAGAAGGAAACCATAGCTAGCTCAACAACCCCTTGGCTATACGATCAAGCTCCATGGAATGAGATGCCTTCACCAGCACAGCATCCCCTGAAGCAGCATGTTCGGTAAGGTAGGCCAGCGCCTGATCGCGGCTTTCGGCCTGCAGGATGTTCTGGGATGGGAACCCCGCCTCACGCGCAGCGCTTGCGATAAGGCGGGAAAGCTCGCCAACGCAGATAAGGACATCCACTTTAGAGGCGGCCACAAAGGCACCCACCTTGCGATGACCCTCTTCGGTGTACGAGCCCAATTCCCCCATGTCGCCCAACACGGCAAAGCGCCTGCCGGGCACATCCATGGCGCACAGCACCGAAAGGGAGGCGCGCATCGAATCGGGGTTGGCGTTGTAGGCATCGTTCACCACGGTTACGCCAGCCTTGGAGCGAAGCACCTCCTGCCTGCCCGATTCAGCCTGCGATGCAGCAAAACCGGCAACGATGCCCTGAGCGGGAACGCCCAATCGCCAGGCAACCGCAGCAGCAGCGCATGCGTTGTTCACGTTATGGGAACCCCGCAGCGCAAGAGAGCAGGGGAAGCTGCCATCCGGCAGATGCAGCATAAAATGCGGGCAACCTTCCGCATCGAGCTGGATATCGGTTGCGTAGGCGGTAAGACCGCCGTGTTCGACGCCGGCATTTCCCGAACCGTCGAACAGCAGGACCTCTATGCCGCGCTCATCGAGCCTCTGCCATTCACGGATCGAAGGCGTGAAGGCATCTGCGGCGTTAAGGACGGCAACGTTGCCGGCCTGGAGCGTTTTCAATACCTCCGACTTCGCGCGGGCGATGTTCTCCATCGACCCCAGAAGCTCCAAATGGCACTCGGCCACATTCGTGATAACCGAAACGGTGGGACGCACGAAGTCGACCAGCCCCGAGATCTGCCCCAAGCCGCGCATGCCCATCTCCACCACGGTGAAATCGTTTTCAGAGGAAGCATCCAACACGGTACGCGGAACGCCCAGCTCGTTGTTCTGATTGGCCTTGGTGGCGGTGCCGGAAAGCGCCATGGAGAGCACATCGCGCGTAAGGTTCTTCGTGGTGGTTTTTCCCATCGACCCCGTAAGGGCGATAACCTGGCCCTTCAGGCATTCGCGCCATGCGCGTGCCATCTTCGGGAACGCTTTGAAGGTGGATTCCACCAAGAGGATGGAGCCACCCGCCTTTTCAGCGGCGGCAACCGCCGCTTCATCAGGTTGGCTCATGGCCAATGCGGCAACTGCACCGGCTTCGAACGCCGCAGGGATGAACGTATGCCCGTCCACCTTTTCGCCGGGAAGCGCGACATACAGGCTGCCCGGAATCACTTCGCGGGAATCCCAGGTAACGCTGCTTGCTACGCGCTCGCCGTTAACGGCAGGCACCACGACCTGGGCCTCCAGGACAGAGGCCAACTTGTTGATAGAGAGCTGCATGACGGTTATCCGAATACCTTCTGAAGCGCCGCAGCAGCCACTTCGCGGTCGTCGAAATGATGCTTTTCGGTGCCAATGATCTGGTAGTCTTCGTGGCCCTTTCCCGCAATAAGCACAGCATCGCCGGCTTTCGCCTGGCTGATGGCGCGCTCGATGGCCTCGGCACGGTCGGGCACCACGTCGAAGCGGCCTTCGCCCTCGCGCATGCCATCGACGATGTCGTCGATGATGGCCTGCGGATCTTCCGTACGCGGGTTGTCGGAGGTTACCACCGCGTAATCGGCCGCCAGCGCGGCCTTGCCCATGATGGGACGCTTGCTCGCATCGCGATCGCCGCCGCAGCCGAACACCACCAGGGTGCGATGCCCTTCTTCCACCAAAGCGGAAACGGAGGCAATGGCATTTTCCAACGCATCGGGCGTATGGGCGTAATCAACGTAAACCGAAACGCCGCCATCGTTTTCCGCCTTGACGCGCTGCAAGCGGCCAGGAATGGCCGGCGCATCGCGCAGGGCCCCGGCGATGGCGGAAGGCGAGTAGCCCAGCTGAAGGGCGATGCCGAATGCCGTCATGACGTTTTCGACATTGAAACGACCCACCAGCGGATAGGTGAACGTATGGGAGGTGCCGCGCACGGAAAGCTCTACCGTGGTGCTGGAAATACCGTACTCAATGTGCACCGGGTGGATCTGGGCGGAGGCGTCGAAACCAGTGGTGACGATGGAATCCTCGTTGGCAGAGCAGCGCTTCAGCAGCTCTTTTCCCCATTTGCCCTCGATATTGATAACGCGCTTGGCGGGATAGTCCTTCGAGAACAGGCGCGCCTTGGCGGCGAAGTACGACTCGAAGGTTTTATGGTAATCAAGATGATCTTGCGTGAGGTTCGTGAACGCAGTTACCGCGAAATCGGTGGCCCAGGTGCGGTCCAGGTCGAGCGCATGCGAGCTTACCTCCATGGAAACCACGCCGCAGCCGGCATCGCGCATCTGCGCAAAAAGGCCCTGCAAGTCGGGCGATTCAGGCGTGGTGTGAGTTGAGGGCTGGCTTTCGCCCGCAACGGAGATGCCCACCGTGCCGATAAGGCCGGTGCGGCTTCCAAGAACCTGGGCAATATGATCGACCAGGTAGGTTGTGGTGGTCTTGCCGTTTGTGCCCGTGATTCCCACCAGGGAGAACGCCTTGCTGGGCTCGCCGTAGAAACGGGAAGCCATGCGGGCCATGGCCTTGCGCGAGTCCTTCACCACAACCTCGGTGACATCGGACGCATCGGCCAGGTACACCTTGCGCTCGACGATGAGCACGCGTGCGCCGCGGTTGATGGCATCCTGCGCATAGGAATGGCCATCGCTCTTCAGGCCGACGATGCAGCAAAACGCATCGCCAGGAACTACCGCGTCGCTGCGATAGGCGATACCGGAAACGGGCTCGTCGGCATTGCCGATAATGGTGCAATCAATGCCCGAGAATAGCTCTCCGCATGTCTTCTGGGTCATAGGAACCTCAATTCTGGGTGATGTTGTAGCGATCAATCGCAAACGCCATTATATCCCGAAACGCAGGGACGGTTTTCCTCTCGCCGGGAACATCCGTAGCCCCCACAAAGCACACCAGGTTGGTGGATGTATCGGGCAGATAGCCCACGAACGAGAGGTTGTACATCCCCTGCTGGTAGCCGCCCGTCTCAGACGCGATCTCGGCCGTGCCCGTCTTGCCCACCACGCGATAGCCGTCTATCTGGGCATCGGTGCCGGTGCCGCGCTCCACAACCTGCTGCATCATGCCCTCCAGGCTGGTTATGCAGTCAACGCGATCGGTTATCTGGCTGGTTTCGTAGGTGCGAGGGCCGTCTTCGCTGGGCACGTCCACCAAAAAGTGCGGGGTGCAGGCCACGCCATCGTTTGCCAAGGCGCCGTAGAAGCGCACCATCTCTATGGGGGAAGTGGTAAGGCCCTGGCCGAAGCTGATGTTGTAGCCCTGAACCTCGGTCCATTTTTCGCGTTCCGCCACAGTTCCCGAGGCTTCACCCGGGTAGTCGACGCCCGTCTTCTGGCACAGCTGGTACTGCTGGATGTAGTCGTACAGGCGCGAGAAGGTAAGGTCTTGCGCTATCAGCGAAATGCCCACGTTCGACGATTCGGCGATGATGTCGGTTACCGACATATCCTGCGATGCGCGCGAATGCGAGTCGGTGATGGTGTAGCCATCCACCGTAAGGCTGCTTGGGCAGTAATATGACGAGTCCGCATTCACCTTGCCGTCGGAAAGCGCGGCCAACATGGTTAGCGGCTTCATGATGGAGCCGGGCTCATAGGCAGAAGAGACGCCGGAGAGGTTGGTTGCGCCCTCCTTCACTTCCTTCATGTTGGTTATGTCGAAGGTCGGCGAAGAAGAGCATGCGTAGATCTCGCCGGTGGCGGAATCCATAAGGATGGCCGAACCGGTTTTACCCTGCACCTCCTCAACGCGCACAGAAAGCGACTCTTCGAGCTTTTCCTGCATATCGACATCGATGGACAGAACGATGTCCTTGCCGTCGACGACCTCCGCCGTAACCTTCTCGGTGCCGGGAACCGGCACGCCTTCCTTGCTGTATTCAGTGGTCTTGCGTCCGGCGGTGCCGGCCAAGATGTCGTTGTAGTACAGCTCCAGGCCGGTAAGCGCTTGGCCATCGGAGTTCAGCACGCCTATGATCTGGCTTCCCACCGAACCGCAGGGGTACACGCGCTTGGTGGTTTTCTCGAAGTCAACGCCTTCGATGCCGAGCTCCTTGATCTTCTTCATGCCGTCTTCGTCGGAGCCTTTGTACAGGTAGACGAAGTTGGTGTCTTGGGTGATCTTGTCCTTGTAATCCTTGGCCTCCCCGCCGAACGCCGCAGCAAGGGCGTTGGCAAGCGTGTCCACCTTACCGGTATCCACCATATGGGGATGGCAAAAGACGTTGTAGGCATCGACGGTTGTTGCCAGGATCGTGCCGTTGCGGTCGTAGATGGTGCCGCGGCGAGCCTGCACATCAACGGTAACCTCGCGCGAGCTGCCGCGGTCGAGGTTGCTCTGCGCATCTATGACCTGCAGCCATACCAAACGTCCGACCAGAACAACGGCGAACGCAGCAAGCAAGAGGATAAGCCAGTTCAAGCGGCCATCGAACATGTCGTGGTCCATCCCCGCCGAAGCGGCAGGGCGATGGGGACGATGCTCACGGCTAGCATACGAGGGCCGGGAGCGCCGATCGCGATAGCCCGTCTGCCGAGGGGGCCGGTAATCCATGGGAACTACCCTTGGGAAGCAAGGCGGGCGACGCTTTGCGCAAAGGAAAGGTTACCATCGGAATCGATGGCAACAGGATCGGCGGAAAGCGTCATGGTCTCCGTTGCCGAGCCAGACGTCATGGAAAGACGGTTCCCTGCTTCGGTGCGGATATTGCTCGGGCTGGAAAGAAGGCTTTCCTGGACGGCAAGGGATTCACCCGTAGTACGAGCATCGGAGATCTGCGCGCGAAGGCTGCTCGCCTCAGATGCCGTGCCGTAAGCAGCTGAAGCCAAGGCAACACGCACGAACCCAATCACCAAGAACACGGCCAAGAGGGCAATGCCCACCTTGATGGCCAAGATCTGGATATCGGAAAGCGTGGGGTAAACAGAATGCTTGCGGCCGCGCACCACGCGCACGGAAGGCGCGGGCTGCGCATGGCGGGAAGGCTGAGCCATAGCATGGTCATAGCGATATGCGGGCATGCCGGACATCTGCTCACCTCCCTGCTGCGTTACTGGTTCTTATAAGGCGTTTCCGTTCATGCATTCTCGTCCAAGCGCTCAGCCACCCTGAGCTTTGCGCTTCGCGAACGAGGATTGCGCTGTATTTCTTCTTCGGTTGGGAGCACAGGCTTGCGCGTGACAACCTTGAGTATCGGCTTGTTCCCACAAACGCACACCGGAAGGTCCGGCGGACAGGTGCATCCCTTCGAGTACTCGCGGAAAAGGTCTTTCACGATGCGGTCTTCCAACGAGTGATAGCTGATAACGGCGATGCGACCGCCAGGGGCCAGCCAGCGAACCGCCGACTCGAGCCCGCTTTTCAGCACATCGAGCTCGCCGTTCACCTCTATGCGCAGCGCCTGGAACGTTCGCTTGGCCGGATGGCCACCAGCACGGCGCGCCGAAGCGGGCACGGCGGCTTTGATAACCTCGACCAGCTGCTCGCTTGTCTCAAGCGGCGCCTGTTCACGAGCTGCAACGATGAATTCTGCGATACGGCTTGCCCACTTCTCGTCTGAATAGTTACGGATGATTCGAGTGAGATCTGCTGCGTTATAGGTGTTGACGATCTCAGCTGCGGTTAATGTGGAATTACTCGAATCCATCCGCATATCAAGAGGACCGGTCTCCTTGAAGGAGAAGCCACGAGAAGGTGTGTCTATCTGCACCGATGAAACCCCGATATCGAACAGGATGGCGTCGATCGAAGGAACCTGCGCAGAAACAAGAAGGGAATCCAGATCCCCGAAGTTGCCGGCAAGCACGTCTACCTTGGGTCGCACCGAATCGGGCAGGGCGGCCAAGCGCTCAGTGGCGGCTGCACGTGCAACCGCGTCTTGGTCGATGCCGATAAGATGGCCCTCGGAGCCGATGAGCTTTGCGGCTTCCAGGGAATGGCCTGCCCCACCGAGGGTTGCATCGACGTAGCGCTTTCCAGGGGAAAGCTTCAAGTACTTCATGCACTCGGGAAGCAGGACGGGAATATGCCGATATTCGTTTGTCATCGTTCACGCGTCCTTACCAATTACACGCACAGGGACGTGAGGTCCGTGTCGAGCAAGAACTGGTTCCAACGCTCTTCATCCCAAATCTCAACGTGGTCGCCATTGCCAACGATTACGACATCTTTGCCGAAGCCCACCTTTTCGCGAAGCGAAGCGGAAAGGCTGATACGGCCTGCGCTGTCCACCTCGCAATTGGCGGCGCGGGAATTCAGCTTCCTTTTCTGGCCAACCATACGGCCGTTGCCGATGTTGAAGCCGCCCTGCGCTTCGAAGAGGCTTTCGACCCAATGGTTGAAATCCTCAGTCTCGAAGAGATACAGGCAGGTGTCGTCAAGGCTCAGCGTTACCTTGAGATTGTCGGAGAGTGCCTTACGGAAATCGGCAGGCAAAGACAAACGACCCTTGGCATCGATCTTGCGACTGAATTCGCCAAGAAGCTCGCTCATGCCTCCCTCCTTCCTTGGGGGTACCTCGTGAACGTTATTTTAGGTCACGCCCCGCCACCTCGCAACACAATTTGGGATTTTGCCCCACCTTCCCCCATCGTTTCCCCTCGCTTTCGCGAGCGGAAAATTAAGATATCGAGATAAGACACTATATGTTGTGTTTAATGAGTTATTTTGCCCCTCATATTGGAAGGGATAGCGGTGGGGGAAAGTGGGTAGAATTGCGCAAGATTCGTGAACGCAACGCGTTTCGCCGTATGCAGAAGGCGGATTTCACCCCCAAATCGAGCAATTGCAGGGAAAAGCAGGCAAACTGCAGGCTACAAGTGGGAGATAGTGGGAGGCTTTCGGGGGGCACGGGTGGAAGAAAGTGGGATGCGGCAATATCAAGGGCGCCAAACGCCATTGGCCGAACAGCGGAACAAGGCTCCGATCGGGTCTCAGCCGATCCCCGGCTCCTCGCAGCGGCCAAAGGGAGACCTTGGACGCAAGCGCACCGTTAGCAGCGCGGGTGGGCTGCCTGATATTCCTCGCGGAGCTGGTTTGCCTGCACGTGAGTGTAGATCTGCGTGGTGGATATATCGGAATGCCCCAGCATCTCCTGGATGGCACGAAGGTCTGCCCCGCCCTCCAGCAGATGCGTAGCAAACGAATGGCGCAGGGTGTGCGGATGAAGGTCCTTCACGCCGATGGAAAGGCCCGCCCTGGCAACGATCGAGCGAACGCTCTGCCTTGACAGGCGCCCACCGCGGGCATTCAGGAACACGGCAGACGTAGGGGCGGCCTTGGCGCCGACAAGGCTCGGGCGTGCATCACCCAAGTACTCTCGCAGGCGTTTTGCCGCCATGCCGGAAAGGGGCACGATGCGCTCCTTCGAGCCTTTGCCCAGAACGCGAAGGCATTCCTCTGCGAAGTAGACGCGGTCCAGATCGAGCCCCACCAGCTCGCTTACGCGCAGGCCGCAGCCGTACAGCACCTCTAGGATAGCGGCATCGCGAAGGGCTATCGGCGTATCACGGGGCATTCCGTCGAGCAGGCGGGTTGCCTGGTCGACGGAGATCACATCGGGCAGAGCCTTCGGCTTGCGGGGCAGCGGAATGGTCTGGGAAGGGTCCTTTGCGCAAAGCCCCTCGCGCACCAGGAAGCGATGATAACCCTTGATCACCGAGATATGCTGCTCCATGGTGGAGGGACGGAACTTCTTTTCTTCCGAGAGGAAGGCAACATAGGCGGAAATGTCGGCGCGCTGGACCTCTTCGGCGTTGACGATGCCGCGCTCTTCCGTCAAGAACCCATGGTATCTAAGCAGGTTGTTGCGATATGCGCGCACCGTGGCAGGAGCCGCACCGCGCTCGGCAACCAGGTAACCCATGTAGTCTTCCATGTAGAACAAGCCGAACCCACTTCCCTCCCAGAAAAGCAAAAGCGGCACACCCGCAAGGGGCATGCCGCTTCGGGAAAACGAAAGAGCGCTTATGCGCGATGCTTCACCGCAGCGCCCACGAAACCCTGGAACAGGGGGTGGGGCTTGGTGGGACGGCTCTTGAACTCGGGATGGGCCTGGCTTGCCAGGAACCACGGATGACCGGGGATTTCCACCATCTCGGTAAGGCGGCCGTCGGGCGAAAGGCCGGAAATGCGCAAACCGGCCTCGGTGAGCTTGTCGCGGTAGGCGTTGTTCACCTCATAGCGATGGCGATGACGCTCGTAGATGATCTCCTCGCCGTACACCTGGTAGGCAAGCGAGTCTTTATCAAGCTTGCAGGGGTAGGCGCCCAGACGCATGGTGCCGCCCTTGTCCTCAACATCTTCCTGCTCGGGCATAAGGTCGATAACCGTGTACTCGGCAGCCTCGTCGAACTCAGCGGAAGTGGCACCGGGAAGGCCGGCAACGTTGCGGGCGAACTCGCACACGGCAGCCTGAAGGCCCAGGCAGATGCCCAGGAACGGGATGTTGTTCTCTCGGGCATAACGCGCTGCCTCGATCTTGCCCTCGAACGCGCGCTGGCCGAAGCCGCCGGGAACCAGGATGCCGTCCATGCCGCCCAGCACAGCCTGTACGTTCTGGGCATTCAGCTCCTCGCCGTCGATAAGATGCACTTCCGCATGCACGCCGTTGGCGACGCCGGCATGGTAGAGCGCCTCGATGATGGAAAGGTAGGCGTCGGGCAGGCTTACGTACTTGCCCACCACCGCGATGTCCACCTGGCCTTCGCAGCCATCGGCTGCGGAAAGGAACGAGGTAAGCGGGGTAAGGTCGATCTCGGGCTGCTCAAGTCCAAGGCGCTTGAGCACCTTGATATCGAATTCCTGGTCGTGCAGGGAAAGCGGTACTTGGTAGATGGAAGGCGCATCGATGCAGGCAAGCACGTCATCGGAGGACACATCGCAGAACAGGGCGATCTTCTCGCGCACGCCGTCGGAGATCTCGTGGTCGGAGCGGCACACGATGAAGTCGGGCTGCACGCCAATGGAGCGCAGCTCCTTAACGCTGTGCTGCGTGGGCTTGGTTTTCACCTCGTGGGCAGCGGCAATGTAGGGCACCAGGGTAACGTGCACGAACAGCACGTCACCGTAGGGGCGCTCCTTCTTGAACTGACGGGCTGCCTCGATGAAGGGCTGTGACTCGATGTCGCCGATGGTGCCGCCAATCTCGGAGATAACGATATCGGCGTTGGACTGCTCGGCGATGCGGTACAGGCGTTCCTTGATGGCATTGGTAACGTGCGGGATAACCTGCACGGTGCCGCCCAGGAAATCGCCGCGGCGCTCGCGCGCGATAAGGCTCTTGTAGATAGAACCCTGGGTGAAGTTGGATTCGCGGGACAGGCTCTCGTCGATGAAGCGCTCGTAATGACCCAGGTCAAGGTCGCCCTCGTGGCCATCGTCGGTAACGAACACCTCGCCGTGCTGGAAGGGGCTCATGGTGCCTGGGTCCACGTTCAGGTACGGGTCCATCTTCTGCATGGTTACCTTGTAACCGCGAGCTTTCAGCAGATGACCGAGCGATGCCGCCGTGATGCCCTTGCCCAGCGAGGATACAACGCCGCCAGTGACGAAGATGTGCTTTGCCATGATTCTCCTTTGCGAAACAACCAAAACGAGCGCAATAAAAAAGCGCCCGAAACCCCTTTTTACCTGACTTTCAAACGCTTTTCTATATTAGCGGAATTGCCCGCATGAATTACCGGTTACCAAAGGTTTTCATACCTGTAACATAGGGCCGCGCCGTGGCCGGTCCATAAGTCTCTCCGAAGGCGCAGCCTTCCTTCTCAGGCTCGGCCGGGTGCGTTCGGCTGAGCGCGAAATCGAGCTAGCGCGAGGTGCCAAGCTGTGCCTCGGCCTTGGTTGGGCGCCCATCGCCAACCGAAAACTAGCGCTCGCCAAACGCCACACAGGAAAGAACCGCTGTTGTCACAACCCTGTTGCCGTCTTCGCTCTCCAGCGAAAGCTCGCCATCGTGTCGCGCGCAAATATCCTGGACAATGCGCAACCCCCAGCCATGCTCGGGCACCGAACGGCCGGCAAACACCGCAGAGCCGCCCAAACGCTTCGCCGGCCTGCCCCGAAGCATAACCTTCTTCGGCAAGCTGGAAGCCCCGCCATCTGCCCCATTCGCCACTCTAAGAATCAGATAGGCGCCCTTGACGGAACAAGCAACGTCCACGACCCTGCCCTCACCCTGGGCAGAACGCGCGGCATTGAGCGCGTTGTCGAGCAGATTGGAGAATACCGAGCAAAGCTCCAGATCGTCGATATGCAGATCTGGCGGCACTTCGCCGGAAAAGGAGAACGCAATGGAATCCCCTTCGGCCTCCAAGGCCTTCAACGCCAAAAGCGCATCTATGGTCTTGCTGCCGCAACGCCTTACCTTTGCCGCGTTGTCCATTTCACTTATAGAGGATTCAATTCCCTGAAAGGCATCCTTCTGCCCAGTGGCGATGCGCTTCTTGGCATCCTGGATCTGACGCAAAAGGTTCTCGCACAAATCGTCCGCCTGCGAAACATAGGCTCCCAACGCCTTTTGGTAGCGCTCCGCAGCAGCCAGCCTGATCTTGGCAGCGCGACACTGCTCCTGCCGAAGCGATTCGGAAAGGCGCGAGGCGCTTTCCTGCAGGAACATGCAATCGGCGATACAGCAAAAAACCATGACAAGGCACAAGGCAATGGAGTAAACGGGCGATGCCTGGTAGCTGCCAAGCAACAACAGCAAGGCAACAAACACAGCAAACTGAACCGCAAACAGCGCAAAAGCCGCAACCCGACCCGCAACATCTGCCAACGCACCCTGACGGCCCAGCCACAGAAAGGAAACCAGCACAAGGGCTAGGGAAAATGCGATGCACGCAGCAAGCATCATGGCCGCGCCGCCCGATGCTTTACAGCCGCCTCCAGGCAGCCCAGCCTATCCAGGGCCCGCTCCCTTTCCCCATCTGAATTCAGGAACTCAACCACCTGCAGCTGATTCTTAAGGTCGTGTCGAAGCTTTGCCAGTCGCTCGGTTTCGCTGATAAATCCCTCCGCTTGCCTAAAAGCCTGCTCGCTCTGCTCTCTCAGATTTCGGACGCGAGCTTCTTTCAGCTCGGTGCCATGCCGATGGCGGACGGCAAAATAGAAGAACGCATACCCCGCCAAAACCATCACAGCCAGAAATGCCGTGAAGAGCATGAAAGACTCGTCCTCCTTGACTATCTCGCGTTCTGCAAAAGAAACAACCAGTATCAAACAGAGTTGAGCTGTTGGCGGCAGAATGGCTTTCACTCCGTCCCATTCGCCGTCCTTGGAAAACAATCTGCCCAGAAGCCCATTAACAAGCAGCAGGAGAATAACGGCAACGACAGAATGAAGCACCAGGTAGAAGAAATATACCTCCAAGCGCTCATTAACGAACGTAGAGATGTCATCGATGCTGAAACCCATCGAAAGAAAAATGGCGGCAAGGGGGAATTCGGAAACAAATGCCGCAGCAATGCAGCACGAGATAGTCGCAAGCCTCTGCATGGGCTTTACGTCAGAGAACGCCCAGTACATCCATACCGTCACGATAAAAGAGCCGAGCGACCATGCTGCTTTTATCCGCGGGTCAACCGGATAGGAGTTGAGATAGCCGGTAATGATACAGGGAAAGAATGCCGTAGCCCAGATAATGGCCAAATGACGCAAACGGAGCATTTTCACCAAGGCGAACGTCAGTATAGCCTGACCAGAGAAGGCTAAGCACGCATTCAAGATCCATTCGAAGGGCATAGGCTACCGCGCCCCCGCTAGGCGAGCCATAAGCTTTTCCTTGACGACCTTTCGATAGGTTCGGCTTACGGGAATAGGTGATCCATCAGCCATTATCAGATCGTTTGCCCGAAGGGAAAAGGCATGATCGAGGTTAACGACGAAGCTCTTATGCGTATGCACGAAAGCGCGAGGGAGCCGAGCGCAAATGCTGCGGAGCGGCTCACTTGTTGAGAGCTTGCCCGTTTCAGCGAAAACGGTTACTTGATGGCCGCGGCTTTCAATCCACTTCACCTTCGGGCAGGGGATACGAACCACTTCCGCGCCGCACGAAAGGGTAAGCACGCATTCTTCCGCCTGCTCTAAACCGGCAATCGCCCGTTCCAAGGCGGTATCCAACTCAGACGCTTTTATGGGCTTCGCCAGCATGTAGCGGTGCTCGGTTCGATATGCCTCGGGCACCAGCTCAAGGTAGGCTGTGGCGTAGATGACCTGCGCATTCCTCAGAATGTCGCTTTGCAAAACCATGTCGGCACCATGGGGAAGCCCCTTGCCCAAATCCATATCCATCATAACGATGTCCGGGAACCCCGAGGCTGAATCGTTAGCAGCAGCAAGCCGCTCCTGAAGCTCCTGCGGGCCGGCCATAGGCACCACAGCCAAGCAATCGGCATACTTCGACCGAGCAAGCATGGCTGCAATACCGGCAAGCTGCATGGGGTCATCATCGACCAGCCATATTGCATAAGCAGCCAATAGAACTCCTTCGCTTGTTCGTTGGCGTAAGGGATAAACACTTCTTGACGTGGGTTTATCAGTTTACCTGGTAGGGCAATATAAGAAACCTGAAAGACGGTTAGTGGGGCTGAGCCGACACAAACGGATGCTTGTACGATGCCCTAGAGGGATGAAGCCGCTAGCGCTTCCGCGATAAGCGGGATCGCCCTGTGGGCCAAATACAGAGGAATGTTCAGCACGCCCTCGTTGAGCGTTAGATTCCGCAAAGAGAAACGAACCCTAAGAGGCGTTGTTTCGGCATGTCGCTCCGCGAAGTAACGCAGGCTTGCCGAATGAACCACCTCGCCCGACTTCACTTCGACAGGAACGAGGGTATTGCCCACCTGAATCAAGAAATCAACTTCGTGCTTCGGCTTCTGGTTCGTCCAATAGCGCGGGGCAACATCAAGCTGAGGCAAAAGCGCTTGAAGCACGTAGTTCTCGGCGAACGCGCCCTTGAACTCCCTGAACAAACCGCTACGCTCGGAAAAGGCGGAGGCATCTAAGCGGGAAAGACGCCTTAGCAGGCCAACATCGAAGCAATACGCTTTGAATGCGGAAGAAGAATCGTAGGCCGAAAGGGGAATTCCCTTCCCATCGTTCAAAACGACCTTTTCCAACAACCCGGCCTCAGTAAGCCACTCAACCGCATCTTCGTATTCGCGGGCGCGTGCCCCTTCGCGTACCAGGCCCCACATGAACTTCTTGTTCTCGCGAGCAAGCTGGGCGGGAAGCGAATTCCAAGTTTGCGACAATTTCGCAAACTGCGCCCTGCCCCCATGCTTGGCGAAATCGCGCTCATAGGAATCGAGCAGATCGGACTGCACCTTGTCTACGTCCGCAGCAAGCTGCGACTCGGACCAACGCAGCACCGCTTCCGGCATTCCGCCGACCACGAAGTAGCGCTGCAAAAGCTCAATTAATTGGTTGTTGAACATGTC
>CAVIKC010000011.1:0-42332 GCA_963643405.1 Succinivibrio sp.
TCAAGGGAAAAGCCCTTGTTCAAGCGGGAACGGGTTGTGCGCATGGAATGCTCCGGGTAAAACGGGGGAACTACAATTCAGCCAGATACGAGACAACGCTCTCGATCTGGTCATCAGGGGTGGAAGCACCGGCACTCACCCCGACCACGCGGCAGCCATCGAACCAGGAGGGGTCTACCTCTTCAGCGCTTTCGATATGGAAGGCCTTGTCGCAGTGCTGGGCGCAGATCTCGAAGAGGCGCGTGGTGTTCGAGGAGTTGCGGCCGCCGATGACAACCATCGCATCAACGCGCTCGGCAAGCTCTATCGCAGAATGCTGGCGCTGTGTGGTGGCAAAGCAGATGGTGTCTTTCACCTCTAGATCGAGGTTTCGCCGTTCGAGGGCGCGGATAACCTCTTCGAAGCGCTCACGGCTTTGCGTGGTCTGAACCACCACGCCCACCGGGCCGGTAAGCCCCTCAGGGATGTCTTCGGCACTCCCCACTATGGTGCACTCGCCGCCCGCCTCGATGGCATGGGCCGAAATACCCTCCACCTCAGGGTGCCCCTCCTCTCCCACAACAAGGACATGACGCCCTTCCGCAGCAAGCTTGGCAGCGGCCCTCTGAGCACGCATGACATGCGGGCACGTTGCATCTATGACCTTGAAGCCGCGTCCCTCCAGCGAAGAGATAACCTGGGGAACAACCCCGTGGGAGCGAATGACCACTCCCTCGCAGTGGACATCTTGCACGTCGTCAGCCACCTGTATGCCCTTGGACTCGAGCTCGGCAACGACGCGGGGGTTGTGGATCAAGGGGCCGAGCGTGCACACCGAACCGCCCTCATGGGCAGCCTTCAATGTCATGTCAAGGGCGCGTTGCACACCGTAACAGGCACCCGCATGGGCTGCCTTAACCACTTCGAGCCTGCCCATTTAGCCCTCCTCGGGTTCGTAATCGGGCAACGATGCCAGATCCACCGACTCGATAGGATGCTCGGCGAAAACGGCAGTGTAGTCCTTCGAGTCGGGGAAAAGATCAACCATGTCGACTTCGCACGCCGGGCAGTTGTAGGTAAGCGCGTAAGCCTCACGCATGACATACCAGGAGCAGGCATCCATACGCTCTTCCTTGGGCAGGAAATCGAACGACGAGACGGCTATGGGTTTGCCGAAACGAGCCGTGATGCGGGGAAAGCGCACGCGCTCGCCCTTTTTCTTCACCTTGCTCACATTCTGAAGGCCCAAGGGGATGATGGGCGCCTTGCCCATACGCGCGATAAGCGCTGCCCCGCCATGGAGCGACGGCTTGGCGCTGCCCTTGCCTCGGCGCGTGCCCTCGGGGAACATGCCCACCCATTCGCCGTTCTTCAGCATGCGGGCGGCCCGCTTCATAGCGGTCCGGTCGGCCGTGTTGCGCTTGATCGGAAATGCCCCCACGCTGGATATGATCAGGCCCAACAGGCCGTTGCCCGCATAGAACAGCGAGTCACGCGCGATAAGGCGCACCCAGCCCTTGGGACGCACAGAGAGGAACATGATCACCACGTCAAGGTACGAGTAGTGCGGGGCAACAAGTATGGCACCGCACTTCTTCCCCTTGAAGGCGTCGATGATCTCCCTGCCCTCTTTACGCAGACGAAAGCATATCTGAACCAGGAAAGCCACCACGCCGGTGACGAAAAGAGCCAGCCCATGGGGGATGCCGTCGGTTCGGTCGTTTCCGGAGAACGGGCGGTCCCAATACTCCTCGTGAACATTGAACGTCATCGCAGGTTCATCCTAGCGCGGGCAAGGCCGCAGATGGATCCGATTACCTCTTCGATATGCATACTCGAGGAGTCAACCGGCACGGCATCTTCAGCAGGGCGAAGAGGAGCGGTATCGCGGCTGGAGTCCAGCTCATCGCGGCGAATGATGTCGGCAAGCACCTCTTCGTAACAGATGGAGCCCACTCCGCGATCGGCGTTTTGGCGCACACGCCGATGGGCACGCTCTTCGGCGGAGGCGGTAAGGAACACCTTTACCTCGGCCTGGGGGAATACCACGGTTCCGATGTCGCGCCCCTCCACAACGAAATTACCCTCCGAGCCTATCCGCCGCTGCTGCTCAACTAGCGCGAAACGAACAGCGGGAACGGCAGAGACCTTTGAAACCGAACGATCGATCTCGGCAGTGCGGATGGCATCGGTGACATCCACGTCGCCGCTGAACACGCGCCTGGGAACAGGATCGCCCTCCACATGGCCGAAACCGATCTTGCGGTTGTTGGCAATAGCGCCAAGGGCTTCGGCATCGTCAAGGGAAATGCCATGCTTCAAGGCATACCAAGCCACCGCGCGATACATCGCCCCGGTATCCAGGCAGGAAAAGCCCAGTTCCTTGGCAATGGCCTTCGCAACGGTAGACTTACCTGCGCCCGAAGGCCCATCGATGGCGATGATCAACTACACCAGCCCCTTAAGGTTCTCCAGGAACGTGGGGAAGCTCACGGAAATGCAGTCGAAATCGATGATGTCGACTGGGGTATCGGAGCAAAGTCCCACCAAAGACCAGGTCATGGCAAGACGATGGTCCTTCCGGGAGTCGAATACCAGCCCAACGGGTACCTGCAGGTCTGGCTGGCCCTCGATATACAGATCGTCGTTTTCCGCCCATGCGTTCACGCCCAGCTGCTCCAGCCCTTCGATAATAGCGGTAAGGCGGTTCGATTCCTTCTTGGTAAGCTCGCTGACCCCACGGAATACTGTGATGCCGGCAGCATGGGCGGCAACCAGGGCGAGCACAGGGATCTCGTCGATCTCGGAGGCAATGTGCTGGGAAGGGATCTCGCAACCAACCAGCCTATCGGTATAGGCCGCTTCTACCACACCGATGGGCTCTTTGCCCTCGGCGGTAAGGTAACGAACCTCGATGGAGGCGCCCATGCGCTCAAGGGTGCGGATGAAGCCCACGCGGCCGGGGTTCAAGCTCACGTTCTCGATCTGAACCGAGCTGCCCTTCTTCAGCAAAGCAGCGCAGATAAGGAAGGCCGCAGAAGAGGGATCGCCCGGAACGTCCACCTCGGAAGCCTGCAGCTTGGCAGGGCCCTCCACAGAAGCCCTTCGGAAGGCATGCTCCACCTTCACGCCGAACTCGGGAAGCATCAGCTCGGTGTGGTTGCGCGATACCGCTGGCTCATTGATGGTGGTGGTGCCGTGGGCACCCAAGCCGGCCAGCAACACCGAGGTCTTCAGCTGGGCAGAAGCCATAGGGGAATCGTAGGTGATGGCCTTAAGCTGCGGATTCCCCACCTCCACAACGGGCAAGGTCTCGCACGCCTCGGGCTCGAAGCGCGCGCCCATCTTCATAAGGGGCGCGATGATGCGGCGCATAGGGCGCTTACGCAGGGAATCGTCACCGGTGATCTTCACACGGATATCCCACGGAGCAAGAATGCCCATCAGCAAACGCGAAGTGGTGCCGGAGTTGCCGCAATCGATGGCATGGTCAGGCTGCTTGGGCCCTTCCGTGCCCCATCCCGTAACCCCACCGGCAAGGGTGCCGTCCACCTGACGCTCAAGGGAAACCTTGGCACCCAGCGCGGAGACGGCGCCGATCGTGGAACGCACGTCGGCGGAATCCAGCACGCCGGTGAGACGGGAAGTGCCCTCGGCCATAGCGGAGAACAGGACCGCACGATGGGATATAGACTTGTCCCCGGGGACGCGGGAAGCGCCCTTCAGCGGTCCGGACAAAGGCTCGATGCGCGTGATGTTGGAAGTACCCATGATGTATCTACTCCTTGCTCAGCGGATTGAACGAGATGCTGAAACCAGCCTTGATGAGCTGGGTGGAAAGCTTTCCGATATCGCCCTCGTCGGTAAGGACCATGTCCAGAACCGCGCTCGAGGACGTGATGTGGTCGATCTCGATGGATTGCACGTTGCAGCCCACCTTGCTTGCGATAGAGGTAACCTCCGCGATGGCGCCGGGGTGGTTGGCAAGCGGGATACGGACCTCAAGCAGGTCTTCGGTGGCAGGCACCCATTTCGCAGGGATGGCACGACGCGCCTCGGCGGCACGATCGAGCAAGGCGGTGAAACCCTCTTTGTCCCCCTCGCGCAATGTGTCGGCAAAGCCGCAGATGATGGAGCGGACCTCGTCGAGTCCCTCCACGATAGCCTCGCGGTTGTCGAAGGCGATGCCCGTCCAAAGGGCAGGAGAGCCCGCTGCGATACGGGTGGAGTCCTTGAAGCCCCCGGCAGCAAGGCGGAACAGTGCCTCTTCACCACTGGCGTGGCGCACGGCAAGCTCGACCAGCGACGAGGCAACGAAATGGGGAACGTGGCTCACGATGGCAACCGCCTCGTCATGGCGCTCACGCGGCAGGGAGACAACGCGCGCACCCATGCCCGCAAGCGTCTCATGCAGGTTGGCATAATCGTCTGCCGAAGTGGACGAGTCGGGGCACAGCACCCAATGAGCGCCCTGGAACATATCCTCGCGTGCACCCTGGATACCGCTCTTCTCTGAGCCGGCCATCGGATGACCGGGAATGTACTTCTCGGGGTGCTTCAGGATCTGCTGCGCCTGCTGGCTGACGATCTTCTTCGTCGAGCAGGTATCGGAAACCACGCCCTCGAAATCGCAGTCGGAAATGGCCTGGAAATATGTATGGGCAACCGGAACCGGGGTGGCGATCATCACTAGATCGCATTCGGACAGGACGGCCCCCAAGTCTTCGCTGGAAAGATGTCCTTCATTGATCCAGCCACGCTTCTGGGCTTCGGCAAGAGCCTCGGCGGAAGAATCGACGCCCACCAAATACGCATCGGAATACGCATTACGGTACGCGGCCGCAAATGATGATCCGATGAGTCCCAGGCCGATAACGGCCACTTTGGCGAAATGCGTCTTCATGATGATAATTGCCTATTCCTTCCATTGACGTGGCAAACAAATGCAGATCGATTCTACCATGCCGCAGTTGGGCAGCAGCTTACTTAGGGCCCGCCGTAAGGCCGGCCACCTCTTCAGGGGAAAGCTCGCGCCACTGCCCTTCTTCCAGCGATCCTAAACCCAACGGCCCGAACGAGAGGCGATGCAATTGCCGCACAGGATGGCCGATAGCCTCACACATACGCTTCACCTGGCGTTTCCTTCCCTCGTGAATGATGAGCTCGATAACGGTGTTCGCCCCTGCATCATCGACGATCCGCACCTTGGCGGGGGCGGTCATGCCGTCTTCGAGCAACACGCCCTTGGCCAAGCGCTCCAAATCCTCTTTGCCGGGCTTGCCCTTCACCACCGCACGATAGGTCTTTCCCACATGATGCGAAGGGTGCAGCAGGGCATGACCCAGCTCCCCATCGGTGGAAAACAACAGCAATCCGGTCGTGTCGAAGTCAAGCCGTCCGATGGGATAGAGCCCCGGATACTCGGCCACAGGAACAAGGTCGGCGACACAAGGCCGCCCCTGCGGATCGCTCATGGTGGTAAGGAAGCCAGAAGGCTTGTTCAGCATCAGGGTGTGCTTAGATTCGGGCAGCTTCACAGGCACGCCATCGAGGAAAACCTCGTCATGGGCAGGATCCACTTTGGTGCCAAGTTCGGTGACCACCGCCCCGTTCACCGCTATACGTCCGGCTGATATCATCTTCTCGCTGCTGCGACGGCTTGCCACGCCGGCTCTTGCAAGGAACTTCTGCAGGCGCACGGCACCGCTGAACTCGGATTCGGCCACAGCGCACCTACTCGTCCTCGTCGAAGACAAGCTCGTCGAAGTTAATCTTCTCAACAGCACCAGCACCTTGGGCAAGTGCCTCGGAAAGCATCTGCTGCATGGCTTCCTTCATATCCTGTGCAGCAGGAAGGTCTTCCCCAGAAGGCTCATCATCTAGGAAATACGTCTCGTCTTCAGGCCGCACCACATTCAAGCGCTCTGCGATGAACACACGGGTGTCGTCATCGGGCGCGAAGGACTCCAACGGCGGAAGATCCCTTACCGAACGCAAGCCGAACTTCTCCAAAAACGTCCGCGTCGTGGCATAAAGCACCGGGTTGCCAGGCGAATCCTGCGTGCCCGCTTCACGGAGCAATCCTTTTTCAACCAGGGAATTGATAGAGCTGTCGGAGCTCACGCCACGCACCGATGCCACGCCGTTTCGCGTGATGGGCTGGCAATAGGCAACCACCGCCAATGTCTCCAATGCAGCCTGCGAGAGCTTGCGCGTGTCCCAGGAAAGCACGTACCGCTCAATCAGCTCGTGGTATCGAGGATGTGTGGACAGGCGCCATCCGCCCGCCACCTCGCGAAGCTGGATACCGCGCTCCCCTTGCTCAAGGCTTTGCTGCAAAGATACGAGCGCTTCTTGGACTTCAGCGGGGTCCACCTCGAGCATGTCGGCGAAGGTCAAAACCCCCACTGGCTCATCGGTCACGAACAGCATTGCCTCGATGGCGCCCGACAGCCATTGCCCATCGGCAAGCCCAGGAACTCCTACAGCGGCAGGATCACCGCCCTGCTCGCCGGACGAGAAGGCGCTCGACTCGTTGCCTGGCGCAACGGGGGCATCTGCGATACCCTCCCCCGTCGCAGCACCCTCGCCGGAACCGTCCACCAACGGCTCCACGACATCGCCCTCGCTCATCAGTGCACCTCCTGTGCCGAATCGAATACATCGTTGAGTATCTGCTCATCACTGCTGCCCTCGACATACGATATCTCTATATCGCCGAACAGCTCATCCTGGCGAAGGCTCACCATGTTCCGCTTGAACAGCTCGAGCATCGCAAGGAAGGTGACCACCACAAGATGAGGGCTGTCGTTGTCCTTGACGAAGTCCGAGAAACGGGCAGCGCCTTGGGCGCATACCCTATCGAAAACGGTGCGCACCTGCGACTCCACCGGGATAACGCGGGCAGCGATATGCTCCGATTCCAGAAGGAACACGTCGCGCCGGGCAATGCAGCCTGCGCACAATTCGCCCAAACGCTCGATCCGAACACCCTGCAAGTAGTCGGGAACCAGGTTCAGAAACGACCTATCGGGACCAAAAGGGCGAACGTGCACACGGCCCTCCGACTCAAACCGTGAGGAAAGGGCAGCAGCGGCATTCTTGAACTTCTTGTACTCAAGAAGATGTTCGACCAGCGAGTCACGCATCTGGCTTGGCGACATCTCCTCGTATTCCTCGGGAAGGTCCTCGGGGGCTTCCTGGGGAATCAAGCTTGCAGCCTTGATCTCCAGCAGCGTGGAGGCCACCAACAGGAAGTCGCTTGCAACGTCAAGGTCGACGTTGCGCATGCGCTGCACTTCGGCCAGGTACTGGTCAGTGATCTGAGCCAAGGAAATGGATCCGATGCTCACCTTCTGTCTACCAACCAGGTACAGAAGCAGGTCGAAAGGCCCCTCGAAGCTCTCTATGCGAACCCGATACGACATGGGCTAGCCCAATCCTGCAAATGCGTTCTGACGAAGCACCTCATAGGCACCGATCGCAACTGCGTTGGAAAGGTTCAGCGAACGCAGCCCATCGCGCATCGGGATGCGCACGCAGGAACCCTGACGGGCATCCAGCACCTCGGGGTCTATGCCCCTGCTTTCGCGGCCGAACACCAAATAAAGCTCGTCAGCGTCGCTCAACCGCTCATCGTAGAACGACCTGTCGGTTCGGCCGGTGAAGAACAGCATGCGCTTACCATCGTGCTGTTCCAGGAACTGCCCCACACTGGCATGGCGCACGATCTTCACCTTGTCCCAATAGTCCAATCCCGCGCGGGCAAGGTTGCGCTGGGTGTAGCGGAACCCCATGGGCTCGACCAAATGCAGGGTGGCTCCAATGCAGGCGCAGGTGCGCGCGATATTGCCCGCATTCTGTGGGATCTCGGGCTCGAAGAGCACCACATGCAAGTCGAGCGCCATTATGCGTTAGCCCCCTTGCTCATCTCGGCCTCGATCTCTTCGGAGAGCATGATCCATTCCTCTTCATGCGCAGAGAGAGACTGCTTGAGCTTTGCATGCTCGGCAATGACATCGCTCGATGAATCTTCGTTGGTGTAGAAGTCGGGATCGGCCAAGAGATTCATGATCTCTTCCATTCGAGCGGTCTCCCGCTCGATGATATTGTCAAGTTCCTTTACGCGCTTGCGCTGGTTCTTCAGGGCAGCGTATGCGCGGTTTCGGGCTTCGGCCTCGGCACGTTTCTGCTCTTTGGTCTTAGGGGCAGAGCCACGCGGCGCGGTGAGCGATTCTTTCTTCTCGTTCCCGGAAAAAGCCTTCGCGAACGCGGCGGAAGACGCGGCGGCAGGGGCCGCCTTTCGGGAGCCAGCTAGGGTGCCGTCTACGGCACTGCGGCTATCCTCTTGTCCGGTCTTGTACAGGTAGTAGTCGTAATCACCGTCGAACGAGGTAACCTGACCAGGCTTGACCTCGATGATGCGATTCGCCACCGAACGGATAAGATGCCGATCGTGCGTGATCAGCAGAATCGTTCCCTCGAACTGCTTCAATGCCTGCTCGAGGATATCGGCGCTGGCGATGTCGAGGTGGTTGGTGGGCTCGTCCAGGCACAGAAGAGGACGGGGGGCCACCAGCATCTTCGCCAAGGCCAAGCGGCACTTCTCGCCGCCGGAAAGGACGGAAACCTTCTTGTCCACCGCATCAGCTTGGAACAGGAAAGCACCCAAAAGCGTGCGCACCTGCGAAATGCTCCAGCCAGGTGCTGCGCCATCAAGCTCTTCGAACACGGTATTGCCGGGATGCAGCTCCTCCAGCTGGTGCTGAGCGAAATAGGTTTTGCCCACGTGGGCGCCATACCTGATGCTGCCCGAATCGGGATCTAGCGCACCGGCGATCATCTTCAGCAAAGTGGATTTACCGGCTCCATTGGGCCCCACCAACGCGATCTTCTCGCCGCGATACAGGGAAAGGTCAAGACCGTTGTACACCGTCTTCTTGCCAAAGCTCTTGTGCAGCCCCTTGCATTCGACAACCAGGTCTCCCGTGCGAGGCGGCTGCTGGAAATTGAAATGCACGCGCTTCCGCTCGGGCGGAACCTGGATACGCTCCATCTTCTCAAGCTTGCGCACGCGGTCCTGTACCTGCTTGGCCTTAGAGGCCTTATATCGGAAACGCTCGATGAACGCTTCCATATGGGCAATTTCCTCTGCCTGCTTCTCAGCCTGCTCGCGCAAGAGCTGCATGCGCTCTTCACGCTGCTTCAAGTACGCTGAATAATTGCCCTTGTAGGTTTGCACCATGCCCAAGTCGATCTCGGCAACGCGGTCTACCATATTGTCCAAGAACTCGCGGTCATGGCTGACCACGATCACGCTGCCGGAATAACTGCGCAGGAATCCTTCCAGCCATTTAACGCTTTCGAGGTCTAGATGATTGGTGGGCTCGTCGAGAAGCAGCACCTCGGGATTTCGGGTCAGTAGCTTCGCTAGGGCGATGCGCATCTGCCAACCACCCGAAAAATCCGTGGTCTTTCGGGCCATATCGTCTTCACCGAAGCCCAAGCCAAACAGAACCGATCGCACTCTGCTCTCCAGTAGGTAACCGCCCATCGCCTCGTACTGATCACGTGCACGGCCGTATGCGGCAAGCTGCTGCTCGCTGGGGTTTTCACCCAATGACTGTTCAAGCTCGCGCATGCGCTTTTCCTGACGAAGCACCTCGGTTTGGGCAGACAGAACCTCTTCGAAGATGGCCCGCTCCCCCATCTCGATAGCCTCTTGCTCCAGATAGCCGATCTTGGCACCCTTGCCCAGGATGACACGTCCCTCATCGGCGTCTTCCTTGCCGGTGATGATGTTGAGCATGGTGGTTTTCCCGGCACCGTTGGGCCCAACCAGGGCAAGTCGGTCGTACTCTTCCAAGCGGAAGGAAACATCCGAGAAAAGCACTCGAGACCCAAATGATTTGGTTATATGTTCAAGCTGTAGGATCATAGCGTCTCATTTTATCGTATAGCCCAAAACACCCCGCATGTGCAGGGTGTTCCCAACAAAAAAGGAAGAAGATGCCCGGCTGCTGCGCGGCAGAAGCCCGCAACGCGCCATCAGTCTATGTAGATGCTTGGGGAATTGGAGCGATCGAGCTGATGTCCACGAACGTACTCGATGAAATGCTCCACACAGTACGGACGGTAATTCTTCTCGCTGTACACCAGATAGATCGTGTGGCAATAGCGGCGCTTTTCCAACTCGTTGTTGTAGAGGGGCTTCATCACGATATCATCCAGCGAATGCGGGAAGAACGTATCGAGCATCAAGGCCACGTCCGGGCCATTCGCGGCAAACCCCGCCAAGATCGATTCGTCCTCGTAGGCGTAGCGAACGTCGTCGATCCCTAAATCATCCAGCAAGCGCTTCACGGACTTGCCGAGTGGAACCTCTTCACGATAGGTAATGATGGACTCAGACCTAAGGTCGTCAGGGGTGAGATATTCTTTGCTTGCCATCGGATTGCTTGGGCTCATAGAGACAACCAGTTGCTGTTCTACGATAGGGATTTGGTGCAAACTGGGATCCGTTTCCTCAAATGCGCAAAACACCACGTCATGCTTCCCCTCTATAACGCCCGAAAGCAATTCCTGTGAGGGTTTCTGATTGATGTTGAACTCGGTTTTGTGGTCGTTGACAGCTGAATAGCCCTTGAGCAACCGAGGAAGATAATCGGTTTGGAGCGTGATGATGCAACCGAGATCGATCATCCCGCCATCGCCTTCACCGGAATAACCCTTCATGATGGCGATTCCCTTATCCAACTGCTCTAGGGAAGCGTTTACGTAGATAAGGAACTCCGAACCGTACTTAGTGAGCTCAACGTTTCGGCCGGCCTTCTGAAACAGGGAAACCCCCAGTTCCTGCTCTAGGGAAGCGATGGAGCCCGAAAGGGTTGGCTGGGTGATGAACAGTTCCTTGGCGGCTTTGGTGTAGTGCTGAAGTTCGGCAAGCTTGCGAAAATAATACAGCTGGGAAAGATTCATGTGCTCTTTTACCTACAACGTCATCGATAGCAAAAACGCGTTTAAGTATAGCGGAAAACCGATAGATAACGCCAAATCTATCTGTTCTGCCTAACATACTTGAAACAAAGGCAAGCAGCAAAGCCAGCAAGCCTGCCACCCTCGGCGACAGAACGAACACGGGTTTCAATCTCGATGCATAAGGTCATCTTCGGAATTCCTGAACACAAATGCTGAAAGAGCAAGGAAGGGGCCAAAGCCCCTTCCCCAAAACGTGCCTAGGCACTCTATTGGCACTGGAAACGTAATGTCACACAGACGCATCCAAAGACGTTAGCCGCTGATCCCTGCTAGTCTTTCATCCTCTCCATTGCGCTATATCCGAATTGCCTCTTAAAGCGAGCGATGACGTATAACGACATGACGATGGAAACGCAAGCACCGACAAGGAGCAATACCATCATGACCCAAACCGCACTCGCTTCGCCAACGGACTTGGTCATCCCGCCGACGATGAACGGCAAGAACACCGAGGCGAAACCCATGAAGGTATAGTACATTCCCACGTTGCGACCACGAGGTCCAGGGCACATCATCTGGCGGAGCGTAACGCCCGTCTGCAACATACCGCCCGCAGCCGAGAAGCCAAGCACTGCGATGGCGACATACACAACACCAGCACCAAGGTTAAGCGGGAGGGCGATGATGACCATGGCCAAAGCGAACGCAGCAAGAATCGAGTCGATGAGGATCACCTTGATGGGAGTCCAACGGAGCTTGCCCATCATCCAAGCCCAGAACAGCACAGCGCACACGGAGCCAACCGTATAGATAGAGGTCAGTCCTGCAGCAGCTGTGGCATCGAGACCCAGATTGGTCAGACCGAACTGCTTGGTGTATTGCTGGGCACCGTACATGATGAACATAATCACGAAGCCGAAGAACAAGGTTACGAAGTTCACCAGAGCATTGGGCTGCTCAAGCATAGCGTCCTTTGCTTGCTGGATTTCCGCCTGGGCCTTGTTCTTTGCGCCCTCGGAATCTCCCGAATCAGTAGCGATTTTACGTTCATCGTCGTAAATAAACGGAGTGAAAATCGCCATCACCGTGGCCACAACAGACATCACGATAGGAATCATGACATTAATGTGCCAATTGTCTCCGCTGTTCATCGCAACGAAAAGCGGGTAGACGATACCGGCAACGGAAATCACAAGTTTGATGCCGATAGTGGTTGAAGCAGAGTACTTCGGATTCGCCTCAGCGATAGCCGGATACAAGGAGCCGTCCCAGAAGCCCGAGGTTGCAACACCGGAAAGGAACCCGGCAATACAGGCAACAGTGGCGTTATCGGTGATGAGCATGATCACAAACGAAACGATGTAGAGAACGCCGCCGCCGACAGCCATGACCTTGCGGCCGATGCGGTCGGAAATCTCGCCACCGATCCACACGCTAACGAACTTGCCTACCCCAACCCAGGTAATAGCCATCGATACTGCAGCGGCGCCCGCTGCAGCGTCGGTAAAGCCCCATTGCGTATAGAAATTGACTTGATTCTGACTGAAAATGATCGCCTGCACACCATGCGTCAAATAGCACATGTACACAGTAGCAATAGCAAATAGATACTTGCTAGCCTGCTTTACTGCACTCAAAACAATTCCCTTTCGATAGAACGTACCTCCAAAACGTTTAAAAGGACCGCTTATCCCCTATATGAACACGTTCACCTTTAAACGTGTTCATACTATCCCTCTCAAAGAGAAGGTTCTAATTCATTCGAATGATGGTATTGAACCGATACATCATCTGAAGTTATAGAAGATAAAAGTAGTGAATAAGCAGATGACTTCGATGGGGCAAAGAAACAAAACCAGCAAAGGACAACAACCTGCGCACCGTTACTGTGGCGGAGCCAAGCTCGTTGAAAAACATCACCGCCTATTCCCTTTGCCCTTATGCGCAACATGCTATGCGGACTCCGATCTTGGACTCAAACAGGTCCAACCATTTTGTCCGCCCCCCATCCATCAAAACCCCTTGCCCTAATGGCAACAAAATCGGAGCTTGGCGAGGCAAGGTTTTTCTAGAAGCATAAAAAAGAGAACCCGCCGGAGCGGGTTCTCTTTATCCAAGATATTATGTTCGCAGAAGCAAGCAGATCTTAGCCGAAGCGATACTGCACACCCATGGTAGGCTGCGGGTACTCCCACTTCTCAAGGATGGTTTCGCCACAGATCATACGACAGGTGCCGCACTCAAGGCAGCCAGCATAGTCGAAGATAGGATCGTCGCCCTCGGCAGGCATCTTGTACAAAGCTGCGGGGCAGCACATAACGAGCTTGTGGAACTCAGGATCGGAAGCCTTAACGCCTTCCTTGATCTTGATGTGTGCGTTTTCCTCATCGACCTCAAACTTGTTGAGAGAAAGCTTCTCGTCGACGTTAACGGTGATGTTAAGTTCGCTCACAGCGCCTTCACTCCCTTCATAGCAACCTTAGCCAGCTTGAACAGACCCTGCTTCTTCACAGGAGGAAGTGCGAGCTTCATAACATGCTGACGGGGCTCGCCGTCAACCTTGAACAGCGGAGTCATGATATCACGGATCATCTCAGGGTAACCACGGAACATGCCAGGGCAGTTCTCCAGGAACTCAGGAGCATCAGCGTACATCTTCATATCGCGCATGATGAAGGAATTGTCCAGCATGGTCTTGTAGTCAGCAAGGCCAGCCTTAGAAGTATCACCAGCATCAAGAGCCTTGATAACAGCCTTACCTGCAATCTCACCGGAGGCAACAGCAAGGTCCATACCGCGAACGGTGTAACCGAGGTTCATGCACAGCATAGCTGCATCGCCGGCAACGATGACACCATCGCCAACGATCTCGGGCATCATCTTCAGGCCACCCTCTGGAACAACATGACCGGAGTACTCAACGGTCTTGCCGCCAGCAATAAGGGGCTTGATCTCGGGACGGTTCTTGAAGTTCTCGAGCATCTGATAAACAGGGATGTCCTGCTTCAGAACCTCGCTCATGGTGGCTACGATACCAACAGAGACAGATTCCTGGTTAGCGTAGACAAACGCACCACCGATAATACCGTTGGAGCAATCGCCAGCAAAAAGCCAAGATGCGCCCTCGCCAGGGTTGCAGAGGAAACGAGACTCAACGACATCGGCAGGAAGCTCGATGGTCTCCTTGGCGCCAACAGCTACCTGATGGATAGCAGGAGCCTTCTTGGAGAGCCCGGCCTTAGAAGTAAGCAGGGAGTTTACGCCATCGGCAAGAATGACGACATCGGAGGTGATCTCATCGCCAAATGCGTTGATGCCCTTGACCTTACCGTCTTCAATGATCAGGTCTTCAACAGCGATGCCGTAAATGAACTCGGCACCAGCATTCTCAGCCTGCTCAGCAAGCCACTGATCGAAGGGGCCACGAAGAACAGTGTAGGACTCCTTGCCGGCCTCCTCGAGCTCACGGGCGGCATAATCGATGGTGAAGTTGGAGTCAGGTGACATGAGGGAGATGCGCTCATGAGTTACCTTGCGCTGCAGAGGAGCTTCCTGATAGTTAGGGAACACCTTAGCAAGCGAATGCGTATAGATGCGGCCGCCAGTCATGTTCTTTGCGCCAGCGTACTGACCACGCTCAACGACAAGAACCGACTTTCCGGCGGATGCGAGGGTGTAAGCAGCGACAGAACCTGCGCAGCCTGCACCGACGACGATCGCGTCAAAATCGGACATGCTTTTCCTTTCAGAGGGTGAACAAAAAAACAGGGCGCAGTTGCCTGCGCCCTGCAATAATAAGCTTTTACAGCTTTTCGATCAAGGCAGGAAGAACCTTGTAGATATCGCCAACGATACCGTAGTCGCACTGCTTGAAGATAGGTGCGTTCTGATCCTTGTTCACAGCGATGATGGTGTCAGCACCCTGAACGCCAACCATGTGCTGCATCTGACCGGAGATACCAAGAGCGATGTAAGCCTTGGGGGCAAGCTGCAGACCGGAAACGCCGATGTAAAGGTTGCGGGGCAGCCAATCAACGTTCTCTGCCAGGGGACGGGAGCAACCAAGCTCGCCGCCAGCCTTAGCTGCGAGATCGCGAGCCATCTGGAGGTCAGCTTCCTCAGCGAAGCCACGGCCAGCGCCAACAACAACATCGCACTTGGTGAGGTCTGCGCCCTCGCGGGGAACAGCCTTGGTACCGCGAAGAACCAGAGCCTTGGCAGGAGCAGCATAGGCGATGGTCTCCACCTCGTCAGTGCCGGTAGCCTCAGCATCAGCGAAAGCGGTAGCAGCAACGGTGTAAACCTTAGCGCCGGTTGCCTTCTGCTTGGAAGCAGCGAGACCGCCGAAGTACATGTTGGTTACGGTGTCGCCGTCGAATGCGGTAACGTCGGAAACAACAGCGGTGCCGAGCTTAGCAGCAAGAAGACCAGCGAGGATCTTGTTGCGAGGAGTGGGCTCAACGAGAACAACGTCGGGCTGAGCAGCATCGTAAGCAGCCTGAACGCCAGCAGCAGCGTTCTCTACGGGCTGACCCTCGGGAAGCTCAACGTCGTAAGCCTTGTCGGCAACACCCGTAGCAGGTGCACCCTTGACAACTGCGAGTACTACCTCGTCAGCGATGGTGCGAGCACCAGCGCAAAGAGCGCGCTGTGCATCGGTGGATTCAGCAAGAACAAATGCCTTCATGTTTTAGTACCGCCTTCTCTTTACTTAAGTGCCTCAGCAACAGCTGCCGCAAATGCGTCGATGTCGCCCTCTTCAAAGATCTGCTGCTTGCGGGGAGCGAGCTCGGGAGCCTTGGTCTCCTCGATCTCGATCTTGGCGTCTACGCCACCAGCGAGTTCGTCAACGGTGGAAGGCTTCTTGCCAGCTGCGAGGATCTCGCGCATGCCGGGAATGCGGGGCTCACCGATGGAGGGAGACACAGCAACAACGGCGGGAAGCGGAACCTCGATCTCCTCAACCTCATCCTCGAGGGTGCGCTCGACGACAACCTTGTCGCCCTCGACAGCGATGGAGGTAACCTCGTTGATGGTGGGAACATCGAGTGCAGCAGCGAGCTGGACGTTAACCTGGCCAGCGTAGAAGTCTGCGGAGCCGTCGCCGGTAATGATCAGGTCGTAATCGGAAACCTTCTCGTCAACGATGCCCTTAAGAACCTGAGCGGTTGCGTAAGAGTCGGCGGTTGCCAGAGCGTCGTCGGTGACCATGATGAGCTCGTCAACACCGCGGGAAAGAATGTCCTTCTTCAGCTTTGCGTCGGTAGCCTTGGAGGTTGCAGCGCTGATTACGGTAACGGTGCCATCGTTGGCGGCAGCGAGCTGAGCGGCAGCCTCGATAGCATTCTTGTCGTAAGAGCTGATGACCTGATGGGCCTTGGAGTAGTCGAGCGTGCGATCGCCAGCGACGAAGATGTCCTGGTCGTCAGCAACTACCTTTACTGCGACAACAATTTTCATAACTTTCTTGCTCCTATTCTCCTTGTATTCCTATACAAATGGGAGTTACGTGCAGCAATGCGCGTGGGTTACTTGTACTGCTTCGGGATTGCGCGACCAGCGATGTAGTCCATAACCTCGCACGTACCGCCAGCAAGCATGTTACCACGAAGGTCACGCCAAATGCGACCAACGCGAACTTCCTCGGTGTAACCAAGGCCGCCGTAAACCTCGATGGCATTGTCGGCAACCTGAAGGTGAGCACGAGTGCCCCAGGACTTCAGCATAGCGATGTCGGCATTGATGGACTGACCCTGATCGAGCTTCCAGAGGCAGTAGTACAGCCAATGACGGGTCTGCTGCAGGATGATCTCGTTCTGCTCGATAAGACCCTGAACGCGGGGGTTGGTGATGATCGGCTTGTTGAATGCGATGCGCTCCTTGGCGTAAGCGATTGCATCGTTCTGAGCAGCCTGGGCAAGACCGAGGCCCTGAGCAACAACGAGGCAGCGCTCGAACTCGAAGTTCTTCATCAGGAGCAGCCAGCCAGCGCCGGCCTCGCCAATGCGAGCGGACTCCTCAACAACAACGTTGTCGAAGAACACATCAACGAAGGGAACAGTGTGCTGACCGATCTTGGTCAGATGAGCGGTGGAAACACCCTCGGTCTCGCGCTTTACGAGCCACAGGGACATCTTGTTGTTCTCGCGGGCGGGATCCTCGTCCTTGCAGATAACGATGTAGTAAGGAACGTCAGCACCGTTGGTAACCCAGGTCTTCTGGCCGTTGAGGACGTAGGTGCCGTCAGCCTGCTTCTTGGAGGTCATGGTCATGCCCATGTTGTCGGAGCCGGCAGCAGGCTCGGAAAGGCAGAGAGCTGCAACGGACTGGCCGGACTTCTCGTACTCCTCCATGATGACGGAGGACTGCTCAGGAGTACCGAACTCGGCGAGGTCGGCGCAAGCGAGCATGCCGGTCATGAAGGGGGTCATTGCACCGGTGAACTCATAGAGCTTCTCGGTCATGAGACCCAGGGTAACGTGATCCGTGGGGATACCGCCAACCTCTTCGGGAAGGCCCATGAAGGGGAAGCCAGCGTCGCGGTATGCGTCCTGAGCCTCAGCGTTAACCTGATGGTTCTCGTACATCTGGCGAACGGACTCGTCGTCAAAGTAGCGGTCAGCGTACTCCTTGAGGGACTCTACAAGAAGTTCCTGCTCGTCGGTGAGAGCATAATCCATAATCTTCTCCTTCTCTCGTCCGCCGCACCTTCGTGGCAGACGAACTTGTTCTGGCACAAGGGTGCCAGAAAACGGACTTTCGCTTCGTCTAGTTTAGGCGGAAAAAGCACATCGTCCAATAGATAAAAAGTTAGGCGGATAAAGAAAAAACCGATTTAAATACACTTGAACCATAGGTGTCGTCTATCAGTTTATTTGTCTACTTACTAATATATAAATGTATCGATACCCATGATCTCAACAGCCAGGGCGCAAGACCGCAAAAGTCCGGTGGATCTGCGAAAACAACCTAGCAGGCACTCGAAGGGACCGCAGGCAAACGCAACTCCGGGAGCATCGGAACCTCCCCTGATTCGAACGATAGAACAACCCTATGAAAGATGATTTATAGATCGGCGATATCCTATTGGACACTCTTTAGCGCGAAAATGCTAAACTGATTCCCAGCGGAATATCCGGAATCTGCCGCATAAGGGTTAACAGGAACCACAAGGTTCCACTCACAAACCGATTAGGAGGGTTTATGAATCCGAATGCAACCATCACCGACGAGCAGTTCAAGGCGTACCTCAAGAAGGTTCGCGAAATGGTCGAAGGTCCTTACACCGAATGGCAGAAGGAGATCGAGGTAACCAACACGTTCCCCGAGAAGTTCTACCAGTCCAACATCGACAACGACATCTATCGTTACTCTCTCCCTGTAGAGTACGGTGGATGGGGCCTCTCCGAGAAGGAAATCCTTCAGGTTCAGGAAGAGTTCTCCCGTGGTCCTTCGGGCATGCGTATGCATATGCACTATGCTTCCGACCTGAACTGGCGCATCCTCAATGACTTCGGCCAGCCCGAGATCAAAGAGAAGTACATGCCTCTCTTCCAGGACAAGACCATCTTCACCAACTTCGCTCTCACCGAGAAGTCCGGCGGCACCGGTGCTGACCTGCACTCCACCGCTGTATGGGACGAGGGCAAGGGCAAGTGGATCCTGAACGGCGAGAAGTGGCTCATCTCTCACACCGACTGCTCTCAGTTCTCTTACGTTATCTGCGTAACCGATCCCGACAAGCAGGGTGACGACCGTCTGTCCGCATTCTTCGTGCCCATGGACGCACCTGGCTTCGAGATCGTTCCTATGCCTCACATGATGGGCTGCCGTGGCTCCGGTCACACCGGCCTCAAGTTCACCAACGTTGAGCTTGGTCCTGAGCTGATGCTCGGCAAGCGCGGCGAGGGTATGAAGGTTGCCATGCACTCTCTCGCGGTTTCCCGCGTTCACATCGCAACCTCCAACCTCGGTATTTCCCAGCGCATGTTCGAGATGTCCATCGCTCGCGCTCGCGACCGCGTGACCTTCGGTAAGCCGATCATCAAGCGTCAGGCTATCCGCGTTAAGCTCGCTAACATGCAGATGATGATCCATGCTCTCCGCTGCTGCATCATCGACTTCTGCGACGACTTCGACCTGGACAACATGGGCGAGTACGTCTCTGAGAAGGCTGCAATCTGCAAGCTGTTCTCCATCGACACCGTTCGTCTCGTTTCCGACGAGATGCTCGAGATCTTCGGTGGCGACGGTTACTTCGAGGATTCTCCTTATGGTCCTACCGAGCTGCTCTACCGCGACTGCCGCGCTATGTGGCTTGAGGAAGGCGCTCCTACCGTTCAGCGCATCACCATCGCTAAGGGCATCGAGGATCACGACGGTACCCTCGAGTACCAGACCTGGATCGCTGGCTCTAAGCTCGACTAGTTTTAACTCTTACAACCAAGAGTTATCTTGGCTAGATTCCGGAAAGGGAGGAAGCTTTGCTTCCTCCCTTTTTATGCAGTCAGCTTATGTCTTTCCTTGGGGGAGCGTAATGCACCGCACTACCCTCCCCCAAGGTTCGGATATGATCCTGATACTCTCGCTCACATAGAACTGTCTCAGACGCCTTATAGAAAGGTCCCGCATGTCTCTATTCAAGAAGAAAGATAAGAAAGAAAAAGAGAAGCCCCAGAAGAAGCCCCTGGAGATTTGGTACGATGCCGATGATGTCCGGATTGGCGACGACGGCTACCCAATGACCCCAGTAAGAAGAAAAATGCACAACATCTGGAACGCGTATTTCATCTACGCCATCGTTCTTCTGGTGTGGGGTTGCGTTTGTATGGTACTTGCCTATTTCACCGGCGAAACCTTCACCGACTGGGAGCTTGTTGCCTCTGGCGGACATGAGGTTAACGGAATCCAGCTGGGCACGGTAATGCGTGTTGAGGCTTTGGTTTGTCTTTGGTCAGCAGTTGCCTTGGTTGTCCTCAATTTCAAAGGGTTTGCTTGGCTTTACGACAAACAGGAATCCACGTTTTTCAAGGGGTTGCTCTATGGTCTAGGCGTTGTTTCAGTTGCGATGGAAATCGCCTTCCTGGTTCTTTCGCATCTTCCCAGCCCTGCCTGCCTTGTGAACATCGTCTTCATCGTGATAGCGATTCTGTCGATGCGACAGGTAAAAGAAGAGCGTCCAACCCTGAAGAAGGCAAAGAAGGTTAGGAAAGAGGTTAAATAATCTTCCTGACCTCCCATTGATCACGATCAGAAACGGCTTCGAGCAACGCCCGAAGCCGTTTCTTCGTTTCACAGGAGAGTCACTGAGATCCTCAGCGGATAACGACTGCACCGCCTGGAAAGCGATCACCGAAGATCGAAGAGCAAGACCAGCACCCTTGCTTTGCTAGCTTATGTTGGAGGCTATGCATCCAACAGCCCTATAGGGCGATTTCCACTCAACCAAGCATGCCGCTGCTTGCGTCATTAAAAAAGCCATCGAGACTGCTCGATGGCTTTGATCGCCTGTGGTGGGCCCACCCGGATTCGAACCGAGAACCAAAGGATTATGAGTCCCCTGCTCCACCATTGAGCTATGGGCCCTATTGTGTTTGCCGAAAAGCTGCGTTGGCTATTCTACCGCATATATCGGATAGAAGGAAACGCGGTCATCAGTAAACCATATGCATCGCTTCACGAACCTGATCAAGCGTTTCATTGGCGATTTGATTGGCTTTCCTATTGCCCTCATGGAGAATCTCATCGACGAAATCAGGGTTTTCCGCTAGCTTGACGCGGCGCTCACGAATAGGGGCAAGGTAGCTGTTCACCGATTCGGTGACATACTTCTTGAGGGCGCCAGATCCTCCGTTTCCTATTTCCTCGGCAATCTCTACCTCAGTGCGCCCGGTGCACAACGCCGCCGTAGTCAGAAGGGCGGAGACACCAGGTCGGCCTTCCTTGTCGTAGGTTATGAATCGTTCGGAATCCGTCTTCGACTTCTTGATCAGCTTGGCGGTTTCCTCGGCCGTGAACGCAAGGCTGATTGCGTTGCCATAGCTCTTGGACATCTTACGGCCATCAAGACCCGGGATCTCTGGCGTATCATCGTTCAAAAGGCCCTCTGGCTCAGGGAAGACATGGCCATAACGCTCGTTGAAGCGGCGGGCGATCTGGCGCGTCTGCTCGATATGAGGCAACTGATCTTTTCCTACAGGAACGATATTGCCCTTGCAGAACAGGATGTCGCACGCCTGATGAACGGGATAGGTAAGCAAAAGCCCAGTAAGAGTATGGCCGGAAGCTTCCTGCTCGGACTTGACGGTAGGGTTACGAAGCAGCTCGGCCTCGGAAACCAGCGAGAGAAACGGAAGCATGAGCTGATTCAATGCGGGAACAGCCGAATGGGTGAAGATGATCGTTTTCTCAGGGTCTATCCCGCAAGCAAGATAGTCGATGACCATGTTCCGAACATTGTCCTGGATATTGTCAGTGGTATCACGGTCGGTGATAACCTGGTAATCGGCAATAACAATCCGGGTAGTAATTCCCTTGTTCTGCAAGGCAACACGCTCGCGAATAGTTCCGAAATAATGGCCCAAATGCAAACGTCCGGTTGGTCGGTCGCCAGTGAGCATCGTGTACTTGCCGGGGTTCACCTCAATATCGTCACGGATCTCTTCGCTGCGCTTAAGGCTTGCCTCGAAACTGCTTGAACTCATGCGCTGTTAGCCTCTTTCGATGTCTTAGGATAATCAATGGATGCAGCTCGGATGCGGCATTCAAATAGGCTTCAAGTATAGCATTGGGGATGTTGCCGATAGACTATTGACCTGCTCTCGCCTACACTTGGGGTTATGACTGAGATTACATTCAACACCCTAGGCCTGACCAAGCCTTCACTCGAGGCCGTAGAGGCACTCGGCTTCACCGAACCAACGCCCGTTCAGGCGCAATCGATCCCTCCTGGAGTCGATGGCAAGGATATCCTTGCCGCAGCGCAGACGGGCACCGGGAAAACCCTTGCATACCTTTTGCCTATCTTCGATCAGATGGTCCGTCACTTCGGCTCAAAACGGCCAAAGAAAGGTCCTTATGCCTTGGTCCTTGCGCCAACGCGAGAGCTTGCCCAGCAGATATCCGAGTGCGCAGATGTTATGGCCAAAACCACCAATTTCCGAACGCTCACCGTTATCGGCGGCAAGAAATACACCACGCAGATCGAAAAGCTCAAGAAGGGCTGCGATGTGCTCATCGCCACACCTGGCCGCTTGCTGGACCTGGCGAACCAAGGAGCTCTTTCCCTTGACGGGATCCATTACTTGGTGCTCGACGAAGTAGACCGCATGATGGATATGGGCTTCTGGCCTTCCGTCAATTCCATCGTGCGCAAAACCCCTAAGAACCGCCAAACGTTCCTGTTCAGCGCAACGCTCACATCCGATGTGCAGGCTAAGGCGCAACTGGTCCAGACCGGGCCCGAAATCATAGAGATCGCCCACAAAGGCGAGACCGCCGATACCGTTGCGGAGTTCGTCTTGCCGGTTGCCGAAAGGCAGAAGCAAGAGCTTTTGGTTCGCCTTCTGGAAGAAAAGGGCTCGCAGCGCGTTATCGTGTTCACCCGAACGAAGCAATCCGCCGATTCCTGCGCCAACCGCCTTAAGGATGCCGGAGTGAGCGCCGACAGCATCCATGCCGACAAGCCCCAGGGCAAGCGAGACCGCGCCCTGAAGAACTTCCGCGAGGGCAAGATCGATGTACTGGTCGCCACCGATGTGCTGGCGCGCGGCATCGACGTAACCGATGTCAGCTATGTGGTCAACTTCACCGTGCCCGACTCCCCGGAAGACTACATCCATCGCATTGGCAGAACCGGCCGCGCAGGCGAGCAAGGGGCGGCGTACACGTTCCTTTCGCCTGACCAGATACTGGAACTGCGCGAGATCGAATACCACACGAAGCATCTTCTGGAAACCTACGATGTGGAAGGGTTCGAGTACACCGACGACCGCCTGGTACCCAACCCGAAGCGCCCGGTAAAGCGAGCCACCAGAAGCGGACGAGGCCGACGCCGCCCATCGCTTAGAAGGCGCTAGACAACACAAAGCCACTGATACCGCCTTCAACGCTGCCCTGCCTCTGCAGGGCAGCTCTGTTTCGAGAGACAACCCTTCAAGCTTCAAACTTGTAAGCTCAACGCAACTTTTACACTCGGTTTGCAAGCTCGTTGTTGGCGTTGAGCGGACCATGGGAAGTTGCGCACCACACTTGCCAAGTCGCGAAAAGAACCCGTGATTCTTTTCGAAAAAGGTGTTGCGCTCTTCTTTAAGATGCGTATAATAAATTCCTGCGTCACGAAGAACGCACCGAATTCCTCGGTAGCTCAACGGCAGAGCATCCGGCTGTTAACCGGAGGGTTGTAGGTTCGAATCCTACCCGGGGAGCCAGAATCTTTAAGGTCCGCTATAGGCGGGCCTTTTTTGTTGGTACTGCATGGGATAGCATCGCACGCTGCAGCAGCCTTCAAGCAAAACCGTTCACGAAAGGCAGAATTCTTTGATATCCATCCTGTTCGTTTGCCACGGCAATATTTGTCGCTCCCCCATGGCGGAGTTCGTTATGAAGGAACGCCTGCGAAAGGCAATGCTCGACGACGCGGTGCATGTCGAATCAGCAGCCATGCACCGCGATGAGATCGGCAGCGATACGCATTACGGGACGAAAGAGATACTTGACCGCTACAACATCCCCTACGAGCCCCGTGCAGCACGCTTGGCGACAAAAGCCGACTATGACCGGTTCGACTACCTTATCGGCATGGACAGCCACAACATGCGCGACATGATGCGCCTTTTTGCAAACGACCCAGAAAGTAAACTGAGCCTGTTGATGGACTGGACTGCCTACTCGCACGATGTCGCCGACCCTTGGTACACCGGCGATTTCCAGGCAACGTTCGACGATGTTGATGCAGGCTGCCTCGCCTTTCTCGATCACCTGAAGCGCACATTGGGATGCTAAGCCATGGACAATGAGTTCCAGAAACGTTGGGAGCGCATACAACAAGCCATCGCCACCGAGCTGAGCGGCGAGGTGAAGCCACACGTTTCCAGCGGTCGCACCTTGTTCGGCATTAAAAGCGAAGGCGAGGCGAAGATGGATGAGTTCGCCAAACAGATCGAGGAAGAATACGCCGCCAAACGGCGCGCCGAGAAGGATCGGCAAAACGGGCAGGTAGAGCCATCTTCGTACACGCTATGATGTTCCTAAGAAATGAGGGGGGATCATCATGTACAGCCCGTTTCGCGATGGACAGGGTAACCCTAAGGCGCTCGAAGAGATCACCTACGCAGATCTGGCTCAGCTAAAAGAGCTCGAAGAGGGATTCGCCCTGGAGTTCAAGCGAACGTGGAATGAGAACGTTCGCGTCAAAGTGCCGAAGATCATCGCCTCATTCGCCAATTCCCATGGTGGATGGCTGATCATCGGTATCGCCGATGACGATAAGGCAACATGCCCCATCCCGAAGCCCTCTGCCGATTTCTCGCAGATCTTAGGCGAGCTATGCCGTCATCACGTTTTCCCCACCCCGTGCTTCGATGCCCGCTTCATAGCCGATCCTGCGGACCCCGCCCAAGGTGTCGTGGTGGTCCAGGTCTATGAGGGCGATTTCCCGCCCTACGTCGCCGATGGCATCGTGGAGGTCCGAGAGGGCTCCACCTCCGGGCCCGCATTGGGCTCGGCGTTGGTGGAACTGTACGATAAGGCAACCAAACGCGTCCAGGAGATTCGAGAATACTGCCAGCGTACCGTTTGGTACCCAAGAGACGCCACTGGCACCGAACGCGATTCCCGCCCTCCTGAGACGGCATTGCCCCTCTTCAGCCTGTACCTCTATAGAATGGGGCGGCATTCTGCCGAAACACCCTCCAGAGCGGCCCAGGAAAGCCATGTCGAGGCTATGCGCAGCGCCTTTGCCCAGCAAGGAATTATTTGCCACGTGCAGCATGCCCACGACTCGCTGATATTCCGCTCTTCCAAGGAGATTCCGGGCAGCTCCATCCATTCAGCAATCGAGCTATTCCCCAACGAATCGATGAAGCTCACCGTGCCCGGCGTGATGCTGGGCCCCAAAATGCAGGAAGCTGCCCAAGCGCAGCTGAAGGCGATGGACATAGCCGTGCCACCCACTGCGCGTTTCATAGGTGCCACCGAAACGCTGCGGCGCGTTACCTGCTTGGCATCGCTTCTTGACCGATACGTACGGGCCCGCGCCATACCGTGGACCAACTATGCCGTGGCCTATGAGCTTGAGAACATGGCAGGGGTGATGCTGTGGTCGGAAACGGAAACCTACGCGCACTACATCGCCAAGCATGGTCTGCTGTTCTGCGGCACCACCGACTGCCGAAGTCGTATTCGCTATCTGGACGATGGGGCGCATGGATCGTTTCGTGCACGCCAATTCGCCGGCAGCCACTTCTTCGAGGCATGCGGATTGCCTCTGGGCTCACCGAGCAAGGAAGATAACGAGCTGGTAGACGCCCTGCTGCGCGGGGACAAGTCGTGATAATGAATTTGACCCTAAAGTGACATAGTTCACTCTAGGGTCAAATCGCAGTTCAAACAGGTTAAAAGCTATCCACGAAGATCGGTGAGCACATAGCAGAAATGGATCTTCGGATTACGCGAGAAATCCTCGGGGATGGTTTGAGCAGTGACGTCCTCGATACCCAAGCCGCAAGCTCGAACCTTGAGCTCATCGAGCTTGAACGAACGCAGATTGCCTGAGAACACGATCTTCCCGCCAGGAGCCAACATACGGCGCACTAAGCGCAGAAGCTCGCCATGGTCGCGCTGGATATCCCACGTACGCTCGCCCATAGCCTTCGAGTTGGAGAAGGTGGGCGGATCAACGAACACCAAGTCGTAGCTTTCCGCCTCGGCTTCGGCAGCCTGCTCGATCCAAGAAAGCACGTCGCCGCGCACGAAACGATGGGCACTACCCGTAAAGCCAGCGTTCTTCATGTTGCGCTTCGCCCAATCGAGGTAGGTTTGACTCATGTCAACCGTGGCAGTGGAAACCGCGCCGCCAACCGCAGCGTACACGCTTGCGGTACCGGTATAGGCGAATAGGTTGAGGAACCGCTTGTCGGCAGCCATTTCGCCTACCATCGCACGTGTGATGCGATGGTCAAGGAACAAACCGGTATCCAAGTAGCCCGTGAGATCGAGCTCGAAAGCATGCCCCGCTTCTTCCACCATGATGCGATGGGAAAGGTGTTCCTGCCTGCGGTACTGCGAACCGCCCTTCGCCTGGCGGCGGACACGGGTGAACACCTGACCGTCAGGCACACCAAGAAGTGCCGGGGCAACCGCGCACGCATCCCTGAAACGGAGCAAGGCCTTCTGCGGATCGATTTCCTTAGGGGCTTGGTACTCGGTGATGAGCAAATCGACCTTATCGGAACCGGACTCTTCGAAAACATCCACCGCTACCGCGTAATCGGGCAGATCGGCATCATAGATACGATACGCATGGATGTTGTTCCTCTTCGCCCATTTACGCCGCGCCTTCGCCATCTTGCGTAAGCGTGCCGCAAATTGCAGCGCATGATCGGAGAAAACATCCACCTTAACTTCGACGCCTTCAAGTGTGACAAGAGGAGCCTCGATGATCGAAGTATGGCCCAGGCGGTAGCTGCGCAGCGTTGCCTCGATGGCACCGTTGAACACCGGAAGCGCACGCTGCGCATCGAACCCCACAGAAGCATCGAAATCAGCGTCGGGAGTGATGACCACCATGCCCCATGAATCGGGAATGATGCGCAAGCCCTTCGCCAAATGGGAATAGAAGCCCTCAAGGCCATGAGCCAGCAAGCGCACACCGTAGGGCGGGTTGACGGCAATGAACCCATCGCGGTCAAACTCGATACCGTTTTGCTGCAGGCTGGATTCAAGGTCTTCGCAATCGGCGCAACCGAACGTCACCAGCTTGGCAAGGCCCAAGCGCCGTGCGTTACCGCGGGCGATCCCCACTGCCTGGGAGTCGATATCGAACCCGAACAGCTTCGGTGCCCCCTCCAGACCGCGCTCGAAGCGCTCATCGGCATCGGCGAGCAGGCCATCGAAAGCATCGGCATCGAAGTCGGCGCAGCCCTCGAAGCCCCAGTAATCGCGAGCAAGACCAGGGGCGCGGTCGGTGGCCATCATGGCAGCTTCCAGCACCAACGTGCCGCTGCCGCAGGCGGGGTCCACGAACACCGGGGCTTCCGCTACGCCATCAGCGCCTTCACGATGAGCCTCCGCGCGGCGCAGTGCAGGAGCGGCAAGATGGTCCCAGCCACCCCATACGAGCATGCCGGCAGCGAGGGCTTCCTTAAGCGGAGCCTCCACGTTTTCGCCTGGCATGCGATAGCCCCGACGATGAAGCGGCTCACCTGCGTAATCGATGGAGACGGTAGCCTTCTTGCCATGAAGCGATACCCAGATAGGCACATCGGGGCGCTGCAGCTGAACATCAGGGCGCTTGCCGCGCACATCTCGCAGGCAATCGCACACCGCATCTTTCACCTTCAAGCCCGTGAACTGGGTGTTGCGCAATGCATCGTTGGTTCCGCGTGCCGTGACGGCAATCGTCGCCCCTTCACCGACCACCGAAACCCAAGGAAGATCCTTCACGCCATGGTAGAGCGAATCTGCATTGCTGGCTTCCACGCGCCCCATTATGCGAAGCACGCGCGAGGCAACGCGCGACCACAGGCAAACGCGATAGCCTTCAGCCCTACCGCCGAAAAACGCCACACCGCCCTTCAGGGGACGCACGCTCTGCGCGCGAAGGCGCTTCAGCTCGTCGGCCAGGATCCGCTCGAACCCCTGCGGGCATGTGGCGAAGAATTCAAGCTTTTCGTTGTCCATAAGGGATCTCCAATAATCACAAGGGTTCGGTTTGGATAGGAAGCTGTCGTCAGACGCACAAACGCCACTGTCCTGCAATTTGAGGAATCTGGGCATACGCCAGTAAATCAGCGAGCGCAACTCTGACGAGTGCGGAGGAAGCGAAAAAGGCGAGGCATTGGCCTTTTGCGCCATGCCTCGCCTTTTGAGGTTACCCTGCGCCGCCAGAATCACGCGCAGCGTCATTGCGTCTCATGAGCCAGGCGCCGTTCGGCAGAACGGCGCAATGTCTAGTCTTCCAGGTAATCCTTCAATTTCTGCGAGCGGGAAGGATGACGCAGCTTCGCCAACGTCTTCGACTCGATCTGGCGAATGCGCTCGCGGGTAACGCCGAATTCCCGGCCAACTTCCTCGAGCGTACGCGGATGCCCGTCTTCCAGGCCGAAGCGTAGGCTGATAACCTTGCGCTCACGCTCGGCCAAGCCCTCCAGCGTTTTCGCAAGCTGTTCCTGCAGCATGCTGAACGAAGCGGCATCGGGCGGAACCACTGCAGCATCGTCTTCGATGAAGTCGCCCAGCTGGGAATCCTCCTCCTCGCCGATAGGCGTTTCCAGGGAAACCGGCTCTTGGCTGATCTTCTGGATCTCGCGCACGCGTTCGGGCGTAAGGCCCATCTCCTCGGCGATTTCTTCCGGAGTAGGTTCGCGACCCAGGGACTGGAGCAGCTGGCGCTGGATACGGACCAGCTTGTTGATGGTTTCCACCATATGAACAGGGATGCGGATAGTGCGGGCCTGGTCGGCAATGGCGCGCGTGATGGCCTGGCGGATCCACCACGTGGCGTACGTGGAGAACTTGAAGCCCTTGGTGTAGTCGAACTTCTCTACCGCGCGGATAAGGCCAAGGTTGCCCTCTTGGATAAGGTCCAGGAACAGCATGCCACGACCTACGTAGCGCTTCGCAATGGACACGACAAGTCGAAGGTTTGCCTCGATGAGCTGCTGCTTTGCATCCAAGCCCACCTGCTCAACACGGGTAAGGCGCCTGCGCTCGCGGCGCTCGAGCTCGATGCCCTCCTCTTCGGCCTTCTCAAGCTCCTCGGTAGCGGCAACACCGGCCTCGATCTTCATGGCAAGGTCGATTTCCTCTGCTGCGGTAAGCAGGGAAACCTTGCCGATCTCTTTCAGGTACATGCGAACCGGATCGCCGGTAAGCAGGGCAACCGAAGAATCTGCCGAAGATTTACGGGTGCTTCGCTTACGGGGGCTCTTGCTCTTATGGGAGACCTTGGGAACGGCAATCTCCGAAGCCGCCTTGAGCTCTTCCTCGGGAACGCCCTCGAGCAGGCTCTCGTCGGTAAGATCGGAAGCCTTCACGCTGTCCTCGTGATCGTCTTTCAGATCAGTGGGCTCTGCGTTGGATTCCAAGATATGGTCCTGCTCTTCGTCCGTATCGAGATCGACAGCCGCGGCCTCCTCCGCCTTCTTCTTGGAGGCAGCTGCGGACTTCGACTTGGCAGTCTCCTTCTTGGGGGCGGCCTTCTTCTTGGAAGTGGAAGATGCCGCGGTCTTCTTGGTGGTCGTCTTCTTGGCTGGCGATTTCTTCGCCGTTTCCTTCTTTGTCTCTTCCTGGGATTCAGACTGTTGTGAGGAAGCCTTTGCCACGTCGTTTCCTTCCACGCTTGTTTGCTGATTTGGGCGCAGTTCGCCCATTGAAAACATCACGCCATTATAACGCTAATGACCCGGTTCCGATAGGCCCTGCCTAAAAGCCGCGAGCTACAGAAGGCTTGCGGGATCTATATCGATGCTGACCTTGACGTCGCGTTCGGTACCGCGTGAACGGAAATATGGTCCCAGACAGCCGGAAAGATCGGCATCAAGCGGAAACTTGAGCACGACATGGAAGCGCCACTGTCCCTTCAGGCGCTCAAGAACGCATGGGGTTGGCGGGAGCACCAACCATGAGCCCTCGCCGCGCTCTGCTGCCAAGCGGTCTATGTCCGCATACAGGTCCATCGCCACGCTTTGCACCCGACCCTTGTCTCGGCCCCACACCAAGACGTTCGCCATGCGCACAAACGGCGGATACCCCAATCCCTGGCGAAGCTCGAGCTCGCTGGAAAGGAACCGATCGCGATCGTAGTGCGCTGCCGCCTGCACGGCAACGTCCCGGGCGCTGTAGGTTTGGACCACCACGAACCCCGGCTTCTCGGCGCGGCCAGCACGTCCAGCCACCTGTTCTATAAGATCGAACGTGCGTTCCGAGCTGCGGAAATCAGGGAGCTTCAACATGGTGTCGGCGTTGATGACGCCAACGAGGGTAACGTCGTCGAAATCCAACCCTTTCGCGATCATCTGCGTGCCCAGGAGAACCGCCGCGCCCGGCTGCGCAAACTGCTCGAGCAATCGCTGGTGGCTGCCCTTGCGGGAAGTGGTGTCTGCGTCCATGCGGATAACCCGGCATTCCTTCCCCTCAAGCAGGGTGTTCAGCTCCGATTCCACCCGTTGAGTACCCGCACCGAAGCGCTTCAGGTACGGGCTCCCGCATTCAGGGCACACCGCCGGCACGCGCCTGGCTTTGCCGCAGTGGTGACATATCAGCCTGGCAGACTGCTCGTGATAGGTAAGCGAGGTGGAGCACGAGTCGCATTCGGGAACGAACCCGCAGTCACGGCAGAGGAGGAATTGCGCAAATCCGCGCTGATTGAGCAGAAGAACCGCCTTCTCCCCTTTTCCAAGCACTTCGAACAGGGCCGTTTTCAACCCGCGCGAGAACATGGAGCGATTGCCGCCGCCGAACTCGCGCGCCATATCGACCACCTTGATTTCCGGTAGGGGCTTGCCGTTTGCGCGTTCGGGCATTTCCACGCGTCGCCACCGTTCGTCGGTGCGGCAACGGTACAGCGACTCGAGCGAAGGGGTTGCCGAACCCAGAACAAGCACTGCGCCATGTGCGCGCGCCATCCATTCGGCAACATCGCGCGTAACGTAGCGAGGCGCCTGGTCTTGCTTGTAGCTGCCCTCGTGCTCCTCGTCGATGATGATAATGCCCGTGCTCTCCATAGGGGCGAAAAGCGCGCTGCGTGCACCCACCACCACCCGCGCGTGCCCTTCGCGGATAAGGCCCCACTGGTCGAAGCGCTCACCCTGGCTCATACGGGAGTGGAGCACGGCCACCGTGTCGCCGAAACGACCGCGGAAACGCGCCACCGTTTGCGGGGTGAGCGATATCTCGGGCACAAGGACGATGGCGCCCTTGCCTTCCGCAAGCGTCTCTTCAATGGCACGCAGGTACACCTCGGTTTTGCCGGAGCCCGTTACGCCATCTACCAAAACCACATGGCCGTCAGCGCAAGCGGCGGCATCGGCGATGGCGGCAACAGCTTCCTGCTGGCTTGCTGTAAGCTGCGGACGCTCGTGCGCGCGCTGCTGGAAGGCGGCGCTTTCGCATTCGGCCCCGCGCATACGACGCCGCCGTTCGATGCGCAAAACGCCCTTGCCCTCCAGCGACTTCAGCGAAGAGGAAACGTTGCCGTATTCGGCTGTCAGCTCGGCCACACGCAAATCGCCCTGACGCAGGGCCGCCAGGATAAGCTCCTGCTTAACCGCGCCTTTGCGGGGAGAAAAGCCCTCAGCTTCGGGGGTAAGGCAAACCCAACGTTCGTCCACTTCGGCGATCAAGGGGCGCGTAACCTGCCAGGTGCCGTTTACGCGCTCCATGCGAGGAACGCCGCCAGGCGGCATGAACAGCCGGATGCAAGAAGAAAACGGTGCCAAATAGCGGTCGGCCAAGAACTGCGCGCAGCGAGCGCCGATGGCGGTGAAGCAGGGCTTGCCCAGAACCTCTTCGATGGGCTTGAGGCGGGAAACTTCCACGCCTTCGGGAAGAATATCGGACACACCGGCAACGAACCCCACCGCCTTGCGCCCACCGAAGGGCACCAGCACGGGGCAGCCAACCTGCACCCCGGCCACCGGATCGGGCTGCAGGGCAGCTGCCTGGGGCGCGTTCGGCCGCTCCGACGAAACTTCAAGCAGACTCTCCAGCGAAGGCTGAACGGGGCCTTTCCGCTTTGATGCGCCCTTCTTGCCGCCTTTGCGCAAAGCAGTGCGTTCATCTGCGGTTTCGGGCACCGCGTAGGTATAGGGCGCTTCGAGCGCGGCAGTGGGTATGTCCAGGATCACCGATGCGTATCTCATGCAACCGAGTATACCAACGCCGCAACCAGCGCCGGAGCTCGTTAGAGATCCCTACCGATATGCAGCCGGAAAGAACCCACTACCGCATAGGTGAACGAGCTCTTAGCGTGCTAAAAAGGAACAGTCCCTACTGGCAAGATGCTGTGCACCGAGGCCGACAACGGAGGCTGGGCAGCGGCGTGGGTTGGGGCATCGCCCTGAGGGGTTCTCTGAGATCCTTTCCTGAACGGTTCGCGAAGCGAACCTTCTTCCAAAGCATGAAGCAGCGACCGCACGAGCGAAGCGAGCAGGGTAGCGGGAATCCCCGAAGGGCTGGTGCCCCAGCCCACGGCGCGGACGGGCGGGCAGTCCCTAGATCACATACTCAACGTTCCAGTTGGGTTTCATGCCGAACACATCGAAGACATGGTCACGCACCGCAAGGAAATCGCTGCCCGTGCGAAGGCGGTCGGGCCCCAGTTCCACGTTCACGATCTCCTTAACCTGACCCGGGTTGGGCGTGAGCACCACGATGCGGTCGGCGAGCGCAACCGCTTCCTCGATATCATGCGTGACGAACACCACGGTGACGCTCTCTTCCTCGGCAATACGATGGATATCATCCTGCATCTTCAAACGGGTTATGGCGTCGAGTGCCGCAAAGGGCTCGTCCATGAACAGCACATCGGGTTGCACAGCCAGTCCTCGCGCTATGGAGACGCGCTGCTGCATACCGCCGGAAAGCTGGGCGGGACGCACGTTCTCGAAGCCGGAAAGCCCTACCAGCTCGATATACTTCCTCGCAAGCAAACGCGCTTCGACCTTTGGCGTCCCCTTGGCAAGCAGGCCCAGCATGACGTTCTTCTCTACCGTCTGCCATGGCAGAAGGCCGTAGTGCTGGAAGATGGTAACGCGGTTGGGAACGGGGCCTTCCACCAGCTTGCCATCGATGAGCACCTGTCCCGCATCGGGGGACTCGAAGCCCGCCAGCATGGAGAGCAGCGTGGTTTTGCCGCACCCGGAAGGCCCCAAAAGGCAGATGAACTCACCGCGCTCTATCCCGAGCGACACATGGCTCAGCGCCTGGAACGGCTCGCCTTCGCGAAGGTACACTTTCGAAACGTCCTTGACATCGATATAAGCCATTAGCCCTCAGCTCCTTGCACGCCTGTGCCCCATACACGGTTCACGCAGGCTTCGAATTGCTTGATGATCCAGTCCAAGAGGACACCGAGGATGCCGATGGTCACGATTGCGGCCAATAGCTCGTCGGTTCGCAGGTTGTTGCGCGCATCCACGATAAGGAAGCCCAAACCTGATTGCGTTCCCGCCATCTCGCCAGCCACAAGGAAGATCCACGCCGTTCCTAAAGCGATGTGCAGCGCATTGGCGATAACCGGGAACACCGCAGGCAATACGATCTTGAACAAGGTCTGCACGCTGCCCAACCCGAAATTTTTCGACACCTTCAGATATACCGGGTCGATGCGGCGTACCGCCCCTACCGTCGACAACAGAACTGGGAAGAATGCCGCAAGGAATATAACCACGATGGCGGGAATATCGCCTATGCCCAGCCACAGCACGATGAACGGCAACCAGGCTACCGGCGAGATGGGGCGCAAGAACTGCACCACTGGGTTTAGGAACTCCCAGGCACGTGTGCACCAGCCCATCACCAGGCCCAACAACACAGCGCTTAGGCAAGCTACCAGGTAACCGATGAAGAAGCGGTACATGCTTGCGCCGATGTCGAGCACCAACTGACCGCTTTCGGCCCGCTGCGCCAACGCCTCGGCAACCGCAAGGGGACCGGGGAACAACGATGAAGGGAATAGGCCCGATGCGGCAAGCAACTGCCAGAGCACCAGCAGAACCGCGAACGAGACAGCCCCTTTTAACACTTTACCCATAACGCTTGAAACCTTTCGCTCTTAGTTGCTTGCCACGAACTCGTCGTACGAAGGAGGATTGCTGTTGAGCCCGTACTCGACGACCTCGGCACGGAGCTTCTCGTACGCTTCCTCGGTAACACCCAGGTCGTTGAAAGAGATCCATTGCAGCGATTGCTCGCTTGTCTGCTCGTCTTGGCCCAAGTTGTCCACGGCGATCTGAACCGCCTCTTCCTTGGTGAGCGAGTCGCCTGCAGAGAGGTAGGCCTGCTTGAACGTCTTGAGCGCCGCCTGCTTTTCAGCGGTTGCCTGGCTATTGAACACGATGCCGCAGCAGATGGAGTCTTCCCAGAGCTCATCGGAGGTGGCTAGAACATGCCCCACCCCGGTCTCTACCGCCTTGGCGCCGAAGGGCTCGGCTACGCAGTAGCCATCGATCTGACCCGACTTCAAGCCGGCGGGCATTTCAGCAGGGGCCATTTCCACCAACGTCACGTCACTGGCGCTCATGCCGTATTTCGCCAACAGCTGCTGCACCAAGATGTTATGCGACGACTGCTCGTTGGGGATGGCGATGGTCTTGCCCTTCAGCTGGGAAGGTGACGTGATGTCGTTGCCTGCAATCACCACGTTGCCGTCGCGGTGACCCAGCAGCGAAAGCTGAAGCGGTATGCCTTGGCTTTTCGCCTCCATCGCCATCTCGATAAGCACCGAGGCACCGTCCACACGACCGGAATCAAGCGCGTCCATGAGCTCGGCCCATCCGCCGTATTTCACCAGCTCCACATGCACATTGCTGTTCTGCCGCTCCAACTCTTCGGCAGCCTTGAACAGTGGCACCGCATGGGTGATAGGCAAATAGGCGATAGTGATGGTGGTCTGTTCCTTCGATGTGCCAACCCCCAAATCGTCTACCTTGTAGTAGACGGCCGTGGCAACCAGGGCCAGCGTTGCCACCAGCGCCACCAATGCCTGCAGGGTGCTCTTCGCAAGTCCCATCTAGCTGCTCACCTTCCAACCAAGCGCGCGACGGCGCTCGTCCATGTCTTCCACGATGCGCTTCGCAAGCGCAAGGTGGTCAACGTCAACCACCATTTCCGAGCCGAGCAAAGGCTTCGTCCCATGCTCCATGAACTCGGTAACCTTTTCCGATCCCTGAGTGGGGGCATACACGCTGTGGTAGGAGTTCATACCCAGAAGGCGGAACGCCAACGCTGCGCAGATGCCCTTCTCGTTGGACCATTCAGGGCTGGCAAATGCGAAGGGCAATCTTTTTATAGGATGCCCAGAAGCAGCGGAAACACCGCTGAACAGCGCCGATGCACGGGCATTGTCCAAGCATTCGCCCATCTGCCACACCGGAGGAACATCGACCAGGAATCCGGCAAGCGAGCTTCCCGCCTGATCGAGCGCCTTGGTAGAGCAGTAGCCGAGCTTCATAAGCGGGAACGATGCGCATCCGTTGGTCATGATGAGGACATCGTGCTTTATGAGGTAGTCGGCCACCTCGACGATGGCTTTCTCGTACACGATGCGTGGGTTGTTGCACCCAACCAGGTTCACGATGCCGCGGATGCGCCCTTCGCGCAGCGCCTCTGCGATTGAGTCGAGCCCGAAACGCTCCTCGGCGAATTCAGCCGAGAAGCCCACTTCCACTTCCGCCTCGTACTGCGGGATGGCAACCGGGACCCCGCTTCGATTCGCATGGCTCTCGATACCGCGCTCCACGATCTTCACCGCCAAATCGTGTATTTGATCAAGATTTGCGTGATGATGATCGAAGTCGTAGTGCTCAGCTCCCGGCAACCGGGCGGAGTCGCTGGTTGTCACCACGGTGGTCTTGAAGCAACGCGCCACGTCCATGATGGAAGGGAACACGTCCTGCACATCTGCCACCCACAGATCGAGAGCGCCTGTTCCCAGCACCAACTCCGCACCAACCGCGTTGGAGAGCGGGATAACGCCGCCGTAGCGGTACATCGCCGAGAGCCCCGAACAGCAGATCCCGTAGAACTGAATGCCCTTTGCGCCTATAGCCTGCGCCTTTTCCTGGAATTCGGCTGAACGACCCACGCGAACGACCTCGCTGACCATAAGCGGCGAATGACCGTGCACCGCGATGTTCACCCAGCCTTCCCTCAACGCGCCGAGGTTCATAACGGTCTTGCGGTGATCAGGCAAGCCGAACAGGCTGTCCATCGCAATAGATGACCCCAGGCAACTGGTCCAAGCGAATGCCACACCGGTGCGGAGGAACTGCCGCATAACATGCTCCCAATCGCCATCGGTTCCCACGCTTGTCTTGTGCAGGCTCTCGAACACCTCGTGATACACGCTGATGGGAAGAATCCCCAGATCCTCCCAGGTTCTCAAGCGTTCGGCAGGAGCAAAGGCGTGCAACGTCTTGTGGGGTCCAGGCACCGTGCGCGAAAGGTCTTCAAGCAAGATGTCGGCCACCTCAACGGCAAGCTGGTTGAGCGTTTTCCCCTCGACCTCAATGCCGTACTTCCGACAGACAGCGCGGATCTTGGCCTCGCCCTCAATGGGAAGGTTCAGACTTCCCTCCCCCGCACGCTTCAAGGCGAGCATGCTCTCGCGCCCACGGGCACCGTGAGCCGCAGCGCCCGAGGCAAGCGAGCGCAGCATGTTGCGCGCAACGATGAGGTCGGCGTCCGCGCCGCAGACGCCTCGCGGGGCTTTCTTGGTTATCTTGCAAGGGCCCATAAAGCAGTTCTTGCAGCAGATACCAGCAATGCCGAACGAGCATTGCGGCTGCTGACGGTCGAAACGATCGAACACGGTGTCGATGTTCAGCTCCTGCATGCGCAACAGCATGTCGCGCACTGCAGGGTCCGGGGTCTGCTCGATTACCTGCTGCTTGTTCGCGAACGTTTTCCTGTATTCGCGCACCGCCTGCGTGTAGTCATGGAAGTCCGTATGGTCATGATGATGGGAGCCATGCTCATGCTCGTGCTTACTCTGGGCAATGGCGCGGGCAAGTTCCTCTTCGTTTATGCCATCGAGGCGCTCCGCATTGACCCTTTGGCTGCTGATCTGCTCTTTCATCTCTATCCTTTTCTTTCCTAGTTATCCTACTAGGTATACGGGCTTTAATGAGGATAGAGCAATAACCCTTAATTACAAGAGGATTAGTATGATTAAAAGAAGAACCGTTATCGCCATCTTCTAGCACCTGCTATCGATAAACCAGATAGCAGGCACGTATCGCATTGCTTCGCACTTGACGGTGTTGCCCTCCGCGCCGCGAACGGACCCGTAAAGCAAAAGCCCCGCACGTGGCGGGGCTGAAATTCGGAGAAGCCTATTCGACTGGGCGAAAACCGCTTTCGGGTTTGCCCGTCTATGCCATGCTGCAAGCAGCCTTCAAGGCCTCGGCCTTGTCGGTGCGCTCCCAAGTAAACTCAGGAAGCTCGCGGCCGAAGTGGCCATACGCAGCGGTTTTGCGGTAGATGGGACGGCGAAGGTCTAGCTCGTCTATGATGGCGCCGGGACGCAGGTCGAACACCTTGCTCACGGCCGCTTCGATGTCAGCATCGGAAACCGTGCCCGTGCCGAAGGTCTGCACCATAACGGAAACCGGGCGCGCAACGCCGATGGCGTAGGCGATCTGCACCTCGCAGCGACCAGCCAAACCGGCAGCCACCACGTTCTTGGCAACCCAACGGGCAGCATAGGCACCGGAGCGGTCCACCTTGGTGCAGTCCTTGCCGGAAAATGCGCCACCACCGTGACGGCCCATGCCGCCGTACGTGTCGACGATGATCTTGCGGCCAGTAAGGCCAGCATCACCCATAGGACCTCCAACCACGAAGCGCCCGGTTGGGTTCACGTAGAGCTCCAGGTCTTCGGCAACGGCAACGCCCTCGGCCTTGAACACCGGCTCGATGACGTTGGCAACAAGCTCGCCGCGCAGGGTCTCCGGGTCGGTTTCCTCGGAATGCTGGGTGGAGATAACCACCTTTTCCACCTGTGTGGGCACGCCGTCGATGTAACGGACGCTCACCTGAGTCTTGCCGTCGGGGCGTAGATTCGGCATGGTGCCGTCTTTACGCACCTGCGCCAAACGCTCCGACAGGCGGTGCGCCAGATAGATGGGCATGGGCATGAGCGTCTTGGTCTCGTTGCAGGCATAACCGAACATCATGCCCTGGTCTCCAGCGCCGATCTGGTCGTACGGGTCGGCCGCCTTGCCGCTCTGGGTTTCCCACGACTCGTCCACGCCCTGGGCGATGTCGGCCGACTGCTCGTGGATGGTATTCAACACGCCGCACGTATCGCAGTCGAAGCCGTACTTCGCGCGGTCGTAGCCGATCTCGCGCAGAACTTGACGGGCGATGCCGGGAACGTCCACATATGCCTGGGTGCGCACTTCACCGGTAACCATGATCAGGCCGGTGGTTGCCACGGTTTCGCAGGCACAGCGTACTTGGCTCGGGTCAGCGGGAAAGCCGCCGGGGGCAACGTAGCCTGCCGCCTGCAGCTCTATCTCTTTAGCCAGGATGGCGTCCAAGATAGCATCGGAGATCTGGTCGCAGATCTTGTCGGGATGGCCTTCGGTTACCGATTCGCTGGTGAAAAGGTACGAATGCTGTTCTTCCTGCATCTATTGAGTCCTTTCGGAAAAGGCGGCGGGCAAGGCACCGCCCTTGTTCTTGATTGTCAACATAGTAACCGCTTATGAGGGTTTTGCCGATTGCGCCCCGCGAAACCACAGACCATCGCGTAAACGGGTGCGCCTGCCCGGCAACGCACCGCGGAAAGGGCGGAATGCCCACCCGCCTTCGTGCGTAGGGCTGTGCGAACCTACTTCTGCTGCGGCATGGGCCGACGTTTCCTGCCCAACCGCTCGAACTTGGTCATGTCCGTTTCGGCCATTCCCTGAGTTTCTTCGCAGCGCTTGGCGTACAAGGGCTCCGACTGGTCTTCCCATATACGCTCAGCAACGGGCTTCCAGGCATCGGCCACAGGCTTGGTCTTCGCACACAGATCCTCTACCGGCTCGGGTGCCTCGGGGTCGGTGGAGTGGGCGCCGGCGCGGTTCACCATCTCGGTGAGCTTGCCGCTGTTCTCGTAGATGGGGCACGGGCGCAGCAGGTTGTCGTCGAACGGCTGCTCGCGGTAGTACTCCATGAACAGGGGCGAGCGCAGGGCATCGAGCAGCGACACTTCGCGGATGTTGGCGTTCGAGTAATGGGCGAACACACAAGGATCCACATCGCCCTTCGCGTTGATGTGCAGGTAGCGGCGCCCACCGGCAATGCAGCCGCCCACGAACTCGCCATCGTTCTGGAAGTCGAGCGTGAACAGCGGCTTGGTCTTGCGCATCTCGCGCACGAAACGGTACAGATGCTCGCGCTGTTCAGGGTTGGCCATCAGGCTTGCCGGAGAGTTCACGCCCACCGGCATGTACGAGAAGATCCAGGCGAAAAGCGCGCCCTGATCGATAAGGTAGTCGAAGTACTCCTCGGAAGCGATGGAGTCCCAGTTCTCGGAGGTGTAGCAGCAGGAAACGCCGAACGGCAAGCCGTGGGACTTCAGCAGCTCCATGGCATGCTGAACCTTGGCGTAAACCCCTTCGCCGCGGCGCCCGTCGGTGGCTTCCTCGAAGCCTTCGGCGCTAAGGGCGGGCACGAAGTTCTTCACGCGGATCATTTCCTGGCAGAACGCCTCGTCGATGAGCGTGCCGTTGGTGAAGGAAAGGAACACGCAATCGGGGTGCATCTCGCAGAGCTTGATAAGGTCGCGCTTGCGCACCAAAGGCTCGCCGCCGGTGTAGATGTACACATGCGTGCCCAGCTCCTTGCCCTGGCAGATGATGGAGTCGATTTCCTCCAGGCTGAGGTTCAGCTTGTTGCCGTACTCGCCCGCCCAGCAGCCGGTGCAATGCAGGTTGCAGGCACTGGTGGGGTCGAGCAGGATGGCCCAGGGGATGTTGCACTCGTACTTATCGCGGTTGGCTTCCTGAACCGGCCACGCCATAAGGTTGCCGTCGATGATAAGGGTCTTGATGAAGCTGTCGCGCACCTCTGGGTTCAGGTCGTTCATGATGTGCATCAGCAGCTGGTACCAGTTGCTCTTCTCGTCGATGGCGCCGCGGAAGGCTGCACGCTGGCTGGCGAACAAGTCTGCCGGGGCAGCCTTGTCCAACAGATCCATGATCTTCACGATGTGGTTCTCTGGATCAGCAAGAAGATAGTCGACTGCCTTTTCGTACGCTGCCCGTTTGATATGCTCGGTTGCTTTCATTTCCCCTACTCCCCTCAGTAGTGCCTTGTCCCCGTTCAGGAATGCCGGAAACGTAAGCCATTCGCTCCGCTTTCGCCACCTTTGCAAATCCCAAACGTTGATTTTTCTACATTTGTTGATTATATTTTCTATGCCTGCACGCTCAATGCCCAAGCAGGCCAGATTTGTATATTTGTCTACAGGCACACGGGGAGTTGGGGATTATCTATGACGGACATGAAGGCAAAGAAAACCGACCGCCGCGTGCTGCGTACGCGCAACGCCATCCGCGAGGCGTTTGCCGAGCTTCTGATGGAAACCGACTTCAGCAAGATCACCATCACCGCCCTGGCCAAGCGCGCAGACGTTGACCGCAAGACGTTCTACACGCACTACTCCTCCATCGAGGCACTGCTGGAAGATGTGGTGCGCACGCAGATGGAGGAAAGCCTGCGCGGCATGGACATCCGCGACTTCATCAGCGACCCCACCCAGTACACACGCCACTTGCTGGCAGCGGTTGAATCTTCCCTGCCGTTTACGCGCGAGCAGCTGCGCACCGTTGCCTTCAACGCCCCCATAAACGAGTTCCTGCACATCTGGGCCACCGTGGCGAAAGAGCGCATCGTGTCCCAGACCGGCCCGCTTTCCGAGGGCCGCGAAGAGCACCTGGGCATCATGATCGAATTCTACCTGGGCGGCGTGCTGAACTCGTATCTGTACTGGCTGTACAAGGGCAAGGACGTCCCCTTCGACGAGATGGTGGAGCTGCTGAGCGACAACGTGGTAAGCGGTATTTCCGGCACCATGGGCAAACGCGTGAAGCTTTCGTAACCTGCCTGCGGCATCGGCGCGCGCGGCCTTATTATGGGTACACTTCCCCGAACGACCCAACAGGAAGGGCGCCCATGAAAAGCAATGCAGAGCTCACCGAAGAGTACTTCGCCATAGCCGATAGCCTAGACGGCGACATAGAGGGACGCCGAAGCGCCTATTCCTACATGCAGGGCTCCACCGCCATCGTGCACCACAAGGTGGTGGCCTCTTCCTTTGTGCCGCGCCTATACAACGATGAGAGCTGGGAGGCGCTGCGCTATGTGGCGGAAACCACGCACCGCATCCTGTGCAAGGTGATAGAGCACTACCTTGCCACGCCCGAGTACCGCGATGTGTTCAGCTTCGACGAGCGCCTGAAGGAACTGGTGCTGCTGCCCCGCGGCTACGCCGACCCCCTGCCCTTCGCGCGCATCGACGTGTTCCTGAACGAAGACGACCTTTCCTGCGGCTTCTGCGAGTTCAACGGCGACGGTTCGGCCGGCATGAACGAGAACCGCGAGATAACCAACAGCATCTGGGGCACCAAGACGTTCCAGGCCTTCGCCGAGCGCCACACGGTGCAGCAAACCGAGCTGTTCGATTCGTGGGTGCGCGAGTTCATCCGCATCTTCGAGCATTCGAAGCATTTCGTGCCCGGCGCGCGCTTCGCCATCTGCGACTACCTTGAGTGCGGCGTGGTCGATGAGTTCAAGGTGTTCTCGCAGCACTTTGCCCGCTATGGGTACGAATGCGTGGTGTGCGACGTGCGCGACCTTACCTTCGACGGCCACATGCTGTGCGATGCCGACGGGCTGCCCGTGCACGCAATCTGGCGCCGCAGCGTTACCAACGACGTGCTGGAGCATTGGGACGAATCGCAAGCGCTGATAGAGGCGTGCCGACACGAGGCGGTTGCCCTTATCGGCAGCTTCGCGGGGCATCTAGTGCACGACAAGCAGATATTCGAGGTTCTGCGCGACCCCCGAACCAAGGAAATCCTCACGCCCGAGGAAAACGAGTTCGTGGAAAAGCACGTGCCGCGCACCCTGTTCCTGGATGAAAAGGAGATAGACCTTTCTGAGGTTACCGGGAACAAGGACGCTTGGATCATCAAGCCCACCGACAACTACGGCGCCAAGGACGTGTACGCCGGCGTTTCCTGCACGCAGGAAGAATGGGAGGCGCTGGTAGCGCGCTTCGCCAACGGGGCATCGGGCGCGCCGTTCATCGTGCAGACCTACCTTACCCCCTACAAAACCCGCACCCTGCCCCCTGATGAGGGTATCGAGGAGCTTGAAGATTCCCAGGTAGACCGCAAGGGAGCGATGTACAACAACCTTAGCGGGCTGTACCTGTACAACGG
>CAVIKC010000012.1:0-41659 GCA_963643405.1 Succinivibrio sp.
CGGAGCATTCCATGCGCACAACCCGTTCCCGCTTGAACAAGGGCTTTTCCCTTGACGACCGCCTTGCTGCCGCATCTGGCGCAGTGGAGATGAACCCTGCATCGCGAAGGGGATCCTGGGCGAATTGGGCACCCGAAGGACAGGAGTGCCCCATCGCCTTCAAGCGCGTTGTCCTTGACTTGGGCTGCGGCAAGGGGGAGTACACGGTCGAGTGCGCCCAGCGGCGGCCCGACGTGCTGTTCGTGGGGGTTGAGGTAGATGGGGTGTGCGTGGTGCGTGCCGCCGACCGGGCGCTTGCCGCCGGGGTTTCCAATGCCGTGTTCATGCTTCACGACGATTCCGACCTGCGCAACATCTTTGCGTCGGGTGAGCTGGATGCGATCCTCCTGAATTTCCCCACTCCCTTTCCGAAAAAGAAGAAGGCGCCGCTGCGCCTTACTTATGTGACGCGGCTCATGGTCTATCGCGAGCTGTTGGCCCCAGGGGCTGCACTCCGGCTTCGGACCGACAGCGTCCCCCTGCGCGATTTCTCGCTTACGCAGCTTGAGCTTGCGGGCTACCGGCTTGAGTGGTGCACCGACGATGTGCGCTCCCTGTTCTCCGATGAGCCCTGGAGCGGCTATGAGCGAAAGCTGGTTGCCCAAGGTGCGCCTGTGTGCGGCTTTTCTGCTGTGCCCGGCCCTGAGCCCGAGTCTATCGAGCAAACAGCACCGCTCTCCTTGGTGAGCTACCTGCCCGAAAACCTCGAAGAGCTTGAGTACGTTCCCTACGGGATGCAGGGATGCGTTGCCAACATGCGCGGACGCATACGCAACCGAAAGCAGAAAGGCTTGCCCGACTGGGAGCGCCCGGTGGTTTAAGCGGTACCTGTCTCAGGGGCGTCAGGATTGTCTTTGTGTTCCATCGCGATTGGGGCAAGCGTGTTCTTCCCATGCCATGCCCGCCCTGCGATGGGGAAGGCATGGAGTGCCGTGGTATTCTGAAGCTTCAAAGAACTTACGAACGCGAATCTGAGGAGTTGGCATGAGCTTGCCTATCGTGGCCATTGTCGGTCGCCCTAACGTGGGCAAATCCACCTTGGTTAACCGCCTTGCAGAAAACAACGAAGCTATCGTGCACGAGATGCGCGGTGTTACGCGCGACCGCTCGTACCACGAGGCCGATTGGAACGGCCATGGGTTCAAGATCATCGATACCGGCGGTATCGAGATCGGCGGCGACGATGCTTTCCAGGGATCCATCACCGCACAGGCGCTTGCGGCTGCCGATGAGGCCGACGTCATCATCTTCTTGGTCGACGGTCAGACCGGCATCAATGCCGACGATCAGGCAGTGGCCAACATCCTTCGCCGCGCGAAGAAACCGGTGCTCCTTACGGTGAACAAGCTCGAGAACGTCGCCGATGAGGCCGGCATGTGGGAGTTCATGCAGCTTGGCCTTGGCGAGCCGCGCCCGGTTTCGGCGCTTCATGGCACCGGCACCGGTGACCTACTGGACGAGGTGGTTTCGCTTTTCCCGGATGATGCGGGCGATGAGGAGCAGTTTGATGCCGTCAACGTGGCCATCATTGGCCGCCCGAATGCCGGTAAGAGCTCGCTTACCAACAAGCTCACCAACAACGATCGCTCCATCGTCTCCGACGTGGCGGGAACCACGCGCGATGCCATCGACACCACCGTCGAGCACGATGGGAAGCACTACACCATTGTGGACACGGCAGGTCTTCGCAAGAAAAGCGTCATCGACGAGGACGTGGAGTATTACGGCTTTGTGCGCGCTATGCGCGCCATCGATCGAGCCGAAGTGGTTCTGCTTGTCATCGACTCTACCATCGGCCTGACGGACCAAGACCAGCGTGTTGCCGGTATGGCCGCCGAGCGTGGATGCGCCATGGTTATCGTGCTGAACAAATGGGACCTCGTGGAAGGCCCCGAGGCTAAGGCCGATGTTCGCGAGCGCATCGAAGACCGCTTGACGTTCGTTGGGTATGCTCCCGTGATCGCCATTTCCGCCCTATCCGGCAAGAATGTGCAACGTATTTGGAAAGCAGTCGACGAGGCCTACGCCAACTATTCCAAGGCCATTTCCACCAGCCGTCTGAACAACTGGTTGCAGGATATCCGCGATTTCGGCCATACCGTTTCGAAGGGCAAGCGCATCCTGAAACTCAAGTACGTGACGCAGACCGGTACGGAGCCCCCATTCTTCACGTTCTTCTGCAACCATTCTGATCTGGTGGAGCCTTCGTTCGAGCGCTATCTGGAAAACCGCCTGCGTTCTACATTTGATTTCACCGGCACCCCCATCCGCCTTAAGTTCAAGAAGAAGGACTAATTCCCCATGCTTGTTACCGTTGGCCAGCTTTTCTTGTTGTTGGTTATCTCGTTCCTTTTGGGTTCCATCCCGTGGGGGGTCATCATCTCCCGCGTGTTCTTCCATACCGATGTGCGCGAGCATGGCTCCGGCAACATCGGCACCACCAATGCCATCCGCACTATGGGCAAGGCCGGCGGATATGCGGTGTTCGCGCTTGATTTCGGCAAGGGCATCGCATCTGGTGCGATCGCCTCGGCATTCGGCCTTTCGCTCATGCCCGGTAATGTGCTGGGCGTGGTCGCTTTTGTGCAGGCCTTCGGCGGTGCCGACAACCCGTTTGCCTATATCCAGCAAGTATGCCTTGCGGTAGCGTTCCTGGGCTGCGTTATGGGACATATCTTCTGCCCTTGGCTTGGCTTCAAGGGCGGCAAGGGTATCGCGGTTGCGGTAGGCTGCCTGTTCTGCACGTTCGGTGTCGTGGGCGCTGTGCTCGAACTCGTGATTTTCGCCGTGGTGGTTGTTGTTACCAAGTATGTTTCCGCCGGATCCATTACGGCTGCGGTGGCTTGCCCGTTCTTCTCGCTGTACTTCTTCTGGGGAAACCCGGTTGCGTTCGTGCTGTGTACCTTGGTTGCCTTGACGGTGATTTGGGCGCACCGCGAGAACATCGCGCGTTTGCGTGCGGGTACCGAAAGCAAGATCGGCTCGAAGAAGAGAGCCTAGGCCGGGCAATCCTGGACGCTTTGGCTTTGCTGTGGGAGAAGCTTTTGCCTGCTGCCCCGGTTCCCGTACCGGGAGCGGGATGCTTGTCGGCAACCAGGGCATACACGGGGTTTGCGCCCCGTTTTCTTGATAGGAGTCAGTATGGGTAAGATCGCGGTAATCGGTGCAGGGTCTTGGGGCACGGCGCTTGCCCAGACGTTTGCGGCTGGCGGCAACGAGGTGGTTATGTGGGCCCGTAAGCCCGAGGTCGCCCAGTCAATAACCTTGCAGCATCGCAATCCCCGTTACTTGAGCGGCGTCATCCTCTCCGATTTCATTTCCGCCACGAGCGACCTGGCGGAATGCGTGTATGGGGCTCAGGCGCTGGTGATCGTTACCCCTTCGCGCCTTATCCGCCAGTTTGCCGAGGACCTGAAGCCTTTGGTGCCTGCGAGCACGCCTATCGTGATCTGCTCGAAGGGCGTTGAAGAGGGCACGGGGCTTTTGCCGGTCCAGGTGTTCGAAGAGGTTCTAGGCGGGCTGCCCCGGTTGGCCGCCCTTTCCGGCCCGAACCACGCCGAAGAGGTTATCTTGGGCGTCCCGGCGGGCACGGTCATAGCCTCCAGTTCTTTGGAAACCGCCCATTACTTCCGCGACTTGCTGAGCACGCCGGTTTTCCGCTGCTACACATCTTCCGACTACGTTGGTGTAGAGCTTTGCGCCGCCTTCAAGAACGTTATCGCCATCGCCGTGGGTGCTTCCTACGGTATTGGCTATGGCGACAACACCGCCGCGATGATCATGACGCGCGGCATGGCCGAGATGAGCCGCTTGGTGAAAGCGTGCGGCGGAGAGGCCATTACCGTTATGGGGCTGGCGGGCGCGGGCGACCTGATTGCCACGTGCACTTCCGAGCATTCCCGCAACCGCACCTTCGGGAAGACCTTGGCGCAGGGCGGCACGCTCGAGGGCTACGAGAAGAGCACGCACATGGTGGTTGAAGGCGCGCTTGCCTGCAAGACCATCTGCCCGCTTGCCCAGCGCTTCGGGGTTGAGCTTCCCATCACCACGGCGGTTCGCTCGGTTGTTTGGGAGGGCGCTTCGATGGAGCCTATAGCCGCCGAGCTGTTCAAGCGTCCGCTTACCACCGAGTTTTGGGGATTGACCGACGCCGGTGACGCGCAGTGACGGGGCTAACCTATTTCGTGTACCGCACACCCTTGGGGCGTGTTGCTATCGAGTCGGACGGCGCTGCCATTACCCGATTCGCCTTCGGTCCTGCCAAGCTGGGTGGGACGCTGCGGGCCACGGCCCTTACCAACCAGGCTTCCAGCCAGGTTCTTGAGTACCTTGCCGGCAAGCGCAAGGGGTTCGACATGCCCTATCGGGCGGGCGGCACACCGTTTCAGCAAGAGGTGTGGGACGCCATTTCCTCCATTCCCTACGGCCAAACGCGCACCTATGCTCAAATCGCCCAGGCAATAGGCAGGCCTAAAGCGCTTCAAGCGGTGGGACAGGCCTGCGGGCGCAACCCGGTGCCCCTGTTCGTTCCGTGCCATCGCGTGGTGGGCTCTGCAGGAAAACTGGGCGGCTATGCCTTCGGCCCGGCGATAAAGGGATTTCTGCTCGACCTCGAGGCGAAGAACCGCTAGCTGGTTACGTGTAGAATAGGCTCGTCTTCCCGTTCGAACGAAAGGGGTATCGCCGTGTTCGGTGATGTCAAAATATCTCCCTCAATCCTCTCTGCCGACTTCATGAACCTTGAGCGCGATATCCGTATGCTCGAGCAAGGCGGCACCGACTTCATCCATGTCGATGTGATGGACGGCCATTTCGTGCCTAACCTCACCATGGGCGTGCCGGTGGTGAAGCAGCTGAAGAAGATCACGCAGGTGCCGCTCGATGTGCACTTGATGATATCCAACCCGCTTGAGCAGCTCGATTGGTATCTGGATGCTGGCGCCGACTTGGTTTCTGTGCATATGGAGGCACTGCATGGTGAAGAAGAGGTGCGTGATTTCATTGCTCGTACCCGTGCCGCCGGTGTTCGCCCCGCGCTTACCTTGAAGCCCGACTATCCGGTCGAGGAACTGGAGCCCTATATCGCCGATATCGATATGGTCCTGGTGATGAGCGTGTTCCCTGGTTTTTCTGGGCAGTCGTACATCGAGGGAAGCGAGGATCGCGTGGGCAAGGTTGCCGAGATGGCGATGCGCCTGAATCCCGATCTGCTGATCGAGGTCGACGGTGGTGTGAGCGCCGAGCGCACGGCTGGGCTGGTATGCGCCCAGGGTGCCGATGTCCTGGTCGCCGGCTCTGGCGTGTTCAAGGCCCCCGACCCGCAGGCCGCCATCGGCATACTGCGCCATGCGGGAGAGGAGGCTCGGTAATGAGCGAGCTCGTTTACCTTGACTGGGCGGCCACGGCGCCGCTGTCCCCGGCAGCGGCCGATGCCATGCGCCCGTTCTTGCTTCCCGGGACAGAGGGGCTTGCTGCGGGCGCTTCCAACGCCAACTCCCTTTACGAGGTGGGACGTACGGCTTTCCGTGCCTTGGAGGAGTCGCGCGAAACCATCGCGCGCAGCTTAGGCGCCCGCCCCGACGAGATCATCTTCACCTCTGGTGCCACCGAGGCCGACAACGCCGCGTTGTTCGGCATGGTGGATGCGCTGATGATGCGCGCGGAGCAGGAGGGCGACCACGAGTGCGTTCCGCAGGTGGCTGTTTCCGCCATCGAGCACGATGCGGTGCTGAAGGCTGCCGAAACCTTGAACCATTGGGGAGCAGAGGTGACGCTTGTCGCCCCCGACTCTTCCGGGCATGTTACGCCCGAGGCGCTGAAAGAGGCCCTGAACGGCCGCGCCCTCCTGGTTTCCATCATGGCGGTGAACAACGAGATCGGCAGCGTTATGGACATCCCTGCGCTTGCCAAGGTCGCCCATGATGCCGGCGCCCTGTTCCATGTGGACGCTACCCAGGCATTCGGCAAGGTTCCCATCTTTGTTCGCGAATGGGGCGTTGATGCGCTTTCCGTTTCTTCGCACAAGATCGGCGGCCCGAAGGGCGTTGGCGCGCTTTACCTGAAAGCCCGCACTCCCTTCACGGCGCAGCTTGTGGGCGGCGGCCAGGAATCGGGCAGGCGCAGCGGCACGCAGAACGTGATGGGGGCGGTCGGTTTCGCCGCTGCCGCCCGTGAGGTTACGCAATCGTTGGAGGAAAACGCCCAGCGCCTTACCGAGTTGCGCGACTATCTCTACGATGCCCTGACCGAGCATCCTAACGTGCGCCCTGCGGTACAGGTGGAAAAGGGAAACAGCCGCTATTCGTGCCATATCGTGAATGTGCTGGTGCGCGGCATTGAAAGCGAGACCCTGATCTTGCAGCTCGATCGCCGCGGCTTCTGCGTTTCGGGAGGTTCGGCCTGCTCGTCCCATTCCCTGGATCCCTCGCATGTGCTCAGCGCCATCGGCATCAGCCGCGACGACGCTCTGGGATCCATGCGCGTTTCCCTGGGCAATTCCACCACCCGCGAAGAAGTGGAGGCTTTCGTCCGCGCATTCGCCGAAGTGGTGGGCTAAGCTTCTCGTTGTATGCGCGGCTGTGGCCAAGAATCATGTTCCACAGGAAGGGCGCTATGTGCGCCCTTTGTTCTTTAAGGAGTAAAGGTGCAGATAGAACGGGTGACCCAGCACAACCACACCGATATGACGAACCATGGGCATGCGCCTATAGAGGGGCTTGTCGCCCATGCCCATGAGGTGGGCATAACCAACATCGCGGTGACGGAGCACTATCCTCTTACTCCTGCGGTGGATCCGCGCGACTACGTATCCATGCATGCCGATAGGCTCGACGAGTACGTTCAGCGCATCTTGGCGCAGCGTAAGGTATTTCCCGATATGGAGATCCTCGTTGGCTGCGAGCTGGATTGGCTTGGCGTGGGCGAGGATCGGACGTTTGCCGAGGATGCCTTCGACTGCTTTGACATCGTGCTTGGGTCGGTCCACTTCGTGGATCTGTGGCCCTTCGACGACCCAGCGCAGGCGGGCTACTGGGACGAAGTGGGCGCCGACTACATCTGGAGGCGCTACTTCGAGGTTTGGTGCGAGGCGGTTTCCTCGCACGTGCCCTTCATGCCCTTCGATGTGATGGCGCATCCCGACCTGGTTAAGAAGTTCAACCGCCGCCCCAGCTTCGACCCGCTTCCGCTGTACCGCGAGGCCGCAGAGGCCGCGGCCTCGAGTGGACGCATGGTGGAAGTGAACACCTCGGGCGTCACCTACGCCTGCGAAGAGATGTTCCCCCATGTCGATCTGCTTGCCGAGTTCTGCCGCGCGGGCGTCCCCTGCACGTTGGGTACGGATGCCCATACGGTTACGGATGTGGATCGCGGCATAGAAGCGGGGTATCGTTTGATGTACGAGGCCGGGTACCGCGAGCTTACTATCGTTGTTCCCGGTGGGGACCGGCGCACCATTGCGCTTGGCTAGGACGTGTACCAAGGGGGACTCCATGGAAGAAGAAACCGTAACGCTTACCAAGATCGATTCGGGTGGCTTGGCATCGAACGATCGGGTGGTGCTGGTGGGGGAGCTGGAACGCGCTCTTCTGGAGAAGATGCCCGCTGAAGACGCTTGCTCGTGGGATCGCACGGGGATGTTGGTTGGCAACCCAATGGATGTGGTGCATGGCGTTGCCGTTGCTCTTGACCCCACCATAGCCGCCCTCGAGGAGGCTGCCCGTCGTGGCGCGAACGTGCTCCTTGCCCACCACCCGGTGTTCCTCGATGCGCCCGATTCGTTCTTGCCGCATACGATGCAAGGGCACACGCCGGGTTCGGTGGTGCGCCGTGCGGTTGAGCTAGGCGTTTCCGTTATGTCGTTCCATACCGCCCTCGATGTGAGCGTTGCGGGGCTCAATGCCCTCCCTGCGCTGCTGCGTTTGGTTCCTACCGGGGTGCTGGATTCGCTGGCGGGCTCTGGGGACAAGGGCTTCGGCCGTATTTGCTCTCCTGCGCACGATGATGGTGTGTTGACGCTTCGCAGCCTGAGCGCCCGCTGCGTTTCCGTGTTCGGCTCCATGCCGCGCGTCTGGGGATCGCCCGACCTTTCCCTTTCCCGAATCGTCACCAGCGGCGGCAGTGCCGGGTCGTTTGCGCGCGAGTGCCTGGAGCAAGGGGCTGATTGCCTCGTTTGCGGTGAGATAAAGTACCACGATGCGCTCGATGCAGCCCTTTCGGGCTTGGCGATAATCGAGCTGGGACACGATATATCCGAGTTCCCCTTGTGCGCTTTGCTTGCAAACCATGCTGCTGAAGCGGGGGTTTGCGAATCTTGCATTACCATGATTGATCAGGGGAACAACTGGTACACGCCGGAATCATCCCGCCGTTGATCTGCGCCCCATCCTAAACGAACGAGGAAGAAAGGCCCTGCGCCCATGAACGCAACCGAACACGACATCGCCACTCTGCGCAAGCTGCAGGAAGTAGACCGCAAGGTAGTCTCGGCGAAAAAGGAGTTCAAGGAGCTTCCCCATCGCAAGGCCATCTTGGAGATTCGTGCCAAGAAGGAAGAGGTTCTCAGGCGCAAGGTTCAAGTGCAGGACCTGCTGGACAACGCGGAAGGCAGCTTAGCCGGCTTGGTGCAGGAAGACGAGCAGCTTTCCTTGAAGCAGGACGAGATAACCGAAACCCTTTCCGAGGTTCAGGGCGACTATCGCGCGGTAACTGCCCACACACGTGATCTGGACGGGGTCCGTAAACGCCGTGAGAAGATCTCGGTCGAGCTCGAGCGTGTAGAGGCCGAGGTGAACAAGATCAATCCCGTGATGAAGCAGATCATGGCTGCCCTTGATGAGCTCGATGCCAAGGAGCAGGACCTAATCGCCTCGTTCCAGAAAACCGGCGGCGCCCTTCGTTCCTCTATCGAGGAGGGCGATAAGGCCCGCGCTGCCCTTGCTGCGCAGGTTCCCCCCGATCTTTTGGGGGTTTACGAGAAAACCCGCGCCCACTGCGGTGGCGTCGCCTTGGCTGAGCTGAGGGACGGGGCATGCAGCGCCTGTCGCAACACATTCGATTCCAGCCGGTTGAGCAAGATACGCTCGCAGGCGCCCCTGGCATCGTGCCCGTCATGCCGGCGCCTGCTGGTTGTTGAAGGGGAGTAGCCGCTATGAAGCTGGTAACTAGGGACGAGCAGGTTAATCAGGAGCATGTGCGCTTCTCCGAGGATGCGTCGTTCTCCGATGAGACCGAAGGCCGTGCCCGCTCGGGCGAGACCGACCTGTACCGTACCGAGTACCAGCGAGACCGCGATAAGATCCTTCACACCAAGGCGTTTCGTCGCCTCTCCCATAAAACCCAGGTGTTCTTAGCCCCGGTGGGCGATCATTACCGCACGCGCCTTACCCACACGCTTGAGGTGGCGCAGATTGCGCGAACCATTGCCCGCGCCCTGGGTTTGAACGAGGACCTTACCGAGGCAATCGCCCTTGGCCACGACCTGGGGCACACGCCCTTTGGGCATGTGGGCGAGCAGGCTATCTCTTCCAGCTTGGCGCGTCATCTGGGATTGGATCCTGAACTGCCCGAGAACCAGCGTCTGTATCGTCACAATGTGCAGAGCCTGCGCGTGGTTGACGTCATAGAGAACGGCGGAAAGGGGCTGAACCTTACCGCCGAGGTGCGTGATGGGATCGTTTGCCACACCGGAAGCCAGAGGGCAGAGACGCTTGAGGGGCGCATCGTCGCCACTGCCGATCGCATCGCGTATGTGAACCATGATATCGATGATGCCATTCGCGCAGGGGCGCTCTGCGAAACCGATCTTCCGCTTAGCACCCATTCCGTGTTGGGCGAAAACCACTCTGAGCGCATCCAGACGTTGGTGCATGACATGATCGAGATGTCTGCTGCTGCGGGCGACATACAGATGAGCGCTCCTATCTGGGATGCCATGATGGAGCTGCGCTCGTTCCTGTTCGACAACGTCTACACCTCTGAGCCGGTGATGCACGAAGTGCGCAAGGCAAAGCACCTGGTTGAAGACCTGTTCGACTACTTCGTGCGCCATTACGAAGAAGTCCCCCAGGAGTTGCGGGATATCAGCGGTGGTGACCCGTTGCGTGCCGTCACTGATTATGTCGCCGGCATGACGGACCGCTATGCCCAGAACTTCTACAAGGATATGTTCATCCCACATAGCTGGAACATCTAGCGTCTTCTCCTTCCCCTGCGCAGCGATGTGCTCTTGATGCCTCGCGTGGAGCAGGTTGCCTCTGCTGGGCTTCATCGCCCATTTGCCTGATGCCGCAAGAGCCTGTGTCCTGGCCGGGCGCCCGCTGCTTGTGCTTGTGCAAGTGCTATGATGCATAGGCTATGACTGAAACACAATCGAAACATAAAGCCGTTGGCTGGCTGAAGGAGCCGTTTGCTGCGGCGTTCCCGGTAATCATCGGCTATGTGTTCCTAGGCATTCCCTGTGGGATTTTGGCCCAGCAGGTAGGGCTCGATGCACTGCAGGTGTTCCTGCTCTCGATGCTGTTCTATTCCGGTGCGGGTCAGTTCATGATCCCGAACATGTGGCTGGCTGGGTCCCCGGCCCTTGCCATCATCGCTTCGGTGACGTTGGTGAACACCCGTCAACTGCTCTACGGGGCGTCGCTTTCCCGCTTTTGCCACAGCACCCCGAAGCGGCTGTCGTTTCTGTTCGGGGCCACCGTTACCGACGAGTCGTTTGCGGTCAACCTTGGGCGATTCGGCAAAGGCGGTTGGAGCGTTTCGCGCGCAACTGCGGTGAACCTGTTCTGCCAAACAACATGGGCCGTTGCGAATGTGGCGGGAGTGGTGCTGGGCTCTTTGCTCACCGTTCCCACGGCATTGGCCTCATTTGCCATGACCAGCATCTTCCTTTGCCTGCTCTTCTCCCAGAAGTGCACGCTTCCCAACGTCGTTGCCGCTTTGACGGCGGTGCTCGGCGTGTTCCTGTGCAAGTGCGTGGGCTTAACCGGCCCGGCCATCCTGATAGGAGCCCTCATCGGGGTTGCTGCGGGTATCTTGGCCTCAAGGAAGGGGGGACCCCGTGTCGTGGAGTGAGTTCGCCCTTGTCGGCCTTGCGTGCGCTGCCACCATCCTCGTTTGCCGTGTGGCACCGGTGTTCGTCCTTCGTGGGCGCGACCTCCCTGGGTGGCTTTCGCAGGCGCTCAATTTCATTCCCCCTGCGGCATTCGCTGCGCTTATCGCCAGCGACCTGCTTTCGCCTGGCATGTTCGATGCGGGATTGTGGCCTGCGGCTATTCCCCTGATTGCCGCCGTGGCCGTTATCGCTGTCGCGCTGAAGACGAAATCGCTGGTGTGGTGCATCGTCATCGGTGTCGGCTGCTACGGGCTGCTTCTTCTGGTCTGACGCTCCTTCATAGCTTTTGGCTGATGGTTTCCCCTGTTTCCATTTCTCCTCTGTTGGACTTTTTACTGTCTTGTCAGCTGTATTGTCAGCTGTAAAGCACGGTGCTAGACTACCGCCCATACCGCCATGCGGAAGAGGTGCATGGCATTTTAGGAGGGACGCGTTTCGTATGAGCACCGTAGCGGCATCCGAAGGGATGCATTCTGGTAATGAGCGTGCATGCGGAGGAGGCGATGTTGCCCGATTCGATGTTCCTCGTGGTCGCACCGATTGCCCAGAGTGTGAAGCTCCGTTGAACTCGTTTGCCGCCCAGGTTCCCGATGCCGATTCGGTGGTCCGCATTGCGCGCCTGAAGGAAGAACGCGATGCGGTGATCCTTGCTCATTACTATGTGCAGCCCGAAGTGCAGGCGATCGCCGACTACATCGGCGACTCTTTCTATCTGGCGAAGCTCGCCGTCGATCTGCCGGCTAAGACCATCGTGCTTGCCGGCGTGGAGTTCATGGGCGAAAGCGCAAAGCTGCTGAACCCCAACAAGGTGGTGCTCCTGCCCGAGCCGAAGGCCGATTGCCCTATGGCGCATATGGTGGCGAGGAAAACGGTGGAAGACGCTCGCGCGCAGTTCGGGGACGACCTTGCGGTGGTGTGTTATGTGAACTCCACGGCAGAGATGAAAACCTGGAGCGATGTGTGCGTCACTTCCTCCAATGCGGTGAAGATCTGCCGTGAGATCCCCCAGCAGCATCTCCTGTTCATCCCCGATGTCAACCTGGGGCGTTTCGTTGCCAAGCAGGTTCCCGAGAAGCATGTGCTGCTGAACAAGGGCTTCTGCCCAAGGCACCAGCGCATCGTCCCTGAAGAGATCATCGCGCTCGAGGAGGAGTATCCTGACGCGCTCGTCTTGGCTCATCCCGAATGCACCGAGGAGGTGCTTGCCGAGGCCGACTATATCGGTTCCACCAAAGGCATCATCGAGTTCACCGAGAAAAGCGATGCGCAGGATTTCATCATTGTGACCATGGTAGGCGTGCTCAGGGAGATGGAGCTGCGCAACGCCGGCAGCGGCAAGCGCTTTCACTTCGCCCGCCGCTTGCCTGTGTGCGAGAACATGACCACGGTAACGCTGCAGAAGGTGATCGACTGCCTGCAGAACGATCAGGTTGGGGTGCAAGTCCCCGATGAATACCAAGAGCCGGCAAGGAAGACGCTCGAGCTGATGCTCGAGTACGCAGCACGATAGGGGAGCAGCGCATGGAAACCAAGGAAATCATCTGCGATGTCGTGATAGCGGGCTGTGGGGTGTCGGGCCTGTATGCGGCGTTGAACCTCCCTGCAACCGCAAGCATAGTCATGCTCACCAAGACAGTGGTGGAGGAATGCGACTCCATGCTTGCGCAGGGCGGCATCTGCGTCTTGCACGACGACGGCGACTACGATGCCTTCTATGAGGACACTATGAAGGCCGGCCATTACGAGAACCGTGCCGAGAGCGTCGACATCATGATACGCTCCAGCCGCGCGGTTATCGACGACTTGATCGAACGGGGCGTTGATTTCGAGCGTGAGGAAAACGGTGAGCTCGCCTACACGCGCGAGGGCGCCCATTCGCGTCCGCGCATCTGCTTTCATGGCGACATCACCGGCGAGGAGATAACCACGAAGCTTTTGGCCAACGTGCGCAAGTTGCCCAATGTGCGCATCTTGGAGCATGTCGAGGTGGTAGACGTCATCGAGTCGGCCGATGGCTCCCGCTGTGTGGGCGTGGTGTGCGCGGACAGAAGAACCGCCGGGAGCGATGAGTCAGAGGGCGAGCGCCTGGTTGTCCGCGCTCCCTACACAATGCTTGCCACGGGCGGTATTGGCGGAACCTATGAGCGTTCCACCAATTATCCAAGCCTAACGGGGGATGCCTGCCGCATCGCGCGAGACCACGGCATCGAACTTGAGCATATGGACTATGTGCAGATCCATCCCACCAGCCTGTACGTGAAGCATCCGGGCAGGGCGTTCCTTATCTCGGAATCGTGCCGCGGTGAAGGCGCGATCCTTTTGAACAAGGACGGGGAGCGTTTCACCGACGAGCTGCAGCCCCGCGATGTCGTTTCCTCGGCAATCTACCGGCAGATGGAAAAGGACGGAACCGACCATGTTCTGCTTTCCTTCGAGCGCATGGCGCCAGAGGAGATCACGGGGCATTTCTCGCACATTTACGAGCACTGCCTTGAAGAGGGCTTCGATTTGCTGAGGGAGCCGATACCGGTAGTCCCTGCGCAGCACTATTTCATGGGTGGTGTGCGCGTGGACAGCGATTCCCAGACTAGCCTGCCCAACCTGTTCGCCTTGGGGGAAACCGCCTGCAACGGCGTGCACGGTAAGAATCGCCTCGCATCGAACTCGCTGCTTGAGTCGTTGGTGTTCGCCCAGCGGGCGGCGCGTTTGGCCTCAGCGCGTATGGCGAAGTCCGCTCGAGCGCGCGCAGCTGCGGCAAGCGCAGGGGCTTCGGCGGTAGCTACCGCAAAAAGCGTGGCTCAAGCCCAGGCGCCCAAGGCCAAGGCTCAGGTCGAGACCCAAGCGCAGGCAGCAAACGTGCCGACGCAGCATCCCGTTGCGTCTGCCACCCCCGCTCCCGCGCGGGAAAAGGTCGTGTTCAAGGAGGTGAGGTAGATGGATTTGGCAGCCCTCTCCCTTGTCGTCGACGAGCATATCCGACTGGCACTGAAGGAGGACGTCACCGGCGAAGACGTTTCCACGGCTGCAGTTGTGCCCGCAGCTTGCCGCGGCTCGGTTGAGCTCATCGCGAAGCAGGAAGGCGTTATCGCGGGTTTGGATGTGTTCGAGCGCACGTTCGCCGTGCTCGACCCCTCAGTGGCCTTCGAGCGGAAGGTGTCCGACGGCGACCGCATAGAGCCTGGGCAGTTGCTGGGCACGGTGCAGGCCGATGTCCGCGCGCTCCTTTCTGCCGAGCGCGTTGCGCTGAACTACCTGCAGCGGATGAGCGGTATCGCCACCAAGACCCGTGCTGCGGTGGACCTTCTCGATCGCATGGGGTCGAAGACCAAGATCGTGGACACGCGGAAGACCACGCCGGGCATGCGTGTCTTCGAGAAGGAAGCGGTCCGCATAGGCGGTGGGGGAAACCATCGGTTCAACCTTTCCGACGGTGTCATGCTGAAGGATAACCATCTCGATGCGGCGGGCGGCGTCGAGCGGGCGGTTCGGATGGCTCGTGATCATGCCCCGTTCGTGCGTAAGATCGAGGTGGAGTGCGAGACGCTGCAGCAGGTGGAAGAGGCTGTCCGGGCTGGGGCCGACATCATCATGCTTGACAACATGGATGCCGAAACCTGCCGAAAGGCCCTTTCGCTGATAGACGGCCGCGCTCAAACCGAGAGATCCGGTAATATCGATCTGGATGCTTTGGGGGAGGTGGCCCAATTAGGGGTCGATTTCGTCTCGTCTGGCGCGTTGACGCATTCGGCGGGTATCCTCGATTTCAGCCTGAAGCACCTGCGTGTTTTCGAGTGAGAGGTCGCCATGCAGGAAAAAGGCAACTCCGCGGTAAGCGCTGCCGAGCGCAGGTCCCGCATCGTCGAAGAGCTCAATGACTCCGCCGTCCCACTCTCGGGCGGTGCCCTGGCGGATGCCCTTAACGTGAGCCGCCAGGTCATTGTGCAGGATATCGCGCTATTGCGCGCGAACGGGCACCGCATCACCGCAACCAATCGCGGTTACGTGATGGAGGCTCGGCCGGTCGATGGGCGGCACAGCAGGCGTTTCAAGGTGCATCATGCGATCGGGCAAACCGAAGACGAGCTTACCTGTATCGTGGACCTGGGCGGAACGGTGGAGGACGTGATGGTGAACCATCGGGTGTACGGCAAGGTGACCGCGCCCTTGGGCATCAGGAGCCGCCGCGATATCTCCCGCTTTTCGGAAGACATGCGCACAGGGCGCTCATCGCTGTTGATGACGGTGACGTCCGGGTACCATTTCCATTTGGTGTCCGCCGACAGCGAGGAGGTCTTGGACGATATCGAGCGGGCCCTCTCGGAAAGGGGATATTTGGTCGACTATCTTCCCCATGAGCGCGAGTAACTGGTAATATGTCGTTTGGCTTTTCGTAGTCCAGGCGAACATGGCCAGCAAAAACGGTGCTTTTGCAAGGCATTGACAAATAGCGATATAACCCCTTGCGCATGTATTCGGCAGACGGTATAATTCTCTGCTGTGTCAAAAGGGCACCCTATTAGTGAAACTTATGTTGAGCATATAGAAGGAACGGAAACCATGGATATTATCCGCGCAATCGAGCAGCAGCAGATCAACCCCGAGGTCGCAGACTTCAACGTTGGCGACAACGTGAAGGTCCACTACCGCATCAAGGAAGGCAACCGCGAGCGTATCCAGGTCTTCCAGGGCGATGTTATCCGTCGTCATGGCGCTTCCTCCCGTGAGACGTTCACCGTTCGCAAGATCAGCTTCTCCGTTGGCGTAGAGCGCACCTTCCCGGTTCACTCTCCCAAGATCGAGAAGATCGAGGTAACCCGTCGCGGCGATGTTAACCGCGCAAAGCTCTACTACCTTCGCGACAAGGTGGGCAAGGCTGCCAAGATCAAGGAAAAGGCTTTCAACTAAGCATATCTTTCCAAGGATTTTGGAACCCCGTCAGCTTGGCGGGGTTCTTTGTTTTTGGCGCGGTTGCCGGGGGCAGGGCGCTCCCTTGCCGCGCTATCATTGCCTCGACTTGTATTTTGCAGAGAGCGCATTCTGCTAGGCCTATAGCAAGGAGCAGCATATGGCGGCACAAACGGTTGCGGACATCAAGAAGCGCCTTTCAGAGGCGTCGGCGCAGGAGTTTGCGGTTTTGGAGCGCTCGCTTGTTGCCGACACGCGCAAGGGCGTGCAGGTGGCACTTGAGTCCACCCGGCGCCGTCTTGCGGCTGAAGAGGCAGAGCGGCGTCGTGTTTCGGCTTTATACGAATACCAGGATGAGCTTTCGGGGGGAAGGCTGGTCCTTGGGCTTGACGAGGTTGGCCGTGGCCCTTTGGCCGGCCCGCTCACGGTAGGCGCTGTGGTGCTGCGCCCCGATGCGCCCCAGATAGCCGGATTGAACGATTCAAAGCAGGTTCCCGAGCATCATCGGCCCTACCTTGCCCAAACAGTGAGGGAGCGCGCGCTTGCCTGGGCTATCGTCGATATCCCCCCTGCAGAAATCGATGAGCAGGGTATGGCGCTTTGCCTGCGGAAGGCTTTTCGCAAGGCTATCGCCGATGTGGAAAGCCAAGGGGTGCACCCCGAGGTGGTTCTCCTTGATGGCAACCCGCTTCATCTTGACCCTCGGGAGATCAATGTGGTTCATGGGGACGCCCGTTGCGCTTCCATTGCCGCGGCATCGTTGATCGCCAAGGTTTCACGAGATGCCCTTATGGTTTCCTATGATGAAACGTATCCTGGCTATGACCTTGCTTCCTCCAAGGGCTACGGCAGCGCACGTCACCGGGATGCTATCGCCAAGATGGGCTTGACCCCCATCCATCGCGCCTCCTTTTGCCGGGGTCTGGTGCAGGAAACCCTTTTCTAGCCCTGCCCGACTCCTGCCATTGCGGTGCTCGCGCCTCGTGCCGTTTGTATTCTGCGATCTTCTTCGCATCGTGTTCGCTTCGCTTTGCGATCTTCTTCGCACCGCCTTCCCAATGAGATGAGATCTCGGCCGTATCGTGTGCCTTGGACAAAGGAGGTCGATATGGGCGAAACCGAACAACTTGCGCTCGATGAGGTAGAGACCGTCGAATTCGATGCGGGAAACCAAGAGGATAGGGCCCCTGACCCAAAGAGGGGCAGACGAAACCGTGATTTGGGCCTCAAAGGGGAAGCGGCTGCCGTGCGCTACCTTGAGCACCGAGGCTACGATATCCTCCAGCGACAGTTCACCTGCCAGGCCGGCGAGGCGGATATCATAGCCCGCATCGAGGATTGCCTGTGCTTTATCGAGGTGAAAACACGCACCCATACGGTAAAGGGCTTCCCAGAGGAAGCTGTCAATGCGCGTAAGAGGGAACGTTATGAGCGCATTGCCTCCTACTACCTGAAAGATCATGTGAGCGAAGAGCTGCGGGTGCGCTTCGATGTTATGTCGATAATCGTGCTCTCTGAAACCCATGCGTTCCTTCGTTTCCACAAGAACGCCTATGGGGTTGATTGGTGATGCAGTACCGATCGGCTTCGGCTCAAAGCGCCACCCTTCGCGGCGTCGAGGCCATCCCTGTTTCTGTGGAGGTGGTGATATCCAACGGGTTGCCCGCCTTTTCGATCGTGGGCATGGCCGATGCTGCGATCCAGGAATCGAGGGAGCGGGTAAAGGCGGCGTTCAAGGCCTGTGGCTTCATAATGCCCAACGACAAGATCGTGGTCAATTTGGCGCCAGGCGGTCTTCGCAAGGCCGGATCGGGGTTCGATCTGCCCATCGCCTTGGCTTTGCTCGCGGCCACAGGGCAAATGGATCCTGGGATCCTTCAGGGGAAGCTTGCGGTAGGCGAGTTGTCGCTTGATGGGAGGGTGCGATGCGTTCCGGGGCTTCTTGCGTTCCAGAAGTGCGCGCTTATCAACGGCCTGGGCTTGATATCGGGTGTTCCCGAAGAGGGCATCTTGCCCATGTCCGGCCTTGCCTGCAGCCTGCTTGAAAGCCTTGCCCATGTGCGCCTGCCGCGCTTTGCAGAGGCGATGCCCTTGCGCTTCGCCTCGTCTTCGAGTCAGGGAGACTACTTGGAGGTGCTGGGGCATGAGGCTGCCAAGCGGGCATTGCAGGTTGCGGCGGCGGGCGGGCATGGGGCCATCATGGTGGGGCCGCCCGGTTCGGGTAAAACCATGCTGGCTCAGCGGTTCGGCAGCATCCTGCCTGAGCTTGAGGAGGGTGCGCGAGTCGAAACCGCTTTGGTGCACTCGGTTGCCGGTGCCGACGTGTCGCCGGTCCTTGCGGGCATCCGGCCTTTTCGCAGTCCCCATCACAGCGCAACGGCCGCCGGCTTGGTGGGCGGCGGCTCGCCTCCACGGCCCGGGGAGGCATCCCTTGCCCACAATGGAGTGCTGTTCTTGGACGAGATAACCGAATTCAGCGGTTCGGTGCTGCAAACGCTCAGGCAGCCCATGGAGTCGGGCAGCGTGGTGCTCACGCGCGCCGACGGAACCTATACGTTTCCTGCCCGCTTTCAGCTCCTTGCCGCAGCCAACCCTTGTCCATGCGGTTACTTCGGCGATGCGAGCGGCCGTTGCAAGTGCGCTCCCGCTGCGGTTCAGGCGTACCAGAACCGGATCGGCGGCCCCTTGCTCGACCGCATCGACATCCGTATCGACGTATGGCGTGGGGACAGCCGTGAGCTTATGGAGCTGAAGGAAGGCTCGAGCTCCGAGCAGCTGCGAGATGGCGTGCTGCGCGCCCGTGCGTTCAGGGCAAAGCGCGGATCTGCCTCATCCGGCAAGCGAAGGGGCATGCGAGCGCTGAAGGAGGCATGCAGGTTCGATGCGAAAACCGAGGAGTTCTTCCTTTCGTTGGCTGAGGGACGGCAATTAAGCGCCCGGGCGATATCGAAAACGCTGCTTATCTCGCGCACCGTTGCCGACCTGGACGAGAGCGAGTGCGTGGAATCGAAGCACGTGGCCGAGGCGTTCGGTCTACGGTTTGGAGGGGGATTCAATTGGTGAGCAAGCCCATAACCACGGGTCAGGCGAAAAGGATGCACCGCGGGCGGTATGCCAACTTGCCGGTGGTCAAGCTCAAGGGCCCTCGCTATACCTTGGGAAGGGGGCAGAGTGGGTACCCCGATTCCCTTATGACTGTTCCCGACCCGCCCGAAACGCTGTATGCAGTGGGCGACCTCGATGCGCTGAGCGATGGCCTGGCCGTCGTCGGCGCGCGCAAGGCAACCCCGTATGGGGCTTCTGCGGCAAGGAGGTTCGCGGCGATTGCGGCAGGAAAAGGCGTTCCCATCGTCTCGGGTGGAGCGTTGGGGTGCGATTCCCAAGCTCATTTGGGAGCCTTGGATGCCGGTGGCCGCACAGTGGTGGTGCTTGGCGGTGGGTGCGATGTTCCTTACCCCGCCCGCAATGCCAGCCTGTTCCAGCGGGTGATAGACGAGGGCGGCGTGGTGGTTTCCGAGCAGGAATGGGAATTTCCCCCGTTGCCGTACACGTTCAGGGCACGCAACCGCATCATTGCGGGGCTGGCGCGCGCAACGCTGATCGTTGAAGCGGGTTTGCCCTCGGGCACTTTCTCTACCGCCGATGAGGCATTGGCGGCGAACCGGGATGTGCTGGTGGTCCCGGGCCCTATCACCTCGCCAACATCTCGTGGCGCCAACCGGCTCATCTACCAAGGGGCCACGCCCATCATCGACTCGGAGACGTTCGAGGACGCGCTGTTCGGGCTGTTCGGCTGCTTGCGCAGAGAGGATGTACGCAAAGAGGTGGATCGCGGGAGCGTGGGCGGGGAAGGGCCTTTGATCCGCTCCGATGAAGACGATGATCTGCTGGCCGCCATCTGCGCGAACCCCATGCGCCTCGAGCAGCTGCTCGACCTTTCCTGGGAGGAAGCGCCTGCGCAGGACCAAGGCGGAAAGCTGACCTGGCTGATGGTGAAGCTGGCGGATTACGAGAAAAGGGGGCTGGTTGGCAGGTATCCCGATGGGCGCTACGGTCCGGCTCGGGTATAGTTCTGTGCATGGATAACAAGATTGTAGACATCATCGGGGCGGGCCTTGCGGGCACTGAGTCAGCCCTTCAACTTGCAAGGCGCGGCATTGCCGTGCGCTTGTTCGAGATGCGCCCGCTGGTCCAAACCGCTGTTCATCGAAGCGGGAACGCCGCAGAGCTTGTGTGCTCGAACTCGCTGAAGTCGACGAAGCCCGACAGTGCTGCTGGCATGCTCAAGCATGAGCTTTCCGCTTTGGGGTCTTGCCTCATCGCCTTTGCCTATGAAACGCACGTTGCCGCAGGCGGCGCTCTGGCGGTTGACCGTGACTTGTTCTCGGGCAGGGCCACGCGTGCGCTCGACGAGGCCCCCGGCATTACCCGCATCAATGCCGAGGTGGTGGGGATCCGCGAAGACGGCGCGGTTCTGGTGGCCGGCGCCGGCGGCGCCGAAGAGGCTCCGTTCGAGCCGGCCGATGCCGTGATCGTTGCCAGCGGCCCGCTTACCTCGGACAGGCTCGCCTCTTTCATGCAGCAGCTTGCCGGACAAGAGCATCTGGCCTTCTACGACGCGGCAGCGCCCGTTGTCATGGCCGATTCCCTCAACAGGGAAAAGGTGTTCAGCCAAAGCCGTTACGAAGACGGTGGCGGGGACTACCTGAATGCCCCCTTCAGCAAAGAGGAGTACGAGCGCTTCATGGAAGAGCTGGTCGGCGCCGAGCGCGTGATCAAACGCGAGTTCGAGACGTCCGACCTGTTCCAGGCGTGCCAGCCTATCGAAGAGATTGCCCGTCGCGGCTTCGATGCGCCTCGATTCGGGCCGCTCAAGCCCGTCGGCCTCACCGATCCAGCCACTGGGCGCCGTCCTTGGGCAGTGGTGCAGCTGCGCGCCGAAGACGCGCATGGGCAGAGCTTCAACTTGGTGGGCTTCCAAACAAACCTGACGTTCCCCGAGCAGCGGCGGGTGTTCCGCATGATCCCCGGGTTGGAGAACGCGGAGTTCGCCCGTTACGGGGTGATGCATCGCAATTCGTTCATCGATGCGCCTCATCTGCTCGACAGCCGCCTCCGCATGATCGGGGGCTCTGTCGGCTCACTTGCCGTCCCCGTTTTCGTTGCCGGTCAGTTGGGCGGAACCGAAGGGTACTGCGAAGCCATTGCCTCTGGGTTGCATGCCTCGTTGGGCGTTGCCGCCCTGCTCGGCGGCGTCGACATCCCGACCATGCCAGCGGATACCGCCTTCGGCGCTCTTGTCGCCTATGCCACCGATCCTGAAACGGTGGGATATCAGCCCATGCATGTGAACTTCGGGATTTTGCGCCCGTTCCAGAAGAAGATCAAGAACAAGCGCGAGCGCTACGCTGCTTATGCGGACAGGGGGAGCCAGGCGCTCGAGGCCTATGTTGCCGAGCTCCGCGAAAAGGGCCTGATGCCCAAGTGAGCGATGCCCTTCAGCTGATGGATTCGTTTTGCCAGTCCCTCTCAGCAGAGCGCAATGCCTCTCCTCAAACGGTGCGGGCATACCGAAGCGACGTCTCTGCCTTCCTTGCGTGGTGCGAGCGCGAATCTGTGGAAGCGCTTTGTGCCAGCCATCGCGAGGTGCGTCGCTTTTTGGCCTACTTGGATCAGGCTGGCTATTCCCGAAGGACGGTGAACCGTCGGTTGAGCGCTGTGAAATCCTTCTACCGCTGGCTTGTGGTGGAAGGAGCGGTGGATTCCAGTCCGGCAGAGGTGTTGCAGGGGCCAAGGCAGGGAAAACCGTTGCCTCGGGCTGTGCAGCGCAACGAGATGGACCGCTTGCTTTCCGTCACGCTGGAAGGGAAGCGGCCGGATGAGGCTACTCCTCGAGAACTGCGGGATCAGGCGATCCTCGAACTCCTTTATGCTGCCGGTCTGCGTGTCTCGGAAGCAGCTGGCCTGCAATTGTCCGGGCTCGATCTTCGCGAGCGCATGGTCCGCGTGATGGGCAAAGGGTCAAAGGAGCGCATCGTCCCGCTCCACGAAACGGCGTGCCAGGCGCTCGGGAACTATCTTCGCCTTGGCCGGCCGGAATTGCTTGGAGCAAGGCAGAGCGATGCCGTTTTCATTTCCTCCCGAGGCAACGGCATGAGCGCGAATGCCGTCCGCATTGTGTTCAAGCAGGCGCTTCGCAAGGCGGGCCTCGATGAATCGCTTTCCCCACATGCCATGCGCCATTCCTTCGCCACCGACTTGCTTGCAGGAGGGGCCGACCTGCGCAGCGTCCAGGAAATGCTGGGACATTCGAGCCTTTCCACCACACAGGTTTACACCCATATGACAGCCGAACGCCTGCAGCGTGCGCATCGTCAGGCTCACCCACGCGGGTAGACCGAGCGAAGGCTTCCTGCTCTGCCTGCCGGTAGGCAGACCCTATCGATTTGGCGAAAACCGCGCAAATGCCATTACCTTGTGTCTGGCGGGAATTAGAATCAAGTGCCATAGACACCAAGGGAAGGGCAGGCATGTCTCAGAGCTCTATCGTTATCAAGGGTGCGCGCGAGCACAACCTCAAGAACGTCGATGTCGTTATCCCGCGCGACAAGCTGGTTGTTATCACCGGCCTTTCCGGATCAGGGAAGAGCTCTTTGGCGTTCGATACCATCTACGCCGAAGGGCAGCGCCGCTACGTGGAAAGCCTTTCCAGCTATGCGCGCCAGTTCTTGGGGCAGATGAGCAAGCCGGACCTCGACTCCATCGACGGTCTTTCGCCTGCCGTATCCATCGACCAGAAAACCACCAGCAAGAACCCTCGCTCAACGGTGGGAACGGTTACCGAGATATACGACTACCTGCGCCTGCTGTTCGCGCGCGTCGGCATTCCCCATTGCCCGGAATGCGGGCGCGAGATCAAGGCGCAGACCACCGACCAGGTCACCGACGACGTCATGTCCCTCGGCGAAGGCGAGCGTGCCCTCATCATGGCCCCGGTGGTGACCGGCAGGAAAGGCGAGTTCACTAAGCTGTTCCAAGACCTTCAGAAGGAGGGCTTCAGCCGTGTCCGCATCGATGGCGAGGTGACGAAGCTCGGCGGCGAGCCCATCACGCTGAACAAGAAGCTCAAGCATTTTATCGAGGTGGTGGTCGATCGCGTGGTGCTCAAGGCTAGTGCGCGCGGGCGCATTGCCCAGGCGGTGGAAACGGCCTGCCAGCTTGCCGAAGGGCGCGTGCTGGTCAAGGTGATGCGGAAGGGCGAAGAGGCGGCCGATGTGGTTACCTCTTCGGGGGCAACCGGTGGCCTTGCCCCCGGCGAGCACGTGTTCTCGCTTGCACTTGCCTGTCCTGAGCACGGCCATTCCATGACCGAGCTGCAGCCGCGCGACTTCTCGTTCAACGCCCCCTACGGCGCATGCCCCGATTGCTTGGGTATCGGCAGCCGCGAAGAGGTGGATCCGAGCCTGGTGGTTCCCGACAAGTCCCTTTCGCTGGAAGAAGGCGCGGTGGCGCCGTTTCGCACGGGTAACTACTACCCGCAGGTCATGCGCGCGGTGCTGCTCCATTACGGAGTGGATCCGCAAACCCCTTGGGAGGACATACCCAAAAAGGTCCAGAAGATCATGATGAACGGCGCTCCCGGGCAGAAGATCCGGGTGGATTACGTCACCGTAGACGGCCGTGAAACCTATTGGTTCATCGAGTGGGAGGGCATCTGCGAGGCGGTTATGCACCGCTACAAGGAGGCAACCTCCGACCGCCAGCGCCAGAAGTACGAGCAGTATTTCTCCATCATCCCGTGCGCCACATGCGGCGGCAAGCGCTTGAACCCCCAGATCCTTGCGGTTACCGTTGGCGGAAAGAGCATTCACGAGATATGCGAGATGTCATCGCTTGACTCCTTGGCGTTCTTCGACGGCCTTTCTTTCGCCAAGTCGCAAGAGACCATCGCTGTTCCCATCGTGAAAGAGATCAAGACGCGCCTGAGGTTCTTGGTGGATGTAGGGCTCGATTACCTCACGCTCGAGCGTGCCACGGCTACGCTTTCGGGCGGCGAAGCGCAGCGCATCCGCCTTGCCACGCAGATCGGCGCCGGTCTGATGGGCGTGCTCTACATCTTGGACGAGCCCTCCATCGGCTTGCATCAGCGCGACAACGAGCGGCTTATCGCCACGCTCGAGCATCTGCGCGACCTTGGCAACACGGTTGTTGTGGTGGAGCACGACGAAGACACCATCCGCAGTGCCGACTACGTCATAGACATGGGCCCGGGCGCAGGCGAGTTGGGCGGCGAAGTGGTTGCCGCCGGCACGCCCGAAGAGGTTATGCGAGTGGAGGGGTCCCTTACCGCGCAGTACCTGAGCGGCCGCAAATGCGTGCCCATCCCTGCGATCCGACGCAACCCGCGTCGCGGTTGCATCCAATTGAAGGGCGCAACCGAGAACAACCTGAAGAAGGTGAACCTCACCGTTCCCCTGGGCACGCTTACCCTTGTTACCGGCGTTTCCGGCTCGGGCAAGAGCTCCCTTATCACCGACACGCTGGCTCCGGCCTTGGCCAACCGCGTGAACCATGCCCATCGCAAGGCGGGGGAGTACCGTCGTCTTCTGGGGGCCGAGCTTCTGGACAAGGTCATCAACATCGACCAAAGCCCCATCGGCCGAACTCCGCGCTCGAACCCGGCAACCTACATCGGCCTATGGGACGATATCCGCGCGCTGTTCGCCAGCACCCCCGAGGCCAAGGCACGCGGCTATGCGCCTGGTCGCTTCAGCTTCAATGTGGCAGGCGGGCGCTGCGAGGCTTGCAAGGGCGATGGGCAGAAGAAGATAGAGATGCATTTCCTGCCCGATGTCTACGTTGATTGCGAGGTGTGCCAGGGCAAGCGCTACAACCGCGAGACCTTGGAGGTTACCTATCGTGGGAAGAACGTCTACGACGTATTGGACATGACGGTAGACGAGGCGCGCAGCTTCTTCTCCAAGATTCCCGGGTTGGCCCGCAAGCTCGACACTTTGCATGATGTGGGCCTGGGCTATATCCGCCTCGGCCAGCCGGCCACCACGCTTTCCGGCGGCGAGGCGCAGCGCGTGAAGCTTGCCAGCGAGCTGCAGCGCCGTCAAACCGGTAAGACCTTCTACATCTTGGACGAGCCCACCACGGGCTTGCATTTCGATGACGTGCGCCAGCTGCTGGAGGTCCTGCAGCGCTTGGTGGATGCCGGCAACACCGTGTTGGTGATCGAGCACAACCTGGACATCATCAAGGCCGCGGACTATGTGGTGGACTTGGGCCCCGAAGGCGGCAGCCGCGGCGGCACCATCGTTGCTCAGGGAACGCCCGAGGAAATCGCGCAGGTTCCCGAAAGCCACACCGGTCGTTTCCTGGCCCGTATCCTGGATTCGCTCGCCGTCCGCCCCTCTGCAAAAGCATAGCTGCACGTTTGGCGTAGTATCGAAACCATGAAGATGTCCCGTGAAAAAGCAGCTCTCGGTGTGTTCCTGTTCTTGGCCGTTGCGGCCTTGGGCGTGGTGGTCGCCTATATCGTCACGCTCGGCCATTCCCTCAACGTTGCCGCCAGCAAGATAGACGACGCCGCCGGCAGCCTGGACGGTTACACGGCGTTGCTGTACCAGGGAACGGCGGAAAGCCGCCGGGCAACCGTGGTCAGCGCCCCCGACCACAAAAGCGGCGGCTTGGGTCCGCGGACGCTCAACGGGCAATCCTCGCAAAGGGGCGAAGGCTCGAACGACGAGGTGAGCGCTGCGCAGGCGTCAAGCTCGGTGGGCGATGGTCAGGAAGGCCGGCAGAGCAGCGTCTCGCTGTACAGCCTGCGGGTCTCATACGTGGAGAAGCAGGCTGCAGTGGTAACGGTTGATGTGGAGAGCCCCGAAACCTACAACGAGCGCTGCGTCGTGCGTGCCAACGGCAAGACGTTCGGCTTTATCTATATCGACGAGGTAACCGCCTGGCAGAGCTATCTCCAGAAGCGCATAGCGGATTACCGGCTCTGCGGCGTTGATATGGTGGTGTGCGTTACCAAGGAGATCGGGCTGTTGCGCAGCTACCAAGGGGTGAGCATCGTCATCTCGCAACAGGAAGAGGGCATCTCTCCGCATGGCGTTACGGTGCAGGGCGTGTTCTACGACGATGCTGCGCTAAGGGGGCAGGTGGGCTCCATCCTCGTTTCGCCTTCGCGCACCATAACGGCGAAGGACGTCTCTGCGGCGTAGGCGGCGTAGCGATGCGGTGGCGCAAACAGGGTTGCGGCTGCTGAATCTGCTGTTTTTGGCTTTGTGGGTTACACGCGGGGGGCGATTTGCTATCATAGCGAAGTTGTCGCCCTGGACGGGTGGCATGAGTCGCGTGCTCAAGTGCGGGCGTGGCGGAATTGGCAGACGCGCCAGGTTTAGGTTCTGGTGGGTAACCCCCGTGAAGGTTCAAGTCCTTTCGCCCGCACCAACGCGATCTACTGTGGTAACCAAGAAGGAGTTTATTCGTGAACATCAAAGTAGAGGCTCTCGAGAACAATCAGGTGAAGCTCAGCTTCGAGGTCGACGCTAAAGATGTCGACGCACGCATCAAGCGTACGTATCGTCAGGTAGCCAAGCGCTACAGCTTCCCTGGCTTCCGTCCTGGCAAGGCTCCTCGTCCCGTTATCGACAACATCATGGGCCTCGAGGCTGTTCGCACCACGGTTACCGAGGATCTGGTGAACGAGGTGTATCCCCAGGCTCTCGAAGAGAACAACCTGGTTCCCCTTCAGCGTCCCGACTACCAGTACGAGCAGGAGCTGGTAGAGGACCACAAGCCCTTCAACTTCACTGCAACCGTTCAGCTCAAGCCCGAGCTCGAGCTTTCCAGCTACGAGCCCGTAGAGGTAGAGGTTCCCTCTGCCGAGGCCACTGAGGAAGAGATCAACGCCCAGATCGAAGAGCTTCGCAACTACTACCATGACTTCAAGGATGCGAACGCCAACACCAAGGTGAAGCCGGGCGAGTTCGTCGAGCTCACCATGAGCGCCACCAACGAGAAGGGCGAAGAGGTTGCCGCATTCGCTGCCGACCATCGCCTGTACGAGCTTGGCCAGGGCGTATACCCCGAGGCATTCGATGCTGAGCTCATCGGCCTGAAGAAGGGCGGCGAAAAGGAGTTCGACCTCGACCTCACTGACATGCACTCCGCTGTTACCGATACCCTCGATGAGAAGGGCACGTTCCATTTCAACGTGAAGGTAGAGGTTATCAAGAAGAAGATCGTTCCCGAGATCACCGAGGAATGGGCAAAGGAAACCTTCGGCTTCGAGGGTCTGGAAGATATGCGCAGCAAGATCGCTGACAGCATCAAGTCCCAGAAGACCACCAGCATGGGTGCCCGTAAGGAAAACGAGTGCCTGCTTGCATTGGGCAACCGCATCGAGGGCGATCTGCCCGAGGCTATGCTCGAGCGCCAGGAGACCGAGAACCTGCAGAACTTCTACGGCCAGCTTTCCCGCATGGGCCTTACGTTCGACAAGTACCTCTCCGCAATGGAGATGACCCCCGATCAGTTCAAGGATGACAACAAGAAGCAGGCGGCCGACACGGTTCGCCAGGATCTTGCCCTTGACGCATGGGCCCGTCACTACGACATCAAGGCAACCGAGGAAGAGGTTCACAACGAGTTCGCCCAGGCCGACTTGGATGATCCCGATGCCATCGAGGAGACCTGGCGCAAGGAAGGTCGCCTGCCCATGATCCGCGAGAGCATCGTTCGCGCCAACGCTATGCGCGATGTTGTCGCGAAGGCCAAGGTGACCGAGGTAGAGGCAACCAAGGAAGCCGACGCCGAGTAGAGCCTGAGCTCTTCACCTGATACGTTGAGACTCAAAGGGCAACTGCCATACACGGCGGTTGCCCTTTCGATCCATAAATGACCTGTCGCAGGATCTGCGACGCGCCTGAACGAAAAGAGGCACAAATGTTCAACAACCCCCTTCAATCAGCGCTTATCCCCTACGTAGTAGAGCAGTCGCCCCGCGGCGAGCGCAGCTACGACATCTACTCCCGCTTGCTCAATGAACGCATCGTGTTCTTGGGCGAGCCCATCGACGACGCCGTGGCCAATACCGTTGTTGCCCAGCTGCTCCATCTTGAGTCGGTGGATCCCGACAAGGACATTTCCCTGTACGTGAATTCTCCTGGCGGCTCTGTTTCCGCTGGTTTGGCCATCTATGACACCATGCAGTACATCAAATGCGATGTCTCGACCATCTGCATGGGCATGGCGGCATCTATGGGCTCGGTGCTTTTGTGCGCTGGGGCTCCTGGCAAGCGCATCATCCTCCCCAATGCGCAGGTAATGATCCATCAGCCCATGGGTGGGTCCGGTGAGCGCACTCAGCAGACCGATTTCGAGATTCTCGCTACCGAGATGAAGAAGACCCGCGACCGTTTGGAGGGCATCATTGCCAAGCATTGCGGCCAGCCTGTCGAGCGCGTGCACGCTGATTCCGAGCGTGACAACTGGATGACCGCCGAAGAGGCTTGCGCCTATGGCTTGGTTGACAAGGTTGTTGCCTCCCGTTTTGGCTCTGAAGAGAAGAAAGCAGAGTAAGAATGACCGATCAGACGGGAACCCCCCTTCCCACACACGAGGGCATTCATTGCACGTTCTGCGGGAAAACGCCTGATCAGGTTAATGCCATGATCTCTGGCCCCAACGGCATCTTCATCTGCGATGAATGCATCTCTCTTTCAGCCGAGGCCATGATGGCCGACTTGAACATGCGTGGGCTGGAATCCGATGCGTTGAACCATGTGCTTCAGATCACCGCCGATACCGACGAGGCCATCGAAGAGCAGGGCGCTCCCAGCTTCGAGAACCTTCCTACTCCCCGTCAGCTTTTCGAGCAGCTCTCGGAACATGTTGTGGGCCAGGAAGAGGCGAAGCGCGCCCTTTCCGTTGCGGTGTACAACCACTACAAGCGCGTAAGCCTTGGCGAGACTGCCAACCCCGGCGATGTGGAGCTTGCCAAGAGCAACATCATGCTGCTTGGACCAACGGGTTCGGGCAAAACGTTGCTTGCGCAGACGCTTGCCCGAACGCTTAAGGTGCCCTTTGCCATCGCCGATGCCACCACGCTCACCGAGGCGGGCTATGTTGGCGAAGACGTTGAGAACATACTGCTGAAGCTCATCACTGCTGCTGATTTCGACATCGCCCGTGCCGAAGTGGGCATCATCTACATCGACGAGATCGACAAGGTGGCGCGCAAGGCGGAGAACCTTTCCATCACGCGCGATGTCTCCGGTGAAGGCGTCCAGCAGGCTTTGCTCAAGATCGTTGAGGGCTGCGAGGCGTCGGTCCCCCCGCAAGGCGGGCGCAAGCATCCTCAGCAGGAGCTTATCCATATAGACACGACGAACATCTTGTTCATTCTCGGCGGGGCCTTCGTCGGTTTGCCCGATATCGTCGCCGAGCGCGTTGGCAAGACCAGCATCGGCTTCGGGTCCGATATGCCCGAGTCCAAGCGCGCTGCCGATGCCGAGCTGCTTACCCAGGTCCTTCCCGAGGATCTGCACAAGTTCGGCATGATCCCCGAGTTCGTGGGACGTATCCCGGTTGTTACTGCGCTGAAGGAGCTTTCCGAGGAAGACCTGGTGCGTGTCCTCACCGAGCCGAAGAACGCCTTGGTGAAACAGTACAAGGTGATGTTCGGCTATGAGGATTCCGAGCTTATTTTCGAGGATGATGCGCTTATCGCCATCGCCGAGAAGGCTATAGAGCATCAGACCGGCGCACGTGGCCTGCGCAGCATTTGCGAGAACGCGCTGATGGATGTTATGTACGAGCTGCCCGAGCACGAGGGGCACACCCGTGTGGTTATCCGTCGCAGCGACATCGAGGGAACCACCAAGCCCGAAATCGAGCATATCGACCTTGCTGATGCGAGGGGCGCCTCGAAGCAGCAGAGCGCTTAGTTGCCGTACGCAGCCGCCGCACGTCGTTTTCGGGCATTGCGGCGGCTTTTGCTGTTTAATAGTTACTCAGAATACGATCGACCATGGGAAGGATAGGCATGGCAGCAGATAAAAAGGGCGATCAGTCTTATCAAGACTGGGAAAAGCCGCTTTTCGACGCCTGGAAGGAAAAGGGGTATTTTCAGCGTACCCCTGGATTCGGCAAGAATGGCGCGGATACCTACACCATCGTTATCCCGCCCCCGAACGTTACCGGCATGCTGCACATGGGCCATGCCCTGAACGATACCATCCAGGACACGTGCATTCGCCATGCGCGGATGAAGGGCTATCAAACCCGTTGGATTCTCGGTACCGACCATGCTGGCATCGCTACTCAGACCAAGGTCGACAAGAAGCTTGCAGAAGAGGGCATTTCCCGCCTTGAGATCGGCCGCGAGAAATTCATCGATGCTTGCTGGAATTGGCGCGAGGACTACGGCAATACCATCGTTCGGCAGATTGCCGGCATGGGCTGCTCGTGCGACTACTCGGACGAGAAGTTCACTATGTCAACCGAATATGCCCATGCGGTTCGCAAGGTGTTCTGCGATTGGTACCATGACGACCTGATCTACAAGGGACGTCGTATCGTGAACTGGTGCCCTTCCTGCACTACGGCGATCGCAGACGATGAAGCCGAGTACGTGGATGAGAAGGGCCATCTTTGGTATCTGCGTTACCCGCTTTCTGAGCCCGTTGACGGCATTGAGTACGTTGTCGTTGCCACCACGCGCCCTGAGACCATGCTTGGCGATACCGGTGTTGCCGTAAGCCCTAAGGACGAGCGCTATAAGAATCTTGTCGGCAAGACCATCGACCTTCCCATCGTTGGCCGCAAGATCCCCATCTTCGCTGATTACTACGTAGACTCTGAGTTCGGGACCGGCTGCGTGAAGACCACGCCTGCCCATGACCCGAACGACTACGCCATGGGCCAGCGCAACGGCTTGGAGCAGATCAACGTATTCGACGAGCATGCGGTGGTTGTCGAGGGCTACGGTAAGTTCAGCGGTATGACGCGTGATGAGGCGCGTGAGGCCATAGTCGCCGAATTCGAGGCCCTTGGGTTGCTCGATCATGTGGAGGATCACGACCATTCGGTTATGACCTGCTATCGCTGCCACACCAAGTTGGAGCCTTGGCTCTCCGAGCAGTGGTTCGTGGCGGTGGATCATCTGAAGAAGCGTGCCGCCGAAGTGGTAGAAGACGGTTCCATCCAGTTCCACCCTGCACGCTGGAAGCAGGTGTACTTGGATTGGCTGGATAACCTGAAGGACTGGTGCATTTCCCGCCAGCTGTGGTGGGGGCATCGCATCCCCATGTTCTACTGCGATTCCTGCGGTTGGGAAGACGCGCTGATGGAGGACACCGATGTGTGCCCCAAGTGCGGCGGGCATGTGCATCAGGACGAAGACGTGCTTGATACGTGGTTCAGCTCGCAGCTGTGGCCGTTTGCCACGCAGGGCTGGCCCGAGGATACGGCCAAACTGCAGCCGAATTACCCTACCCAAGTGCTCTCCACCGCCCGTGACATCATGGGCCTGTGGGTTGCGCGCATGGTTATGTCGTCGCTGTACTTCACCGATCAGATCCCGTTCAAGGACGTTATCATCCATCCAACGGTTATGGCTGCCGACGGCAAGCCTATGTCAAAGAGCCGTGGCAACGGCGTGGATCCGTTGAAGTTGATGCAGGATTACGGTGCGGATGGCATGCGTTTCGGCCTGCTTATGCAGGTAACGGGCGCCCAGGACCTGAAGTTCAACGAGAACAAGCTGGTCAGCAGCCGCAACTTTGCCAACAAGGTGCGCAATGCCGCACGCTTCGTAAACATGAACCTGGAAGGCTTCGAGCCAGGTCAGCCTGTCCCGGCAACACCCGCCGATCGATGGATTTTCAGCCGCCTCGCTCGATTGGTTGCTTCCCTCGACGAGGCGTACGGCAACTTCGAGTTCGCCGACATCGCCCGTGAGCTGTATGCCTTCTTCTGGAACGAGTTCTGCGACTGGTACATTGAGCTTTCCAAGCCTCGCCTGAGTGCCGGTGGGGAAGAGCGCGCTACGGTTCAGCGCAATCTGGTGTTCGTACTTGACACGGCACTGCGACTGCTGCATCCTGCCATGCCCTTTGTTACCGAGCAGATCTACCAGGAGCTTCCCGGCGAAAAAGATACTGAGTACTTGATGATGGCTGCTTGGCCTGAGGCCTCCGAGCTTGCGAAGTTCATCGATCCCGAAGCCGAGCGCATGGTAACCATGGTTACGCAGGCGGTTTCCGGCATTCGCTCCATCCGTGCCCGCTACGGCATTTCCCCGCGAGAGCAGCTTGAGGTTGTGGTTAAGGCCCAAACCGCCGATGCGGCGACGCTGTTCAGCAGCCAGCAGGAGCTTATCAGCACTATGGCGAACACCTTGGTTTCCGCCGTTTCCCAGGATGCGGAGCGCCCTGATGAATCCAGCGTGGCCTTGGCCGATGGGGTAGAGGTGTACGTTGTGCTTTCCGGCCTGGTTGATTTCGAGGCAGAGCGAGCACGCATTACCAAGGAAATCGGCAAGCTGGAAAAAGACCAGATCAAGTTCAGCAAGAAGCTTTCAAATCCCGGGTTCCTCTCCAAGGCTGCTCCTGAGATCGTCGAGAAAGACCGAGCCAAGCTTGAGGGAATCGAGGATCGCCTTGAGCGCTTGCGCGCTGAGCTTGCCGAAATCGCACAGGAAGGTTAGTTCCCATGAGTTCTCTTACGTCCCAGTTCCTTTCAGGGGAGCTTCAGATGGTGCTGGTTGCCGTTGTGGTGCTGGTTGTCCTGCTGTACATTCTTTCTATCTTCTGGTCGGTTCGCGATGCGCAGTCTCGCGGCTTCGGCTGGGCATGGGGCTTGCTCTCCATCTTTCCGCTGGTAGGCTTGGTGGTGTACTGCATCATCCGTCCGCCTCTGCTTCAGGCAGACCGAGAAGAGCAAGACCTGGAGCTGGCGCTGAAGCAACGAGAGCTTATGAAATACGGTGATTGCGGAAACTGCGGTTATCCGGTAGAGGCTGATTACGTGATGTGCCCGAACTGCCATACGCGCTTGAAGAACCTGTGCCCAACCTGCCGCCACGCGCTCGATCCTGCATGGTCGGTATGCCCATACTGCACCACCCAGATCAAATAAACAGTCACCATATATGCTATGGTGATTCGAGCCGCCTAGCTGGGCGGCTCGTTCATTGTCGGCGATGTGGGCGCACAAGCTTTGCCCGCCGCAAGAAAGGAAACGATTGTGGAAGTCATACTCCCTGATGGTTCGAAGAAAACCCTTGAGGAAGGCGCTACGGTATACGACGTTGCCGCATCTATCGGCACTGGCCTTGCCAAGGCTGCGCTAGCCGGCAAGATCAACGGTGAGATGGTTGATGTGACTGCCGCCGTTGCCGATGGCGACTCCATTGAGATCGTTACAGCAAAAAGCCCCGAGGCCCTTGGCCTTATGCGCCATTCTTGCGCCCATATCATGGCGGAAGCCGTGCAGGAGCTGTTCCCTGGCGCGCAGATTGCCTATGGCCCTTCCACCGATGATGGCTATTATTATGACTTTGCGCTGCCGCAGAACATCTCTTCCGATGATTTCGAGGCCATCGAGAAGAAGATGGCTGAAATCGTGAAGGCCGACGAGCCCTTCGTTCGCGAGGTGGTTACGCTTCAGCAGGCGAAGGAGATCTTCGCCGATCAACGCTTCAAGAGCGAGCACATCGATGACCTTGCCGATCAGGAGATCACGGTGTACCGTCACGGGAATTTCGTGGATCTATGCCACGGCCCGCACGTTCCTTCTGCCGGCAAGATCGGCGCTTTCAAGATGATGAAACTCGCCGGTGCCTATTGGCGCGGCGATGCGAAGAACGAGCAGCTTCAGCGTTTGTACGGCACCGCGTTCTTCAAGAAGGCCGAGCTTGCCGAGTATCTGCATAATCTCGAGGAAGCGGAAAAGCGCGATCATAGGCGCATCGGCCGCGAGATGGACATCTTCATGATGCGCGAGGAGGCTCCGGGCTTCCCGTTCTTCCTGCCCAATGGCATGACGCTCAAGAACACGCTCTTGGAGTATTGGCGTGAGATCCATAAGAAGGCCGGCTATGTGGAGATCTCTACTCCGCTTATCATGAACAAGCAGCTGTGGGAGACCTCTGGCCATTGGGACCATTACAAGGACAACATGTACTCCACCCTCATCGATGAGGAAGAGTACTGCGTGAAGCCCATGAATTGCCCTGGTGGCGTTCTGGTGTATGCGGCGCATCCTCATAGCTACCGCGATCTGCCCATTCGCGCGGGTGAGATTGGCTTGGTCCATCGTCACGAGCTCCGTGGCGCCTTGCACGGCCTGTTCCGCGTTCGTTGCTTCAACCAGGACGATGCCCACTTGTTCGTTCGCCCCGACCAGCTTACCGATGAGATCATCGGCGTGGTTAAGCTCATTGACTCGGTGTACCAGCAGTTCGGCTTCGAGTATCACGTGGAGCTTTCCACTCGCCCCGAGGATTCCATGGGATCCGATGCTGAGTGGGAGGCAGCCGAAGCAGGCTTGAAAACCGCGCTCGACCAGCTGGGTATGAGCTACGAGGTGAACGAGGGCGATGGCGCCTTCTACGGCCCCAAGATCGACTTCCACCTGAAGGATACCATTGGCCGTACCTGGCAGTGCGGTACCGTTCAGCTGGACTTCCAGATGCCCCAGAACTTCAACTTGGAGTACCAGGACGCCGATGGCAGCAAGAAACGCCCCGTTATGCTGCATCGTGTGGCGTTCGGTTCCGTAGAGCGCTTCATAGGTATCCTTATCGAGCATTACGCCGGTAAGTTCCCCGTATGGCTTGCTCCTACGCAGGTGAAGGTGCTTCCCGTATCCGAGAAGAGCCGCGACTACGCCCATAAGGTTGCAGATCAGCTGGAGGCTGCCGGCATCCGCGTGGTGGTGGACAACCGCGATGAGAAGATCGGGTACAAGATCCGCGAGGCACGTAGCATCGATCGCGTTCCCTACATGCTTATCTTGGGCGAGAAGGAGGCTGCGGCTGGCAATATTTCGGTTCGCGACCGTGCCACCAACGAGACGAATCCTTATTCGGTCGAGGAATTCATCGCCAAGGTAACCGAGGAGATCCGCACACGCGCTTAAAGGTGCAGTCACATAAGTTTTTTGCAAGGCGAGCAGGGAAATTCCCTGCTCGCCTTTTTCGTGCAAGTAGGGCAGCATTTGACAGCTGCGCTATGCGAGTTAAGCAGACGGCCTGCGGCGGGTAGGTGATTGTCTTTGATGGCAAGTCGTCAGGAGCCTGGGACCTGAGTTGTTGCGAACGAAGTTTTAGATTGCCTGGATGCGGTCGAACTTCTCCTTGGAAGGGGCAACCTAGCGCCGACCGTATCCACCGGCTTGGCTGCCTTCCGCCAAAACCTGCGACAATGGGAGTCATGTCCAATGCTTCTAAAAACGCCCTGTTCGCAACCCTGTGCTCGTCTTGCTTCGTGCTGGCTCTGTTGAGTACGGCTCTCAACACTGTGCTGCCAGCAATCGGCGCAGGGTTGGGCGTGCCAAGCCAGACTGCGCAGTGGCTGGTGAGCGGGTATGTACTCGCCCTGGCGATCAGCATGCCTGCTACAGGTTTTGCGGTATCCCGCTTTGCCTCGCGCCCACTCTATATCGCAGCGCTCGGTTTCTTTGTGCTGTGTTCGCTTTGCTGTGCGCTAAGCCCGAGCTTTGCATTCGTTATGGCGGCGCGCGTGGGGCAGGCGGTGGCAAATGCGCTGGTCTCCAATCTCACACAGGTTACTATCTTGTCTATGTACACTAAGGAGCAGCGCGGGACTCGTATGGGCTGGTTTGGCTTGAGCGTCGGTGTGGCGCCTGTCGTTGCTCCCGCGTTGGGAGGCATGGTGGTTGATGCATGGGGGTGGCGTGCTCTCTTCGTTATCGTCGCTGTTGCTGGCACCGCATGTTTTGCGGCGGCATTGACGTTCATGCGTAACGCGTTGCCGGCAAAGCGCGCCAGCTTCGATGCCCTTAGTTTCGGCTTGAGCATTGTGCTGTTCGGCGGGCTCACCATCGGCTTGGGGCGGCTTGTCTCCGGCGGCTTGTATTCCATCTCATCTTGGGGGCCGCTGCTGTGCGCTGCGGCTGCAGCAGCCGTGTTCGTTCCGCGTCAGCTCCATGCTGCGGGGCCGTTCCTTGATCTGCGCTTGTTCGCCAATGGGCGTTTTGCACGAAGCGTTATAGCCAGCGCTGCTCTCTATGCGGTGATGATGGGCGGCGCTGCGGTCTTGCCTGTGTACTTGCAGCAGGATTCGGGATGCAGTGCATCGCTTGCTGGTGCAGTGGTGCTCCCTGCTGCGCTGTTTATGGCGCTCGTGAATCCTTTGGCGGGTCGGGCCTTCGATCGCATGGGCATCCGCAGTGTGGCTGTTGCCGGGGTGCTGCTTTTGCTTGTGGGTTGTGGAGGTATGTGCCTGCCGGGGTTGAATGCCATCGTGCCTGGTGTGGTGGTGCTTACTGCGCTGCGCTACGTCGGCATAGGGCTTGTGCAGATGCCTCTTGTAACCTGGGGAAACGGTGCTGTAGATGATAAGGATACGCCGCAGGCCACGGCACTTCTTACGAGTTTCAGGAACATCGCCGGTGCATTAGGGGTTGCTGTTTTCGTGGGGGTTTGGGGCAGCGGTGGCGTTGCTGTGGCTTTTGCCGGCATGGTGGTTGTGTCGCTTCTGGTGCTGGTGGCGGCCAAGGTCGAGTAAGGACACAAGAACACCTGCCCGAAATGGTAGGTTATGGTCCTCTGCCTATATTGCATGGCCGGGAAGGAGGAGGGTGCGGACAAAATTTTGGTTCGGATTGAGTCCAAGATCGGAGTCAGCTTGGCACTCACTCTCTTTTTTCACACTGCGAATTAAGCCGCAAAGAAGCAACTTCTTGAAGATGGAAGTTAGCCTATGCTAACTTAGTGTGATGAAATGAAAGTATAGTCATATGGGGGAGTTGCTGGGTTGATGACTGGACGATCAACGGCCGATTGCTCGATGTTCCAAAACTCAACAACAGTTCAGGGTAGGGGGATCATGGCATTCAAAACGCTTGAAAGCAAAGATAAGCCCGCTGTTCTGTTTTTTCATGTCATGGGCGTGACGGGAATGGCGGAAGGGGTATCTCGATGAAATGGCTTGTGCTGCCGGGGTTCTGGCTGCTGTACTGGGGGATATGCTTCATCTGCACCGGGACCGACAAGAAGAACCTCATGGGCCTGCGCTCGTATCCCGACAAGGTGCAGGCCGCCGTCAGGGAGCGCCTCGGCGAAGAGGCGCCGAAGGCAAAGTCCGTCCCTGCGGTCCTGCTGGGCAACCTGCTGCTCTTCACGGTTGTGTTCTCCCTGGTCGGGATCGCTCTCAAGGGACTCCTCTCCTTCGACGGCTACCTCTCGGCGTTTTTGTACTTCCTGCTCCTCGGCGAGGGCCTGGGGCTCTTCGACTTGGTGGTCATCGACCTGCTCTGGTGGCGCAGCACGCCGCGCATCCGCTTCTCGTTCCTGCCCGATAGGGCTGCCTACCAGGACCCGGGCAAGCACGTCGGCTCATTCGTGCGCGGCATCCCGGTCTTCATCGCCGTGGCCGCTCTGAGCGCGGTTGTCGTGACGCTGCTGTAAGGAGACGGCCTTATGGAAAAGTACCTGGCAGAGACTCCGATGCTTGATTTCTCGCACCCCGCGATACAGCGCCTTGTCAAAACGCGCCGCTGGATGGAGCTCGGCGACTTCGAGCGGATAAGGGCGATCTACGACTTCGTCCGCGACGAGATCCCGTTCGGGTACAACGTCGATGACGCGATACCCGCCTCCAGGGTCCTCGCCGATGGCTACGGCCAGTGCAACACCAAGGGCACGCTGCTCATGGCGCTGCTGCGCTGCTGCGGCGTGCCCTGCCGTATCCACGGCTTCACCATCGACAAGAAGCTTCAGAAGGGCGCGATGACTGGGCTCGTTTACGCGCTTGCTCCGTCAAACGTGCTGCACAGCTGGGTTGAGGTCTGGCTCGAGGGCACTTGGTACGAGCTCGAGGGCTTCATCTTGGACAGGCCGTACTTGGAGAGCTTGCAGGCGGCAAACCCGGGCCGCACGGGCGCGTTCTGCGGATACGGCGTGGCCGTTGCCGACCTGCACCATCCTGCGATCGACTTCGACCGCAACAGCACCTACATCCAGAGCGAGGGAATCAACCGGGACTATGGCGTGTTCGACAGCCCCGATCTGTTCTTCCAGGAACATTGTCAGGAGATGTCGGTTTGCAAGGCGTTCGCTTACCGTAACATAGGGCGTCGTCTAATGAATGCGAACGTGAGGAAGATCCGGCGTGAAGACCGGATGCGATAAGATCAAGGCATCGAATGACGCAGTTCTAAGGATGGCCCCATGGAGAACTAATCTTCCCGACTAGGAGCGCCCGGCCTGATTGCCGCCCTTGCGGCGCTGATGCTGGCGCTGTGCGCGCTCGCTTGCCCGGCTACGGCGATGGCGGACGATGACCAGTACATCGCCCACTCGAATGGCGACTATGGGCGCACCTACCACTACGCCACCGTCAAAGACGCCATCGAGGACGCCTACAACGACCGCGTGATCGTGATGGACAAGGACTGGGACCTGGGGTCCGCCAGCATCGACATTGCCGACAGCAAGTCGGTCACCATCGACATGAACGGGCATAAGATAACCAGCTCCAACTCCGACGCGACGTTCTACCTGAACGAGCACGCGAGCCTCAAGCTGACCTCGAGCGCCGATGCCAAGGATTTCGCCTACCGGGGCTACGACAACTCGGTTGACGGCTGGGCCGACCTCAGCATAAAGGCGTCCGGCCTGGTGACCAACACGGAGAACGGCCGCGGCAAGGGAGCGGGCGTTCACATGGAGAACGACTCCAGCGCCACCCTCGAGAACGTGGCCGTGGCCGGCTGCGGCCACAGCGGCATCGACGCGAAGGAGGAATGCCCGATAACCCTCAGCAACGCATCGGTGTCCCACAACAGCAGCTGCACCAACTTGTTTGTTTCGGGCGGCGGAATAAAGCTGGGCGCCAGCTCCACGCTGGCCATGAGCTCCTCCCACGTGGACGGCAACTACGCCCGAGGTGAATGCGGCGGCGGCATCTACGCCGGGAAGAGCACGACCATCACCATGGAAAAGGGGTCCACGGTAAGCGGCAACTGCGCCACCTCCGCCGGCGGCGGCATCTACTTCAACGGCACCTACTTCACCCTCAAGTCGGAGGACCGGACGGGGACGGTTGCCGGGAACTCATGCCTCGACGACGATCCTGCCGGCAAGTTCGACTGGTACGAGAGCGGCGGCGGCATCCACGTCGACGCGGTGTCCGGCGATAACGCGAGCCTGATAGAGGGCATAACCATCGGGGGCAACCACTCTCGCTTCGACGGCGGCGAGGATCCCGCTTCCGGGACTGCCGCTGACGCCGGCGAGTCTTCCCTCGCCAAGACCGGCGACTCTGTCCCTGTGCTTGCCGTGATTGCCGTTGCTGCCGTGGCCGTGGTCGCAATCGCGGCAGCCGTCGTGGCTGCCCGCCGCAGGAGGGGCTAGCGCGTCTGCCACGGCGCCTACCGGCTCGTCGGCACGCAGGCAAGCGAGGTCGATGAGCTGGCTGCCATATGGAAGCTCACTGATTTCGCTCATAGCCGGCACCTGCCATGAAACCGCGAGGGCCGGCTTGGACTTCGCGAGGCTCGACGAGCTCGTTAAAAGTGCAGGGAGTACCCCGAAAAGGGAAGCGTCTCTCAGTTCGCCCATCGAGTTCATGACCACAACCCGTAAGGAAACCGCCGAATGAGATATAGGACCCCCGCCGAGCTGGAGACGGCGGTAAAAAAGATAAGCGAGAAATCTTGAACAGCACTCGAAACAATAAGGCGTCAAAGCTGAAACCGCAGAGCTTGCTCTCGCTTCTCCTGGCCTTTCTGCTGTCCGTCTCGCTGCTGCCGGGATGCTCATCCCCGGCCAGTGCCGATCCCGGTTCCCAGCAGGCGGCCGTTGAGCAAAGCTCGGAAAGCCAAGCCCAGAACGCTGAAGGTTTGAGCTTGGCGTCGGTGGCCGCGACAGATCTCGCGAGCATCCCGGCGTACTCTGGCAGTCCCTATGTGGAGCTCTACGGCAACGAGCCGCAGTTCACCGATAGCGACAAGGCCCGCGGCAGCTTCGAGGAGTACAGCCCGCTCGATTCGCTGGGCCGCTGCGGGGTGGCCTTCGCGCTCATCGGCACCGAGACCATGCCCACCGAGGAGCGCGGCAGCATCGGCTCGGTGAAGCCGTCGGGCTGGCACACCGTGCGCTACAACGGCGTCGTGGACGGCAACTACCTCTACAACCGCTGCCACCTCATCGGCTACCAGCTGGCCGGCGAGAACGCCAACACCAAGAACCTCATCACCGGCACGCGCTACCTGAACGTGGAGGGCATGCTGCCCTTCGAGGACAAGGTGGCCAACTACGTCGAGCGCACCGGCAACCACGTGCTCTACCGCGTTACGCCGGTGTTCGATGGCAGCAACCTGGTTGCCAGCGGCGTGCAGATGGAGGCTTGGTCGGTCGAGGACTCCGGCGCAGGGGTGAGCTTCGACGCCTACTGCTACAACGTGCAGCCGGGCGTATCCATCGACTACGCCACCGGCGACAGCGCCCTCGCGGAAGAGCAGGCGACAGAGACCGCCTCCGAGGACGCCGCCGAGGCGAGCTATGTGCTGAACACGAGCACCAAGAAGTTCCATGATCCCTCGTGCAGCTCCGTCGCCAAGATGAAGGATTCCAATAAGCAGAGCTTCATAGGCACCCGCGAGCAGCTCCTAGATCAGGGCTACTCGCCTTGCGGCAAGTGCAACCCGTAGGGACAGGGCGATCGGTCTAGAGTGCTAGGCGGAAGACACGTGCAGGCCCATGCGCGAAAACACCGTGCAAAGGGTCACGGAATCTAACAAAGGGTGCTACTGGTTTCCCGAGAATGCCCTTACTTACTTGCGGAAACGCAAGTTTCGAGACAATCACCGATCATCGGCGGATTTCCATTACCGCGCCTATTGCCTAGGCTCGCGATCCGTGAAATCCAGCACCTGGCGAGCGTCGTACCCCTGCTTCTTGAATTCCGAGAACAGCACGTCCATCCTTACCGGCGCGATGCGGATGAGGTGCATCGGGCGCCCTTGGTCGAAGAGCTTCTTCAATGCGGCCACCGGGATCTTCTTGTGCTCCGCGTGGGCGACGTACTCCGCCGACATCGGCGCGACGATCTCCGCCTTGCCCATGACCTGCACGCTCCTCAGCTCGCCGAAGCTCGGGTTCTTGTCGAACACGGCGAGGCCGACGTTGTCGTTCTTCTCCAGGCCGATGAACTTCTCCCCGCCTTCGGTGAAGATCCAGAACCTGCCGTCGTGGAAGCTGTACTCCAGGGGAGTGCAGCGCACGTAGTCGCCGGTGCCGGTCGCAAGCGCGCAGACGGAACCTTCGCTAAGATACGCCTCGACGATGGGCTTTAGCTGATCAACCGGCATCTCCTCGCGCTCTTTCGACGTCCAATAGGC
>CAVIKC010000013.1:0-41543 GCA_963643405.1 Succinivibrio sp.
GTGCAGCAAAAAGTGCGAGAATTAATGTACCTTACCCTTGCCAACTATGCAAGGGAAAAATTGCTTTTATTTGCAATTACCGAATCAACGCGCAGGAAAGCACCGCCGCAACAACGGCCAGCACCACCCAATCTGCGGCTTGCATACGATATTCGCGGATGCAGGTTCGCGTTTCGCCGCAGCCGTAGCAACGGCTGGCTATGGCAAGCGCCAACGAGTCGGCCCGGCGCAGGGCGCCTGCGAACAGGGGCGTGAACACGGAAACATAGGCTTGAAGGCGGCTGGCCACCCCTCCCCCGAAACAGGCTGCACGCGATTCCTGGGCACGGCGGATGCGCGCATGCTCTTCTGCGAGCGTGGGGATGAAACGGAAGGTAAGGCCTAAGGCCAGTGCTGCGTCGTCTACCCACGCGCCCAGCCTGCGCAACGGCTCCAGAAGGCCCGCGAACCCATCGGTTAGCTGGGTAGGCGCCGTGGTGCGCATAAGGGCCGAGGTTCCCAGCAGCATGCAGCAGAAGCGCAGCACCGATTCTCCGGCAAATTGAAGCCCTCCAGACGTAAGGCACAAGGCGCCCACCTGGAAGATAGCATCGCCGCCCGTGGTGAAAAACGCATCCCACACCGCCACGAACAGGACAAGCCACCTGAAGGGCCGCAGCATGGCAAGGGCGCTGGCTGGTCCTATGCCGGAAGCGGCCAGTGATGCTGCAGTAAGGGCAACCACCGCAGCGAGCATCGGCCCTTGTGCCGCGAACGCCACAGCGAAGAACAGCAGCGTGAACACAAGCTTCGTGCGCGGATCCAACCGATGCGCCAGCGATTCCCCCTTCCGGTACACACCGAAGGAGCCGGCCGAAGCCGCACCGCCCGAGCTATGCGCGGTCGAGCTTTTCGCCTTGCCCCTGCCGAAGCTGGCCTTTCGCGAACAGGCCGCCACCCCTTCGCCGCCTTTGCACCCGCGGCACGCAGCGCGCTCCCGTTCCTTACAAACAAGGCGTGAAAGCAGCGAGCCTGCGGGCGAGGCCTGCCGGCCCGCACCGTGCTGCACGCTTGCCAAAACGCCCTGGGCCACTGCGCCGGTAAGCGCGCCGGTTATGCACGCGGCAACCGCCAAGGGCGGCAAGCTTATGAACACAGCCGGGGCGGAAAGCATCAGGCACGCAACGGCGATTTGGCCCACGTTGTGGCAGATGGCCGAAACCATGCTTACCACCACCACGCTTATGCCGGGAACAAGCCGAAGCAGAAGCATCGATGACAAAGCCAGCGCCATGCCGCCCAGGCTGTAGGCAAGCATCATGGGCGATCCGAACAAAAAGCCCGAAGCCAGCACCTTCACTGCGGCAACAGCGCAGGCAGTAGGGGCATCCAACGCGAAAAGCGCAACCACCACCGCGATATTCGCCAAGCCCAGCTTCACCCCCGGCAGGGCAACCGGCAGGGGGATCATGGTTTCTATGTAGCTCAGGATAAGCGCAACGGCAGCAAGCAGCGAAGCGCGCGCCAAGCGCTGCGCCCTAAGCTGATCTGGCTGTTCCCTTTTCGAGCTGCGACCCATCGTTTCCGCTGGAAAGACCCTTCTTGCGCAGGGCTACTTGCCCACCACGTCGTAAGTGGGGGCAGCCTCGCGGTCGGAGATGTCGATGGTGAGCTTATGCGGCAGGCACACGATCTGCTGCCCCGCCTTCGAGATAGCACCCTGATCAACGCAATCATGATTAGGGCAGTCGGCCTCGCTCACGCGAACCGTGCCGTTTTCCACCACCACCAGGTTCGTGCCCAGCTCGGTGGAAACCACCGTGGTGCTGTCCTTCGAAAGGTCCAGCACGTACTCGTTGTTGTCGGAGTCCTTCACAACGGCGCTTTTGGCCGCAACGGACTGGCCGAATGCGTTGGTGGCCAACACCCCACCCACCACCAGGGCAATGATGATGGCGGCAAACACCGCGTTGAGCTTCTTTCGGGGAGCAACCTCGCCTGCGGGGACCTTGGTCATAGTTTGAGCCTTTCTATTCGCTGCCCAGCACGAATGCCGAGCCCTGGGATTTGGTGGCATTGTCGTTTTCGTCTACCAGCACGCACTCGAACCTATCGTCGCCTTCGACGAAGCTCATGGCGGCGTCGTGGCCCATCAGGAACAGGATGGTGGAATAGGCATCGGCCGTCGTGGAGCTTTCGCACGTGATGGAAGAGCTTTCCAGGTCGGTTTTCGCCGGGTAGCCCGTCTTCGGGTCAAGGATGTGGTAGTAGAACACGCCATCCTTCTCAAAACCGCGCTCGTACAGGCCGCTGGTCACCACCGAGACATCCTGCGCTTTTACAGAGGCGATGGTTGCGTTGACGGCACCGTTGGGATCCTGCACGCCCACATTCCACTCGTCGCCGTCGAAGCTCTTGCCGATGACGTACACATTGCCACCCAAGCTGATGGAAGCGCTGTCGCATCCAGCCTCGCGGAACATGGCCACGATATCGTCGCAAATGTAGCCCTTGGCTATGCCGCCCAAATCGATCATTGCCTCAGGGTCGGAAAGGGTAACCGTGTTCCCCTCCACCTTCACGCCGCGGTAGTCCACATGGGTAATCGCTTCGGCGATGGCATCATCTTCCGGCTTCACGCCCTCCACGAAGTCCCAAAGGGAAGAAACCGCGCCAATGGTGATGTCGAACAGCCCATTCGATTCCCTGCCGAACCCAAGGGCTTTAGAGATGCAGTCGGCCGCTTCCGCCGAAACCTGCGTGGGAGCGCCCTTGGCGGTGTTGATATTCCACACATCACTTCCCTTTACCGTGCGGGAAAGCTTGTTCTCGAAGTACGTTAGGCGGGCGCTTACCTGGTCCATCAGATCCTTGGAGCAGGCTGCGCTGATGGAGATCACGGTATCGAACAGGAACAGCGTGACGGACTGGATCTGGTCGTCTGAGTACACCGGCCCCAAATCGGAATCGCTGTTTGAGCCCGAACATCCCGAGAGGAGCGGCGGCAGTGCGCAGAGCGCCGCAGCGCCAAGCGCCAACGAGCAGAACCCCCTGCGGGAAACCGAAACGCCCGCATCAGCGGCGCGCACGAACCCGCTTCCCATTGCCGCATCGAAGCGCGCAATGCCCGTCGGCTCTTGCCCGTTTTCCAAACCCGTTCCTTTCTCGAAGACACCCGGCCTTACCTGGGCGGCGATCAGCTCTTCGCACCTACCCAGGCAAGGCCTTCGGCAATCCAGATCAAATTGTAAGCCAGGGTGAACTTACATCGTGCGAAGACCACAACTTATATAGAGGAACGGCAGCGAACCGCCAAAGCATCGCCCTGGCCCCTGGGGCGAGCAGCACTGCCTCATCCGCCCACGCCAGATGGAGCCGGCACCGCCAATCCTGGGAACGCAGCATCGGGGAACGGACGCGCCCTACCCCCAGGGCAGTGAAACACCCGTGGCCTCGGTAAACGTTGGCACATTGCCTAAAGCGCCGGCAACCCACAGCACGCCAGCCAGCAACACGGCCCTCAACAGCACCAGCCACACCTCGTTGCCACGCAAGATGCGTTTCGGCGGTTTGCCCACGCGCAGCTCGCCCGTTGCCTTCGCTCGCAGCAGACCCGCATTGCCGATAGGGCATACGTCGGCGCACTTTCCGCACGAAATGCACTCGCCGGCGGTAAAGGCATCGGCATCGGGAAACACCGAAACCGGGCAACCGGCGCAGCATTGGCCGCATCGCTTGGAGCAACACGCCTTCTTGCGGGAAAACGCCGAGAACGGCAGCACCGGCATCAGCGCGAACGCTGCGCCCAACGGGCACAGGAACTGGCAGAAGAAGCGCTTCACGAAGCCCATCCCCAGCACCAGCGCGCCCAGCACGATAAAAGCAACGGCATCTATCCCGTCAACGGAGAACGCAACGATGCCCGCGAACGCCGTCCAGGGGCTGTAGCCCGAGACCTCCGCCCAAACACCGAAGAAGCACATCAGCACAATAGCAGCGAGCACCGCGAACTTCACGTACTGCCCCGCACGCTGCACCTTCCCGGAAAGCGGCCTGTCGGGAACACCCAGCAGCTTTCGCAGGGGCGTGAACAGCAGGTACACCGCATCGCCCAACGTGCCGAACGCGCAGGCATAACCGCAGAAGAAGCGTCCGAACAGCACCGTGAATGCCAGCATGCCCACAAGCAGGACGACGAACGCCGTGGGGCTGACGGCCTGCCCAAGGCCTATCTGGGTAGCTGCATACTTCACGCCGTTGAACGCCGCGCTGAAGATAGACGGGGCAAGGATGAAAAAGCCTATCTGCACGCACCAGCGTACGATACGGTGGATACGCATCGAGCGGGCCCGCTGGGCGGCCTTGCCCGACTTCCTTGGCTTGCCGGCCCCACCCAAGCCCTTCGCCGAGCGGTTACCGGCTGCGCTGCGTGCCGAACCGGCAGCTTCGACGCCGCTTTCCCCTTCCCTGCCTTGAGCGTCTCGGGGAAGCGCATCCCGAGCTGGCACAGCTCCGCTTTTCGCTTTCCCAAGCTGATCGTCCGCAGCAAGCTTCACTGGCTTCGCTTCGCTCATGCGCCTTCACCTGCCTGGCCGGAATTGCTCTTCTCCAGAGCTTCCTTGGCGCCATTCAAGATGCCAACCGATGAATAGGTGCAGCCCGAAACGGTGTCAACGTTCACCGTCTGCTGCGCCTTGATATCGTCGAGCAGCTTGATAGCCTGCGAAAGGTAGGGCGCATCCTCGTTAGGGGCAGAGAGCACCTGCACGTCATCGATATAGCCATCCTTGATGGTTACCTGCATGGTCACCGGGCCGCCATAGCCCTGGGCAGAACCGGTGAACACGCCGTCCGTGGCGAAGGGCCCACGGTTCGCAGCACGTTCGGCAGCAGTAATCTGCGCCTGCACCTCTGCATCGGCAGCAGCTGCCTGGCCAGCCCAAACGCTGAACCAAACCACCAGGCCAGCAACGATGGCGACATTCACCGCCTTAACGATGAACAAGCGTTTTTCAGCTAGGAGGCTAAGCATGGGAACCCGCTCTCACCGAAGGCGAATCGGCCACAGAGCCAGAGCTGGAGCCCTGCCCCGATGCCGCACCTGTTGACAAGCCGCCCTCGGCGGAAGGCTCGGAGCCCGATGCATCCGCATTGCCCGATTCGGGGTGCTGCTTCTTATATTCCGCTGCCGCCTGAGCCAAAGCCGCATCGTAGGCCTTGGCGATGGCGCGCGAGGAGTAGGTGGCACCCGAAACCGCAGTGATTGAAGAAGACGCCGTGCCCTTCAGCAGCTGGTTCACCACGCCCACGTACTCAACGTTCTTGCGGGTGCGGCCATCCTTGGCATACCCCAGGTAAATATCGTTGTCGTCGGCGTTGTAGGGACTGAGCACCGCATCACCCTCGTTGCCGGTGGCGGAGCCGTGGATATCGGAAATGCCCGCAACCACACCATCCTTCACCGTAACGGTAAGCGCCACATAGTACGGGTCGTAGCGATCGGGACGCTCAGTGTCGGCGCAATAGGCATAGGCGGTATAAGACCCGTCCGCATAGCGCACCGGCTCATCCGGGTTATCGGGGTCTACCGGGCTTGGACCGGGATCGGGGCTAGGCGTTGGATCCGGGTTCACCGGATCGGTCTTGCCGTCTGAGCCGCCGTCGCCCTTACCGCTATCGCTGCCGCCGTCGCCATTTGCCGCAGCAACCGCCTTCTGCAGAGCATCGGAAACCGCTGCCATGATGCCCTTAGAGGAATACGTGGCGCCCGAAACCGCATCCACGTTGGTGGTCTGAGCGGAAAGGATGCGCGAAACCACTGCCCGGGCATTGGTAAAGTACGGCTCGTCGTCGTCCGAGCTCACGATTGTGATGTCGGTGATCTTGCCGCCGGAAACGGTCACCTTCACGGCAATGTTGTCGTTGTAGCCCATCCCGCTGCCCGTATACGTGCCGTCCTTCATAGTGCCCGAAGGCATGGAGGTGTTTGACGCCGGCTGGTGCGAAACCGTCTGCTGAGCAGCCACAACGGCATTTTCCACTGGCGACTGGCCTGCCGCCTGCAGAAGCGCGTTCTTGATGGCAACCAGGATGCCGGTGGAAGAATAGGTGGCGCCGGAAACCGTATCCACATTCATGCTCTGCGAGCTGATAACGCGCTGGATAACCGCGCGCGCATTGCTGAAGTACGGCTCATCGTCGCCCTGGGAGACAACCTGGATATCAGTGATCTTGCCGCCTGAAACGGTTACCTGCACCGTGATGACGCTTTTGTACCCGCGCGCCGATCCGGTGTATGTTCCATCGCTTAACTGGCCGATGTCCATTCCGAAGTTCGATTCGATAACCGGGTCGTTCGCCTCCTGCTTTTCGGAAGTTGCCTCGGCGGTTTTCAGCTCTTGCGCCTCGGCTTGGGCGGTAGCCACAATCGAGTTCGGGTCGAACACCAACGGCTGATACGAGCCCACAGCAAAGGCCACCGCGGCTCCGGTAAGGACCGCTGGTGCCAAAAGGGTGGCCGCCTTCATGCGCTCCTTGACCTGAGCATGCTTGCCCTGTTCTGGCTTGGTCATGCAGTTGCACCTCTCCAACTACGCCTGATGGCGGAAGGCACATAGCCCTCCGCCATCAGCTGTTTTGCCAGGCTCGTCCACAAAGCCCAGCTGTCTGTTCGGGTTGTTACTTGCGCAGGATGCGGCGGCGCGTCCAAGCGGCTGCAGCTGCTGCGGCAGCGGCAATGGCGCCGAAGCCACCCGCAACGGCAGCGGTGCTGTCGCCGGTCTTCGCAGAACCGCTCTTGCTGGAGTCGGACCCGTTGTTGGTGGTGGTGTTGTTCGTCACATTGTTGGTAACGTTGTTAGTAGTACCACCGTTGTTATTGGAGTCATCCTCTGCAGCAACCAGAGCCGTACGAGCCTTCTGCAGCTGGCTAAGCGCCTGAGAAACCTCGTCGGCAGAGAGGTCTTCGCTGTTCACAACCTCGATGGCAGCCTTCAGAGCCTGCTGGTATGCAGCCCAACTTTCAGCTGTGTAGTCGGATTCGTTCAGCACATCTGCCTTGCCGATCTCAACCTTAAGGTCAGTCTTCTGGTCGAAGGTTGCGGCCTTCACCAGGCTGGCCTGGGCCTTTACCAAGGCGTTCTTAGCCTCGGTAACTTGGGCGTCGGTAGCAGAGCTATCGGCAGCAACAGCCTTGGCGCTCTGGAGCACTGCATCGAATGCCTTCCAGGAAGCCTTGGTGTAATCGGCCTGGGTAAGCTGCTCGGCGTTGTCGATAAGGTCACTCAGCTCGATGCGCGGGTTGGCCTCAAGGGCGTCGATGGCATCGTTGATGGCCTGGACCGCCGCTGCAACGGCGTCATCGGTGGCCTCTACGGTGTTCAGAACATCTTTACCGTTGGTAACGGCCTCCTGCAGCTTTGCCCAAGACGTCTGGGAGTAGTCGTCTTCCTTCAGTTCGGATACCGAATCGATGGCGCTCTTCAGAGCGGTCTTATCGGCCTCGTAGTTGTACGTGAAGGTCAGGTTTGACCTATAGCCGGTGGAGGTCACCTCGATCTTGTAGGCGCCGTAGCTGTCGAACACCTTCTTGGCGGCATCACCCATACCGGATGTTGCCTCGGTGTTGATAGCGCCATCAGTGGAAATGATCTTAGCGGCACCGCGGCCCCATGCCGCATAGCTTTCATCGTTCACCTTCACCGATTCGATGTTGGAAAGGTAGTTGGCGAAGTCGACCTCAGGCACGTCGTTCGCCGCAACAACCTTGGCCGCAGCATCGTCGAAGCTGGCAACCTGATTGCTGGTGGATGCCACGAAGTCGATGTTGATATCTGCGTACGTTCCGTTCTTGTCCACAACGGTAAGCGTATGCTCGCCAGGGGTCATGCCCTGGGCATTGAAGGAAACGCTGCCATCAGAGCCAAGGATCTGCGTTGCATCCTCGCCATCGATCTTGTAGGAAGCATTGAAATCAGCGGGCAGGCTTACCGCGGCCTTCACCACCGGATCGGCTGCATCCATGTCAACCTCATCGACGGTAACCTGAGCATCGTTTGTCTTCACGGGCACATAGATGCCGTTAACGCCAAGGGTGATCTGATAGGTGCCAGCGCTCGTGTACACCACCACGTCCTTCAAGGTCTTGCCCATGATGGACTTGTAGTGTTCGGGATAGGTAATGCAGCCGTGAACCTTATCGGTGAAGCCGGTGCACCAGGCAAGCTCGAAACCGTGCTTGCCGGTTTTCCAAATGTTCTCCAGGCTGCGCATGCCATAGCCAGTGCCGTCGGTGGTGTTCACCACAGCGCCGTAGATGGTGGCGTCCTTGAGGGCTGCGTACACGTTGCTGCTGGCACTGAAGTCCAGCTCGTAGTCGCCCCAAGTGCTGTCGGCGGTGAACTCAGCCTCAGAAGAGCCGTCGATGGTGACGGCATCGGCACCAACCGTCTTGCTGAACGAAACATTACCGCCTACGAGGGAAAGTTCCTTGTAGTTGACGGGCGCCTCGCCCTCTTCGTCGAGGACAACGTAGGAATACGAGCCAGCGGTTGCCAGGGCATCGGAGCTTTCGACCTGGGTGTACTTGGACCAGTCGATACCGGCGGCGGAATCCGTCACTTTAACGGCAAAGGTCACGCCCGTGATCTCGGAGCCGTCCTCGGTGTGATAGGTGCCAGCCGCAAGGCTGCCCTTGGTCTTGTTCTTCGTTGCGGATGTGAAGACGTCGACGCTGGTGTCGTTATTGGTGGTCTCGTTAGCATAGAAATCGCTATACGGGATGTTCATCAGCACGTAGTCGCCCGCTTCAGGAGCAACCTTCACCAAAGCGTCGATAGCGGCCTGCAGATGCTCGATCTGCTCAGAAGCGGCAGATTCGGTCAGGTCCGTCTTAGCGAGGAGCTCCTCTGACTCCTCGAGCTCGGCTTTCATAGCTGCCCACGACTCTGCAGTGTAAGAGCTTTCGTTCAAGGCCTTCGCTTTTTCGACGAGCTTTTGCAGGCTGGCCTTGGTTTCCTCGCTAACAGGAGTCTCTTCCTGCTTGATGTTCTCCGAGGCGGCCTGGAACGTATACGAGCTGTCGGCGTAACCCAATGCGTGGATGGTCACTTTCCAGTAACCCGTGCCGTCCGTACCCTCGGGAAGCTGGCAACGGTAGGAATCGGTGAGACCTAGCTGGATGCCGATTTGTTTGTGCATCCAGTTGTCAGCCGCGAACTTGGTGCCGAAGGATGCCTTAGGAGCAGCCCCCGCAGAAGCAGGATCCACATCGCCATAGTAATCCCAGGTAACCGATTGCATCTTGGAGCCCAAGGCACCGTAGTTCTCCAAGAAGTCAAGGCGGATGAACTCGCCGTAGCTGCCAATTTTGTCACCCGATTTGAGCTCAGGACTCATAGCAGAGAGGTCCGCCGTCTGGAGCTCGGCGCCTTCAATACCCGAGCCAGTGCCCGTTGCCGCCTTTGCGAACGTGAAGGAATCACCGCTCTTGGTGGCTTCCTTCAAGCCATTGGTGCTGGCATCAACGCTGGCGGTAAGAGAATATGCCTGAAGGTTCTTCTCGCTATAACCGCCGGTGAGGGTGCCGCCGTTTTCGACAAACTGGTACCGAGCCTTGAAGTCGTCCAGATCGGAGGTCTTCACCTTCACGGGAACGTACTTGATTCCACTTACCTCGTAGTGGTCCATGGTGTAGGCCTGGCCGTTGCAGGTCATCTCACCTCTGTTCCACTCGACAGTCTTGCCGTCGGTGGTGGTAAACGTCTTGCCGTCATCGGCCCAAGACGAAACCTGGAACTGGGTCCCATCGGTGCACGTGATAGTAGCAATGCACTGATAGCTGCCACGATGCAGGCCGTGGTTCGCGGTGGCGCGGGTTACCACGTCGTAGCCGCCCTTGTCGTACTCGTCATGAGAGTCGGCTTCGGTGCTGGACTCCACGTTGTCGGCGTTGTACACACCTTCAGCCGCCCAATACTCAGCCCAGGTCAGACCAGCGTATCCGTAGGTGTACTCGTCTTCGACCTGCTTGTTCTGGTCGTCGTACGCGGCTTGCAGGGCGCTGTTGGTTGCAGCAACGATAGCCTTGCTGGTTACCGTTGCGCCAGAAACAGCATCAACATCACCGGTACCGTTGCCCGAGATGATCTGGTCAGGCACGCCCGCAATGCTCTTCCTCGGCACGCCGTTCACAGCTTTGCTCTGATAGGACTCGCTCTCCGAAGGGGCCTCGCTCAGCACCTCTACCTTGGTAATCGCATGATCGAAAACCGTCACAGCAACCTTGAGCGTGTACCCGTCAAATTCATCGCCGTCATCAACGCCCGAATCCTCGCCATCGATGGTGAGGCCGTCTTCGCCGATCTCGGCCGTACCCTCATACGTCCCGTCGGCAATCTTGGAGAGATCGTAGCTGGATGCAGCCTTGCTCACTGCGGAGGCAAGGGAAACTGCGTTATCATTATTAGTTGAAGTCGTTCCGGCTTCGGAAGAGGTCTTTTCGTTGGTAGCGGGGGCCTCTTCTTCGTTATCGGGACTTGCGTAGGCAAGGGACGGCACCAGCGAAAGCGTCAATGCCGTGGCCACGAAGCCGCGTGCGGCGGCCTGGCCAACTCCCACCTTGCCCTTTACAGACTGTTCGTCCATAAGGTTCCTTTCTGTTGGGGGGGGTAACTATGTGGTCGTGCGGTTCAACTCTTTGGAAGCGCATTCTCCTTTCTGGCTGCGCCCTTTCCTTTTTGCATCAGGACTCGCCCCGAAGCGCCAAACCGAACGGTCCGTCACGCCCTACGGTGCGGTTCCCTTTGCGCAAGTAAAGTTATCCAAGCGTTACTTTTAATATCGGCGAGTTAGCTTAGGGTAACTCGCTTCGCAATGCAAGATGTTTTGTGTTAACAGCTCGCGAAAGGTGGGTAAACCGCCCATCCGCGCCGCCCCTTCGCGCTTGCCCGGAAGCCGAAGAAAGCGAAGGGGGCGACGAGGTGCATGGGGCCCCGCCCGGCGCGGACAGGTCGAGAAAACCTGTCCAGCAACACCATCCAAGACGGTTTTTTCATGGGCGTTGCCAAGCCGCCACGAACCCCGTGCGATCGGCCATCGAATTAGCTCTATACTGCCTGACAAGCACAAAAGAACGCCCCTTGGCGATCCCTGAAAGGGCAGTTCCCTTGGCATGCTTTCGCCCCGGAAAACCTGCCAAAGAAGCTTACCCGCACATCTGCCAGGCGGCGCTCCCGAAAGCGAAGGAGCACCCATGAAGATCGGCATCGTTTTCGAAGGCGGCGGTATGCGAGGAGCGTACACCGCAGGCATCATCGAGGCACTTCTTGAGCAGGAGTTCTGGGCAGATTACGCCATCGGCGTTTCCGCCGGCGCGTCCAACGGCAGCTCGTACGTTTCCAAGCAGCGCGGCCGCGCGCTTTCCTGCAACATCGACTACGCCAACGACCCGCGTTGGGCCAGCATCCAGAGTTGGTTCAAAACCGGCTCGTTCTTCGGCATGGATTTCATCTTCGGCGACCTGCCCAACACCGTGCCCTACGACATGGAAACGGCGCTTTCCAACCCCTGCGAGTTCGTGGTGGGCGTAACCAAGGTGGAAACCGGCACACCCGAGTTCTTCACCAAGCAGGATTTCGACGACAAGTTCACCGTAGTGCGCGCCAGCTGCTCGTTGCCGCTGTTCAGCCCGCCGGTGGAATTCCGCGGCGAGCTGTACATGGATGGCGGCATAACGCGCCCCATCCCCTGCCAGAAGGCGCTCGAAGACGGCTGCGACTTCCTGGTGGTGGTGCTTACCCAGCCACGCGGCTACGTGAAGGAGCCGCAGAAGGGCATCTTCGCCATGGAACGGGTTTTGGGGCAGTACCCTAACCTCATCGATTGCATGAGGGTTCGCCACCACGTGTACAACAACGAGCGCGAGTACGCCTTCCAGCTGGAGCAGCAGGGCAAGGCATACATCATCACGCCCGACGAGAGCCTTGAGCTTTCCCGCACCGAGCGCAACAAGGATCACCTGAAAACCGCCTGCCGCCAGGGGTACTTGGACGGCCTGGTGCACCTGGAGAAGATCCGCGAAATCCTGGCGAAGAAGGGTGAAGTGCGTTAGGGCTTGGCCCTAGTACTGCCGTTTTTGCGCATTTACGTGGCGATGGGGTGAAAAAAAGAAGGTTTTACCTCTGTTATGGCAAGATTGATGGTTGGAATATCATGCAGCAGGCGTCTGCATCCTGAACGTACAACTCTTGCACCGTAAGGAGATCACTCATGGGGTTATTCTCGAAATTCGAAAGCCATATGGAAGATGGCTTCGATAAGATGGGCGACAAGTTCTTCGACGCCCCCATCAGCCCCGTTCAGATAGCCAAGAAGGCCGAGAAGCAGATGCGCCGCGAGAAGATGGTGGGCGCCGGCAAGGAGTTCGCTCCCACGCTCTACACCGTGCTGGTGAACCCCGACGACGATGAGCGCCTTTTCGGCTACTACCCCACCCTGGCCGGCGAAACGGAAACGTACCTGCGCGGCAAGGCCCAGGAGCTCGGCTTGGCCATGGACGGTTCCCCGTTGGTGCGTTTCATCATCGACGATGAGCTTAAGCACGGCAAGTTCGACGTCATCGCGGAAATGGTTTCCGCTCCCATCGTTTCCCAGCTGCGTGCCGAGGAAATGCAGCGCTACGGGCTTTCCGCCCAGGATGGCGCCGCGCCCCTGCCCCAGCAGATGAACCAGGGCTATTCCCCTGCACCGTATGCGCCCGCCCAACCTGCGCAGCAGGGCAACTACGCAAGCGCGGGCATCGACGTTATGGCCGATGATGCTGCGGCTATGGCCTGCGCAGCAGCCCCCGCGCAGGCACCGGCAGCGGCACCCGCGCCCGCCCCGGCAGTCCCCGCCATACCCCAGACGATGCGCTTCGAGGATCTGAGCACCCCTGCTCCCACGCCGAATCGCGGTGCAGCGCAGCAACCGCGCCTGATAGACCTCACCACCAACCGCTCCTTCCCGCTCACCAGCGAGCGTGTGCTGCTCGGCCGTGCGCTTTCCAGCGACATCGCCATCGAGGACCTGAACGTCAGCCGCACCCATGCCGAGATCCGAAACGAGGGTGCAGGTGCCTGGAGCGTGGCAGATTTGGGGTCCACCAACGGCACGCTGGTGAACGGCAGGCACATAGCCTCCACCATGCTGCAGGAAGGCGACCGTGTAACCATGGGCACCACAACTTTCCTGTTCACCTTCCAATAGGAACCATGCTTTGAACGGGCTGTGCTGTTAACCTCGGCACAGCCCGTTTGCGCTTTATACCAGCATTTATCCAACCAGGACAAACGATAGGGTTTTCCGTGATCGACGTTATCCTCCTCATAGGCCGCCTCCTCTTCGTGGCGCTGCTGTACCTGTTCCTCTTCGCAATCATGAAAACGGGGATCGGCATGGTGCGTGGCCAGCGAAAGAAGGGCCAAACCTGGACCGTTGCCATAGAAAAGGGCCCCAAGGAACTGCGCGGCGTGAACATAGCCGTGAACGGCCCGGTTATCGTGGGGCGCAGCCCAGGCAGCGACATCGTTATCGGGGCGGAATACGTATCCTCGCGCCATGCGCGCTTCGTGCTGATGGGCCAGAACCTCTTCGTTGAGGACCTGGGGTCCACCAACGGCACCGCCGTGAACGGGCGCTACATCACCGAGCCAACCACCTTGCGCAACGGCGACAAGGTTACCGTCGGCGACGTCACCATGCGAGTGAGGTACGCCCAATAGTGAAGAAGATGAGCAGCGACATGCCAAAACAACGCAATGCACGAGCCGAGCGCAAGGCGGTAAACGAGCCGGGCGCGAAGTCATTCTTCGGAAGCCGCACGGAAGTGGGCCATGTGCGCGAGCACAACGAAGACAGCCTCGTGGTTACCCCGCCCCTGTTCGCCGTCGCCGACGGCATGGGCGGCCATGAGGCCGGCGAGGTAGCCTCCGAGATCGCTATCAAGACCTTGGCCGAACTGGCGCCGGAGGGCCCCGACGGCGAAGCCCTTGCACGCGCCGTAGTCGCCGCGAACCTCGAGGTTATCAAGGCTCCGCGCAAGGGTATTGGCCGGGAGGGCATGGGCACCACGCTCACTGCCGGCATCCTGGAAGGCGAGCGACTGGTTATTGCCCAGGTGGGCGATTCGCGTGCGTACTTGCTGCACCAGGGGCGCCTTCAGCAACTCACCCGCGACCACAGCCTTATGGCCGACATGATAGAGGCCGGCCAGCTCACCGAGGCAGAGGCACGCGTTCACCCCAACCGCTCGGTCATCACGCGCGCCATCGGCTCCGACCCGCATATGCAGCCCGACATCTACGAGCTGAACGTGGAAACAGGCGACCGCATCCTGCTTTGCTCCGACGGCGTTACCACCATGATCGAAGACCCCGAGATAACCCGTATCATGAGCAGATCGGAAACCGCGCAGGAGTGCGCCGACAACCTGGTTGCCGCAGCGCTCGAAGCTGGCGGATACGACAACGCCACGGCCATCGTCGTGGATGTGGAGGGATTCCGCGTGGCGCGCGAGCACAAGGAGAAGCGCAAGAGCCGCGCCCTCTACGCGTTCCTGGTAGCAGCGCTTATCGCCATCTTCGCCGCAGCAGGCTTCGCTGCGTACCAATATGTGCACAACTCCGCCTACCTCATCAGCCAAGACGGCAAGGTGGCGGTGTACCGCGGCCTGAACGAAGAGCTGCTGGGCATGCCCCTTTCCAGCCTCGATCGCGTTACCGACGTTGATGTGAGCAAGCTGCAGCCCAGCGTTGCCACACGCCTTAACGACGGCATTTCCGCCGGCAGCATGGAAGAGGCCGACGAGATCATCAGCTCCTACGAGGAAGAGATCGCCCGCCAAGACGCCGCAACCAAGGTCGCCACGCAGGCATCCTCCGGCAGTTCCACAAACGCAACCGGCAGCTCGGCAGCCAGCGCCTCCGCCTCGGCAGGCGCCCAAAGCGCTGGCACGACCAACGGGAACGAGTAGCGCATGACACGTCGAAACACCGAACTGCTGTTGCTTTGCCTAGCAGCACCGCTGGTCATACTCCTGTTCGCGATGGTAGCCATGAACCAGGGGGGCTCCGTCACGCTGGACAACCTCACCGTTCCGCTGGGGATGTTCGCCACCTTCGTCGTGGCCCACCTGGCTATCCGCAAGCTCGCACCCGGTGCCGACCCGGCCATCCTCCCCATCTCGTTCGCGCTCACCGGCATCGGCATCGCCTTCATCACGCGCCTGGCACCCGATCTGGCCATGAAGCAGGTTGGCTGGCTGTTCTTGGGCGTGGTGTTCATGGTGCTGGTGCTGGCCTTCGTGCGCAACCTGGACAAGCTCTCCAGCTACAAGTACACCATCATGATCGCCGGCATCCTGCTGCTGCTGTCGCCGTTGCTCCCCGTGGTGGGCAACGAGATCTACGGCAGCCGCATCTGGCTTTCCATCGGCGGCTTCTCGCTGCAGCCGGGCGAGCTGGCGAAGATCTGCATCGTGGTGTTCCTGGCAGCGTACCTGGCGCAGAACCGCGAGATGCTCTCCGACTTCTCGCACAAGCTGGGGCCCTTCCCCATCCCCGACCTGCGCGCGCTGGTTCCCGTGCTGGTTATGTGGGCCATCGCGCTGTTGGTCATCGTGTTCGAGAAGGACCTGGGCTCGGCCCTGGTGCTCTTCTTCGTGTTCGTCACCATGCTGTATGTGGCAACCGGCAAGCACTCATACATCTTCCTTAGCCTAGGGCTTATCCTGCTCGGCTTCGTGGCGGCATACTTCCTGTTCAGCCATGTTCAGGTGCGCGTCGACACCTGGCTCAACCCCTTCGCCGACCCCACGAACACCGGCTACCAACTGGTCCAATCCATCTTCTCGCTAGCTGACGGCGGACTGTTCGGCGTCGGCATCGGCAACGGCCTCGCCTCGCAGATCCCCATCGTTGAGTCGGACTTCATCTTCTCGGCAATCGCTGAGGAAACCGGTCTTTTGGGCGCAGCGGGCGTCCTGTTGCTGTACCTGTGCTTCTCTATCCGCGGCATCCTTATCGCGGTGCGCGCAAAGAGCGATGTCAGCTCCTTCATGGCCGTGGGCTTCACCGCCATCATCGTGCTGCAGGCCTTCATCATCGTGGGCGGCGTCACCCGCCTTATCCCGCTTACCGGCCTTACCCTGCCCTTCGTCTCGCAGGGCGGCTCATCGCTGCTGGCGAGCTTCATCATCCTGGGCTTCCTCATGCGCGCAAGCGACCAGGGAACAGGCATCGAATCCGAGATGTCCTCCGGCACGGGCGGCTTCAGCCTGAACGGGCCGCTGGGCCGCGTTTCGCTTGGCAAGCGCCTTACCGGGGCGATGATCGTGTTCAGTGCGCTGTTCGCCCTCCTGGTGGCGAACCTCACGCTGATCATGGTGGTGCAGGCGGACGAGTATAAGTCCATGCCCATCAACAACCACACCATTGCGAAGGAGTCGAAGAGCGAGCGCGGCGCCATCACCACCTACGACAACGTGCTGCTGGCCCATTCCGTGCTGCAGTCCGACGGCTCCTACAAGCGCGAGTACCCCGCCGGCGATTTGGCCTCGCAGGTTGTGGGCTACGCTTCCGACACCTACGGCACCTCGGGAATCGAGGCCTCTTGCAACGACACGCTGAAGGGCGAGAGCAACTACGCCAGCTGGATCGATGTGCTTAACTCCTATTCAGGTGCCGCCACAGCCGGCAACGACGTGAAGCTCACCATCAACTCCACGGTGCAGAAGGCGGCCCAGGAGGCGCTCAGCGGATACAAGGGCGCCTGCGTGGTGATGGATCCCGAAACCGGTGCCGTGCTGGCCCTGGCCTCCTCGCCCACCTACGATGCGAGCGACATCGAGGAGATCCTCTCCAGCGGCAGCGATTCCTCCGCCCTGTACAACCGCGCAACGCAGGCGCTCTACTCTCCAGGCTCCACGTTCAAGATCGTCTCGCTCGAAACCGCGCTCGAGAACAACATAGCCAAAGAGGAAAGCACGTACGACTCGCCTTCCACGCTCGACATCGGCGGCGGCAAGGTAACGAACTTCAACAACGCATCGTACGGCTCCATCACGCTGGCCCGCGCCACCGAGCTTTCCTCCAACACGGTGTATGCCCAGCTCGGCGATCAGATCGGACCCCAGAAGCTCGTCTCCTCGTCCGAGAAGTTCGGCTTCAACCAGTCCATCACCTTCGACTTGCCCCTGACCAAGTCGCTCATGCCCGATCCCGAAGAGATGACGCAATGGGAAACCGCATGGGCAGCCGCAGGCGAGCCCGTAGGCGAGCACAGCTCCCCGGCAGGCCCCCAGGCAACCGTCCTGCAGATGGCCTTGGTGGGATGCGCCATCGCCAACGACGGCACTATCATGCAGCCCTATCTGGTAGACAGCGTAAACAACGCCGAAGGCAAGAACAGCTACCGCGCAACGCCTTCCACCCTCTCCAACGTGTGCAGCTCTTCAGTTGCCAAGCGCGTGAAGAGCGTGCTCGAAGGCGTTGTGAAGAATGGCACGGGCACGGCGGCGGCCATCGATGGCGTGACAATCGCCGGCAAAACCGGCACCGCAGAAACCGGAAAGGAAAAGGACGACCGATGGTTCGTTGGCATGGGGCCTTCCGATGATTGCCATGTGGTGGTGGCGATTGTCCTGGAAGAGGCCGGAGAGCAGCTTTCCGGTGGCGCAGCAGGACGCGCGAAGAGCGTTCTTCAGGCAGCGCTTTCGGTACAGGGAGACCTGTAAGCGCCCATTTCTTGAGACAAAGTGAACACGCTCTGAAAAGAGGCGTATTAACCTACCGATACGATATGCTTATGGGATAGCCGTTAAGCATGGATCCAAAGGGAGTACAAACGTGGCTGGAAGCATGGTTGGCAGAACTTTCAACAATCGCTACAAGATAACCGAGCGAGTGGGCCTTGGCGGCATGGCCGAGGTGTACCGCGCACAGGACAACGTGCTGGGACGTACGGTTGCCGTTAAGACCATGCTCCCCCAGTATGCGGCCGACCCAACGTTCACCAAGCGTTTCCGTCAAGAGGCTGCCTCTGCGGCCAAACTGCAGAGCCCCTACATCGTAAGCATCTACGACTGGGGCCTGGACGATGACACGTACTACATTGTCATGGAGTTCCTGCGCGGCACCGACCTTAAAACCGCCATCCAGGAACGCGGCGCCATCAACCAGCGCAAAGCCGCGGAAATCGGCTCGCAGGTTGCCCAGGCGCTTTCGGTGGCACATGCCGGCGGCGTGATCCACCGCGACATCAAGCCGCAGAACATCATGATCCAGCCCGATGGCAACATCAAGGTAATGGACTTCGGCATTGCCCGCGCGGGCGACGCCGGCCTTTCCCAAACCGCAACCGTGCTGGGCACCGCCCACTACGTCTCACCCGAGCAGGCACAGGGCAAGGAACTCACCGGCGCCAGCGACATCTACTCGCTGGGCGTGGTGCTCTACGAGGCAACCACCGGCAAGCTCCCCTTCGACGGGCAAGATGCCGTCAGCGTTGCCGTCAAGCAGGTGAACGAGGTTCCCGCTGCACCGAGCACCATCAACCCCAACATCGATCCCTCGCTCGAGGCCATCATCATGAAGGCACTCGAGAAAGATCCGGAGCGACGCTTCAAGGACGCCGCCGAGATGCGCCACGTCCTAAACGACTTCCTGGCTGGGCGCCCCATCAATCTGGGCGAAGACATCAGCGGCCTTAAAACACAGGTGATGGGCGGCGTTGCCCCCATTCAGAACAGCACGCAGGTAATGAGCCCCGTCGGCGGGCAGGGAACCGGCAGCTTCACCCAAGTGGGCCCTCGCACCTATTCTGCTGACGACGATGCCGAAAAGGCTAAGAAAAAGAAGCGCAACGTCATCATCGGCGTCATCATCGCCCTCCTGTGCGTCATCGGCATCGCCGGCGCCGTATTCGCCCTTGGCGGAAACGAGAAAGTAACCGTGCCCGATGTGACCGGCAAGCCTATCGCCCAAGCGCGCACCACGCTGGAGCAGGCAGGATTCAAGGTTGGCACCGAAACCGAGGTGTACAGCAGCGATGTTTCCTCGGGCAATGTGGTAAGCACCGATCCGAAAGCTGGTGAGCAGGCGGAAAAGGGCGCCACTATCAAGATCAACGTTTCCAAGGGCACCGAGCAGGTATCTGTGCCCGATTTGAAGGGCAAGTCGGCAGACGACGCGCAGAAGGCCCTTTCCCAGGCAGGTCTGAGCGGCAAGCAGGGCGACACCGTGTATTCCGATGATGTCGCCGAAGGTGCCGTAGCCTCGCAGGATACCAGCGCAGGCTCCAAGGCGAACAAGGGCGACACCATCGTGTACCACCTTTCCAAGGGCACTGAGAAGGTATCCATCCCCAACGTGGTGGGGATGACACAGGCAAACGCCACCAGCAAACTTGAGAGTGCAGGGTTCTCGGTGAACGTGGCAACCTCAGCCAGCGACGATGTGGACAAGGGCAACGTCATCAAGCAGAGCGACACCGGCACCGCCAAGAAGGGATCCACCATCACGATCACGGTTTCCTCGGGCGCTGCTTCCGTTGAGGTTCCCAACGTGGTGGGCAAGACCGAAAGCGATGCTGGCGCGGCGCTGGAAAAGGCAGGCTTCAAGTACGACGTGCAACCCGAATCCAGCTCGACCGTAGCAAAGGGCAACGTCATCAGGCAGAGTCCCTCCTCTGGCGCAAGTGCCAAGAAGGGCGATACCATTACCATCTTCGTGTCCAAGGGCTCAGCTTCGGACAGCAGCACGAAAACCAACTAGCCAGAGCAAATTAAAACGCCGCCCCACTGGGGCGGCGTTTTTGTATCGCGAACGTGCGTCCATCCCGAACGCTGCAAGCCAAACGGGCAAGACGGAAGCCAGGGAGCCGATGCCAAGCCGGCACGACGGTAGCCGCACAGGGTTATGTGCTAAGATAGCTTGGCTGCATAAGGCAGCGTCTATCCGCCCCCGTAGCTCAGAGGATAGAGCGTCGGTTTCCTAAACCGTGCGTCGGAGGTTCGAGTCCTCTCGGGGGCGCCATCAGCCTTTCAATCGAAGCGCCATCCCCGGCGCTTCTGCTTTCTCTAGACCCGTGCCCGCAATCACTCAAGCAATGCGAAGAATCATCGACTGCGTCCGCGCCAGACGGAAAAGCAGCGATGTGGGTTGGGGCATCGCCCTGAGGGGTTCTCTGAAGTCAATCCCTGTACGGTTCGCGAAGCGAACCTTCTTCTAATGCATGAGGCAGCGACCGCACGAGCGAAGCGAGCAGGGTAGCGGGAATCCCCGAAGGGATGATGCCCTAGCCCACGTCGCGGACTGGTAACGAGAGCGCCTGGACACAGCCTCGAACGCTTCCTGATGTTGAGGGCAAAATCGCAGGCGTGGTACCATAAGCAGGTTAATGAACCGACAGGAGAAACCATGTCCCCCACTGCCCCCAAGAACACCAACGTCTGGTCAACCAAGCAGCTCGTCACCATGGCGCTCATGTGCGCTATCGGCGTTATCCTCTCCTTCGTGGAATTCCCCTTGCTGCCTGGCGTTACCTGGCTCAAGTTCGACGCCTCCAACATGCCCGCCATGGTATCCGGCTTCGCATTCGGCCCCGCTGCCGGCGTGGCCGTTGGTATCGTAACGGCCATCATCCATGGCCTGCTTATGGCAGACTTCACGGGTGCCCTTATGAACGTCCTTACCGTTACCTGCTTCGTGCTGCCCGCTGCACTTGTGTACAAGAAGAAGCGCACCTACCCTGCTGCCATCGTTGGCCTGGTGCTCAGCGTGATCGCCGCAACCATCGGCGCCATCGTGGGAAACCTCATCGTTACCCCCATGTGGCTGGGTGTTCCGCTTGAGGCGGTCGTGGCCATGATCATCCCGATCCTCATTCCCTTCAACCTGCTGAAGGGCTGCCTGAATGCGGTTCTCACGCTCATCATCTACAAGGCCATCTCGAACCTTATCACCCCGAAGAAGGAACAGACGAAGGGCCGCTAAGCCGTGATCTCGTTCTCTGACGTTTCCTTTACCTACACGGGCGACACCTTCGTCCTTTCCGACCTTAGCCTAACCATCCCAGAAGGCCAGTTCGTCTGCGTGCTGGGCGCCAACGGCTCGGGCAAATCCACGTTCTCGAAGCTTATCAACGCGCTTCTCATCCCCGACAAGGGAGAGGTTGCCGTGAACGGCATGAGCACTTCTGCTGCAGAAAACATCTACCCTATCCGCAGCACCGCCGGGGCCGTGTTCCAGAACCCCGACGATCAGATCGTGGCGAGCCTTATCGAAAACGATGTGGCTTTCGGCCCCGAGAACCTGGGGATAGAGAACCCCGAGCTGCGTGAGCGCGTTGAAGCAGCGCTTCGCCAGGTGGGGCTTGGCGGCAGCGGAAAGCGCGAGACCACCGCCCTTTCCGGCGGCCAGAAGCAGCGCGTGGCCATCGCCGGCGTGCTTGCCATGCATCCGAAGATCCTCATCTTCGACGAGGCTTCCGCCATGCTGGACCCGCGCGGACGACGCGGCCTTATGCGCGTGTGCAAAGACCTTCACGCCCAAGGCATGACCGTGGTCATGATCACCCACTTCATGGAGGAAGCCGCCGAAGCCGACCGCGTCATCGTGCTGAACAACGGCCGCTGCATGCTGGACGGCACTCCTGAAGAAGTACTCACGCAGGACGAGAAACTGCGCAGCCTGAATCTGGACGTGCCGTTTTCCACCCAGATGTCGCGCCTTCTGCAAGACCGCAGCATCCCTGTCGGAACCCACACCGAGATGAACACGCTGGAGGAGGAACTGTGTCGATTGCATTCGAACAGGTAAGCTTCAGCTACAACCCGCTAAGCAAACGCCAGAAGAAAGCCGGAGAGCAGCAGCGCTATGCCCTGCACAATGTGAGCTTCACCCTGAACGAAGGCGAATTCCTTGCTGTTGCCGGGCATACCGGGTCGGGGAAATCCACCCTGGTGCAGCACCTGAACGGCCTGGCCAACCCTACCGAGGGGCACGTGCTATGGAACGGGCAGGACCTTTCCGCCAAAGGCGTTGCCGCCAAAGCCCGCGCCGACATAGGCGTGGTATTCCAATACCCCGAGCATCAGCTGTTTGCAGCGAGCGTTTACGAAGATGTTGCGTTTGGCCCTCGCAACATGGGGCTTTCCGAAGAAGAAGTGGGTGCCCGTGTACGCGAGGCCCTGGCCGATGTGCATCTTGATTTTGATGAGATAAGTCCCCGTTCCCCCTTCGAGCTATCCGGCGGTCAGCAACGCCGTGTGGCGTTCGCCGGCGTGCTTGCCATGCGCCCCACCACCCTGGTGCTAGACGAGCCGGTCGCCGGCCTCGACCCGGCAAGCCGCGCCGACTTCCTGGGCCTTATCAAGCACCTGCACGAACAGCGTAACCTTACTGTGGTGATGGTGTCCCACAACATGAACGACATCGCCGCCTTGGCCGACCGCATGATCGTCATGCACGAGGGGGAAATCGCCTTTCTGGGCACACCAGAGGAAATCTTCACCCAGCATGCTACCGAGCTTCGCGAAATCGGCCTCGGCATCCCCCATGCGCAGCGCCTTTCGAACGAGCTGCGCGAGCAGGGCATGCCCCTTCCCGTGAAGCTCTACCAACCAGACACCTTGGCAGACGAGATTGCCCGCATCCTCAAAGGCGAAGAGGCGCGCTAACCATGAGTATCGATGCGGTGTTCGGCCGCTACATAGCCAAAGAATCCCCCGTGCACAAGATGGACCCGCGGGCAAAGCTTCTGCTCTCCATCCTATTCATGGTGATGGTGTTCGCGGCGGGCTCATACGTCTCCCTCGGCGTTGCCGCACTGTTCACGGCTGGCATGTTTGCCTTTTCCCATATCTCGCTGCGCCAAGCGTTCGTCTCCATTGCACCCCTGGCCATCCTGGTAGTATTCACTGCCCTGCTGAACATCTTCTTCGTCCAAGGCGGAGAAGTGTACTTCCAGCTGGGAATCATCTGCATCAGCCAACAAGGCCTGCAGCAGGCGGTGTTCATCGCCGTCCGCCTAACCATTCTCCTGTTGGGCGTGAGCCTGCTCACCCTTGCCACTACCACGCTCGACCTTACCGACGGCTTCGAGCGCCTGCTGGAGCCGTTTCGCCGTTTCGGCCTTCCCGCGCACGAGCTTTCCATGATGATGGGCATTGCGCTGCGCTTCTTGCCGCAATTCGCCATAGAGCTGCGCACCATCTACCGGGCTCAGATCAGCCGCGGAGCGAACTTCAGTACCAGCGCCAAGGGATCGCTTGCGCTGATGACTTCCCTCATTGTGCCGCTGTTCACCAGCGCGTTCCGCCATGCCGAAACGCTCTCGCTTGCCATGGACGCCCGCTGCTACCACGGCGGGGAAAACCGCACCCGCCTGCGCGAGCTTTCCTTCAGCAAGCGCGACCTTGCGGGCCTGGCGTACCTGCTGATGGGAACCGCAGCCGTGCTAGCAACCGATTTTGCGCTGAAGATGCTGCTGCCGGCGTAGGAGTGGTCAAGCCCAAGCCCAAAGCAAGACCCTTCGAACAGCAGAGCCACAAGCGCTCCTGAATACAGAGCCAACAGCATGCAATAGGAAGCAACCACCCTGGAGGCGGGCGCAAAACAACGGCATCAACCTCCCCTCGATGAAAGGAAGCCCTGGAATGGACGAGATCCTGAAATACCTCACCTCGGTACCGGCATGGTACCTGGCAACCTGCGAAGGCGATCAACCCCATGTGCGCCCCTTCAGCTTTGCCATGCGCGAAGGCAGCACCCTGTGGTTCTGCACCGCAACGAACAAGGATGTGTATCACCAGCTGCAGGCAAACCCGAAGTTCGAGCTTTCCGCCTGGAAGCCCGGGCGCGGCTGGGTGATCCTTACAGGAGAGGCCGACCTGAACGACACTGCCGGCGAAGAGGTGCGCAAAGCGGGCTTCGAGCATATGACCGCCCTTGGCGAAACCTACGAAGACTGGGGCGATGCGCGCCTCACCTTCTTCAGCGTAAAGAACGGAACGGCCCACATCGACGACATCGACGGCTCGTCAAGGGATATCGAGTTGTAAGAGCCCCACCCGCGAACGCAAAACCCCCGATGAAACAGCGTTTCATCGGGGGTTTTTCGGATTCCTTCAGTCCTAGGCCGCATCAAACGGCGAGCACCAGGAAATTGCCCTTATTCCAAAATCCGGGAGCAGGCAAAGTCAGCGAGAAGGCCCCTGATGAGTGCAGGTGCCGTGAAAGAGGGTGCCAGGCGTGCTTCGCACGTCCAGCCCGCTTGGAGCGGCAGCTGTGCCATCAGGGGCCTTCGCAGCGTCAAGCGCTTACGGCGTTCGTAGAACGCCGTAACCTACAACATAGATACTTGGTCTACAACCTTGCGGGCAGCGTCGCGGACGGTGAGGCCGTTGATGTCGATGGTGACGTCGGCGTACTTCTCGTACAGGGGCAGGCGCTCTTCGTACAGGTCGGACAGGCTCATGCCCATGCCGTTCTTCATAACCACACCGCGCTCATGCAGGCCGCCCAAGCGGCTTTCCAGCTCTTCGTAGGAAACCTTCAGGTACACCACGGTGCCGATTTCAGACAGATGCTTCATGGCCTCGTCGGAATACACGGCAGAGCCGCCGGTTGCGACGATGGCATGGCTTGCGGAAAGGGTGCACAGAACCTCGTTCTCCACCTCAATGAAGCCGTCGGGGCCGCAGGCGTCGATGATCTTCTGCAGGGTCTTGTCCAGCTTGCTCTGGATAAGCAAGTCGGCATCGATGAACTGGTAGCCCAAGATCTTCGCAAGAACAACGCCCAAGGTAGACTTGCCGGCGCCCGGCATGCCGATAAGGATGATGTTCTCCATGGTGTTAGTCATGCGGCTTTTCCTCTTTCCATTTGTCGCGTCCTGCAGAGACTATAGCACGTTTGGCCTCGAACCTCGGAGCCACCACCTCGTTCACCAGAATGGCCGCAAAGATAAGCGTGAAGCCAAGCAGAAGCTGCAGGGTAAGCACTTCCCCGTACAGCAGAACCGAGAACAGCACGCCGAACACCGACTCCAAACTCAGGAACAGCGAGGCCTGCGCAGGCGGGATGTAGGCAAGCGCCACGTTCTGGATACCGAAGGCGATAACCGATGCGAACACGATCAGGAACGCCATCTGCGCAATCACCGTCATGCTCACCGCCGAAACCGGCGGCAAGGTCTCGAACCCGCAGCCGACGGCCATGCCGAACAGCCCCTCGAACAGGAACTGGAACACGGTAAGCACCAGCACGTCGTTGCCAACGGAAAGGCGCGAGACAAACGTGATGTGGATGGCGAACAGCAGCGCGCACAGCAGCGTCATGGCCTCGCCGAACCCCATGCTAAGGCCCGACCCGCCCCCATTCGAAGACACCAGCCAAATGCCACCGACGGCAACGAATGCCGCTAAAACGTTGAAGGCCAGCGGGCGCTTCTTCGCAATCACCCACCAGGCGAAGGGGACGATGACGCAGTATGTGGCGGTAAGGAACGCGTTGATCCCCGGCGTGGTGTACAGCAGCCCAACGGTCTGGGAAAGGAAGGCAGTGAAGTCAAAGAAGGCCAGAAGTGCACCGTACGCAACGATCTTCAGGGAAATATGCCTTCGCACGCGCTTCCAAAGCACGGCAAGGAGGATAAGCCCGGCGGTGAAGAATCGGATGCCCAGGAGCCACGCAGGCGGCAAGCATTCCACCACGTCCTTCATAATGACGAAGCTCAGGCCCCAGATGGCCGTGGCGAACACTATAAGCAGTTTGTAGACCCAGGTTGGAACCGCCGCAAGCGACGAAGGCATCAGCGGGCACCTCCTCCGCCGCCGAAGCCGCCACCGCCGCCGCCAGAGAATCCTCCGCCGAAGCCATCACCGCTCGAAGAGCTGCCCGAAAGCGCCGATTCAACCGCCTGAAGGGATTCGGAAACCGAAGTCTCCAGCATAGAGCCGAAATCAGGCAGGTTGGCGTAGGGGCCCTGCCCGTAGGAGCTGTACCATACCCACCATGGCACATATGCGCTGTCGCTGGCCAAAGCCGAGTCAACCTCGAACATCTCGGGCACGGCACGGCGCAGCTCGGCTATGGCCTCCTTCGCAACGCCGAACAGGTAGGCGTACACCATGAACTCGCCCCATACCTTCACATCGGTGGTGGGACGCTCGTCCAAGGCGGAAAACTCGGTAAGCCATTTCTTCAGCGCCATGCAACGGGCATACGCATCGGCACCTTTCTGCGTGCGGCGCTCCATGAACCTCGCGACCACCATAAGGGCAACGCCCGTCACGATGCAGGGAACAACAACCAGATAGTTATCGGAGAAGAATGCTACGCAGACACCGGCGGCAACGAGAACGGCGGCGACGGCCGACATGCGACTCCGCTTGCTCTTGGAATAGCTCTCGAAGTATTCGGCCGTGATGACGCGCGAGGTAACCAACCCCTGCCAATCTGCCATGGCGCTTTGGAACAGCTTCGGGTTTTTCTTGGCAAACTGCTTAATGCTGGCAAGCCACAAAGAAGGCGCGCCCTCTGCAATCGTGTCGAACAGGAAGACCATCGCCTTGCGGTCTATCTCGCTGTTCAAACCCAGCTCAACCTCAGGAACCCGCGTAAGATAATAGTCCTCCACCTGCTTCTTGCTTCCCAGCAGGCCACCCTTCTCGTACGATCCTCTGTTGATAAGAACCGCGCCCACATTCGCCAAATGCATGATGGTAGCGCTGAAGTCGAGCGAGCTTTCCTTATCGAAGCGACACAGACGGCCGATAACCGCAGGATGCTGCCCATGTTCGGGCACATCACGCCAATACTCATCTTTGAAGGCAGGTTCCAGCTCCTTGCCATAACGAAGAAACGAGCGAACGCCCCAGACCAGCAGAGCTATGCATACCAAAAAGGCAAATACCAGGATCCCGATCTGCTGCGCACGTTCGGCATTGGCCTGGTCGGCCCAGGTTTGCTCTTCCGAAAGCACGTTGTCCAAGCGAGCCACGGACTCATGGGCGTTGTCGGCCGCTGAGCTTACTGCAGAAAGCCACTGCGTAGGGAACACCACGCGAGCCTCGGCGTAGGCGCCCGACTTCACCGATGGAACATCGTAACTTACCGTGCCGTCATCGTTGATTGAAACCGTGGCATTCAACGGACCATGGCCCCAGGCACGCACGTTGTCACCGGCGGCAACGCTCTGACCAACAGGAACAGGAAGGGTAAGCATCATAGCCACGTTATGAGAGTCTTCCGCCCAGCCGCTTGGCACGAACTGCCAGTAGATCTCTCCCACATCAGAGTAGGCCTGAGCCGCCTTCTCCACCGTATAGTCGAGCTGCACCACGATACGGGAATCGGTTTCATGGAAGAACACATAGACCGTATCCTGAGCCTCGTCCAAGGAGTACGACACGTTGCCCGGGCCGCCCTCGCTACGCCACTTCACCTGAAACGGCGTGCTGGAAAGCGATTTCAGCTGCGACGCAGAATAAGCACCATCGGAATCTGTGTCGGCCATGCTCACGCTGTTCACCTTGAACTTTGCGCCACTGGGAAGGTTGTTGAATTCCCACCACACCGCAGTGTAGGTTCCATCGAACTCGAACTGCCGCTGCTCCACCACGTGCAGGTCGCCGTTCTGCAGAACCTCTGCGTTGATGAAAGTCTCCGGCATGCTGTACGACTTTGCGAACGCCTGTTGGGACGGGAAAAGAAGCACGCACGCAAACGCAACGAGACCGACGATGGAGGCAAGGGCGAAGCACCCAGAACGGGAACACGGTTTCGCTTTCGATGCCAGGGCGATGGAGGCGGAGCCCCGTTGCCCACGTTTTTCGAAGAATGCCTGGTTTTGCACTGCTCTTCTCCTTGCAAGATGAGGTCGGGCAGGTTATCATAACAATTCGCATATACGGAGAGCTGACCGAGAGGCCGAAGGTGCTCGCCTGCTAAGCGAGTATACGCCAAAAGCGTATCTGGGGTTCGAATCCCCAGCTCTCCGCCACCTTGGATTTAAGCCCGTTCTACGAACGGGCTTTTTTCATACGAAACGCTATGACGCTGCGCGGGATCCTGACGGCACACCTGACCTTCAATCGGTCGGCGCGGCCCGAAGGCCAGCGCCTTCCTCTTTCAGGGCAGCTGCACTCGTCAGGCTCCCGCTCGCTGTTTCGTCCAAACCTAGGACTTTGAAACAGTCCTTTTAGTATCTCGAATTACAATGTACTAACAAGGGGGATCGGTATGGGTGCACATGGACAGGCGAACTTTACCGAAGCAGTGCTTCGCGGAGGCGATGCCGACTATCAGGCAGAAGCAGACCGCATCGCAAGGTCCTATGGCTTCGACTTCGTGGGAATAGGGCTTTCCCCATTCGTTGGCGCACCCATGAAATGGGTTTACTTCAGCGGAGCAACCAGCCAACGCGTCACCCGCATCTCGCTTTCACCCGGTCATGGAATCGGTGGGATCGTGATGAAGAGCGGCCAACCTATGATGCTCACCGACATCGACAAAGACCTTGGCCAGAGCGAATACTCCAGCTACCCTATCGTGTTCGCCGAAGACCTGCGCAGCTTCTGCGCGCTGCCCTTGAAGCAAGGCAGCCACACCGTTGGCGTCCTCATCCTTGCCCATCGGACATCCGGCCGAGAGCATGCGCAAGCTTACCTCCGTTGCGTAAACGACCTGCAAGGCAAGTTCCTCGATGCCGAGATACTGGAGCAGAACCTTGCCGAATGCGCCAAGCCCAAGGAAGACGGAAAAGAAGTTTCGGGATTCGTCCCCCTTCGCCAGACCGAGCTTTCCAAAGTGGTACTTGCCCAGGAAGACGAACGGAAGCGGCTTTCACGCGAATTGCACGACGGCATGGCGCAGGACCTGCTTACCGTGACGCTCCTGCTCCACATGGCGCAGGAGCGCATCGACGATGAAGACACATGTACCTTCATCGAACAGGCGCTATCCCGCATCGAGTCGCTTCAGGCCGACATCCACAACCTGTCAACCGAGCTCAGACCTTCCACCTTGGACAACTTCGGCCTCATCCCCGCACTGAAATCCCAGGCTGCCGTTCTGGAAAAGACCTACGGCGCAAGCATCGTGTTCACCGGCCAGCAAAGCATCGACCGCTTCGATCCGGCCGTAGAAACCCAGGTTTACCGAATCTGCCAAGAAGCTATACTCAATTCCTGCAAATACTCCAAGGCAGACAGGGTCGAGGTTTCATTCGCCGCAAGCATTGGATGGCTTAACGTCTCGATCTCTGACGAAGGCATTGGGTTCAACACCGAAGCGCCCGTTGTGCAGGGAAGCGGCTGCGGCCTTTCGGGAATGCGCGAACGGGCACGCCTGATTGGGGCCGACCTGCAGATAAGCTCCAGCGACCAGGGATCTACCATAAGCCTGGTGGCCCCCATGAGAGAACCCACGAAGAGGGAGGAACTTCCAAGATGATCACCGTTGTCCTTGCCGACGATCATGAAATGGTGCGCTTTGGCTTCAACATGATCTTGGACAAAGACCCGGACATCCAAGTTGTCGGCGAAGCGGCAGATGGGACGCAGGCATATGCCGTTTGCGCGGCACGCAAGCCCGACATCCTCCTGCTCGACCTCTCCATGCCCCCTGCCCAAAGCGGCCTGGTTGCCTGCGAAAAAATAGTGCGCGACCTTCCCGGCACCAAGGTGATCATCCTCACCATGTTCGCCGAGCCAGAGTACCTGTACCACACCATGAACAAGGGAGCTAAGGGCTACCTGCTGAAAAGCGCATCGCCGGCGGAGCTGCTGCGGGCGATCCATATGGTGCAGGAAGGCGATAGCTACATTCACCCCAAGATGGCAGGGGCGCTGGCGAAATTCGTGGCGGAAGGCGGCAAAGACGCCGAATCCAACTTGGAGCAGCTCACCCCTCGCGAAATGGAAGTGTTGGTCCTCCTTGCCCGAGGGTTCACCAATCGCGAGATCTCTGAACGTATCTTCCTTTCCGTGAAAACAGTCGAAGCGCATCGCTCGAAGGTGTACAGCAAATTGAAGCTGAAGAACCGCGCTGAGCTGGTTGAGTTCGCCCTGCGGCACAAGCTCTTGGAGCTGTAGGAGGCAGGACCCAGGCCAAGCGGCATGCCCTGCGAGCCTATTTCTTCCCGGGGGCGGAAACCTCCATGCCCAATGCGCCAGCCGGGCAGGCATCGATGCACTTGCCGCATACCATGCAATCGCCCGCGCAGACCCTTGACTGCTCGCCTTCAAGGGCAGAGTCCAAGATCTCGGGGGGCGCAATGCAGGCCTTCTTGCAGTTACCGCATTTGATACAGGCATCATGGTCGATGCGCACCTTCACCAGACCGACCTTGCCCAGCAGCTCGTAGAAGCCGCCGAGCGGGCACAGCGAGCGGCACCATACCCGATGCCCCCAGAACACATCCACCAGAACAATGGCAAGCAAGGTTATCCCGCCAACGGCGCTTCCGAACACCAAGCCCTTGTTGATGAAGCTGATCGGGTTCACCACCTCGTAAACAGGAATGCTCACCAGAAGGGAAAGCACCAGCACTGCGGCGGCAACGCCTATCTTTGCATGGCGCGGCAGCTTCTGCTCGGGGAGCTGGCGTTTCGGGCATACCTTCTTCCGCCATGCGTCCACTGCCTCTAAAAGCAGGTTCACCGGGCAAACCCAACCGCAGAAAGCCCTGCCCCGCACTATGCCGAACACCAGCAACGGAACCAATGCCGCCAGCAACCAGGCGGGGTCGAACGCCTTAGACGCGGCAACCGTCTGAAGGAACACGAATGGATCCATAAGGGTGATCGGGCCTATTTGCGAAGAAGAGAGTGTCCCCGACCAGGCGAATTGCGCTGGCGTGGCAACCGACTCCGTAACGGGATCGCCTTGCAGGTCGGTTCCCATAATCGCCCAACCCGACGCAACTACGGGCACCAAGAAGAACAGCAGCACAAGCACCTGCACGCAATGGCGGGCAATGCCCCATTTATGGCGGCCTTTCTTCACCGGCGAAGACTGCGCTTGCGGCGAACAGGCGGAACAACCGCGCCCCTTATCCGTTTTGGAGTCGTCCAACATGGAAATCCCGCCTTAGCGCAAGCTCGGATCGTCTTCGAAATTAACATAGATAAGGTTCACGCTCAAAACCCCTGGCACATCCTGGAACTTCGCAGCCGCATCGGCTGAGGAATCCACCGTTTCCGACTCAAGGGTCACCACCAGCTTCGATTCAACGACCTCGTGCACCTCAACCCCCTCCATGATGGAAAGCGCCTGGGCAACTTTGGTCGTGGAATCGGAAACGGTGTTCACCACCAAGCTCGAGATAACCACGCTACTCACCGGCCTTTCGTTGCTGCACATGGCAGCTTCCGCACAGGGAATGCGCTGCGTCTATCTTGTGCGAATCCCTGTTCTCGCCCACGTAATGGTTGTCAGGCATCTGACCTGCCTTTTCCAGGAACGGATCAGCCTCGCTGCTTGAACCATGGCAGCCGTAGCAGCCTTCTGCGCCCAAGCTCTCGTAACGACCCTCGTGGGCAACGGACAGCATGGGCGCGGCGCCCTCGGGTGTGCCGAAGGTCTCGGACGGCGAGGTGATGGCGTTCGTGGAGTAGCACCCGCCCAGGGCACATGCGGAAAGCATGAGCCCTGAAACGGCTGCCACGATAACGATGCTCCTCTTCTTCATCTTGCGCCCCCTAGACCTTTTCGATGCGAACGGCGGTTTTCTTGTAGTCGGGCTCCTTCGAAAGAGGGCAATAGACCTCTTGCTGGGCAAGGTTGACCAGGGTCTCCTCGGCGAAGAACGGTATATAGCACATATGATGGGTCGGCTGCGTTCGTCCCGCGCTCGAAACCGTGCACTCGAACGAGCCCCAGCGGCTGGTGACCTTCACGCGGTCGCCGTCCTTCACACCGATCTCGTCCATGTCCTGGGCGCAAAGGTCCATCAGGGCCTCGGGCAGGGCGTTGTCGAGCTCGGGCACGCGACGCGTCATGCTGCCCGTATGCCAATGCTCCAGCAGACGGCCGGTAACCATGTAGAACGGGTACTCGCTATCGCGGATCTCGGCAGGAGGCTCATAAGGATGGAAGGTCACGCAGGGTTTGTGGTCGGCAGTCTTGTAGAACGAGATGCCATCGGTCTTGTCGGTTTCGCCCCACTTCTGAACGTTCCAGGTGTCGTAGCCGTCTTCCTGCTTTCCGGCACCGTTGAAGCGCCACTTTGTGGCGTACCATTTGCCGTCGATCTGCTGGGTAGGCCATGTAAGGCCATGCTGGGTGATGTACTCGTCGTACGGCGCCAGGCGCTTAGCGGTAAGCTTGAGCGGACTCCACCCTTCCTTCTTGTCCAGGTTGTCATGGATGCGCAGCACGCGCTCGCTGGAATAACTGTTCTCGGCTGGGTCGGGGTTCGAGAAGGTACGGTACTCGTTCCAGATCTCGCGGCACACATCCCGTTGATTGTCGTACTTGAAGTCGCCCGCATCCTTGTCATACCACTTGCCGAACAGAGTATCGAAGGCGTCGTTGTCGCCGATCTTCTCGCCATCGAGCACGCGCTTGGAGATCTCCATCAGCATCCACAGGTCCCAACGAGCGTCACCCGGAGGATCGCAGGCCTTCTCGAACACGGCTGTGCGGCGCTCGCCGTTGCCGAACATGCCCTCGCGCTCGATCCACATGGCTGCGGGGAGAACGACATCGGCGTACGCCGTGGAAAGCGTAGGGTACACCTCGGAAACCACAATGAAGGTATCGAAGATCCCCGTATGCTCGCCGTCCCTGCCAAGGAAGCGGTTGAGGTCGGTCATGGATTGGGCCCAGTTGTTGTGGGCAGTCCATATGAAGTCCATGTTCCCGTTCGACATCTCGCGGAATATCTTGGTGGTGTGATACCCCGGAGTGGAAATGTCCTCGAGCCAGTTCTCGGGCAGGTCCCAAACCGCCTCGGTATAACGGCGGTGCTGGGCATTGGCAACAACCAGGTCGGCCGGCAAGCGATGGCTGAACGTGCCCACCTCGCGCGCCGTGCCGCACGCAGAGGGCTGCCCGGTAAGGGAGAAGGGACCGTTGCCCGGCTTGGCGATCTTGCCGGACAGCAAATGGCAGTTGTAGAAGTTCTGGTTAACCCACGTTCCGCGGTTATGCTGGTTCGCACCCATAGTCCACAGGCTCATGATCTTGCAATTCGGATCGGCGAATGCCTCGTAGAGCAGCTGCAGGTCTTCCACGGAAACCCCGGAAAGCTGGCTTACGTACTCGTAGGTGTAGGGCTCCACAAGCTTGCGGAATTCCTCAAGGTCGATCACGGTAACCTTTTCGGCGCTCTTGCCCTTGTCCGATTTGTCGTACGAGTCGCGGTTCGCGAAATCGTTGTTGCCGATATCTTCCTGGCCGTGTTTGAAGCACACATGGTCCTTCACGAAGTCCTTGTCGTAGGTCTCGTTTTCAAGCAGGTAGCGGCAGATGCAGTTGGTGATGGCCAGATCGGTGTTGGGCTCGAAAACCATCACCTTGTCGGCCAGCGCGCTGGTGCGATTCCTTACGGTGGTTAGGTCGTAGTGCTTCACGCCGTCTTGCTGCTTGCGCGCGGTGATGCGGCTGAACAGCATGGGATGGGCTTCGGCCATGTTGGCGCCCCAGGTAATGAACAGATCGGCGTAGTCGATGTCCGCATAGCAGCCAGCGGGCTCGTCGGTACCGAAGGTGTTCATGAACGCCACAACCGCAGATGCCATGCACAGGCGGGCATTCGGGTCGATGTTGTTGGAACGCAGGCCCGCCTTCCAGAACTTTGACGTGGCATAGCCCTCCAAGATGGGCTGCTGCCCCGAGCCCCAGAACGCCAAGCGGCTCTTGTCCTTCTTCCAAGTTTCCCGCATCTTGCTTGCAACCAGGTCGAGCGCCTCGTCCCACTCAGCTTCGCGGTACACCTTCGGATCGTTCGATCCCTTGGTTGATTTGTCCAGGCGGATAAGCGGTTTGGTCAGGCGATCCTCGCCCTTCAGGATCTTGGCCAGGTAGTAGCCCTTCACGCAGTTCAGGCCACGGCTGGAATCGTTGTTCGGGTCGCCGGTTATGCTGATGATCTTACCGTTCTGGCTCTCTATCAGAACGCCGCAGCCGCAGCCGCAGAAGCGGCATACGCCGACCGTGGTGGTTACGCTGCCCTTGTCGATAGACTGGTTCGCCTTGGGGGCGCAGCCGGCAAGCGAGCCCGAAACAGCAGCACTGGCCGCAGCGATGGCAACCAGCTTGATGAAATCTCGCCTTGAGTACTCCATGATCTCCTCCTTGAACCTCGTCGCATACAAGCGGCGCAGGCTACTTACCCTTCTTCTCTTGGGCGGCGATGCTCACAACCTTCATCGCAACCTTCGGATCGCGCACTACGCATCTCTGAACGCATAGCCCGCATCCGGTGCATTTTTCCTTGTTCACGGTAGGGATGAACTTCGTGTGGATGGAATCGTTCTCCATTGCCTGGAACTCGATGGTGATGGCCTCGTCGATAAGCGGGCACACGCGATAGCACACCTCGCAACGCATCCCCTGATAGGCGATGCAGGTGTTCTCGTTGATCTTCGCGTACCCCATGTTCACATCGTGCTTTTCGGACACATCACGAAGCGCCCCTGTTGGGCATGCGGCCACACAGGGGAAATCGGCGCAAAGACGACAGGCGCGGTTCTCCACATCGAGCGTCGGCGTGCCAGCGGCAGCACCCTGCGTCAAATCCGCAGGATAGATGGCCTTATGAGGGCATGCCTCGATGCATTTCCCGCATTTTATGCAGCGGGACACGAAATCCGATTCGCCCTGAGATCCAGGCGGTCGCAAAAGGGAGGACTTGCCTGTTGTGGCAGAGTAAACCCCTTCAGCCAGCACAGCAGCAGCGGCCACGCCGGCAATGACGTTGCCAAACCCCATCGTTCCTCCTCATAGCTCCGAGCGCGCTTGTCCTTGAACGCGTTCAGTCCCTATGAGGATTATTGCACGTAGGAAGGCAGGGCGGGGCATCTTCGCTCATCCAACCCCGAAAGCAGCGGGTAAACCCCTATCCCGATGAAGAACCCATGCATTCCGCCAAGCCAGCCCGCGGCGCGGCTCGGGGATCGCAACTCGCCCGCCCGCATCAGCGAGCGTATGCAGCTCAGCGCCATCACACCCTCACCGCAAACACGAAATGCGAAATGCCCTTGATCAGTGCTGCTCCCGGCAATTGCCGCCCCTTCGCTCCTGCCGCTCCTCTTCCAGGACGTCGAGGCGGCGGGAAAGGCTTGCCTGGCGGCGGAACTGAACGAAGAGCCAAACCAGAAGGGCGGTGAGCACCAAGGCATAGGCCGCTATCAAGTAAGGAGCAGAGGGAATTACCGTGCTGTAGATCTCTTCTAGGATCGGGTTCATGATCAGGCCCTCTCTTTCTCTTCAAGAGCACAGGTGCGCTCGGCAAGGCGCGCATTGCGAAAGCAGATGCGGTACATGGCAAACGCCAACGCCAGCATGCCTACACAGCAGACAGCTACCGTAAACGCCATGTCTGGGGCAAGCCCACCCTCGCGGAACACCACCGGGTGCAGGCTAGACGGAAGGATGCGCGTAACGGCGAAGGTTATGGGAACGTCGGCGAAGGCAACAAGGCCCAGAACCGCGCTGAACGCCGCCCTTCGCTCCGGATCGTCAACAGCGTTGCGCAAGACGAAATAGCCAAGAACAACCAAGACAAGCACTAGATAGGTGGTAAGGCGAGGCTCCCACGTCCACCACACGCCCCATTCGAAGCGCGTCCACATCTCGCCGGTGAACATAACTGCAAGGGCAAACACCAGCGATATCTCCATGCAGCATTTTGCGCAGGTGTCGAAACGCTGGTTGCGCGTAGCAAGGAACCGGATGCAGTAGTAGGCCATGAAGGCCAGGCCCGCCATAGAGGCAAGCGCGGCCGGCATATGGAAATAGAAGATCTTCTGCGAAAGCAGCAGCTTCGAGGAAACCATGCTGCCGCCTATGAGCTCGGCCCCATCTACGCGGGCACCGCTCACCGGCGAGGCGTACAGGAACGCCAGCAAGAACCCGCCCAAAAGCCCTATCGCAGCAACTGCGAGGGCAAGCGGAACCAGCTTGTCGGGCCACTGGCCGATCTCAGGCAAGGGCCTTTTCTTTTTGCTCAAAACAGCCTCCTTACGCTGAGACCACGAAATCGTAGAGCACCCATGAGAGCAGCCCCATAACCACATCGTACACACCGATGATCGCCACCGAGGGAACGAAGACAGAAGAAAAGCCATCGCCCCCAACAAGGCACGCCGAAGTGGCGCATATGCAAGCGTAGAGCAGGGGGAACAGCAGAGGGACGGCGAGCACTGCCAACATGACGTCCCGCCCGCGCGTGCTTGTTGTGACGGTTGCCAGCAAGGTGCCAACCGCAGCCATTCCCAACGTGCCCAAGGCCAAAGGAGCCAGGGCAAACTGCACGGTTTCGCCAAGCTGCTGGCCCTCCAGGAAGAAGAAGACGAACACCGGTGTCACAAGCAGCTCGACGATTGCCAAGAACAGGAAGTTCGATGTTGCCTTCGCCAAGAACACCACAGACCGGTCGATGGGGGCGATAAGGATGGCATCAAGGCAGTCGTTTTCCCTCTCGTAGGCGAACGACCTGTTCAACCCAATAAGGGAGGTAAACACGATGAGCACCCAAAGAAGCCCAGAGGCCACGCCGCGAACGTCTTCGCCCAAAGAAACCTGCGAAAGGGCAACTCCGTAGACGATCAGGACCAGCACCGCATACAGCACCATGGAGCTGAGCATGTCGAACGTGTGGAACTCGCGCTCCACGTCCTTGCGAAGAAGGGCGCGGTATTGGGAGAACATCGAAGGCGATCCGCCTGCGCGAGCATCCATCACGCACCTCCCCTTCCAACGGATTCGCGATAGACCTGCTCGAAGCTGCGACCCGCCATTTCATCGCGGCCGCAGAAGAGCTTCACCTTCCCCTTTGCCAAAACAAGCAAGTGGGTGCAAAGCCCATACCCCTTCGCAAGGTCGTGACTCACCATCACGATGGTGCGCCCCTTGCGCTCCCGTGCCAAGATACCGTCCAGATCATCGGCGGCGTAAGGGTCAAGGCCGGAATACGGCTCGTCGAGCAAGAGGATCGCCGGATCGTTGACCAAGGCGCGTGCGATTGAGAGGCGCTGGGTCATCCCGCGCGAATAGGATGAAACCGCATCGAAGCGGCGATGGTAGAGTCCCACATCCCTGAGCAGCTTTTCCGCGCGAGCATCTGCATCCCCCGCCCCGTAAAGCCGTGCGAAGAGCTTCAGGTTCTCGTAAGCCGTAAGCTCAGGGTACAGAAGCGGGCTGTGGGACACGAGCCCGATAAGCGCCCTTACCTGCTCGGGATGCTCGAGCGCATCTACCCCCCGCAACGCAACCTTGCCTTCAGTTGGCCGGGCAAGGGTGGCCATCAGACGAAGAAGCGTGGTCTTCCCTGCGCCATTGGGGCCGAAAACGCAGACGAAGGCCCCTTCGGGCACCGACAGGCTGACATCGGCCAGGGCCGAACGGGTGCCGAAGCGCTTCGACACCCCCTGCAATTCCAGGGCAACTCCCATATCAAGCAGCCTCCTTGGCTCGAGCCGGGCCGCGCCTCAGCTTCCCCACGAAAGCCAAAGCCATTCCGCAGCTCAACAGGGCAAAGCCAGCCCAAACCACGCTGATAAGGGGGTTGATCCGCACGTCCAGGGAAAGGTAACCCGTTTTGGCGTTCACGCCCTTGTACACCACAAACAAGTCCTCGGTCGGGAACCCGAGCACGCTTGCATTGAGCTTCTGCTGCTGGGTGCTTGCCACCAGCTGGACAGACGGGCTTGCCGTTCCAACCTGACTGCCATCATGCAAGACGTTGAAATCTACCTGGTACATAACGTCCGAGCTTTCCAGCTGGGTTACCGACTGGCCCTGGTAGGCGAGTTCGTAGCCGCCGATGCTGAATGTTCCGTTAGCGGAATCGGTCGAGGAATCATATTCCAAATACCCCGCATTCTCGGTTACGTACATCGAGGAGCCGATGAGCCCCACAAGCATTAGCCCCATTGCCGCATGGCACAAAAACCCACCTATGGGGGCCACGCTCGCCGCATGGCTTTTTATAGAGCGGCCGATCATGCAAACCGCATTCGCCATAAGCACGCTGGCCACGGCAAACCCCACAACTGCCAAGCCGTTGTAGTACCACGATGGCCCCATTTCCAGCAGCGCTTCGGCATTGCTCCCGCCGGCAGCCACCGTTGCATCATATGCAGGCAGAAGAACCTGAGCGAAGTACAGCATCAGCAACGCGAAAACCACCGCCGCTACAGCTGCAGGCAGCCGTAGCTTGCGCAGGAGCTTCTTCTTGTCGGTCTTCGCCCATCCAAGCATCGGGCCTATCGCAATAAGCAGCAAGTACCCTATGCCCAATGGCCGGGCTATCGCATTGAAGGTTCCCGTGCTCACCGATTGCCCGCCGAACGGCAAAAACGCCGGAAGCGCCGAGGATATCGTCATGTAACAGAGCAAACATGAGGCCAGCAGCACGAAAACGCAGTTGATGTAGAACGCAACGTCTTTGGTGAGCATGCTTTCCGCATCCGCCCGCTCTTTTGGTGCGAAGGTTTTGCGGCGCGCGGCCAAGCCGATAGCCGCCGAGCCGACGGAAAGCACCATAAGCACAAGGAAGAACACCAGCGAAACCGCATCACCCTCGAAGGCATGTACCGACTGCACCAAGCCGGAGCGGCTGATGAATGTTCCCACGATAACGAAGCAGAACGTCAAAGCGGCGCACATAATGGCCCAACCCTTGAACATGCCGCGCTGCCGGTACACCGTGAAGCTATGCACAAGGGCGATGCACATGAGCCAGGGCAGCAGGCTTGCGTTCTCGACAGGGTCCCAGCCCCAGTAGCCGCCCCACCCCAGGCAAACATAGGCCCATACGGCGCCAAGGCCGATACCGATCGTCAGGAACAGCCACGCGAATTGGGCATACGGAGAGCAGCGCTTCACCCATTGCTCGCTGGCATCGTTGCATACGAGGGCCGCGATGGCGTAAGCAAAAGGCACGGTAAGGCCGGCATAGCCCAAAAACAACGTGGGGGGATGCACCGCCATTGCCCAGTGCTCAAGCAGGGAGTTCATCCCCAAAACGCTGCCGGCTGAAGTAACCTGCATCGTTGCGTAGTCGAAATACTTCTCGTCGGTAGCCGTGAAGGGCATGTTGTCTTCGCTGAACAGCAGCACCCCAACGAAGAGCGCCAGCACAAAGGCCATCACCATCAACGCAACGCTGTCCAGGCGCTTAGGGCTGTTTGCCTCTTTGCGGGAAACCAGCACGGCGAACATCCCGATAAGCCATGCCCAAAACAGCAGCGATCCTTCGCGGCCAGACCATAAACCGCTAAGCCGGTACATCCAGCTCAGGCTGCTGGTGTTGTCTGAGCGGTTGTCCAGCACGTATTGAATCGTGCAATCGCCCGCCATGAACGCGAAAACCAGCACGGCGCACGATACGGTAAGCCCTGCAAAGCAGACGATGCTTGCCGTGCGCCCCGCCCAATCCAGGGCTTCCGCTGTGTCGGCATTGCCCTTCGCGGCCATTCTCACACCGAATCCAAGGCATACCACGCAAAGCACGCAGCCGAAGAACGCCAAAAGCAACCCGACAAGCCCAATCAAGGAAAGCATGCTATTCGCTCACCGCCACGCTTGTTGCGTTGAACACGCCGTTGCCGTCTAAGGCTCCCTGAATAACCAATTTGGTACCCGGGGTATCCTGGCCTTGCGAAATGGCGCCTTCGTAGTGAACGGGAACATGAACATCAGCCTCGGCCGTGTCGTTCAATGTAAAGCGGATTGCCTCTTCTACGGTGCCGATGCCCGAACCGGCAAGAACGCCTTCGAGCTTTACCGTCTTGCCGATCATCGACTCCCCATATCCCAGCAAGGCAGACACCGAAAGGGCATCGGAAGCATTTTCATATTTCGATGGGCACTTGGTAACCAATTCCGTGGCAACTAAGGTTCCGTCATCCGAGATTCTGCCAGTGCATATTGCCGAAATGCCATTGCCGAACGTTGACGAAACGCCCTTATCGTAGGAAACGCGAACGGTCGGGGCCTTTCCGGAAGCCGCATCAGCAGATGCCGCGCCCTCATCGCACAACGAGAAGGTTAAAACCCCTTGCTCATCGATTTCGTACGAGTTGTCTACAACTGTTCCCGATACCTCTACCTTTTGACCGGCAAAGCCTCCTTCGGCGCAGTCGGCTACCGAAACCGCTTTGGCCGCAGTGCTTCCCCCGATCACGGCAAACGCTATCAAGACGGCGATGACGATCAAGCCCGCAACAACCACAAGACGGCGTTTCATCTTTGCGTTCATAGTTCCAATCTCCCACACAATACGAGCCCCCAACAAGGTCTATGCCAGTTAGGGGCCCGCACCAGAGCTTCAACTCATCTTATCCCGAATCAGAGACCCAGCTTACTGTTTCTCGTTGTCATACGATCCGTAAATGGTACCCAACTCGGAGGCTTCCTGCGCAGAAAGCCATCCGTCGGGGATATCTGCATACGAATCATCGTGACAGGACGTGCAAACAAGAACCGATGCTCTATGAGACTTATGGCAATCAGTGCAGGTGTACTGAAAATGATGCCAAGAATGGGGGTTTCGGGTTAGGTTCGAGGTTGCCTGAGTCAGATCCGACTTACTCATGTTGTGGCAGCTCTCATTCAGGCAGAATTCGGTGTTGTCGTCGTAGTTCTCGTACGCAGTTAGATTGTCCAGATTCCTCTCGCTCAATGGAGCCGTGTATCCGCCGGTCATGAAGTTAACGCCCTCGGTGGCCTGCTCTTGAAGCGTAGGCTTGTGGCAGTCAAGGCACGTCACATCACCGTAGGCCCTATGAGTGGCAGCCATCATGGCGCTGGCGTCTTTAACCTCGTTGCCCCATTTGTCTACCGATGCCTTACCGGGCTCAGATTCGTAGGTAGGAACATAGCCATCCATCGAGGCATGGCAGATTGCGCCGCAGAAACTCGGGGATTCGTGCCAAACCATCATTCCCGCGCCAGCGGCAACGAATACCACCAAGCAGACCGAAAGGGTGATGTGCCACCTCTTGAAACGGCCGACCTTCTTCTGGCCCCATGAATGAAGTTTCCCGGGCTTCTTCCCCTCTTGAGCCGGGGAGTCGTTGGAGACGGCCTCTTCAGATTGCTTTTCGTCATCCATCGTGAATCCCTCCTTAAGAAGCTACGCGCAGTCGAACCCCTCTGGTGCGCGCTTCTAATTATAGTAACGTGTTCACGATTCAATGATAAGCGCAGCCACGCATACCTAGGGCAAAACCCTACGTTTAAGCCCGTTCTACGAACGGGCTTTTTTTCGTACGAGACGTGATGACGCTGCGCGGGAGCCTGGCGGCACAGGAAGCCTTCAATCGTTCGACGCGGCCCATAGGCCAGCGTCTC
>CAVIKC010000014.1:0-33289 GCA_963643405.1 Succinivibrio sp.
GTTGCTCAGCTTACCTTGCTCGCGCAGCTGCTGTGCGCTGGCGCTGAAGAAGTTCGGCAGGCACTGCAGCGCCATGTCCTTGAAGGCGCTGGTGGGGCCATGCCACAGCTCGAGCACATGGGTGGAGCCGTCGATGGAGTGGATGGGGCAGATGGCCTCGTCGTCGAAACGGCTGCCGTAGGTGGCTTCCATAAGCTCGTCGATCTTGCCCTCGGGCAGGTCGATGTTGAAGGAGCGGTAGATATATGCTGCGCGCTTGGCGTAAGGGAGCTTCGCCAGCGCCAGGATCTCTTCCAGGTTAAGGTGCGGAAGCGTTTCAGGGACGAAGAGACCGCCGCCATCGGCAAGGCCTTTCACAACGGCTTCGGTGAAGGTTGCCGGCTCGGCGCACCGTCCGCGGGTGTCAACGTAACGATTGGTAGGCATGAATCCATCTTTCGTGAAGGTTTGCAGTGTGGGACAAGTATACTATGGAGCTAGCTATGCATGTTGCATTCGAAACGCTCATTTCACGCATGCGCCGCAGCATCCTGCTGCGTCGTCTCAGCGTAAAGGGGCAGATTTCACCATGAGCCCTGTTCTTGCATGGCAGTGCAATCTGTTCTGAACCCGGTTTGCCGGAGAGGGGAAATGGAATATGGAAAAGGTGTCCATGTCGCACGAGGACTACCTCGAAGCTATCGTTATGCTGGGTGGCACTGATACGCAGGCGGTCCGTTCGGTCGATATCGCCTCTAAGCTGGGGGTTTCGAAAGCCTCTGTTTCGAAGGCGGTTGCCAGCCTCAAAGCTTCCGGTATGCTCGATCAGCCCTATTACGGCGACATCACCCTTACCGAAGACGGATACAGCTACGGCAAGTCGGTACTCGAGCGTCACGAGAAGCTCACCCGTTTCCTCAACGAAAAAGTCGGTCTTTCCCTTGAGGTTGCCGAAGAAGAGGCATGCCAAATGGAGCATGCCATCAGCGACGAGTCCTTCGACAAGTGGCTCGAGTACTTCAAGAGCATAGGTCTCTAGCATTTTTTAGGAAGCTTTTCAGGTTCGCTCGACGTCGAGCATTGGCATCCGTCCCGCATTTACGCCTTGATCCAGGTTTTAGCTGTCCGTTCTATCCGATGGGTGGCGTGAGGGTTCTACCCTATGCGTTTTACGTCAGGTCTGCATAGGGGGCATTTGCGCATGCACATTTCCCGGTAGCAGCACGGCCTGTTCGCGCCCAGTTCTTCTGCGGGTTGCTTGTTGTGCTATTATACGAACAAATGTTTGTTTGGAAGGGAAGCATGGCAGGCTACCGCACGATACTCGGCATAGATCCCGGCCTTGCCCATACGGGCTGGGGCGTGGTTTGCCAACAGGGGTCGAAGTTGACCTGCGTTGCCTACGGCTGTGTGGAAACCGAGCCCGATACTTTGCTGCATGATCGCCTGGGAATCATATATCGCCAGATAGGTGCGGTGGTTCGCCGCTACAAGCCGGATAGCGTCGCCATCGAAACCGTGTGGTTCGGAAACAACGCGAAGAGCGCTTTTGCCACTGGCCAGGCGCGCGGTGCGGCGTTGGTTGCCTGCTCGGGTGCGGGCATGGGCTTGGCGGAGTATTCGCCTAGCCAGATAAAGCTCGCGGTGGTCGGCTCCGGCTCTGCCGAAAAGCGACAGATGCAATATATGGTGCAGCGTCTTTTGGGCTTGGAGAAAGCTCCTTCGCCCGACCATGCCGCGGATGCGCTTGCGGCTGCCATTTGCTATACCACCCATTCTTTCGAGGTCCGTGAAAGGAGCGTTTGCCCATGATCTCCTTCTTGCGCGGGACGCTTGCCGCGAGAACCGCAGACTCCGCCATCGTCGAAGTGGGCGGCGTTGGGTATCAGGTTGCCATGTCGGGCAGGGGCCTTTCGCGTCTTGGCCAGGTTGGTGACCCGGTTCAGGTTCTCACTCATCTGCAGGTGCGCGATGATGCGCTGGTGCTGTACGGTTTCTGCTCGCAGAGCGAAAAGGACGTGTTCGGAAAACTTACCTCGGTGTCGAGCGTGGGGCCGAAGGTGGCACTTTCGGCGCTTTCGACGTACGAGCCCGAAGATGTTATGGCGGCCATAGCAGCACAGGACCTTGCCGCCATCCAGCGTGTTCCAGGCGTGGGGAAGAAGATGGCCTCCCGCATAGTCCTTGAGTTGAAAGACTCGATTGCGGCTGCGGGCCAAGATCCCTTGCCGGGCGTTTCCGCCCGTTCCGTCAACGCCAAAAAGGGCGCAACGGAGGCTCTGCTGTCCATGGGCTTCACGTCCGCGGAAGCCGAACTTGCCTTGAATGGCGCTCCTGCGGACGCAGACGAAACGGGGCTTTTGCAGTACGCTTTGAAGCGTCTGGGTAAGTAGATCAGGTTGGTAAGGTGCCGTATTGTCCAATGACCTTGAAATAGAGAGCGCGTTGTTCGAAGCTCCCATGCCGTCGGCCGCCATGCCCCAGCAGGGTTCTGCCAATGCGTCTGAGCGCACCTGCTCGGTTGGCCTTGTGGAAGACGACCTTGCCCTGGATCGCAGCCTTCGCCCCGTGCGCCTGTCCGAGTACTTGGGGCAAGCGAAGGTGAAGGACAGCCTGTCCATCCTCATCGAGGCGGCTCGGGCCCGCAACGACGTGGTCGATCACATCTTGTTCTCGGGCCCTCCGGGCCTGGGCAAGACCACGCTTGCCGCCGTGGTTGCCAATGAGCTGGGCGTGCGCATAAAAACAACCAGTGGCCCGGCTATCGAGCGTACGGGTGATTTGGCGGCGATCCTCACCAACCTTGAAGAAGGCGATGTGCTGTTCATCGACGAGATCCATCGCCTGAACCGCATGGTGGAAGAGGTGCTGTATCCGGCACTGGAAGACTTCGCCCTCGACATCGTGGTTGGCAAGGGCCCGGCGGCACGGTCGATTCGCCTGGATCTGCCCCGTTTCACCCTGATCGGCGCAACCACGAGGACAGGCTTGCTTACCGGCCCCTTGCGCGATCGCTTCGGCATTGCGTTCCGCTTGAATTACTATGCGCCGGAAGAGCTGGCGCTTATCGTGCGCCGTTCTGCGAACATCCTGGACGTGGATATCCTTGAAGAGGGCGCGCTGGAGATCGCCCGTCGCAGCCGGGGCACTCCGCGCCTGGCGAATCGCCTGTTGAAGCGTGTGCGCGATTGGGCGCAGGTGAAGGGGGTATCCCCCATAGACGAGGACTGCGCAGCCCAGGCGTTGGCCTTTTTCGAGGTTGACTCTCTTGGCCTTGACCCGGTGGACAATCGCATACTCGAGCTTCTCTGCGTTCAATTCTCCGGTCGTCCGGTAGGCCTTTCCACCTTGGCTTCCGCCCTTTCCGAAGAACCCGATACCATCGAAGACGTGTACGAGCCCTATTTGCTTCAGCAGGGCTTGCTGGTGCGCACTCCTAAGGGGCGCCAGGCTACGGAGCGCGCTTACGGCCACTTGGGCATTCACTGCCCAGAAGGGAAGTAGCATGTTCACGCAAGACTATTTGATGCGAATGTTCCTGATGCTGGCGGGCGCCATCCGCGAAAGCTTCCAGAAAGCCCATGGGGACGACGACCCCCGTGCGGCCGCCGAGTTGCTGGATGCATCGCTGGAAGACGCTACCGAGATGGATGGCTCGCTTCTGCTTCGCATGACGCCCGAGTCCATGGCCGCCATGCTGCAGCTCTCGCAGCCCGACCCCCAACTTATGGGCTATGTTTCCCGGTCGCTGCTGCTCTCTTCGTCCTACCTTAAGCAGGCGGGCGATGAAAGCGCTGCTGCCCTTCGCCGTGCTCAGGCGTTCGCGGTATCCGATGCTTTTGGCCTGGGCATTAGCGACTCCTCCATCGAACAGGGCCAGCTTGAAGCCTTCCTCTCCCAAAATGGAGGCGAAGCCCCTTCTTCCGGAAACGATGGTCGATAGCTCTGCGCTTGTTGCTGGGTCGCCCTCCTGTATGGGCTGGGGCATCGCGAATCCTTGGCGTATACCGAGCCCGCTTCCATCGAGCTTTTGGGGAGATGTTTCCGCTGGGTTAATTAAACCGTCGATTTCGCGTTCGCGGTGTTATACATTGCCAACTTTGTTCGACCGGGTTAACATTGAACGGTAGTTAGCTGCAGATAACATGGCACCACTGCGTATGCCATGCACCGAAGGGGTTCCACATGGTCTTGTCCGAAGTGAAAAGCAACGGCGTATACCGCGTAAAGGCATTTCGTGGCGATGGCGATCTTCATCGTCACCTCGAGAACCTCGGTTTCATCCCTGGTGATGAGATCGCGGTGGTTTCCCGAATCGGCGGCAACCTCATCGTCAACGTGAAGGGCGCCCGTGTCGCGCTCTCATCCGAGCTCGCTAAGCACATCATGATCTAGCGTCTCCTCGTTGTGTATCGCATCCCCCCGGCGAGATAACGAAAGGAGGAAAACGTGAAAACTCTTCGAGAAACCAAAAACGGTGAAACGGTAACCGTTGTGAAGCTCGCAGGCACCGGCGCCGTGAAGCGCCGCATCATGGATATGGGCATCACCAAGGGTTGTTCGGTTTATGTTCGCAAGGTCGCGCCCCTCGGCGATCCTGTGGAAGTGACCGTTCGCGGTTACGAGCTTTCGCTGCGTAAGGAAGATGCGCAGATGATCGAAGTCGAATAGTCAGAGCGCTTGCCCGAACGTGTCTTTCAAGGGCGCTCTGCTCAGTGAGTCGAGATCTGTATTCGACGTCCCGACCGCTCCCCAGCGGTCTTTTTTGAAGCCATCAGTTAGCTGTATCTAACAAAGAATGGAGGAATGAATGAGAGTTGCACTTGCCGGCAATCCGAACAGCGGCAAAACAACCCTGTTCAATGCGCTTACCGGTTCCAACCAATATGTTGGCAACTGGCCAGGCGTAACCGTAGAGAAAAAGGGAGGCAAGCTCAAGGACGACAAGTCTATCGAGATCACCGACCTCCCGGGTATCTATTCCCTTTCCCCGTATACCCTCGAAGAAGTTGTTGCACGTAACTTCCTTATCCAGGAAAAGCCCGATGCGATCTTGAACATCGTCGACGGCAGCAACCTGGAGCGCAATCTGTACCTGACAACCCAGCTGCTGGAAATGGGCGTGCCGGTGGTCATCGCCATCAACATGATGGACGTCGTTCGCAAGCGCGGCGACGAGATCCATTCGGATGCGCTGGCGAAGGAGCTGGGCTGCAACGTTATCGAGATCTCGGCTCTCCGCAACGAGGGCATCGAAGAGGTAGTGAACTGCCTGAAGACCATCGGCTCTGCCGCTCCGGCAACGCCGATTGCCTTCTCGGCCCCTGCCGAGGAGGCTCTTGCGGGTGTTATCGACCGTCTTCCCTCCGACGTGCCTGAGAAGCTGAAGCGTTTCTACGCCATCAAGCTGTTGGAGAAGGACGAGAAGATCATCGCCTCGATGCCTTCCGCGCCCGACGTCTCCGACATCATCGAGAAGCTGGAAAAGGAAGCCGACGACGACACCGAGAGCGTGATCATCAACGATCGCTACTCCCATATTTCCAGCATCATCGATCACTGCCGCAGCAAGAGCTCTTCGAGCGGTATGACCACTTCCGACAAGATCGACCGCGTGGTAACCAATCGAATCCTGGCACTTCCCATCTTCGTGGTTGTTATGTTCCTGGTGTACTACATCGCGGTGACTACTGTTGGCACGGTTGCCACCGACTGGGCAAACGATGGCGTCTTCGGCGATGGCTGGTATATCGGTGCTGGTCAAGAGCAGCTCGATGAGGCTACCGATGAATACGACAACGCCAAAAGCTCGGTAGAGGCCTTCGAGGCCGCAGCCGAGGAGGCGGGCCTGGACGCCAAGTCCGAGACCTTCGTGGCAGATGCTGAGGCAGCCGGCTTGACGGCAACGTTCGAAGCGTACGACGACGAATCCGGTGAGAACGAGACCGTCGAAGTGGATGCGGCGGCCTACCAGGAAGCCCTTGACGTCCTGGCTCCCTATGCGGGCGACCAGAAGGTGATCGCCGCATACGAGGAGGCTGCAATCGAGGCTGGCCTTGATCCTGAGTCCGATTCGTTTGCCGATGAGGCTGCCGAATCCGACATCGTGGCAACCTACGTTGATGACGAAGGTGAAGTCCAGGAGGCCGACTACGATAAGTACGCCGAGGAGCTTGAGGGCAGCGAGCCCGATCCCGCCGAATACGGTTTCTGGGTTCCGGGTATTCCCACGCTCGTCGAAGACGGTCTGGACTCCATCCAATGCGTCGATTGGCTGAAGGCCCTTATCCTCGATGGCATCATCGCCGGCGTCGGTGCCGTTCTCGGCTTCGTTCCCCAGATGCTCGTGCTGTTCTTGATGCTTGCCTTCTTGGAGTCTTGCGGGTACATGTCCCGCGTGGCCTTCATCTTGGATCGCGTGTTCCGCCGTTTCGGCCTTTCCGGCAAGTCGTTCATCCCGATCCTCATCGGTACGGGCTGCGGCGTTCCCGGCATCATGTCTTCCCGCACTATCGAGAATCAGAACGACCGCCGTATGACGGTTATGACCACGACGTTCATTCCCTGCGGTGCAAAACTGCCTATCATCGCGCTGTTCGCCGGCGCCGTGTACGGCGGCGAGTGGTGGGTTGCCCCGAGCGCGTACTTCCTGGGCATCATCGCCATCCTCTGCTCTGGCATCATCCTGAAGAAGACCCGCTTCTTCGCAGGCGACCCGGCACCGTTTGTCATGGAGCTTCCGGCCTACCATCTTCCCACCATCGGCGCTGTGCTGCGCAGCATGTGGGAGCGCGCATGGTCGTTCATCAAGAAGGCCGGCACCATCATCCTGGTGGCATCCATCCTTATCTGGTTCATCTCGGGTTACGGCGTTACCGCAGAGGGCTTGGTTGCTGTTGAGGATCAGAGCGATTCCATCTTGGCGGTTATCGGCGGCGCGATCTGTTGGATCTGGGCTGGCCAGGGCTTCGGCGATTGGCAGGCGGCATCCGCAACCATCACCGGCCTTATCGCGAAGGAGAACGTTGTTTCCACCTTCGGCATCCTGTACAACGGCGATGCCGGTTGGTACGCAAACGTTCAGGCGGCGTTCACCTACTGCTCCGGTTATGCGTTCCTGGCGTTCAACCTGCTGTGTGCACCGTGCTTCGCGGCAATGGGCGCTATCAAGCGCGAGATGAACAACCGCAAGTGGTTCTGGGCGGCCATCGGCTACCAGTGCGGCATCGCCTGGGTTGTGTCCCTGTGGATCTACCAGTTCGCTGGTCTGGCCATGGGCGAGGTTTCCTTCAACCCGTTCACGGTTGTGGCGATCGTCCTGTTCGCCGCATTCCTGTGGCTGCTCTTCCGCCCCAACAAGTGGCAGGGCAAGGTTGCAGCCCGTTCGGTAGACGAGGCGTAAACCAGGTTTCGGCTTAGTTGCATGAATCGGCCGCGGGTCTGCCAGATGCTATGGTGGGTCCGCGGCCTTCGTGTTCCCTGAGGAGGGGTGATCGGATATGAATCTCGGATCTGCAATCGTGCTCATCGTGCTTGTTGCCATCGTTGCGGCAATCATCGCCAGTTGGGTTCGCGCCCATAAGCAGGGCAAGCACATCGCCTGCGACGAGTGCGGCGGCTGCAGCGCCCACAACCCCGACCATTGCCCTTGCGCCGAGGACATGGTGAAGAAGATGGACGAAGCTGCGCGCGCGGAAGAGCGTAAGTAGACAGTTGCGATGGCCCGATGCCACGCTGAGCCTATCGTCCGCGCATCGCCTGCATGTTGTCGTGGCCAGGGCAAGCAGCCCGGAAAAGCGAGGAGCCTCCGACCCCGGGCGGCGAAAGCCTGGGGTCGGAGGCTCCTCAAGCGGAAGCGGCGCCCCTCTGCTCGATGGGTGGCGCCGCTTCCGCTTGTTATGCGCGTTAGGCCTTAGAGCTTCAAGAACAGCTCATGGATGCGGTTGTCGCCATCGAGCTCGGGATGGAAGGCCATGCCCAGCTGATTGCCGTTCCGCACGGCTGTCACGTTGCTCTCATGCTCTGCAAGCACCTGGGTATCGCCCCTCACTTCGGTGATGAAGGGGGCGCGAATGAATGTCATCGGAACATTTTCGAGGTCTCCGAACGCGCCGTCTGCGTGGAAGCTTCCCAACTGCCGGCCGTAGGCGTTGCGGCGCACCGTTATGGGCAGCGTGCCAAAGCCCTGCACGGGCAATCTCTTTTCTGCCGCGGCCGGGTTGAGGTTCGACAAGTCGCCGGTGCCTTCAACGGTTTCTGCCAGAAGGATAAGCCCCGCACAGGTGGCGAGCACCGGCATGCCCGACTCGATGCGCGCTTTAAGGGGGCCCAATAGGCCGAGTTCGCGCAGGAGCTTGGTCTGGGTGGTGCTTTCGCCCCCGGGAAGGACCAGCCTATCGAAGGGCGTTTCCAGGTCGCAGGCCTGGCGGATCTCGAAGCAGCTTTCGCCGAGCGCCTCCAGCTTGTGCTTGTGCTCGATGAAGGCTCCCTGCAGAGCCAGGATGGCAGTAGCCATTAGCGACCGCGCTCTTCCATGATGAGCTCGATCTCGTCGGCGTTGATGCCCACCATTGCTTCGCCCAGGTCTTCGGAAAGCTCGGCGATGAGCTTCGCATCGGTGTAGTTGGTGACCGCCTTCACGATTGCCTGGGCGCGTTTCGCGGGGTTGCCCGACTTGAAGATGCCGGAACCCACGAACACGCCTTCGGCGCCCAGCTGCATCATCAGCGCGGCATCTGCCGGGGTGGCCACACCGCCGGCGGCGAAGTTCACCACGGGCAGCTTGCCGTTCTCGTGGACGTAGCGCACCAGCTCGACCGGCACGGCCAGCTGCTTGGCCTCTTCGAACAGCTCGTCTTCGCGCAGGGAAACCACGTGGCGGATCTGCGTGTTCATCTTGCGCATATGGCGCACCGCTTGGACCACATCGCCGGTGCCGGGCTCGCCCTTGGTGCGGATCATGGTTGCGCCTTCGGCAACGCGGCGAAGGGCCTCGCCCAAATCGCGGGCGCCGCAGACGAAGGGAACGGAGAACTTGGTCTTGTCGATGTGGTAGGTGTCGTCGGCGGGGGAGAGTACCTCAGACTCGTCGATGTAGTCGATCTCGATGGCCTCGAGGAGCTGCGCCTCAACGAAATGCCCGATGCGGCACTTGGCCATAACGGGGATGGATACCGCTTCCTGGATGCCCTTGATCATCTTCGGGTCGCTCATGCGCGACACGCCTCCAGCTGCGCGGATGTCGGCGGGGATGCGCTCGAGCGCCATAACGGCGCAGGCACCCGCCTCTTCGGCGATGCGTGCTTGCTCGGGTGTGGTGACGTCCATGATCACGCCGCCTTTGAGCATCTGCGCCAGCTGTCGGTTGAGCTTGACCTGTTCTTCGGGGGTGTTTTCTGCTGCCATGGGGATCGCTTGCCTTTCGTTGTTTTGGACATTCGGTTCGGCTCACGACTTTAGAGGGCTTCTGGTATTGTTGGTATATCCAAATACCTCAATAATGATATAGCCAGAATATAGCCAGTTTCGGTATAGCCAGCTTTAGCAAGCGAGGTTTCCCTTTTGGATTCAACTTCTTGCTGAAGGGCGCAAGCTTATGGAGGGCGATAGACGATGCTTACCTATTCTTTTGCGGAACGGGGGGGAACGCCTCTTTACGAATACCTGTATCGCCGCATCCGCGAAGACATCGAGCGCGGTGTCATCGCGCCTGGTGAAAAACTCCCCTCCAAGCGCAGCTTCGCCCAGCATCTTGGTGTGAGCCTTATCACCGTTGAAGGCGCTTATGCCCAGCTTGTTGCCGAAGGCTACCTGCGTGCCGAGCCGCGTCGGGGCTACTATGCTTGTGACCTTGCCTCGGCGCGTCCACGTTCGAATGCGGGCTCTCGCACATCTGGCTTTTCGCTTGCTGCTGGGTTCGAGCAGCCGGAAGAGGGTTTGGCTCAGGCCTATGCGAGCCTTGCGGGGCGGAAAGCGGGATTCTCTTCGAGCGGGAATCCGGTGGCCGATTTCACGGGCGGCTCTTCCTCAACGGAGCTGTTCCCCTATGCTGCTTGGGCGAAGTCGGTTCGCGAAGCCCTAACATGCGAAGCGGAGCGCTCGTTGGTGGGCGATGTCGGGTCGGCGGGAACGGTCCGGTTGCGGCAGGTCATCGCAGGTCACTTGAAGGGTTTCCGCGGCATGGAGGTCGACCCCGGCTGCATCGTGGTGGGCGCGGGCTCCCAGGTGCTGTACAACTGGCTGATTCAGCTTCTGGGGCGCGGTTTGCGCTACGGCGTCGAGGACCCGGGCTACGTTCGCCTGACGAAGATCTACCGTGCCAACGATGTGAGCCTTTCCGCCGTGCCCTTGGATAGCCAGGGAGTTTGCCTTGAATCGGTGCGCAGCCGCGGTGTGGACGTCCTGCACATAATGCCCTCGCATCAGTATCCCACCGGCCTGGTTACCTCGGTGAGCCGTCGCTACGAGCTTCTGGGCTGGGCGTCCGAGGCCGAGGGACGCTTCATCGTGGAAGACGATTACGATTGCGAGTTCCGCCTTACGGGGCGCCCCATTCCTTCGCTCCAAAGCATCGATGCCCTGGGGAAGGTGGTGTACACCAACACCTTCACCAAAAGCTTGGGACCTGCTTTTCGCATCGGGTACATGGTGCTTCCACCGGCGTTGGCGAAGCGCTTCCACGATGAGCTGGGATTCTATTCATGCACGGTGAGCGCCATCGACCAGCTTGCGTTGGCTCGCTTCATCGAAAGCGGCGACTACGAGCGGCACGTGAACCGCATGCGCACCCATTTCCGCGATGTGCGCGACACCTTGATAGGCGCATTGCGCGCTTCTCAACTGTCTAGCCGCATGGTTGTCGAACGACAGGATGCGGGTATCCATTTCCTGCTGGGCATCGAGGCATCGAAGCTTGCCGATGCCCTTGAGTGGGAACGCTCGTTCGCGCAGCACTGCGCGGAGGGCGGGGTGCGCATACGCCCTCTTTCATCGTTCTGCCTGAGCAGTGAAAACGCCGCACCGGAAGATTGCCCGGTACGGCGTTTCGTGGTGAGCTACGGCGGGGTGGACGCGGTGCGCATCCCTGAAGCCGTCGGGGTGCTGGAGCGGGCAGCCAGGGCTGCCGACAGCGCTACTCCTCGATAAGGCGGAAGTAGATGGTTTTCACACCAGAGGACTCGTTTTCCTTCACGCTCTTGCTCTCGAAGTAGCCGAGCGACTCGATGAAGGGAACGAACTTCTTGAAGCCGAAGTTGCGCGTGTCGAAGTCGGGCAGGCGGCGGGCCAGGCGTGCGCCCAGGCTGCTGGAGTGGATCCATCCGTCATCGCCGCTGAACTCCTCGGCTATTTCGCGCAGGGCGTTTTCCACGGCGATGATGTCCGATCCATTGCCTAGTTCTTCGACTTGCGCTTCGGGGTGCTGCTCGTGCTCGCCGGCGTTCTGGCGCGTTGCCTTTTCCGCTGTGCGATCGTTGCTGCCTGCGGTGTCCTCGTGCTGGCCGGCGCGCTGCTTCTTCTCGGGCTTGGGAGCTTCTGCCTTGCGGGTACTCTTCGCCAGCTCGATGCTGCTGGCCTCGGATTTCGCAAGGGCGTGCGTGGTGGCCTGCTTCTTCTTGGAAGGCGATTTCTTCTTGGCCTTGTTGGCCGATTCCTTGTTCGCCTTGTAGATAAGGTCCAGGTAAACGAACTTGTTACAGGCGCTGATGAACGCGCGCGGGGTTTTCTTCTCACCCATACCCATGACGTACATCTCCGATTCGCGCAGGCGGCTGGCCAGGCGCGTGAAGTCGCTGTCGGAGGAAACGATGCAGAAGGCATCGAGGTTCTTCTGGTACAGCAAGTCCATGGCGTCGATGATCAGCGCCGAGTCGGAGGAGTTCTTGCCGGTGGTGTTGCTGTATTGCTGGATGGGCTGGATGGCGTTGTCCAGAAGCTGGGTTTTCCATGAGTTTAGAAGCGAGGTGGTCCAGTTTCCGTAGATGCGCTTGTAAATCAGGTTGCCCAGGCTGCTGGCCTCTTGCAAGATGATGTTCACGTATTTGCTCGAAACGTTCTCGGCATCTATGAGAACGGCGATCTTGAGTTCTTTGTCCATAAGGTCTCTTTCAGATAGGGCGCGTGCCTCCCTGGGGCAAGGCCTGCGGAAATGTGCGTGCCAAGCGATGGGATGGCATTGCGGGTTTCCGTTTGGCGGCCGTTACTCGATGAACATGGCATCGCCGAAGGAGAGCATGCGGTATTTGTGCTTGATGGCGTGACGATACGCCTTCATGATGTTGTCGCGGTTGGAGAAGGCGCTTACCAGCATCATCAGCGTGCTGCGCGGCACGTGGAAGTTGGTGATAAGGGCGTCCACCACCTTGAATTCGTAGCCGGGCAGGATGAACAGGCTCGTTGCCTCGCGGTCGCGCGGAAGTACCTGGCCAGACTGGGCGTCCCATGCGCTTTCGAGGCTGCGCACGCTGGTGGTGCCCACGGCGATGACGCGCCCGCCGTTGGCCTTGGTGCGCTTGATGGCTTCAACGGTTTTCTCGGGCACGGTGTAGCGCTCGGTGTGTATCTGGTGGTCGCGCGGGAACTCCTCGTCCACGATGCGGAAGGTGTCCAGGCCAACCTCCAGGTGCACGGTTTCCCAGTCGATGCCCTTTTCCTTGATGCGCTCGATAAGCTCGGGCGTGAAGTGCAGGCCTGCTGTGGGGGCTGCGGCGCTGCGTTCCTCGCGGCTGAACACGGTTTGGTACAGCTCTTCGTCGCCCGCATAGTTCTTGATGTAGGGCGGCAGGGGGGTGTGGCCGGCGCGGTGCAGGGCATCGTCGAGCGAGGGGAGCGTGGTGGTAAGGCGTGCTAGGCGCTCGCCCTTCTCGGCGTTTTCCACCCAGTCGATGATCTCGGCGGAAAGCACCACCTCGCCTCCCTTGTCGGTGAAGTCGACCAGTGCGCCGGTGCCGGGCTTCAGGCGCTTGCCCGGGCGCACCAGCACTTCCCAGATGGCCGAAGAGCCGGTTTTAGGCTCCACGTCGAAACGCTCGCGCAGCAGGAACACCTCGGCCTGGCCGCCGGTGTTGCGCTTGGTGCCCAGAAGGCGCGCCGGCATGACGCGCGTCTCGTTGGCAACCAGCAGATCGCCAGGCTTCAGGTGGTTGATGATGTCGCGGAAGATCTCGTCGTGCAGGGCCCCGTTGGCGCGCTTCATAACCAGCATGCGGCATCCGTCGCGCTCGGCTGCGGGCTCTTGGGCGATAAGCTCTTCGGGCAAGTCGTAGTCGAAGTCGTCGGTGCGCATGTTCATCAGTTTCTCTCGTTTCTCTTTTGCCTTGGCGGCCTTGCGCGCAGCTTTGCGCTCCGCCCGCTCGGCTGCGGCCTCGGCGTCGGAATAGGCGCAGCCGCAGTAGTTCTGGCGGTACATGCCAAGCTCGCGGCTGCGAATGGTTGCCTGCGGGTAGAAGGGGCGGAAATCCTGGAACACCGCGGCTAGCCCGGGGTAGGGTGCGGCGGCACGTTCCAGTTCCTCGGCGATTACCTGGGTGTATTGGTAGGGGCTTACCGCCAGGGTGGTGCCGATGCCCTCGAAGCCGTGTTCGTGGGCGTAGCGCGCCAGTTCCTCCAGACGGATGCGGTAGCAGGCGCGGCAGCGGTCCTCGCGGTGCTCGGCGGTGCCGTCCCAGGCCCTTCGCACGGCTTCCTGCCAGCGCTTCGGCTCGTAGGGGCCTTCTATCACGGGAACGCCCTCGTCCTTCGCCCAATCGAGCAGGGTTTGCAGGCGATGGTCGTATTCGGCGGCAGGGGCGATGTTGGAATTGAGGTAGGCGATGGTTATGTCGTGCCCGGCTTCTGCCAGGATGCGCGTAGGCTCCAAAGAGCACGGCCCGCAGCAGGCGTGAAGTAGTAATTTCATAGGATCGTCTGATGCTCCTTCCAACCTCACCTATACTAGCACCTGATAAATCCCCGGCAGCCTCGTGGAAGGAATGCCCACAATGCCCCAACGCAGCTACAAGGCCGTGTTCTTCGACCTTGATGGAACGCTTCTGCCCATAGATATGGACAAGTTCCTTGAACAGTACTTCGGCGATATATCGGCCTTTGCGCAGGCGCGCGGCTACGATCCGCAACGCTTCGTTCATGCGCTGGGCGCCGGCGTGCGCAGCATGGTAGGCTCCGAGGGCGGCCTGAACTGCGAGCGCTATTGGGCCACCTTCATGGAGCAGATGGGCGAAGGCGACTTGGGCGAATACCAGCGTTTCATGGACGAGTACTACGACGTGTACTTCGGCCGCCTGGGCACCCTGGTTCCCAACCCCAACCCCGATGCCGCCCGTGCGGTGGCCGCGCTGCGCGAAAAGGGCTACACGCTGTTCCTTACCACCATGCCGCTGTTCCCACGCGTTGCGGTGGAAAAGCGCCTGGAATGGGCGGGCGTGCCGGCAAGCTCGTTCGCGCGCATCACCACCTACGACAACTCCACCAGCACCAAGCCGCACCTTGCCTATTATCAGGAGAATCTGGAAGCTGCGGGCCTTGCTGCCGAGCAGGTGCTGATGGTGGGCAACAACACCCGTGAAGACCTGGCTGCCATGAAGCTGGGCTGCGATGGGTACCTGGTAACCGACTGGCTGCTAGACCCCGATGGGTTCGACATCGAGTCGGTGAAGCACGGCAGCCTTGCCCAATTCGCCCAATTTGCCGAAGACCTTCCGGAGTGTGAGTAGATGGCCCTGTTCGAGTACCACGTAGACGCCCAGTGCGGCCATGCCCGCGCCGGCCATTTCGAAACGGCCCACGGCACGGTGGAAACGCCGCTGTTCATGCCGGTGGGCACCAGCGCAACGGTGAAGGGCATCCGCCCGCAGATGCTCAAAGAGCTGGGCTCGCAGATCGTGCTCTCCAACACCTACCACCTGGCCATGCGCCCTGGTGCCGATTTGGTGGCAGAAGCCGGCGGCTTGCATAAGTTCTGCGCCTACGATGGGCCCATGCTCACCGATTCGGGCGGCTTCCAGATATTCAGCCTGGAAGACACGCGCAAGCTGGACAACGACGGCGTTACCTTCAAGTCCATCTACGACGGCGACAAGATCCGCTGGACCCCGGAAAAGAACATGGAGATCCAGCAGAAGCTGGGCGCCGACATAATCATGCAGCTGGACCAGTGCCCGCCGTACCCGGCCACGCGCGAATTCGTTGCGCGTGCGGTTGACCTTTCGGCCATGTGGGCCAAGCGCTGCCTTGCCGCGCATACCCGGCAAGACCAGGCGCTGTTCGGCATCTGCCAGGGCGGCATGAACCTGGACCTTCGCCTGGAGTCCATCCGTCGCCTGCGCCAGATAGGGCAGGAAAGCTTGGCTGCCGGCCACAAGGACTTCGCCGGCTTCGGCATCGGCGGCTATTCGGTGGGCGAAAGCCACGAGACCATGTTCGAGACGCTGGGCGAAGTCGCCCGCGCCCTGCCGGAAAACAAGCCCCGCTACCTTATGGGCGTGGGCAACCCCACCACCTTGGTGCGCGCGGTGCACGAGGGCGTGGATATGTTCGACTGCGTGCTGCCCACCCGCACGGCGCGCATGGGCACGGCGTTTTCCAGCCAGGGCCGCATGAACATGCGCAACGCCAAGTACGTGCACGACTTCGGGCCGCTGGACGCGCAGTGCGATTGCCCCACCTGCCGCACCCATAGCCGTTCCTACATCCGCCACCTGGTGAAGCAGAACGAGATGCTGGGCAGCGTGCTGCTGAGCATCCACAACCTGTACTTCCTGCTGCACTTGATGGATACCGCCCGAGCGGCCATCAAAGCGGGTGCATTCGATGGGTTCTACCGGGATTGGATGAACTCGCCAGCCGCCAACGACTACTAAGCGCTACCACCCCCCCACGAAAGAGAGCATCATGGCTCACAGCGATAAGCAAACCCAGAAGAACGACTTCCAGAAGGCCCAGGAGCAGATCATGGAAGGCTTGCCCCCTATCAACATCGGGGCGCTGTTCATGCCTCCCATCTGGGGCGCGGCCAACGGCATCTGGCTGGCCATCCTGTACTATCCGGTGTGGCTGTTGATGGACAACCTCCTGTACGGGGCATATTGCAACCCCGAGCCGCTCACGGTTGGCTTGGCGCTGCTTGCCGCCGCCGCGCTCGCCTTCGTAACGGTGGTGTTCGCCCGTTCGGGGCAGGGCTACGCCTGCCAGCGTGCCCTGAAGATGGGCAAGACCAAGGAACAGTACCTGGCAAGCCAGAAGAAGTGGGCCGTGGCCATGGTGGCTGTGGCTGTGGTGATGATCGCTGCGGCAACCTACTACAACCTGGCCATCCGTCCCACGCTGGGGGCCTAGCATGAAGCGCATCGCAGTGTTCTTCGTGGGCAACCGCCTTATGCTTGATGATGGGGTAGGGCCTGCCGCCTTCGACCTTATCAACGAGGAATATGTGCTCCCCGAAAACGTCGACCTGTTCGATGTGGGCTGTATGAGCCTTGACATGGTGGGCAAGGTGAACGAATACGACTTCATGATCTCGGTGGATGCCGTGGACGATTCCGGCGAGGAGCCGGGCACGGTGTTCCGCTACCAGCCGCACGACATTGCCCGCACGTGCGGCGCGCGCACCTCCCTGCACGACACGCGCCTGGCCGACTTGTTCGACGCTGCGCTGCTTTTAGGCTATTCCTGCGAGGGCATGTGCTATGGCATGCAGGTGCAGAACCTGGAGCCGGCTGACTTCGTGGAGGGGCTTACTCCCAAGGTGAACGAGTGCCTGCCGTTCTTGGCCGAATCGGTGATAGCGGAACTGGTGCGCCAGGGCTGCGAAGTGCACCGGCGCGACGGCAAGCCCTTGCCCAAGCTCCAAGCGTAGGGCGCGCCCGCGCTCCCTTGCCCAACCCACGCCTGCCTCGTTTTTCCGCGGCTGCTGTGTTGGGGGCGTAGAAATGTTCGCCAATCGAAATAAACTTCTGCTAAGCCACCGTAACGGTGCTATAGTTGCAGTCACTGAAAAGCGTTGACGAGGAAAAGTAGGGACGAATCCTTCCCACAGAGAGCTGGCGGTTGCTGGAAGCCAGCGGTTGGACGGTCCGAAAGGCGCCTCTGAGCTGTTCTGCCTGAACATTCGCCATTCTCCGCGGACGATCTCCGGGGCGGTGGTGGGTCAGTAGGCTGAATCGGAGGCCCCGTTACCGGTCGGTGGGAATGGTTATCCCCCTTGCTTGTGGTCCTGATGCAGTCTGCTGCACAGGATTTTTTTATGCGCGGGTTCGCCCGCCGACATGAGCCCACAAGAGCCCGAAAGAAAGGGGCGTGATCAGATGCGCAGCGATGCTATCAAGAAAGGCCTTGCCCGTGCACCGCACCGAAGCCTGCTGAAGGCCGACGGCCTGACCGACGAGGAGCTGGAGCGTCCTCTTATTGCCGTTATCTCTTCCACTAACGACGTTATCCCTGGCCACAACCACCTGGACAAGATCGCCGATGCGGTTAAGGCCGGCGTGCGCATGGCTGGCGGCACTCCCTTGGAGGCAACCACCATCGGCGTGTGCGACGGCATCGCAATGAACCACGACGGCATGCACTACTCGCTTACCAGCCGCGAGGTTATCGCCGACTCGGTTGAATGCGTGGTGAAGGGCCATGCCTTCGACGGCCTGGTACTCATTCCCTCCTGTGACAAGATCGTTCCCGGCATGCTGCTTGCTGCCTGCCGCCTGAACATCCCCACGGTGCTGGTTTCCGGCGGCCCGATGTTGGCCGGCCACGACAAGTGCGGCAATCAGACCGACTTGAACAGCCTTTTCGACGCCGTGGGCCAGGTAACCGCCGGCACCATGACCGAAGAGGAATGCAAGTGGCTCGAGAACACGGCATGCCCCACCTGCGGCAGCTGCTCGGGCATGTTCACCGCCAACTCCATCTGCTGCCTTTCCGAGGGTCTGGGCATCGCCCTTCCCGGCAACGGCACCGTTCCGGCTGTGTACTCTGAGCGTATCCGCCTGGCAAAGCATGCAGGCATGAAGGTGATGGAGCTGGTGGAAAAGGACATCACCGCGCTCGATATCATCAACAAGCACTCCATCCGCAACGGCATGGCGCTCGACATGGCCTTCGGTGGCTCCACCAACACCATGCTGCACCTTACCGCCATCAGCCATGCGGCAGGCTGCCCCATCACCATGGACGACTGGGATGAGGTTTGCCGTCAGGTTCCCAACATCACGCGCATCGCACCGGCCGGCCCGCTGCACATCGAGGACCTGAACGCTGCCGGCGGCATCCCCGCCATCATCGGCGAGCTGGGCCGCCACGGCCTGCTCGACGGCGAGGCAACCACCTGCCACGGCTCCATGGCCGAGTGGATCAAGGAATGCCCCGAGGTCGATGGCGAAGTGGTCCGCACCGTGGAAAACGCCTACAGCCCCTATGGCGGCCTGCGCGTTATGCACGGCAACCTTGCCCCCGACCGCGGCGTGGTGAAGCAGTCGGCCGTTTCCGACGACATGCGCAAGCATCGCGGCCCGGCACGCGTCTTCGAGTCCGAGGAGCAGGCCTGCGAGGCCATCTTCGGCGGCAAGATCAACCCTGGCGACGTAGTGGTTATCCGTTATGAGGGTCCTGCAGGCGGCCCGGGCATGCGCGAGATGCTCACGCCCACCAGCGCCATCTGCGGCATGGGCTTGGACAAGTCCGTCGCCCTCATCACCGACGGGCGCTTCTCCGGCGCCACCAAGGGCCCCGCTATCGGCCATGTGAGCCCCGAGGCTGCAGCCGGCGGTCCTATCGCACTCGTTCACGAGGGTGACATCATCGACATCGACATCGATGAGGGCACCCTTACGCTTGAGGTATCCGATGAGGAGCTTGACGCACGCCGTGCGGCATGGGTCAAGCCCGAGCCCAAGTACCAGGTTGGCGTACTTGCTCGCTATGCCAAGCTGGTTTCCAGCGCAGACAAGGGGGCGTATTTCGGATGAGCATAATCGACAAGGAGTATGAGGCCAAGATGGGTCTTGGCCCCCATACCGATAAGCAGGGCAAGAAGATGCTCGGCGCAGAGGCCATCATCGCCTCTCTCGAGGCCGAGGGCGTGGACACGGTGTTCGGCTACCCGGGTGGCCAGGCCATCAAGATCTACGATGCCCTGTACGACTCGAAGAAGATCAACCATGTGCTTGCCCGCCACGAGCAGGGCGCAACGCACGAGGCCGATGGCTATGCCCGCGCAACCGGCAAGCCCGGCGTGGTAATCGTCACCTCCGGCCCGGGTGCCACCAACACGGTAACCGGCATCGCCACCGCCTACATGGACAGCGTGCCCATGGTGGTTATCACCGGCCAGGTACCGCGCAGCGTCATCGGCACCGATGCGTTCCAGGAGTCCGACATCGTGGGCATCACCATGCCCATCGTGAAGCACAGCTACCTGCTGCAGAGCTGCGAGGACATGACCAAGACCTTCCGCGAGGCTTTCTACATCGCCAATTCCGGCCGTCCCGGCCCGGTGCTCATCGACATCCCGTCCGACCTTGCCGGTGCGGAGATGGTGTTCGAGTACCCCGAGGATGTGCTTATCCCGTCGTACAAGCCCACGGTGAAGGGCAACCTGCGCCAGATCCGCCAGGCTACCGAGATGATGAAGGAAGCCGAGCGCCCCGTCCTGTACATCGGCGGCGGCATCATCGCCTCCCATTCCGAGGAAGAGCTGCTTGCCGTTGCGGAAAAACTGCAGATCCCGGTGGTCAACACGCTCATGGGCAAGGGCGCCTTCCCGTCCTCCAACCCGCTGAACCTGGGGCTGGTGGGCATGCACGGCTCCATGTACGCAAACTACGCGGTGACCAATGCCGACCTGCTCATTGCTGTGGGCGCTCGCTTCTCCGACCGCGTTACGGGCAAGCTTGCCGACTTCGCGCCGGATGCCAAGGTTATCCATGTGGATGTGGACCCTGCGGAAATCGGCAAGAACCGCGTTCCGCAGATCCCCATCGTGGGCGATGCGAAGGTCGTGCTCGCCGGAATAAACAACCAGCTTGAGCAGAACGGCTACGAGCCCAAGACCGCGGAATGGCTGAAGCGGATCGAGGGCTGGCGCTCGCGTCATCCGTTCTACAGCCCCGGCTACGCCACGCTCAACGGCACCATTTCGCCCGAAGGCGCACTGGACCTGCTTTCCAGCCTGCTTGAGCCGGAGAACTCCATCGTCACCACTGAGGTTGGCCAGCATCAGATGTGGGCCGCCCAGCACATCGACCGCGACGTGCCGCGCACCTTCCTTTCCAGCGGCGGCTTGGGCACCATGGGCTTCGGCTTCCCCGCAGCCATCGGCGCTAAGGTTGCCTTCCCGGAAAAGGAAGTGGTTTGCATCGCCGGCGACGGCTCGTACCAGATGAACGTGCAGGAGATGGCCACCGCCGCCATCAACGGCATCAACGTGAAGGTGCTGCTGATGAACAACTCCGCCTTGGGCATGGTTCACCAGTGGCAGGGCCTGTTCTACAACCAGCGCTACAGCGAAACGCTATTGCCCGACACCCCCGACTTCGTGAAGCTGTGCGAGGCGTACGGCTGGGGCGGCAAGCGCATCAGCCAGCCCGAAGAGCTTGAAGAGGCCATGAAGTGGCTTCTGGCCTACGATGGCCCGGCGCTGCTGGACATGCGCATCGACCGCGGCGAGAACGTGTTCCCGATGGTTGCCCCCGGTGCTCCGCTCGACGACATCATCGGCGCCATCAACGTGGGCCCCATCTCCGACATGCTGGAAGGCTTCGAGACCTTGCCTTACGCCAACGCCGCCGAGGCAAACGCTGCCGCACAGGCCGGCGAGAACAAAGAAGGGGGTCGTTAAGATGAGCGAACCGCAAAGGCATATCCTCTCCGTTCTGGTAGAGAACAAGTCAGGCGTGCTCAGTCGCGTAACCGGCCTTATCTCCCGTCGCGGCTTCAACATCGAGTCGCTTTCCGTTGGCCCTACCGAAGATGTGACGCTCTCGCGCCTTACCATCATCATGATTGCCAACGACACAGCATACGAGCAGATCACCAAACAGCTGCACAAGCTCATCAGCGTGCACAAGATCACCGACCTCACGCAGGAAAAGGCGATCGAGCGCGAGCTGGTGCTGTTCAAGGTGCACGCCAACCCCGAGCGCCGCAGCGAGATCATCGAGATCGCCAACGTGTTCCGTGCCAACATCGTGGACGTGGGCAAGAGCTCACTGACCATCGAGGTCACGGGAACCGAGTCGAAGATCGCCGGCATGGAAGACCTGCTGCGCGCCTACGGCATCAAGGAGATAATCCGTACGGGTATAATTGCAATGTCCCGCGGTTCCAAGGTCAGCTAAGCTGCCCGCCGCACGTGCAATTCGCCATATAGTAAACAGTCAGTCATTAGAAGAAGGGATGAATCATGGCTGTAACCATCTATTACGAAAACGACGTCGATCCCAAGGTTATCCAGGGTATGAAGGTAGCCATCATCGGCTACGGCTCCCAGGGTCACGCCCATGCGCTGAACCTGAAGGATTCCGGTGTTGACGTTCGCGTCGGCCTTCGCGAGGGCTCCAAGAGCTGGGCTACCGCTGAAGAGGCTGGCCTGAAGGTTACCACTATGGACCAGGCTGCCGAAGAGGCAGACCTCATCATGATCCTCGTTCCCGACGAGCTGCAGGCCAAGGTCTACAAGGACCACATCGAGGCTCATCTCAAGGCCGGCAACACCCTGGCCTTCGCCCATGGCTTCAACATCCACTACGGCTACATCAAGGCTCCTGAAGATGTGAATGTCGTTATGTGCGCTCCTAAGGGCCCCGGCCACATCGTTCGCCGTCAGTTCACCGAGGGCTCTGGTGTGCCCGATCTGGCTTGCGTGTACCAGGACGCAACCGGCAACGCCTGGGACATCATCATGTCCTACTGCTGGGGTGTTGGCGGTGCCCGTTCCGGCATCATCAAGGCAACCTTCGCCCAGGAAACCGAGGAAGACCTCTTCGGCGAGCAGGCAGTTCTCTGCGGCGGCCTGGTAGAGCTGGTTAAGGCCGGCTTCGAGACCCTGACCGAGGCAGGCTATCCGCCCGAGCTGGCATACTTCGAGTGCTACCACGAGATGAAGATGATCGTCGACCTCATGTACGAGAGCGGCATCCACTTCATGAACTACTCCATCTCCAACACCGCAGAGTACGGCGAGTACTACGCTGGCCCCAAGGTCATCAACGAGCAGTCCCGCGAGGCCATGAAGCTCATCTTGAAGCGCATCCAGAACGGCGAGTTCGCCAAGGAGTTCGTTGCCGACTGCGAGAACGACCACAAGTGGCTCCTCGAGCAGCGTGAGGCTATCAACAACCACGAGATCGAGACCACCGGCGCCAAGATCCGCAACATGTTCTCTTGGGTGAAATCTGCTGAGTAGGTTTCGACGTTCTACGAACGTCGAAAGCGCGTATGAGGCGTGATGACGCTGCGCGAGCCCCTGACGGCACAGCTGGCGGTCCAAGCAGGCTTGACGTACGAAGTACGCCTGGCGCCTGCTTTCCCCATCTGCACTCGTCAGGGGCTCGCTCGCTGTTTCGTCCAACTGCAGGGCTTAGGAGAGTTTTCCTGGCTGTTTAAGCGGGCTGGACGAGCGAAGCGCGTCTGGGAATCCTGCTCGGCAGAGCAGCGCAAAAAAAGAAACCGCCTTCGGGCGGTTTCTTTTTTTGGGGTGGTGTTTGTGCCGGGGCGTTTCGACGGCCGGCTTGGCTGTGCTTGGTTGGCTGGGCCGGGCCGGCTTGCGTCCGCCCTTCCTTACTCGTAGTTGATGTGGAAGGTGGAGGGGTCTTCGCCTTCGCGCGGCAGCCAGGCGGGCGGCACATCGTGATTGCAGGCAAAGGCGATGAAGTCTTTCTGTGCGGCGGTGAGCATATCGTCGGCGCGGTGGATCAGGTAGATCTTATGGAAGTCGCGCGGCACGCCCTCGATGGGGATGCACACCACATCGCTGAATGCCTTCACCAGGAAGGAGTAATCCACCAAGGCAACTACCGAGTCGCTGGCGGAAACGATGGAGCAGGCGGTGATCTCTTCGCGGAAGCGCCCCTCAACCTCCAAGTCGTAGCGCTTTGCATACTCCATGACCTGGTCGTGCGGCGGGCAACCGTCGGCGTAGGTGAAGATGCGGTTGCCCTTCAGCTCATCGAGCTTCACAGACGAGCGCTTTGCCAACGGGTTGTCCTTGTTCACGGCGACGATAAGCTCCTGCGACCAGAAGGGGATGTAATCGAGGCCTTCCGGGGCATCGGGCATCTTGGTGGCGAAGGTGACATCCAGGCTTCCCGCCGCCAAATCGTGAAGAAGGCTGGAGCTGAAGCCCTGGTGCACCTTCACGGAGGTTGAGCCGTCCAGGTGGGCGCGAAACGCTCTCATCATGCGCGACCAGTCTTCGTCTTGGATAGAGAAGGGAACGCCGATGCGCAGCATCTCCACCTTGCTGTTCACCATCACCTGCACGCGTTGGCGGCCGGTTTCGATGTTCTTCAGCGCCAGCGAAGCATAGCGGTAGAACTCCTTGCCGTAGGGGGTGAGCAGGAAGGTGCTGCCGTTCTTGGTGAACAGCGGCGCCCCCAGATCGGTTTCCAGGTTGGAGATTGCCAACGAAAGCGTGGAGCGCGCGATGGAGAGCGATTTCGCGGTGTTGGCGAAATGCTTCGAGTCGGCCAAGCTGATGAAGTATCTCAGATGGGAAAGGTTCATTGCTTTTCCTTACCTGCGCCTTTAGTGGATTCTATCTTACCGTTCGAGGATATCAAACACTTGTCGTTTCCAACGAAAGTGCACGGTTATTTTTCGGTTGGCCCGGCCTTGCATTCTGCCGGGCAGCTGGGGCAAAGGTCACTGATGAAGCAGTCGGCGCATTTGGGGCGGCGCGCTATGCAGAACTCGCGGCCGAACAGCACCCATTGGTGGTTTACCGGGCCCCAGTACTCGCGGGGGTAGAGGCGCAGCAGGGCTTCCTCGGTTTTCGCGGGCGTGTCGGCGGAAGGGCCTGCCAGCTTCAGCTTGTGGGCGATGCGGAACACGTGGGTGTCCACCGCAATGCCCTCCACGATGCCGAATGCCTCGTTCAGCACCACATTGGCGGTCTTGCGACCCACGCCGGGCAGGCGCTGCATTTCCTCCATGGTGCGGGGTACCTCGCCGCCGAAATCGGCCATGATCATCTGCGCGCAGGCAACGCAGTTCTTCGCCTTGTTGCGGTAGAAGCCGATGGAGCGGATTATCTTCGCCACATCTTCGACATCGGCCTGGGCCATGGCTTGGGGCGTGCTGTACTTTGCGAACAGCGCCGGTGTTACCTTGTTCACCCCGGCATCGGTGGTCTGGGCGGAAAGCAGCACGGCGATGGTAAGGGTGAACGGTGTGGTGTAGTGCAGCGCGCATTCGCCGCGGCCGTAGTAGCCGTACATGCGGTCGGCTATCTGGATGGCACGGGCCAGCTTGTCAGCTTTCTTTTCGCGTGGCATGGCGCGTCCTTTCTGCTCCCATTGCCTGTATTCCGGCTTTGCCGGCGGTCCGAGCGCCGTCGGAGCGCCAAGCGGCCTGTGCGGGCGTGTTGATCTTCGGCTAGCGGGCCGTTCCAAGCTGATTATAGGGCGCAATGGGCTACCCTTGTACCAGCTGCCTTTGTTGCAGCTTTTCTGCGTTACGGGAAAGGAGCACCATGCTCATCGATATGCTTTCCGCCCAGTTGGCCAAGTCGGGTGCGCTTGCCGATGCTTGGGAGAAGCTGGATGCCGCTGAAGATGCCACCATAGGCGTTGCCTCCTCGGCCCGCCCGTTTCTGGTTGCGGCCCGCTTTGTGCGCGACCCGCGTGCCACCTTGGTGGTGTGCGCGGGCGAAGACGCGGCGGAGGTGTTCGCCCGCACGGTAGGTGCCTTTGTGGGGGAAGAGCGCGTGCTGCGTTTTCCCGATTACGCAGGAAACCCGTTCTCGCTGGACGCGCCTGCCCAGCCCCGTCTGCACGGCACGCGCCTGCGTGCGCTGTGGGTGCTGCAGTCCGGCCAGCCCGTTATCGTGGTGGCATCGGCCCGCTCGCTTCTGCGGCGCATTGCCCCGGCCGCATCAGGCGCGGCCGAGCCACTGAGCCTTTGCACGGGTGTTGACCTTTCCGAAGAGCCCCAGCGCGGCGTTGCCGGCTTCGATGAGCTTGAGCGCTGCCTGGTTTCCATGGGCTACCAGAACACCGGCGAGCTGGACGGCCCGGGCACGTTTTGCGTGCAGGGCGGCGCGATCGATGTGTTCCCCGGCAACCTGCCGTTTCCCGTGCGGCTCGATTTCTTCGGCGACGAGCTCGATGAGATCCGCCGCTTCCTGCCCTCTACCGGCCAAACCATTTCCTCCCTGGATTCGGTGGACCTGTTCCCGGTGCGGGAGTTCTGCGTGGACGATGCTGCGCTTCGCCGCGCCACGCGAGCCATCGCGAAAGGCGCCGAGACGAACCCCGACAAGCGCGAGCTGCTTGAGCGCTTGGAAGACGATTCGCGCGATTTGCCTGACCTAATGGCGGCATACCTGCTGGAAGGCACCGCAACGGTGGGGGACTACCTTCCCGCCAGTGCCCTTACCGTGCTCATAGAGCCGCGGTCGCTGGTGGACGATGCCATGCACGCGCACGACGAGCTTTCCAAGCGCTGTGCGGGAACCTCTATCCCCGTAAGCGACCTGTACGTGGGGCCAACCGAGTTGGACTTCGGCAAGAACCCGCGCGCCACCTATGTTTCCATCATGCGCGTCGGCGCCCAGATCGACAGCGAGCTGGTGGTGAAGCGCGTAGATGTTGCCGGCGACCCCGACAAGCTGTTCGGGCGTTTGCGATCGTTGGCCGAAACCGGCTTTGCCGTGGTGTTTTCCGTCCCGCATTTCCGGGCGCGTCAGGAAATGAAGCTTTCCCTGGTAGATCTGGGCATTCCTATCAACGAGGTATTGGACGTGACGGGCGAGGCGAATGCGAAGCTCAAGCGCGGCCAGGTGAACATCGTGGACGTGGACATACCGTTGGGCATGATATTCCCAGCGGCGAAGATGGCATTGGTTTCCCTTTCCGACACGCAGGGTTCCATGGCCACGCGCAAGCGCTCCCGCATCGACGTGACCGAGGTAACCTTCCCCTTCAAACCGGGTGACTACGTGGTGCACGCGGCACACGGTGTGGCGTTCTTCCGCGACATCGTGCGGCAAGACGTGGGCGGATCCGAGCGCGACTACCTGTTGCTGGAATACGCCGAGGGCGACAAGCTCTACGTGCCGGTGGAGCAGCTGGACCGCGTTACCCGCTATGTGGGGCCGGAAGGATCTTCGCCGCGCCTTACGCGTCTGAACACCTCCGACTGGAGCCGCGCTTTGGCCAAGGCGCGCAAGGCAACCAAGCAGTTGGCGTTCGACCTGGTAGACGTGTACACGCGCCGCGCTTCCACTCAAGGCTACCGCTACCACGAGGACACGCCCTGGCAGCGCCAGATGGAGGAAAGCTTCCCCTATCAGGAAACGCCCGACCAGCTGGCTGCCATCGCCGACATCAAGGCCGACATGCAGTCGCCGCGCCCGATGGACCGCCTGGTGTGCGGCGATGTGGGCTTCGGCAAGACCGAGGTGGCGCTGCGTGCGGCGTTCAAGGCCACGCAAGACAACAAGCAGGTTATGGTGCTGTGCCCCACCACCATCTTGGCGCAGCAGCACTATTCCACGTTCAAGGAGCGCTTCGAGCCCTTCGATGTGAAGGTGGAGGTGCTCTCGCGCTTCCGCACGCCGGCACAGCAGAAAGAGGCGCTGGCGGGCTTTGCCGAGGGCAGCGTTTCGGTGCTGGTGGGAACGCACCGGTTGCTTTCGCGCGATGTGAACCCGCACGACTTGGGCCTGGTGATAATTGACGAGGAGCAGCGCTTCGGCGTGGCGCATAAAGAGCAGCTGAAGAACATGCGCGAGTCCATCGACGTGCTCACGCTTTCGGCAACGCCCATCCCTCGCACCATGCAGATGGGCCTTTCCGGTGTGCGCGACATGAGCTTGATCCTTACGCCGCCCGACGACCGCCGACCGGTGGAAGTGCATGTGGGGGAGTGGGATCCCGACGTGGTGAGCGACGCCATACGCCGCGAGCTGCAACGTGGCGGGCAGGTGTACTACGTAAGCAACCGCGTGCGCTCCATCGACGAGGCGGTGCGCCGTGTGCAGGCGGCCGCAGGCGAGGCGCGTGTGGGCGTGGCGCACGGCAAGATGTCGAAAGAGCAGCTGGAAGACGTGATGGAGAACTTCGCGGCCGGCGAGCTGGACGTGCTGGTGGCCACCACCATCATCGAGAGCGGCATCGACAACCCGCACACCAACACGCTGATCATCGAGGATTCCCAGCGCTTGGGCCTGGCGCAGATGTACCAGCTGAAGGGACGCGTGGGGCGCTCCAGCACGCAGGCCTACGCGTACTTCCTGTTCCCCGACAACATCCCCCTTACCGAAGAGGCGGTGGCACGCCTTACCGCGCTGGGCGAGCACACCGAGTTGGGCAGCGGCATGCGCGTTGCCATGCGCGACCTGGAGATTCGCGGCGCAGGTAGCCTTCTGGGCGCCGAGCAGAGCGGCAACATGAGCGCGGTGGGCTTCGACCTGTTCGCCCAGATGCTGGCCACGGCGGTGAACCTGGCGCGTGAGGGCAACACTGCCAGCAAGGAATTCCTGCCGCCGGCGCTTTCCGACATCGTAGTGAACGTGCCCGACCACACCTACTTCCCCGAAGAGTACCTGCCCGACGCCGACGAGCGCGTGCTGTACTACCGCAAGATCGCCAGTGCCGACACCCTTGATGCGGTGGAGGCCATCTACGAGGAGCTTATGGCCAAGCACCCCGAGATGCCGCAGGCCGCCATCAACCAGTTCGAGAAGGCGCGCTTGAAGGCGTTTGCCAACGAGCACGGCGTGCGCCTTATCTCGGTGGTTTCCGGCAAGCTGGTGGTGGAGCCGTTCGCCCTTTCGAAGGCACAGCAGTCCGAGCTTCGCCGCAAGGCAGGGCGCTACCTGCCCGACAAGAAGAAGATGACGGTTCCGCTGCGCCTGGTGGTGCCGGGCTACGGTAAGGGCGAGGAAGCCTCCGATGCGGGCATGCTCTCCAACGTGTTCGCGTACTTGAAGGGGCTGGTGGAAGAGGTGCCTGCGGAAGGGGCGGCCGCAAAGGCTTCAGAGCCTTCGGGCGATGGCGCGAAGACGAAGCAAACGGCCAGCGGGCAGTCGGCTGCGCCCAGGCGTTCGTCAAGGCGCTCGGCAAAGGGCGAGGCTGCCAAAGAGCGGCTTGCCCAGAAGCGCGCAGCTCGCAAGCAGGCGAAGCAGCAGTAGCAGGGCAACCTGTCCGCGGCGCGGACGGGTAGATCTAAGCGGCCTTTAGCGGGGCTGGGCATGGGACCCATCATGAACGAAGGCCTTGGAGCGGGAGAACGTTCCAAGGCCTTGCTTTAGTTGGTGGGATGCGTGCTTGGCGGCTTAGTACTTGTAGAAGCCCTCGCCGGCGTTGATGCCCGTCTTGCCGGCATCGATGTAGCTCTTCAGCAGCGCCGCGATCTTGCCAGGGAGGGTTTCGGGATCCTTGGCCTCGGGGTTCATGACCACGATGTTGTAGGCTGTGGTAAGCCCAACCACATCCAGGATACGGAAGGGGCCAAGCGGTGCGCCGGTGGCAAGCTGCCAGGTTTTGTCGATGGTCTCGGGGTCGGCAACGCCCTTTGCCAGCAGCGCCTGTGCCGAGTTCAGGAAGGGAACCAGCAGGCTGTTCAGGATATATCCGGGCTGCTCCTTCTTCAGCTGCAGCGGGATCATGCCGATGGCTTCAGCGAACTCGACCACTTCTTGGTAGGCTTCGGGGCTGGTGCCATCGTGGCCCATAACCTCGGCGGTGTTGTTGCGCCAGATCTCGTTGGCGAAGTGCAGGGCCAGGTACTTCTCGGGTCGGCCGGTGCTCTCGGCGAAGGCGCTGGGCAGCATGGTGGAGGAATTGGTGGCGATGATGGTGTTCTCGGGCAGGTATTTCGCCATGGTGGTGTAGAACTCCACCTTTTCCTGCGGGTTCTCGGCGATGGCCTCGATAACTAGGTCTGCGTCCTTGGCAGCTTCTTCGTGGCTTAAGGTGAACTCGATGCGGTCCATGGCAGAGGCAGCCTGGGCGATGAGGGCATCGATTTGCTCGGGGGTTAGCTCGGGGCTTTCAGCTAGGCCGCGGCAATAGGCGGCAGGGTTGGTTTTCATTGCTTCCAGGGTTGCCAGGTAGATCTTCTGAACGCGGTCGAACTTGGGCTTGGCGCGGCCGATGGAGCTTTCCATGCGCAGCCACACTTTCACGTTGAAGCCCTTGTAGGCGCTTTGGAAGGCAATTTGGCTGCCCAGCACGCCACCGCCGGCAACGACGACATTCTTGATATCCATGGCATTCCTTTCTCTGGATGAAACCCCTTTCTTGGGGTTCGAAGAATGCGTCAAGTATGGTCTTGCGTGTTTTGCGGTAGCGATGCTTAGGGGCGAACGGCGCAAAATGAAGCGCTAAGTGGTAATGGGCAACGCAGCGAAAATGAGTAATTCCCCAAAGCAAGCGGCATTGTGCAATGGATGAGCGGCGAGCTTTTCCTGCAATGGGCAGTTAGGTGCGGTTCTCCGTGACCTGAGCCAACATGCCACTCCGACAGAGGGGCGGGGAGGGCTTGCAGCGTACGCCGGTGGTTCTTCCTGTACCCTTCGCCCAGGTAGGGCGGAATGCGTTTCCCAATCTGGGCAACAAGGGCTGAAAGCGCTTTTTGTTGGCGCCGCCAGCTCTTGTTGAAGGCTTCCATTGGGGTTTCGCGGTTGTTGCGTTTCCTGGTGCTTCCCCTGAAAATAATGCAAACACTGAATCTTTCTTGGGGGCTTCATGAAGAACCGCATACGTACCTGGGCTGCACCTGCGCAGCGAGTTGCCTCGGCCTCGATTGCTGCGCTGTTGGCCGTTTCGATGTTGTTCTACGGAGCACCGTTCTCTTTGGCCGGAGGTGCTTTGGGTGGCGGCCAGCCTTCGGTTGCCGAAGCGTTTGCGGAAGAAACCGACCAACAAGAGTCGTGGGTAGGTCAGATAGATGCCATGCTTGCGGAAGGCCCCTATGTCGAGGGCGAGGCAATCGTCATCGTGGCGCCCGCCGCCGAGGCAGCTGTTGCATCGGCCCAGGCCGATGGCAATGATGCCGTTTCGGGCGAGCAATCCGCGGCTGCTTCGCTTCTTGATTCCGCTGAGACCGAAGAGCTTTCGCAGACGACGGGCGATACCTATGAATCGGCATTCAGCGAGGCTCTTCCCGATGCGGCGCTTGCGGGCACGCAGCTGGCTGCTGCCGCGGAGACCGGCGAGGTTTCTGCCGTGCAGGCTTCCGACGTCGAGGTATATACCCTGCTGGTTAAGCAGGAGGGGATGACCACTCGGGAAATCTTGGAGGCGCTCGCGAGCGATGAGCGGGTGCTGTGGGCCGAGCCTAACTGCGCGGTGACCTTGGCTGACGAGGGCGATGAAACTGCAGCTGCCCAGGCTGCCTCGATCGCCGCCGAAGGCAACGGAGCAGTCTCCTCTGTCGCCGATGGGGGCAGTGATGCTGATGATGGCACCCAGTCTGCCAGCGGTGCGGGCAACCTTGGCGCAACGGGTTCCGGCGATGATGATCCGTTCGCAAACGACACGACAAGCGGCGTGATGCCCGTTGCGTCCTCCATCGCCAGCGATGATGAGCTTGCCGATGGAAGCGCCTATCAATGGGCGTATGCCGCGGGTGAGGGCTCTGCCTATGGCAGCTATGCGGACGGCTACGACGTGAACCTGGATGGCTGGAACGACGCGTCTGCCGCCAACGCCGATGGCGTTATCGCCATCATCGATACGGGAATCGACCACGAGAACCCCGACTTGAGCGACGTCATGTTCGACATGACCCCATACCTTGAAAAGGTGGGCGGCGACCAGTACGGCTGCAACGTTACCGGCGACGGCGGCGATTCCAGCGACGTAGTGGGCCATGGCACGCATTGCGCGGGCATCGCCGCAGCGGCTTGGAACGGCTATGGAGTGAGCGGCGCTGCCAACGGCGCAAAGCTCCTTAGCGTGCGCATGGTGGAAGCCGATGAGTCGATCAGCCGCGATTCCACGATCAAGGCCTTTTCCTACGTCGAGCGCGCGGTAGACGCCGGCGTGGACATTCGCGTGGCCAGCAATTCTTGGTGCGGAACGGAGGGGTCGCGCGCCCTGTACCTTGCCGTCGAGGCGGTGGGCAAGAAGGGCGTTGCCGTTGTGTTCGCTTCGGGCAACGACAGGCAGGACATCGACCTTTCGGCAGGCACCTCCAAAACCGTGAGTGCGTCCGATTACGTAACCGTGGTGGATTCCGCGCTTATGACAGGCGCAGCTTCATCGTTTTCCAACTACGGCGAAGTCTCAACCGACCTGTATGCTCCCGGATCCAAGATCCTTTCCACCGCCATTTCCCAGAAGGAACACTTCAACGGAACGTTCCTTCCCTCCTTACTGAAGGAGGGAGGCCTTGCTGCGTTCGGCGATTTCAGCGAGGGGTCTACCGAGATTCAAGCTTGGACCGGAATCACCCAAATAGAAGGGGATAGCGGCAGCGTTGCGAAGAAAAAGGTAGGCACCGTTGACGCCGATACGGTAGGGTTCGACCCTAAGGGCGGTGTGCTGAGGATAAGCTACGAGGAACTTGCAGAGGCAAGCGGGGAAAGCGGCAGCAACAACCTTCTTATATCCCTTAAGGTGCCGGTGGATAAGGACAAAACCGACCAGCTTTCCAATGCTTTCGTGGCGGTTGCCTTCGATGGCGGCGGGAGCTCGGAGGCCCTTGGCTACTCGTCCCTTATGCTGTCAACCGTGAACGCCGAGGGCAAGACCTCGTTAACGCCAACCCGCGCCGGTTTCGGCTTCCCCGAGGCCGGGTGGGGCACCCTGTCTGTTTCCACCGAAACCGCCCTGAGCGGCATGGATACAGGAAACCAGCTTGCCGTATACACCGACGAAGATGGCCAGGCATATACCTGGATGCACCTTCTTGTTCCGACGAAAAAGCCCGAGGGGTCCAGCTCAACCGGCATCCTGATAGACTGCGTGGGCTTCGGCAGCAAGCTCGTCCCGTACGTGTACATGAGCGGCACCTCGATGGCCACCCCGTGCGTTGCCGGCTTGGCGGCTGTGGCTTCCGAGCAGATGGAGGGCTACAGCAGCCTGGACAAGAGCGTACGTGCGGCTGAGCTTACCCGCCTGCTGAAGAGCTCGGTTACCGAGCATGAGCAGTTCAAGGGCGATTGCACCTCAAACGGGCTGATCGACGCTAGCAAGTTCAAGGAAGGCTCGCAACGCTCCGCTGCCATAGCCTCGGCCACGCTCTCCGAGGATGAGGAGAGTATTTCCATCGAGGGATCCTTCTTCGGCGATGAGACGGGAAGCGTGACGGTCGGCGGCAAGGAGGCGAAGGCGAAGAGCTGGTCGGCCACCCAGGTGGTTGTGGAGCGTCCCAAGGGGCTGGCTAGCGGCTACCTTACGATTGCGCTGACGCGCGCAGACGGAGCTTCGTGCAGCTACGCCCAGACCTTCGTATTCACCAAGGACGTTTCCGGCGATGAGGTGCCCGTTTTCGAGGAGACCATAGAAACGCCCAGCTTCTTCGACGAGTGCAGCGCTTTCAACACCATTGCCGCGCTCGATGGCTCGCTCTATGTGTTCGGCTGCAGGTACTACGACAACGAAGATGTCGATCCGAGCAACGAGCAGACGAAGGCATTGCTCTATAACAGGGTTTGGCGCTACCAGATAGATTCCAAAACTTGGACCGAGGTTGCCAGCCTGCCGTGTAAGTTGGCGAACGTCAGCTGCACGCTCTGGGAAGGCAAGATGTTGGTGATGGGCTCTACCACCAGCAGCAACTACGGCGGCCTTGCGGCAAAGCGGCTGTTCTCGTACGACCCTGCCGCCGATGCATGGACCGATCTTTCCAGCAAGGTTTCCTCGGACAGCGTGCCTTATCAGGCTTCGTTGGTAAACGTGGGGGATAGGCTGCTGCTTGTGGGCGGCTGCGTTGTTGCCAGCCTTCCCGAAGACGAGGAAGCGGCGGCGCAGCAGGGTGTATGGGTATCGGCCAAGTACGACGCCGACACTGCGCGCTCGATTGCCGGCGGTAACACCGCCCTGATGACCCTTGCCAAGGACAATGTGCGCGAGTTCGACCTTTCAGCTGGTCAGGCTACGGTTGTGGGGTCTTGCCAGCCAAGGGCGAACACGGGCTTGGCTCGCTCGGA
>CAVIKC010000014.1:33521-38544 GCA_963643405.1 Succinivibrio sp.
GCATCTGCTGCCGGCCCGATATTGACAGGGCTGATTGCCGTAGATGGATCCGATGACGATGCGATTGTCCAGGACGATACGTTCCTGCTGAAGGACGGTGCCAGCGCGTTCGAGAGCATTGGCAAACGGGTGAACTACACCTCTACCATCCGGGACCGTGCCATAACCTACCGCGGCAAGCTCTACGTGTTGGGGCATGACTTCGAGAACGGTTACCAGACCGTGATGCGGGCCACGGCCGTTGCCACCAACGAGCTTCCGGGCGATGTGGTGAGCGACGACGGCGGATCCGATCAGCCGGATGAGCCTGATGGCGGGGTACAGCCCGAATCTGGGCAGTCGAACTCCGAGACCGGTAACGCCCTTGTCAAGACGGGCGATGCAACGGCGCCTGTTGCAGCAGTGGCCTTAGCGCTGGTTGCCGGTGGCGCTGTTGTCGCGGCGTACGCGACCCGCCGAGCATACCGCAAAGGAGCTGTTGGGAAACTGTAGTGGCTTAGTGCGGATCGGGGTGTGCCGCGTCGCGGTTGATATCTCGCTGGTTTTAGCAAGCTGCCCGGGACCTTCTGTTAGGTCCCGGGCAGCTTTGCTTTTGGATACTTAAATTCAAAATTTAAGTGGGTAGCATGTTGGACACTTGCTATGAGGCAAATTGCTACCTTAAGCAAAACCGCTGCTTGACCAGCCAGGCCGTTAGCCGCCAGCTAAAGCAAAGCGTGATTTGACAGGGTAGGATTGGAGAGAGATATGGGGGTGAATAATGGTGAACAAAGATGTCTTAGCACCTGGGCGCAGAGATTCGAAGGGTCTTTCCGCTCCGCCGTTCGTTGCGCATGTCTCCGAAGACGGCACGCGTTTCGAATCGGTTGAGGAGCATTTAAGGGCTGTTTCGGAGATGGCGGCTCGGTTCGCTGAGCCTTTGGGTGCTTCTTCCTGGGCTCGGGTTGCTGGTTTGGCGCATGATGCAGGTAAGTATTCCGACGCTTTTCAACGTAGAATCCTTCGAAACGGTCCGAAGGTGGATCATTCGACGGCGGGCGCTTTCGAGCTGGGAAGCGTTGCAGCTGGCATGTTGTCCTACTGTGTTGCAGGGCATCATGGTGGACTTCCCAATGGTGGCACGATGATTGATGACGGCGGGTCGTTGCTGGGCAGGTTGAAGATTGCTGAATGTGGGGGAATCCCTGACTATTCGGCATTTCGGGACGACGTGGTTCTTCCTGAGGTGGATCCTCCTGTATTCAAGACTGCGCCAAGGACAAATGAAGACGGTGCCTTCTCTTTGTCGATGCTGACACGCATGGTGTTCAGCTGCCTCGTTGATGCCGACTTCCTCTGTACCGAAGCGTTTATGGCAGGTAAGTCTCGCGAGCGCGTTCAGGCCGACCCGCTTCCGGAATTGCGCGATCGCCTTGAAAAATACCTCAAAGGTTTTTATCCGCCAAAAGGCTTGGTTAACGAAGCTCGTTGCGGCATGCTCGACGATTGCCTTGCTGCTTCGCAGAAGAAGCCCGGTGTGTTTTCCCTTACTGCGCCTACGGGTAGTGGCAAGACGTTTGGACTACTCAGGTTTGCGCTTAATCATGCGTGTGAGCAACGGCCAAGTATGCAACGGATTATTTGTGCCATCCCCTACACTTCTATTATCGAGCAGAACGCGGCCGTGTATCGCGAAGTGCTTGGCGAGAGCAATGTGCTTGAGCACCACAGCTCGTTTGATTACGGTGATTCGGAAGACCCCAATAGTCCTTCGAACAGGATGAAGCTGGCGGCGGAGAATTGGGATGCCCCAGTGGTGGTTACTACGAACGTGCAGTTTTTCGAATCGCTGTTTGCTTCGAAAACATCGCGTTGCAGGAAGTTGCACAACATTGCTAACAGCGTAATTCTGCTCGACGAAGCCCAGATGATCCCAACGAAATTTTTGCTGCCTTGTGTGAAGGCATTGGCTGAACTCGTGAAAAACTATGGGTGCTCGGTTGTTTTGTGCACGGCAACGCAGCCTTGCTTGGAGGGGTATTTCAGGAACGAGGGCCTTATCGTCGAGGAGATCTCCAGCAATCCTCGGGATCTTTCGAAATCACTCGAGCGAGCAACGTACAGATGTGACGGCAAACTGGACGATGAACAGATCGCGAATGCGCTGCTCGAATACGATCAGGCTCTCTGCGTCGTCAACAGCAGGAAACAGGCCCGCTGCTTGTTCGATCGTCTTAATGGTTCCGGTTGCGGCGATGGCGTCTATCACCTCACCACTATGATGCACTCTGCTCATCGTAAACGCGTTTTGACGAGCATCACGAAACGTTTGCAACAGAGAGAGCGCTGTATTGTGGTTGCAACGTGCCTGGTGGAGGCGGGTGTTGATCTTGATTTCCCTGTTGTCTACCGAGCTGTTGCCGGCGTTGATTCGCTTGTGCAGGCGGCGGGGCGCTGCAATCGCGAGGGCAAACGCGCTGCGCAAGACAGCGAGGTCCATCTGTTCGTCCCGGCTGATCCTTATAGCATTCCGGCCGATGTGGGACAGAGGGCACAGGTTGCGCAAAGCGTCCTGCCGGGCCTGTTGGAAGCTTCGGATGAGCCCCTTGATGTTGAAAGCCAGGTGCCTGCATATTTCGAGCGCTTGTATCTGGCGAAAGGCGAAGGCCAGCTTGACGAGAAGAAGATTGTGCAGCGCATGTCGCAGAATAGCTCGCAAAACGGAATTGCCATCTTCCCGTTTGAGGATGTGGGGCGCGACTTCAAACTTATCGAAGAAGGGTCGACCCCGCTCGTAATTCCCTGTAAGGAAAACGAAGACGCGCTAGAGCGGGCTCGTGATGGAGTGTTTTCCCGAGGGGACTGGCGGATGTTGTCTCGCTACTCGGTTTCTCTTTACTCTTCAGACATTCGCGCGCTCGACGATGCGGGCGCTATCGAACCGTTGACGTCCGATATATACGTCCTTCTTGACGGGGCTTTTTATAGCGATGATGTCGGCTTGGACATCGTTCGAGCAGGAGGTGATGCTCTTTTCTACTGAAAACTGTTTCTGGATCAAAAGCACGGCTATGGCAGCCGTGCGTGAAGGAAGGAGGTTTGAATGGCATTCGGATTCAGCATAGAGGCCTGGGGCGATAGAGCGCTATTCACTCGTCCCGAGCTGAGCGTTGAGCGGGTTACCTACGACGTGATAACGCCAAGTGCGGCAAGGGGTTTGATCGAAAGCGTGTATTGGCATCCAGGCATGCGCTATGTGATTGACCGCATCCACGTGATCAATCCTATTGAGTTTAGTAGCGTTCGACGGAATGAAGTGAAGGTGAAAGCTTCTGCAGCAGCAATTCGAGCGTCTGTTCAAGGAACGAAAGCCCTGCCTTGTATCAGCGCGCAGGAGAATATTGTTCAGCGTGCGTCGCTTATTCTGACGGATGTACGTTATGTGATCGATGCGCACTTCGTCATGACTGACAAGGCGAGCCAGGGAGATAATCCTGGAAAATTCTGCGACATATTGAAACGGCGTTTGCGCAAGGGACAGTGCTACAGCCAGCCTTATTTCGGGTGCAGGGAATTTGCGGCGAATGTGCGACTGCTGGAAGATGAGCCGCCATCGGGCGCTTACGATGACGTCTCGGAGCGTGATTTTGGCATCATGCTTTACGATATGGATTATTCGAATCCTGATGAGATCACACCCAAGTTTTACCGTGCAGTCATGCGCAACGGCGTCATCGATGTTGCGGGAAGCGAGGTGTACCAATGATCATTCAATCGCTGGTTCACTACTACGATCAGCTCCGCGAAAACCCTAATAGCGGAATTGCTCAGCCCGGATGGTGCTCACGCCAGGTTAGGTTTCTGCTTGAGCTTTCTCCCGAAGGGCTTCTAAAGGCAGTTATTCCCTGCGGAGATGGCAAACATGGTGTGGAAAAAATCGTTCCAGAGCAGGTGAAGCGTTCTTCTGGAGTTGCTGCCAACTATTTGTGCGATACATCTTCTTACCTTTTGGGTCTTGACGGAAAGGGGAAACCAGAGCGTAGCAGGAAGTGTTTTGAGGCGTCTCGAGCCTTGCATTTGAGCTTGCTGAAAGAATGCAGCGGAACTGTAGCGCGGGCGATAGTGGGGTTCTACCAACAGTGGGATCCCGATCAGGTTGATTTCGATGCCGTTCCTGGGCTTTCCGATGAGGGGATCCTTGCCGCAGGGAACATCTCCTTTTGCGTGTCCGATGGCTCTTCCTGGATAGAGGCATGCGATGATGAAGAGGTTCGATCGTCGTGGAGTTCCCGTTGCGACGATGATGATGGGCAATCGGAGATGATCTCGCTTGCGACGGGTATGAGGGGTCCGGTGGCCCGTCTGCATCCCGCAATAAAAGGGGTGGTTGGCGCACAATCATCCGGAGCATCGCTCGTTGGGTTTAACGCCGAATCGTTCGAGTCGTATGGGCACGTAGGCGAACAGGGAAGAAATGCACCGGTTGACGTTGTGAGCACGCAGGCTTATGCGACAGCATTGAATTATCTGCTTGCAGATCGTCGGCACCATGGGCGTCTTGGCGACACGACGGTGGTGTTTTGGTCCTCATCGCAGGCATCCGACCAGGGAAACTGCTCGGTTTTAGCTCTTGCCCTGGGATTTGCGCCTGTTGGCGATTCCGGATCCCAAACTGATGTTCAGCAAAATATGAAGGCCATCATGGACAGGATAGCTTCTGGGAAACCGGTGGATCTTGATGGCGTTTCGCTTGGAGATGATTTCTTCTTGCTCGGGCTTGCGCCTAATGCTGCACGCCTGGCCGTTCGCTTCTTCCTTCATGGTTCCTTCGGCGAGATGATGCGTCACATCGCGGATCATTACCGTATCTCGGATGTTGCGCATGCTCCCAATGAGTTTCCTTACGCATCTCCTTACTGGCTTTTGAGCAGTCTCGAAAACCCTAACGCAAAGAAGCCTGTTGTTAGCTCTCAACTGAGCGCACCGCTTATGCAAGCCATTTTGCGAGGCGGGCGTTATCCGGAATCGATGTACGAAAATGTCC
>CAVIKC010000015.1:0-38043 GCA_963643405.1 Succinivibrio sp.
CTCGTCAAGCAGCGCAAGCGGATCGAATAAGAATTCGTCCTCTTCATCTAGCTCGTCTAGTCATTCGTCGAAAAAATCAAGTGATGGAACCACGTACGATTACTCGCACACGCTGAACAACGGCGATGAAGCCTGGAAAGGCTCAGATGGGAACACTTATTACAAGAATTCTGATGGCTCGCTTGAGGTGACCGATGGAAAGGGCAACGCGATGCGCAAAAACAAGGATGGGAGCTACGAAGAGTCTACTGACAGTGGCAAAACCTGGAAAAAGGTGAAATAGACGGGATTGCAGCCTTTGTTATCGAATTACGATAGCTGGGGCCTTATCGCATTGAGGGAGCAACAGGATAGTTGGTTCGGGGAAGCGGCTGAAGCTTTTGCGGGACGAGCGCTTCTATTTGATGTTTGAGAGCTCCTTATGTCGCAAGAAGCCCCTGGGGTTCCAGGGGCTTCTTGCGATTGCAGCGAACGCAATCGGTGATTCGTTTGGTTTTAGCGAAACGTGGCTTACGCGTAGCCGCCGCGGTACATAACGTCGATCGGAATACCCGGATGCTCGGTTACGTACTTGCCCTTGACGAGCATCTTCTTGTACTCGATCGCATAGTCCTTAGGCCCAATCATCTTGATCTCGGGCGCAGGATAAGCCTCAAGGAACGACTCCATCTCGCGCATGAAATCGACAGCCTTGAACGACTTCTCGGAGATTGCGGTACCTGCATGGTCCAACGCAACCACCATGAAGTCGGCCTTCGGGAAGCCTGCGATAACCACGTACTGTACTTCGTCTGCCATAATTTCCCTCTCTCCCTAACAGTGAAGTGATCCCTGGGAACATTTTACGACAACTGGTTCTTGGTGTTCAGTTAAAGCACCAACACCTACCAGCCGAAATGAAACCGCTGAAAATCATAGGGAACGGAAAACCCGACATACTCAACCGCGCTAAAGAGCGGCAGTTCCTGCCGATCCGGCTTAATTCAGCCTCCTTATCGAGTGTCTGCCCGCGGTGCGCTTTCTCGGTGCTGGCCGATGATAGAATGATGGCCGTTTATAAAAGAATCGAGCATTCAAGTAGGGGCTTATGGCTAACAAGGCATTCGAAACGGCGGCGAACGCCGTTACCTCGCGCGAGCACTTCGCTTCGCGCATCGGTTTCATCCTTATCGCGGCGGGCTGCGCAATCGGCATCGGCAACGTGTGGCGCTTCCCGTACATCACCGGCGAGTACGGCGGCGGCGCGTTCGTGCTGCTGTACCTTATCTTCCTGGTTATCCTGGGCCTGCCCGTTATGGTGATGGAATTCGCTGTTGGCCGCGCCAGCCAGAAGAGCGCCGCCCATGCCTTCGACGTGCTTGAGCCCAAGCGCCGCTTCCATTGGTTTTCCTGGTGGGGCTACATCGGCTGCATGCTGCTGATGATGTTCTACACCACCGTTGCCGGCTGGATGCTTGCCTACATCCCCAAGATGGCAACGGGCACGTTCGACGGCGCCAGTTCCGAGCTTGCCGGAACGGTGTTCAACTCGCTGCTGGCCAACCCCAGCGAGCTTATCGGCTGGATGATCGCCGCGGTGGCCATCGGCTTTGCCATCTGCAGCCTTGGCCTACAGAAGGGCGTTGAGCGCATCACCAAGTGGATGATGGCCATCCTGTTCGTGGTGATGATCGTGCTGTGCATCCGCACCACAACGCTGCCCGGCGGCGCGGAGGGCATCGCCTTCTACCTGATTCCCGATTTCGGCCGCATGTTCGAAGGCGGCATCGGCACGTTCGGCGAAGCGGTGTACGCCGCCATGGGCCAGGCGTTCTTCTCGCTTTCCCTGGGCATTGCCGCCATGGAGATCTTCGGATCCTACATCAACAAGGAGCGCCGCCTTATGAGCGAGGCGGTTTCCGTTACCGCGCTGAACACGGTGGTTGCCATCCTTGCGGGCCTTATCATCTTCCCGGCCTGCTTCGCCTACGGAGTAACGCCCGATTCCGGCCCCTCGCTGGTGTTCGTCACGCTTCCGTTGGTGTTCGCGCAGATGCCCCTGGGTAGCCTGTGGGGCGCGCTGTTCTTCGTGTTCATGAGCTTTGCGGCGCTTTCCACCGTCATCGCCGTGTTCGAGAACCTGATTTGCTTCCTTATGGACAAGTACGGCATGTCGCGCCGCAAGTCGGTTGCCATCAACGGCGTGCTGGTGCTGGTGCTCAGCCTGCCCTGCGCGCTGGGCTTTAACGTTCTTTCCGGCGTGACCTTCCCGGGCATCGGCGACATCCAGTCCATCGAGGACTTCATCGTCTCCAACAACATGCTGCCCTTGGGCTCGCTCGTGTTCGTGCTGTTCTGCACCCGTCGTTACGGTTGGGGTTGGGACAACTTCCTGAAGGAAGCCGACACCGGCATCGGCATCAAGTTCCCGGCTTGGAGCCGCGTGTGGGTGAGCTACGGCATCCCGCTGCTCATCGTGATCATCTTCGTTATGGGCTATGCCCCGAAGGTGGCGCTTTGGCTGGGGCTTTCATAGCTGCCAGGATATTCACTCGAGCATCTGCAGCTAACGCGGTTGTCGGCGCGAGTAGCCAAACTCGCAGCCGCTGCGAAGGGCCGGATGGGGGTGCCTCGTCCGGCCCTTCGTCTGCTTACGCAGTGCTCAGGGGCTTGATGGCTTCCATTGCGTTAATTGACGCGGGCAATCGCCCAGAAGTGGAGTACCCTAATCAAGTTGTGCCTTGGCTTGCCTTGCGTGGGGGCGGCCGCAGTTTGAAAAGGTGTGGCCCACGTTATTTGAAAGCTGGTTTTTATGTCTCAGCGCAAGGGCGGAATGCCCCAAGTAAATGACGTAAACGGATTGTCCTTCCCGCATCTTGTTGCGGCGGTTATCACCGCGGTTATCGGTGGCGGTGTGTTCACCATGGCCGGTGACATGGCTGCGGCCGGCGCCAACACCGGCGGCGTGCTCATTGGCTGGGTGGTTTCCGGCCTGGGCGTGTTCTGCCTGATGATGTGCTTCTTCGCTCTTTCCCGCTACAAACCGGAACTGGTGGGCGGCATCTACAGCTACGCGCGCGCCGGATTCGGCAAGTACATGGGCTTCCTTTCCGCTTACGGTTATTGGATCAGCGCGCTGATGGCCAACGTTTCCTACACCACGCTGCTGTTTGCCAGCTTGGCATTCTTCTTCCCGGTGTTCGGCGAGGGCAACAACGTTGCCTCTGTGGTGGGCGCTTCCATCATCGTGTGGGTGTGCTGGTTCTTGGTAAGCCGCGGCGTGAAGGAAGCGGCTAGCATCAACATCCTTACCACCATCGCGAAGATCATCCCGCTGTTCGTGGCAATCGTGGCCATCATCTTCTCGATGCACTTCGACCCCGCCATCTTCATGGACAACTTCTGGGGCGAGCCCGATGGGCCTTCCTTGTTCGACCAGGTTGTGGGCATGGTAGGCGTGAGCGTGTGGATCTTCTTGGGCATCGAAGGCGCCGTGGTTATCTCGGGCCGTGCGCGCTTCAGCAAGGACGTCGGCCGCGCCACCGTTACGGCGTTCGTCGGCATTTTGGCCATCTATCTGCTGGTTTCTATTCTTTCCATGGGCGTTATGCCTCGCGCGGAACTGGCCGAGCTTTCCAACCCCTCCATGGCCGGCGTGCTCGAGGCGGTTGTGGGGCCGTGGGGTGCTGCGCTGGTGAACCTGGGCGTTGCCCTTTCCCTGCTGGGCGCCATGCTGGGCTACACCATCATCTCTTCCGAGTGCCCGCATGAGGCGGCGTGCCAAGGCGTGTTCCCAAGGGAATTCGCCATGAAGAACAAGCACGGCGCCCCCATTGTCACGCTTACCGTTACGTGCGCCATCATCCAGCTGTTCCTTATCCTGGTGGTTGTCTCCGAGCAGACCTACCAGTTCTTCTACAGCGTTTCCGTTTCCATGATCTTGGTACCGTATTTCTTCAGCACGCTGTTCATGCTGGTGTGCGTGTTCAAGAAGGATGGGTTCGAGAAGGTAGCCGGCGGAAAGCTCGCGTTCTATCGCGTTATCGCCGTGGTGGGCTTCTTCTACAGCGTGTTCCTTATCTATGCCGGCGGGCTTACCGGTATGATGATCACCACCATCCTGTACGCTCCGGGCATCCTTCTGTACCTGTTGGGCGAAAAAGAGCGCGGCGAGGCGCTTTTGGGCAAGCCTATCGAGCAGGTGGTTACTGCGGCTATCGTCATCCTTTTCGTGGTGAGCGTGTTCTGCATCGCCACGGGGCAGATCGCGGTTATCTAGGGAATCGCCGAGTTCAACTTAACCTTGCGCAGGGCGCGTCACGGTATGCGGCGCGCCCTGTTTGCTGTTGGGGTCGGTGAATCCGTTCGGCCTGAAGGGCCGCCTGTCCGCTTTTGGCTGCGGCTACGGTGGGCGGCCTGGTTGGTTGCTGCCGGCCTGCAAAAAAGTGACGACCTTTGCGGGGTCGCCACTTTGCTTTCGTATGGGCTGAGCCTGGTTGGAGGCTTTTTGCCTTGGCGAGCCTAAAGGTCGCGCGGGATGTCGGCCAGCTCGGCTTCGGTGAACACCGGGCCGTCCAGGCAGATGTACTTGCCGCCGATGTTGCAGCGCCCGCATTTGCCCACGCCGCACTTCATGCGCGCCTCAAGCGTGGTGATGATGTTCTCGGGGCGGTAGCCCAGCTTCGTGAGCGATTCGCGACAGGTGCGGAACAGGCTGGGGCCGCCGCACAGCGTGACGGCGGCGTTCTCGGTGGAAAGCCCTTCTTCGGCCACCACCTGCTCCAAGTACGGCGCAGTGTAGGAAACGGGGCCGGCCCAGCTTTCATTGCCGTGGTACAGGCTCACATGTACGTGCGTGTCGGGGTAGCTGGGCCAAACCTCGAACAGCTCTTCCTTGAAAACCAGGTCGTCGTAGGTGGATGCGCTGTACACCAGGTCGATGCGGCCGTAATCTTCGCGGTGGCGCAGGCAGTACTCCAGGAAGGCGCGAACCGGCGCCATGCCGATGCCGCCGGCGATGAACAGCATGTTGCGCCCCTTGCAGCTTTCGTAGGGAAAGCTGTTGCCGTAGGGGCCGCGCAGCCCGACGGAATCGCCCACGCGCAGCTTGTGCATCTGCTCGGTAACCAGCCCCACGTTTTTCACGGCCATTTCCACGTAATCGTCCCCGCGCGAGGTGATGCAGAACATGCATTCGCCGAACGGCGGGACCGAGAACATGCCCAGTTGCCCGGGGTTGCTTGCGAAGGGGGCGCCTCCCTCGGGGGTTTTGAAGGTGAACAGCTTCACGTCGTGCGTAAGCTCCTTTATCCCCGTAACGGCTACCACCTTGGGGACGAGCGAGGATCCCTCGCAGATGCCCGCGCACCCATGTTCAACAACGATGTCAGGCATGGCTTGCCCCTTCCTCTTCCCACGCGTTCACCTTGTCGATGATGGCGGTGATGTCCATAGTCGCCGGGCAATCTACCAGGCAGCGGCCGCATCCCACGCACAGCGGCTCGCCGTAGCGCTCCTCGAAGAAGCAGAGCTTGTGCATGAAGCGCTGCCGCACGCGGTTGCGCTTCTGCTCGCGCGGATTGTGGTTGCCCGCCATGAGCGTGTAGTCCTTGAACATGCAGCTGTCCCAGCAACGGAAGCGCGCGTTCTCTTCCTTCTTGCGCGCCTGGCTGAGGTCGAAGCAATGGCAAGTGGGGCAGATGAACGTGCAGCTGCCGCAGGTAAGGCAGGCAGTGGAAACCTCGTCCCAAAGCGGGCTGTCGAACAGGTTGTGCAGCTTCTGGGCAACACCTTCCATGCTCACCTTGGTGGTGCACTCAACCGGCTGGTGGGTAACGCTTCCTTCTTTCAAGTACGGCGCCCACATATCCAGCAAGGCCTGCCCCTTCTCTGTTTGGGCATGGGCCTCGAAGGCGCCTTCATCTTCCAGCAAAAGCAGGTCTGCCCCTGGCGCCTCGTTGGGGCTTTGGCCCATGGAATCGCAGAAGCAGGCATCGCTGCACCGGTTGCAGGCAAGCGCCACCAAGGTTAGGGCTTCACGCTTCGCCTGATAGAACTCGTCTACGTAGCCTTTGGTAAGGAACACCTGGTCCATGCGCTCGATGGCCGCAACATCGCAGGGCCGCACCCCGAATGCCACAAACGGCGCGGGTTGTTCCAGCGCGCTCTCGATGAAGGTGCCTTCCGGTCCCTTGCCCCAGGTATAGAGCTTCTCGGTAGAGGGGAACAGCAGCCCCTTCGGCGGGATCTTCGTGTTCTGCAGCTCGAAGTTGGGCTCGGTGATGCCGCGCTCTTCGCTGTACTGCGCAAAGCAGGAGGTTCCATCCACTATGGTTGGCAGGTACACGTCCATGGCTTGGGCGGTAGCGCCCAGCACTTCGGCCAAATGGCTTTTCTTGAACAGCATTTCCGGCCTCCTACATGAACTCTTCGACGTCGTCGGTCTTGAAGGTGCGCAGGGCATCAGGGCCTTCGGCGGTGAGCCCGCCACCCTCGTAGGGGCCGAACAGCTCGTCGATGTCCTTGATCTGCTTGTGCATCAGGGTCATGAGCGGCAACCCCATGGGGCATACGCGCTCGCATTCGCCGCATTCTATGCAGCGGTCGGCCACGTGGAACGATCGCGTCACGCCGTAATAGCGTGCTTGCTCCACATCGAACTGCTTGCCCTGCCATCCCTCGCGTTCCTGCTCGGCGAAGCACACCTTGCAGGTGCAGCAGGGGCAGGCTTGCCTGCAGGCGTGGCAACGGATGCAGGTCTCGTACATCAGGTCGAAGAATGCCCGGCGTTCCTCGCGGCTCATGGCCTCGAGGTTGCGCACGTCGGCGAAGCGGTCGTTCTTGGGCTCGGGCACCGGCTCGCCTATAAGCTCGTCGAAGATAACCGGGTTGTGGAACTGGCATTCGCGGCAGCGCTTCAGCTCTATGCCCTCGCGGGTGGTGCAGCCCGTGCAGGGGATGCCGATGAGGTACACGTCTTCGCGGCGGATCTGCCTATCGGCGATAAGACGGTTGATGGCACGCGACTCGCATCCGCGGGCAACAAGACCTACGCGCCCCTTGTCCTTCTGTTCAAGAACGTATTTGCCCAGGGCGTGCTCGCAGTGCTGGTCGCACACCAATTGCGCTGCCTGCTCGGGCGTGTCGGCGCAGTAGGGGGCTCGCTGGTATTCCAGGCGCCCTGCGCTCCAGCCCAGCACGCAGGCAACCGTGCCTTCTGCGATCAGCTGGGATGCGCGTGCGCGCACTTCCTCGGTAAAGTCCATCACAATCCCTCCCTTGCGTTCTTCGGGGTGGCAAGCCATTCGAATTTGGCCGCTATGGGGCGGGGTATGTCCTCGGGCGCCAAATGGGGAAGGTCGTTCGAAAGCGGGCCCAGCTCGCGGATGCGCTCGGTTGCCTCTATCACAGTGTCGCGGAACTTGCCCGCCTCAGAGCCCGATATCCAGCGCACGATGAAGCGGTCGGGTTCAAGCCCCAGGTACTCCAGCAGGCGCTTGTACACCAGCATGCGGCGTTTGGCGTAGAAGTTGCCGGTGGCGTAATGGCAGTCGCCGGGGTGGCAACCGCATACCAGCACGCCATCGACGCCGTTTTGATATGCCTTCAGCACGTACTGGGGGTTCACACGTCCCGAGCAGGGCACGCGCAGCAGGCGGATGTCGGCGGGGTATTCCATGCGGTTCAAGCCCGCCAGGTCGGCGCCGGCATAGGTGCACCAGTTGCAGCAGAACGCCAGTATCTTCGGTTGCCATTCCTGTGGGGCGCTGCCAGCTGCCGGTGCGGCAGCGGAAGCGGCGGCTGTCGGCGTGGTGGTTTCAATGTTCTGGTTCATCGGAGCAACGCCTCCATTTCGCGCATGATTCCCTCGTTGGTGAAGCCCAAAAGGTCGGCGGCACCGGCGCGGCAGGCAACGGTGCAGGCGCCGCAGCCTTGGCACAGGCCGGGGTTGGGCTTTGCCACGGTGCGGGTTACCTTCTGCGAGTTCTCGCGCAGGGTTACCTCGGTAAGCTCGATGGCGCCGTAGGGGCAGATGTCGGTGCAGGCGCCGCAGCCGGAGCATTTGGCGTTGTCCACGTGCACGATCATCGGGTTCGACTCTATCTGCCCGCGGGCAAGCAGCCCGATAACCTTCGAAGCGGCAGCGCCCGCTTGGGCAACCGTGTCGGGGATGTCCTTCGGGCCTTGGGCCACGCCGGCAAGGTAGACGCCGGCGGTGTTCGTTTCCACCGGGCGCAGCTTCGGGTGGGCTTCGGTGAAGAAGCCCTCGGGGCCGCGCTGTGCGTTCAGCACACCCGCTATCTGGCTGGCCCCTTCGTTGGGAACCATGGCGGTTTCCAACACCACCATGTCGGCGTCAACGCGTACCACCTGGCCGGAAAGCGTGTCTTCTCCCATGCAGACGAGCTTGCCGCCTTCGGGGTAAATCTTCGACACGCGTCCGCGCACGTATACGGCGCCGTCGTTCAGGGTGTTCATATAGAACTCGTCGTAGCCTTTGCCCGCGCAGCGCACATCCATGTAGAACACGAAGCAGCGGCCGTCCTTCACCTTGTCCAGGTACTGGTGCGCATGCTTGGCCGAGTACATGCAGCAGGCGCGGCTGCAGTAGGAAACGCCCTTATGCGGGTCGCGCGAGCCAACGCATTTGATGATGGCGAGCGTCTTCGGCTCTGCATGGTCGCTGGGGCGCTGGATATGGCCCTCGGTTGGCCCCGAAGCGTTCACCAGCCGCTCGAACTGCAGGCCGGTGACGATGTCGGGGTAACGTCCGCCGCCGTACTCGCCGTAGATCTTCGTCCAATCGATAAGGTCGTAGCCGGTGGCCAGGATGATGGCGCCGAAGGTTTCGGTGGTGGTGCGGTCGGTGTCGTTGTAGCGGATGGCGCCGGTGGGGCACACCTTGGCGCACACGCCGCATTTGCCCTCGGTGAGCTTCCGGCAGGTTTTGGCATCGATGGTGGGCTTGCTGGGAACTGCCTGGGCGAAGGGCTTGTATATGGCCTTGCGAAGCGAAAGGCCCTCGTCGAACTCGTTGGCGGTTTTGCTGGGGCACTTCGTCTCGCAGGCGCCGCACCCGGTGCATAGGTCGTAGTCGATGTACTTGGCGCGTTCGCGGATGGTGGCCTCGAAGTTGCCGATGTAGCCGGTAACCTTTTCCACCTCGGAAAGGGTCTTGATGGTGATGTTGGGGTGGTTGCCCGCCTCCGACATCTTCGGCGTGCAGATACAGGCCGAGCAGTCCATGGTGGGGAAGGTTTTGTCCAGCTTCACCATCTTGCCGCCGATGGAAGGGTTGCGCTCCACCAGCGTTACCGGGAAGCCGGCGTCGGCCACGTCGATGGCCGCTTGGATGCCGGCGATGCCCGCGCCCACCACCAGCACTTTGCGGTTCACGGGGATGGTGCTGGTGTACAGGTTCTTGTTGGTATCCACTTTGGCAACGGCCATGGCCACCAGGTCGATGGCCTTGGGGGTGGAGGTTGCCTTGTCCTTGTGCACCCATGAGCACTGCTCGCGGATGTTGGCGATCTCCAGCAGGTAGGGGTTGATGTTGGTTTTCTCGGCCAGCATCTTGCGGAAGGTCTGCTCGTGCATGCGCGGGCTGCAGCTGGCTATGACGATGCGGTCGAGGTTGTGCTCTTTCACGGCATCGGCGATGGCCTGCTGGCCCGGGTCGGAGCAGGTGTACTTGTTGGTGGTTGCAAAGGCCACGTTCGGCATGAGGCGCGCGGCGTCGGCCACTGCCTGCACGTCTACCGTTGCCGCGATGTTGGTGCCGCAATGGCATACGAATACTCCGATCCGGCTCATGCGATCACCTCCTTGGCAGTGCTGTTCGCGGCTGGTTGCGCCGCATTGCCTGCAGGCGCTTCTGCTTTCGGCTTTGCCTTGGCAGCGCGCGCTGCGGCCCGTGCCTTGCGTTGGGCTTCCTTGGCCGCACGTTCGGCCTCTTCGGCGGCTTTCTGGGCGGCCCGTTGCCGCTGCCAGGCCTCATGTGCGCGTTCGTGCAGGTCGGCGGCGGGGTGGAAGTGGCGTCCTATGCCGCTTTTCGCCTGAGGCGCGCCCATGCTGGCTGCCAGCAGCTCGGTGAAGTAGTACACGGGGATATCGAGCGCGGGCAGGCCTTCCTTGGCCCGTGCCGCGTTCACCTCGGCTTCGCGCATGTCCAGGTTCAGCATGCAAAGCGGGCAGGCGCAGGCTATGGCGTCGGCGCCGTTGGCCTGCGCGTTCTCGAAGATGCGGCGAACCATGGTGCGTCCCAAGCTGGGAACGGTTACCTGGTGCGATGCGCCGCAGCACTCGTTCTTGAAATGCCATTCGATGGGCTGTGCCCCGGAAAGGGACACGAGCTGCTCCATGGTTCCCGGCTGCTCATCGTCGTCGAAGGCGCATACCTCGGTGGGGCGCAGCAGCGCGCAGCCGTAGTAACAGGCAACCTTCAGGCCGTCCAAGGGGCGGCACACGCGCGAGCCGATGCGCTCCTGCGCTTCCTGGTCAAGGAACGGCTCCAGCCCGTTGGCGACGTAGGCGCTGGCGGCCCAAGGGCGGCCGATGATGCTTTCCACCTGCGTTCGCACCTCTTCGCTTTCCTGCGCATGGGCGGTAGCGGTTTTAAGGTGCTGGTAGCAACCGGCGCAGGGCGCTAACACGGGCGCATCGCCGAATGCCTCTTCGGCCAGGGCGAGGGAGCGGGCGGGCAGGGCGTCACCCAAAAGCTCGCTCTCCGCGTGCGCGGCCGAAGCCCCGCAGCAGTTCCAATCGGGGATCTCGGCCAGTTCCACGCCTGCGGCAAGGGCAACGTAATCGTAGGATTTCGTGTACGAGATGCCGGTGGAATGGGCCGAGCATCCGGGGAAGTACGCGTATCTCATGCTTTGGCCCCCTTTGCGGTTTCGGGTTGGGGTTCGGCGCCCTGTTCTGCTGCGCGCGCTTTGGTGATGATGGCGGCCACCTCTGCGCTCTTATCCGTCTTTTTTCCGGGCAAGCTCAGCATTCCGCGGGTGACCATTTTGGGTGCGCTCAAGGCGTCCTGCAGAAGATGGCCGGTGGTGATGTTGAAGCGCATGGCCAACATGGCTTCGTCGGAAGTGCCCTGCTGGCGCACCCCATCGATGAACAGGTCGTTGAAGCGGTCCACTTCGGAAACGGCAGGCGATCCGGTGCGCTTGGCCTCCCTTCGGCAGGCCAGCATCACGCTGGGCAGGTGTATTTCCTGGGGGCAGCGTGCTTGGCACATGCCGCACCCGGCGCAGAGCCAGGGCATGTTCGATTGCAAGACTGCTTCTACCTGGCCAAGCTGCAAGTGGCGCATGACTTGCCGCGGCATCATGTCGGCGTCGGCGGCAACGGGGCATCCGGCCGAGCATTTGCCGCATTGGTAGCACCGCTTCGGATCTACCTGGGCGTCGTCAAGGATTCGCGCAAGGGTGTCGGGAGCCGAGACGGGCATGGTGGTGAGGTTACTGGCTTCCATGGAACCTCCGTTCTTCAAAGACATTCGGGCTGGTCTTATCTGGGGACGAACACGGCCGCGTTGGTTGGGCGCGGCGGCTGTTCCCCGGGTCCATTCGGAAGATCTCGCTCTGTGCAACAGCAAACACCCCGCATGTCCAAGTAACCCAAGGTGAACATCTGGTTTGGCGGAAAGGGGGTGTTTAACGGTTTTGCCGTTTGCGTTGAACGCCGGAATCATGCCGTTCACCCGTGGCATCTTGGCGATGCGTTGGGTTATTCTCGCGATGCTTTAGCTGCTTGTTCCGGGGCTTGATGCGCATCCCCGATGGCGAATTCCGTCGTGCAAATCAGGGAGAACGATCCGTCGATGCTGCGCCTTTGTCGGATAAGGTGCTCGGGGCTACAATCAAAGGGTTTGAGTTTCACTGCCGTAAGGCAGAGGCAAAGAGAAAGGTTCTACCGTGGCAAAGTTCACCCACGTAATAGTCCGCCGTCCGGCCAAGTCGCTGTGCGATGGCATTACCAGCGCTCCCGAGCTGGGCAAGCCCATCTACGAGAAGGCTATCCAACAGCACGATGCCTACATAGAGGCGCTGAAGCAGTGCGGGGTAGAGGTAACCGTGCTTCCCGCGCTGGACGAGTACCCCGATGCCTGCTTCGTCGAGGACACCGCCGTTATCACCCGCTGCGGTGCCATCATCGACAACCCCGGTGCCGGCACCCGCAACGGCGAGGCCGCCGAGATGGAACCCACCATCCGCCAATTCTTCGATGACGACCACATTGCCCACATCACCGCTCCGGGCACCCTGGAAGGCGGCGACGTGATGATGGTTGGCGACCACTTCTACGTGGGCCGTTCCGCCCGCACTAATGAAGAGGGTATCCGCCAGTTTATCGAGATCCTGGAAGGCTGGGGCCTTTCCGGTAGCGAGGTTCCGCTGGAGCACGTGCTGCACTTGAAGACCGGCGTGAACTATCTGGAAGACAACAACATGCTTGTTTCCGGCGAGTTCAAGGACAAGCCTGACTTCGAGAACTACAATCGCGTCGAGATCCCCGAGGAAGAGGCCTATGCCGCCAACTGCATCTGGGTGAACGGCACGGTTATCGTGCCCGAGGGCTATCCTGCCGTGCTGAAGGCCGTGCAAGACCTGGGCTACAAGACCCTTACGGTCGATACGTCCGAGTACCGCAAGATCGATGGCGGCCTGAGCTGCCTTTCCCTGCGCTTCTAGGGCAGGTTTCATCGGGCTTTGCGGCCCCGCTGGGTTGCTGATTGGCTTAGGGCTCTGCCGTATGGCGGAGCCCTCTTGGCATAGTGGCGCATCGTCTTCGAGCCTTGCCGTAGATGGACCATCACCAGCGGGCTGCGGCACGGCCTGTTGCTTCCGCTTCTTACCCGTATCCCCGTGGAATTCGAAGTGCGCCCCCCTGCGCGGGGCGTGTCCGAGGTGAGTATGTTTCCTTATCTGATGATATGCGTGTCGGTTGTCTTCGAGGTGTTCGCGGACACCATGATGAAGCTTTCCGATGGCTTCCGCCGTAAGTTGCCCATTCTGGGCGTGGTGGTGGGCTATGCTGTTTCGTTTTGGATGATGTCCCAAGTTCTTCTGCAGTTGCCGTTGGGCCCTGTGTATGCCGCGTGGACCGGCTTGGGCATTGCCCTTACCGCTGTGGTAGGGGCGGTGCTGTGGGCCGAAGGGATGAACGCCAAGAAGATCGCCGGGCTCGTTGCCATCATCGTGGGCGTTGCCCTGTTAAAGTTGGGAGTGTAGGCAAATGGGTTTCGAAGAGGATAAGCGTGCCGCTATTAGGGAAAAGGCCCGCTCGAAGCGGTTCTATTTCTTTCTTTTGGCCATCGCTATCTGCAGTGAGGTTACCGGCGCTATCTGCCTGAAGGCATCCGAGGGCTTCACGGTGGCCTTGCCCAGCATCGTAACCGTGATAGGTTACGGCTTGTCCATTTTCTTGTTGGTGAAGATCCTGCAGCATCTGCCGCTCGGCCTGGTATACGGCATTTGGGGCGGTATCGGCTCGGCGGCAACCATGTTGGTGGGTGTGTTGGTGTGGAACGACCCGTTCACGGTGCTCACGGCGCTGGGTTTGGTCTTGGTGGTTGGCGGCTGCTACTTGCTGAACAAGGGAACCGATGAGATAGAAGCCGCCAAGGCGCAAACACGCTGATGGGGTTTCAAAAAAGCGTATCGGCAGGGATGCGATTCGCTGGCGCTGGGACGCTCAAGCGGCGGCGAGGCGTTGTCTCGTAAGCTTGGCAGCTTGCCTGCAGAGAGGTGCCGTTGCCCGGAAGCGGTGTTGCGATCGCTGCTCTACGGCTGCACAATGGCAATCACAGATTCGATGCAGGGGTGCCTCGGCGGTTTTGCCGCACGTGGCTGAGAGGGCGCTTGCCCAACCCTTTGAACCTGTCAGTTAGTGCTGGCGTAGGGAGCATCTCAGGTTCATTCTGGGGCGCCCGCTATGGCTGGCGTCCCTTTTGTTTTGCGTGGAAGGAATGCGCATGGTACGGATGGACCAGTTGAAGAGCGGTATCGAGGAAGCGGTGGCCAAGGTTCGCCAGGAAAACCCCCTGGCGGGTTCGGTGACCAATGGCGTCACCATGGATTTCGTGGCGAATGCCCAGCTTGCCGTAGGGGGCAGCGCTGCCATGGTGTACTTGCCCGACGAAGGTGAGACCCTGGTGGCGGCTGGCGGTGCGGTGTACCTGAACATGGGAACCCTGCTGCCCGTGTACCACGAAACGCTCCCGCGCACGGCGGCGGCTGCGCATGCGGCCGGCAAGCCCTGGGTGCTCGACCCGGTGGGCATCGGCATCGGCCAGCTGCGCACCGATTTGCTTCTGGAGCTTAAGCAGCACAAGCCCGCTATCGTGCGCGGCAACGCCTCGGAAATCATCGCCCTGGCGAAGCTGTGGGGCCTTCAGGAAGAAGCAGGCGAAGAGGGCGGCCCGCGCGGCGTTGACAGCACCGACACGGTCGACTCCGCTCGTGGCGCTGCGGTTGCCCTTGCCCGCTACACCGGCGGCGCCGTTGCCGTTTCTGGCGAGACCGACCTGGTAACCGATGGAGAGTCGGTGGCTCACTCGCACGGCGGCAGCGCCCTTATGGAAAAGGTCACCGGCTTCGGCTGCTCGCAGGGCGGCGTGCTGGCGGTGTATGCAACGGCGACCGACCCGTTCACGGCCGCTGTTGCCGGTGTGGCCCATTACAACCTGGCAGGCACGCGCGCGGCGCAGAATGCCGACGCCCCCGCCAGCTTCAAGCTGGAGTTCATCGACGAGCTCTACCTTGCCACTGCGGCCGACATCGCCGGCAACCCCCTGGAACTTGAGGAGGCATAAGTGAACACGCTGGTAGCCGTGGCGATTGCCCCATTCGGGGTGGGTGACGAGCTTGCCTCCGAAGTTGCCGAAGTGGTGAAGGTGATCCGCGAATCGGGCTTGCCCAACCGCACGTACTCCATGTTCACCGAGATCGAAGGCGAGTGGGATGAGGTCATGCGGGTGGTGAAGGATGCCACGTTCGCTCTTGCCGAAAAGGGAATCCGCACCGAAGTGGTGCTGAAGGCCGATATCCGCCCCGGGCGCACGGGCATGATGCAGCGCAAGGTAGCCGCCGTGGACGAGATCCTGGAAGGGGAGGCGCACGCATGAGCATTCGCAAGGCACTTGATATCTCCGCGTATTTGGTGATCGGTCCCGAAAACACCCTGGGCCGCCCGGTGGCAGACGTCATAGCCCAGGCCATCGATGCGGGCTTCACCTGCGTTCAGGTTCGTTCGAAGGAGTGCTCGGCGCGCGAGCTCATCGAATGCACCAACCAGGCCGCAAAGGTCATCGCCGCAGCGGGCAAAAGCGGGCAGGTGGCGCTTCTGGTGGACGACCGCCTGGACGTGGTGCTGGCTTGCCGCGAGCAGGGCGTGAAGGTGGACGGCATCCATGTGGGGCAGACCGATATCCCGGTGGAGGTGTGCCGCAAGCTGCTGGGCCCCGATGCCGTTGTGGGGCTTTCGGCCCGCGCCGATGAGATGCTGGAATACGTGAAGACCGCCGACATGAGCTTGGTGGACTACCTGGGCGTGGGCCCCTTGCACGAGACGCCCACCAAGAAGGATTGCGGCTTGGCTGCCGACGGCACGGTGATAACCAAGAGCCTTGCCGACCTGGCCGAGCTGCATGAGGTAAGCCCAGTGCCCATTGTGGTGGGCGGCGGCGTGAAGCTTGCCGATATCCCCCTGGTGAAAAGCACGGGCGTGGAGGGCTTCTTCGTGGTTTCCGCAGTATGCGGTGCATCCAACCCGCGCGTTGCAGCCCAAGAGCTGGTGGAGGCCTGGAACCGCCCATAGTGCCGCATCCCTTGAATAGGCGGGCGAGCGGGCGGTTGGCTTTGTCCCGCCATCGGTCTTCGTCAAATGCCCGCATGCCCTTTCCTGCGATGTGCGGGGGTTCATCCCTTACAATACTTGCTTGAAAGAAGAAGTAAGTAGGTATTGCTATGAGTGCGCGCATCAACGTTGCTGCGGCCGATTCGGCTGCGGCTAGTCGGCTTGCAGCCGATCTGGGCCTTCCCGATTTCATTGCCACGGTCTTGGTTGCCCGGGGCATCGACTCCGTTCAGAAGGCCCGGGAGTTCCTGAATCCTTCCCTTGAGCGGGATTGGTTGAACCCGTACGAGATAGAGGGCATGGATGCGGCGGTAAACCGCATCGAAGATGCCATCAAGGCCGAAGAGCACATCTTGGTGTTCGGTGACTTCGATCTGGATGGGGTTTCCGCCACCACGCTCATGACCAAGGGGCTGCGAGCCTGCGGGGCGAAGGTGACGCCCTTCATCCCGCTGCGCTTCGAGGAAGGCTATGGCCTGTCGCAGGCCGCCATCGAGCGTGCCCTCCAGCACAAGCCCGACCTTTTGGTGACGGTGGACAACGGCATTGCCGCTAAGAACGAAGTCGAGATCTTAAAGGACCGTGGCGTTGACGCGGTGATCACCGATCATCACGAGCCTTCCGACCTGGTGCCGCAAGGGGTTCCTGTCGTCGACCCCAAATGTGGCGAAAACCCCAGCTCCATCTTGGCAGGCGCTGGTGTTGCCCTGAAGGTAGTGCAGGCGGTTGGCAGCCGCTTCGGTCTGCCCAACATGTGGCTTGACCTGGTTGATCTGGCAACGCTTGGCACGGTTGCCGACCTTATGCCCATGCGAAGCCAGAACCGCGCGCTAGTGAGCCGTGGCGTGCGCATGCTCAACGAGGATCCGCGTTCCTGCATCGCCGCGCTTTTGAAGGAATCAGGGTTTGCCGACAAGCCCGTCTCTTCTTCAAGCTTAAGCTTCACCATCATCCCACGTCTTAATGCTGCCGGGCGAATGGGGAATGCTCAATTGGCGCTTGACCTGCTGCTTTGCGACGATTACGCCGAAGCGTGCCATCTTTCTCGCCAGCTCGAGGAAGTGAACACTCAGCGCCGCACCATCGAGGCCGAGCTTGCCGAGGTCGCCTCCGAGCAGGCCGAGCAGGTGTTCACCGGCCAGCGCGCGCTGGTGGTTGCCGGCGAAGGTTGGCATGAGGGCGTGAAGGGTATCGTTGCCTCACGGCTCACCAGCCGCTATGGCGTTCCCGCCATCCTGTTCACCATCGAAGGGAACGAAGCGCATGGCTCGGGGCGCAGCGTAGGCGATGTGAACCTCTTCGAGGCGGTTTCCTCCTGCCAAGACATCCTCACGCGCTTCGGCGGACATCATGCGGCGGTGGGCGTGACCCTTCCTGCCGAAAAGCTCCCCGAATTCTCGGAGCGCTTGTGCGCGTACATGGACAAGCTGCCGCCCGAGGATTTCATCCCGCGCATCGAGGTGGACACTGCCGTCGATTTATCGGAGCTCACGTTGGAGAACGTGGGCAAGCTGGACCTCTTGGCCCCCTTCGGGCAGGAAAACCCCAGCCCCCACTTCTTGGCCCATGGCGTGGTGATTTCCGGCGGCCGGGCGGTAGGTGCCGACAAGAACCATCTGTCCTGCACCCTTACCGATGGCCTTAGCTCCCTTTCCAGCATCATGTTCCACTGTCCCGATGTTTCGGGGTTGTTGAACTGCGGGTGCGCGCTCGATGCGGTGTTCGAGCTGCAGATAGACACATGGAAGGGCCGCCGCTCGGTGAAGGCGGTGGTATCCAGCTTGAAACCGCTTTCGCCCTGCGCCGCGCTCGAGGAGTGCCTGGGAGAGGACAAGGAGTTCGTTTCAGGTTTGATCGCCTACGATGAGGAAGGCGATGCCCAGGGCGAAGACGCCGACAGCTTGGTTGCCCCTGAGGAGGAGCGTGTCCTGTGGCAGGAGCGTGCCAAGGCCGATCCTGCGGGCTTCCGCGCCGATATGGTTGCGGCCTTCCTGGGCCAAGCACAGCTCCACGATTCGCAGCAGCAGGTACTAAGCCTGCTCGACCAGGGGAAATCCGCGCTGGCTATCATGGGAACCGGCCGCGGGAAATCGCTCATCTTCCACTTGCATGCCGCCCAGCTGGCGTTGGCCCAGGGCAAGGCCAGCCTGTTCGTGTACCCTCTGCGCGCCCTGGTGGCCGATCAGGCCTTCCATTTGGATCGCACCCTGGGCTCGTTCGGCGTACGCTGCGAGGTGGTAACCGGTGCCACCGACGCCGCCGATCGTCAGCGCATCATGAACGCCCTTGCCCAGGGCGAGGTGGACATCGTGCTCACCACGCCGGAGTACCTTGCCTTCCACGCTGAGGAGTTTGCCCGCACCGGCCGCATCGGCTTCATGGTGGTGGACGAGGCGCATCATGTGGGCACATCGAAGGCGGGCTTCCGCCCCCTGTACGCGCGTCTGGGCGAATCGGCCGCGAAGCTGGGCAACCCCCAGGTGCTGGCGGTAACCGCCACGGCAAGCACCCAGGTGGCGAGCGACATCCGCGAAGCGTTCAACATCTCCGCCGACTGCGTGGTGGAAGACACTTTCGAGCGGCGCAACCTTCAGGTGGTGGACCAGCGCAACCTGAAAAAGCGCGAGCGTTACCTGGTTAACCTGGTCGCCCAGGGGCAGAAGACGCTTATCTACGTGAACTCGCGCATGGAGACCATCGCGCTCACCCGTCAGCTACGCAAGCAGGAGCCGCACATCGCTTCCCTTATCGGCTTCTACAACGCCGGGCTCTCCCGATCCGAGCGCGAACGTGTGGAATCGCTGTTCCGCGAAGGAGGCCTGCAGGTTCTGGTGGCTACCTCAGCCTTCGGCGAAGGCATCGACATCCCCGGCGTTCGCCATGTGGTGCTCTATCACCTGCCTTTCAGTGAGGTTGAGTTCAACCAGATGAGCGGCCGTGCCGGCCGCGATGGGGAAGAGGCATGGATCCATCTTCTGTTCGGCGGGGAAGACGCACGGCTGAATGCCTCGATATTGGATGATGTGGCTCCCGACCATGACGGCATGGCGCAGATCTATCGCGGCCTTCGCGTGCTGCAGCGCAAGAAGGGCGAGGGGTTCTTCGCCCTCGATGCCGACCAAGCTGCCAAGCGCTGTTCGGAGCTCCTTGGGCTGATAATCACCCCAGCGCAGGTTAAATGCGGCGTCGACGTGTTCGAAGAGCTGGGGCTGGTGAAAACCTGTGCAAGACCGGGCGCTCAAGGTGAAGGCTGCAGCATCAATGTCGTAGACTATAAGGGCAAAGTCGAGCTGGAGGATAGCGTGCGCTATCGCGAGGGCATCGATGAGCGCGGGTCGTTCGCGGCCTTCAAAGATTGGGTGCTTGCCAGCTCGGTTCAGCAGCTGGAAGACCGCATCAGGCGCCCGCTTCTTCCCGATACCGCACAGATTGAGGAGCATTAGCCATGACAGAGTCAAACGAATTCCATCCGGTTGGCCTGGTCATGTCGTCGGTCGACCCTACCATCAAATCTGCCACGTCCGCGCCGGTGGGGTCCGACCCTGAAGAGCGTTTCTGCGTTCTGGAGAAGCTCGCCGGCGCCTACCTGGGCGAAGATGACCTTGCGCTGATGGAAAAGGCCTTCCGGTATGCCGAGAAGATGCATCATGGCCAGAAGCGCAAGTCTGGCGAGGCGTTCGTCATCCACCCGGTAGAGGTTGCCATCATCCTGGCCGACCTGCACATGGACGTGGAAACCCTTATCGCCGCCCTGCTGCACGATACCGTGGAAGACACGGTTGCGACAAAAGAGCAGGTGGCCGAGCTGTTCGGCGAGCCCGTGGCCGACCTGGTGGACGGCGTTACCAAGATCACCAAGATCGAGGTGGAGACGCTCTCCGACGAGCAGGCGCAGACCTTCCGCAAGATGCTCATCGCCATGAGCAAGGACATCCGCGTCATCGTTATCAAGCTGGCCGACCGCCTGCACAACATGCGCACGCTCTCTGCCCTGCGCGAAGACCGCCGCATCTTCAAGGCGCGCGAAACGCTGGAAATCTATGCGCCTATCGCGCACCGCTTGGGCATCAGCTCCATCAAGTGGGAGTTGGAAGATCTGGCCTTCTTCTACTTGGAGCCCACTAAGTTCAAACAGGTTTCCCGCATGGTTGCCGAAACGCGCCACGAGCGCGAGGAATACCTGGCGAAGGTGATCTCCATCCTCCACGACGAGATGGGCAAGATCAGCGTTGAATCCCAGATCATGGGCCGCCCGAAGCACCTGTACTCTATCTACCAGAAGATGGCGAAGAAGGGCAAGGGCTTCTCGGAGATATACGACCTTATCGCCGTGCGCATCATCACCACGACGGTGAAGGACTGCTACTCGGCCTTGGGCGCCGTGCACAGCCTGTGGCACCCGATGCCGGGCAGGTTCAAGGACTACATCGCCATGCCCAAGTTCAACATGTACCAGAGCCTGCACACCACCGTCATCGGCCCGGCGGGCCGTCCTCTCGAGGTGCAGATCCGCACCGAGGAAATGCACCGCATGAGCGAGTACGGCATCGCGGCGCACTGGCGCTACAAGGAAAAGGGCGGCAAGGGCGCCGAAAGCGCCTTCGACAAGCAGATAGCCTGGCTGCGCGAGATGGTGGACTGGCAAGACGAGACGAAGGACTCGCGCGAGTTCCTGAAGTCGCTCAAAACCGACCTCGACCCGAAAGAGGTATACGTCTTCACGCCGAAGGGCAAGGCCATGAGCCTGCGCTTCGGTTCCACCCCGGTCGATTTCGCCTTCGCCATCCACACTGAGGTGGGCTACCGCTGCGTCGGCGCGAAGGTGAACGGCTCCATCGTGCCGCTTTCCTACAAGCTGCAGATGGGCGACCGCGTGGAGATCCTCACGCAGAAGAGCGCCACGCCTTCCCGCGACTGGCTGAACATCGTGAAAACCCCTTCCGCCCGCTCGAAGATCCGATCCTACTTCAGCAAGATGAGCCGATCGGACGATTTGCAGGCGGGCCGCGATGCCCTGATGCTGGAAATGCGCAAGCACGGTCTGGGCATCTCGAACGCCCGCAGCACCCGCGCCATCCGCGAGGTGGCCGAATCGATGGGCTACAAGGAATCCGACGATATGCTGGTGAACATCGGCACCGGCAAGGAAAACGCCACCCATGTGGCCAACCGCATGCTGAAGATCCTGGTGGACACGGGTACCGAGGAAGCCCAGAAGCCCAACATCGGCATGTCGGCCTCATCTACCGGCAAGATGCCGCCAATGATCACCAGCGTGAAGCGCCCGAAGAAGCACGAGACGCATTCTTCCAACGGCGTGGTGGTCCGCGGTATCGACGATGTGCTGGTGCGCATCTCGCGCTGCTGCAACCCGGTTCCCGGCGACAAGATCGTTGGCTTCGTCACGCGTGGGCGCGGCGTTTCGGTGCATCGCGATGATTGCCCGAATGCCGCCGAGTTGAAGCAGCATCCCGAGCGCATCATCGAGGTGTTCTGGGAGAAGGACGGCCCTTCGGGCGATACCTCCTTCAACGTGGAGATCTTCGTCGAAGCGTTGGATCGCCTGAACCTGCTCATCGACGTCGCCTCGGTTTTGGCCGACCAGGGCGCCAACGTGCTTTCGGTGAACACCACCACGCACCGCGACGGCATGGTGGAGATGCGCTTCCTGTTCCAGATATCCGACACTGCGGCCATCGATCGTATCCTCTCGCGTATCCGCGGAGTGGATGGCGTGTTCGATGCGCGTCGCATGATGCCGGGCACCACGTCTTCCAAGCACTAACGAAAGGCGAACAGCATGAAAGTATCAGTAAGAAGGGAAGGGCGCACGTACAAGGTAACGGGCGCCGCCGTGGACATCAGCTTTCTGGTGCTGGGCCCCATCGAGAACAACACCTACATCATCTCCGACGATGCGGCTACCTTCGTGGTAGATCCTTCGCACAGCGCCGATGCCATCGTGACGGCGCTCGGTGGCAGGAAACTCGATGCCATAGTGGTAACGCATCACCATGCCGACCATACCAGCGCGCTGTACGACCTTAGGCAGAAGACGGGTGCCCCCGTGTACGCTTCGGCCATCGATGCTCCCGTCATCGAGAATCAGCCCGCTGGCGGATTCCCACCTACGAAATCCTGCAAGGTTGATACCCTGCTCAATGACGGCGGCAAGGTTCGTCTGGGGAACATGGTTTGGCGCGTTATCGGCACACCGGGCCATACACCGGGCGGTATCTGCCTATTCTTGGAATCGGACACGGGGAAGTACCTGGATGGAGCGAATGTGCTCATCGCGGGCGATACGCTTTTCTGCGGCTCCATTGGCCGAACAGATTTCGAGGGCGGAAACGACAAGCAGATGCGCGCATCGCTGCGCAGGCTCTCGCAGCTGCCGGGCGATACCTTGGTGCTGCCGGGCCACAACTCGCTTACGACCATCGCCGATGAGCAGAAGCGGGTTTTCGCATATTACTGTTAACGCAGGGAATTTGCGCCCAGTCGCTTGACGGGGCGTTACCGTATGAAGCTGCCGCGCGGGTGCCGCCTGCGCGGGAACCGAAATGGAGGGGTTATGGCTGGCATTGGCAAGAAAAAGAACAAGAAGAAGAAATTCAACTACTACGATGCGTTCGATGCGCAGGTCGCCTTGGCGGTGAAAGAGGCCAAGCTCCTCAAGAACGTAGTGGATGGCTTCACCTCCGCTTCCGACTTGGAGGCCGATCTTGGCCGCGCTCATGCGATTGAGCGCGAGGCCGACGGCATTTGCCATAGCGTATTCGAGGCCCTGATTCCCGATTTCGTCACTCCGCTCGACCGTGAGGACATCATCGCCATCGCCGAGAGCCTTGACGAGCTCATCGACATGACCGAGGAGATCATGCAGAGCTTCTACATGTTCGACATCCACTACATGCACGACGATGCGAAGAAGTTCGCCAAGCTCATCGTGCGCTCCTGCGAGGCCCTGTCCGACGCAATGGCCGATTTCCGCAACTGCAAGAAGTCCGACAAGTTCAAGGAGCTTATCGTGCGTGTGAACGATATCGAGGACGATGCCGATGAGCTGTTCCTGCGCATCATCCGCGAGCTGTACACGGCCGAACGCGAGCATCCCGTACGTGTCATGGTGTGGACGCGCCTGTTCAGCGCAATGGAGGATTGCGTGGACCAGTGCGAGACCGTAGCCAACAAGATGAGCACCGTCATGGTGAAGTACGCCTAAGCCCCTTTGCCGATTCGCATCGCTTTGCTGCGTGCCCTGGCTTCCGCTTCCTGGTAGGCGGGGCTGGGGCACGCTTGTATTCGGCGGGGTTGGGCGTGGCTGGGCCTCCGATGGCGGTTGATATGTTTCCACTTTGGGGCGAATTGCCCCTGTGCATGTTCGCTACGGCGCGTTTTGCTAAGATATACGAGTTGTCTCATACCGAGGAAAGAAGACGATGTCTCTTATAGTTTCCAAGTTCGGGGGCACTTCCGTTGCATCCCCAGAACGCATAAAGAACGTGGCCAAGCGCCTTATCGCCATGAAGCAGCAGGGCAACGATGTTGTGGCTGTCGTTTCGGCGATGGGCAAAACCACCGACGAACTGGTGGGACTTGCTGCCGCATTGAACGACCATCCCTCAAAACGCGAGATGGACATGCTGCTCTCCACGGGCGAGCAGGTTAGCATGTCTCTTCTAGCCATGGCTATCCAGGCACTGGGGTACAGTTCCATCAGCTTCACCGGCTGGCAGGCTGGCATCGCCACTGATGATGCCTTCTCGGCTGCCAAGATCGAGGACATCAACACCGACCGCATCCGCGAGGCCCTTGATTCCGGAGCCATCGTAGTGGTTGCAGGCTTCCAGGGGATTTCCCCCGATGGCGACATCACCACTCTGGGTCGTGGCGGCTCCGACACTACGGCGGTGGCCCTTGCCTGCGGCATCGGCGCGGATGTGTGCGAGATCTACTCTGACGTAGAGGGCATCTACACGGCCGACCCGCGTGTCGCTCCCCGAGCCAAGAAGCTCGACCGCATCTCGTACGACGACATGCTGGAGCTTTCCAGCGGCGGTGCCGGCGTGCTCCAGTCGCGCGCAGTTGAGTTCGCCCGCAAGTACAAGGTTGTAATCCATTCCCGCTCCGCATTCTCCGATGCGGAGGGCACGCTTATCGAGGAGGTTGTTCCCTCTATGGAACAGGCAGTCATTTCCGGTATCGCACACGACACGTCCGAGATGAAGATCACGCTGCGTGGCCTTCCCGACGAGGTAGGCATGGCCGCCCAGCTGTTCAGCATCCTCGCCGGCAACAACGTTTCTGTGGACATGATCATCCAGAACACCACCAGCGACGGCAAGGCGAACATCTCGTTCACGTTCCCCGGCAGCCAGAAGGAACAGGCCCTCGAGGCGGTGGACTCCCTGGTTGCCAAGTACGGTGCCGCCGTCCTCACCGACGACAACATCGCGAAGGTTTCCCTGGTGGGTACCGGCATGAAGTCCACTCCCGGCGTTGCGGCAAAGGCGTTCGCCACCTTGGCCGAAAACCACATCAACATCCTGATGATCTCCACCAGCCCCATCCGCCTGTCCGTTGTGGTCGAGGGCAGTCAGGTTGATGCCGCGGTTCGCTGCCTGCATACGGCGTTCGGCTTGGATTCCGATACCATCTTCGAGGAAACCCAGCTTTCCCCGGAGGAAATTGCCGCGAAGATGGCCAAGGGCCGCTAGCGCAAACATACCGAGCTTTTCAGGGCGGCTTGCCTGCAAGGGCTTGCCGCCCTTTTTGCTTTTGCTGGCGATTTTCGGTTTACAGGTGCCTACTTTCGAAGTGAAAGGATCTGCTTCGCGCATGTGCAGGAGTGTGCCGGTGTGCTTTTCTGCAAAAAACAGCGAGGGCCGATGGTGATCCATCGGCCCTCGCTTGATGTATGGGGGTAGGAAGAACCCTATTCGTCGTCCTTCTTGGATACCAGGAGCAGGATGCCGCCAATGAGGTTCGCGAAGAGCAGGGTGCATACGCCGAAGGCAACCGTGTTGGCTTTGTTGCCCTTGTAGATGCCCCAGGTATGCACGGTCATGGGGATAAGCCATGCGAGCGGGATGATGAGCCAGCAGAATCCAACGCAGCTGATAACATTCAGGATGAATGCGATAAGGCGCAGCGTTTGGTCCTGGCTTGTCATGGGGTAGACAGCCCCGGGAGCCACATTGGGGGCAGCAGGCGCCGCAGGTGCCGGGGCGGGTGCAGGAGCGGCCTGAGGTGCAGGCGCGGGCGCTGGAGCGGGCGTAGGTGCGGGGGCAGGTGCCGGCTCAGCTGCGGGCGCGGGTGCTGCCGCCTCAACCTTGTTGCCGCACTTCGGGCAGAATTGGGTTCCATCGGCAAGCTCGTTGCCGCATTTAGCGCAGAACATGAGTGTTCCTTTCATGAGGGAATCGATCGGGCTGGGTAATGGGACACCCAGATGCATTTTGTGCGGTTTCAGATGTTAGCACAACCATTCCTCGACTTTTGTTGACTTGGGGAAAAGGTTGCACCAAAGCGTTGTATCATGAATCCGCTAGTACCCAACACGAAGGAGCTTCTATGTCCTGGACGAAGGAAATGCCCGCAAATCCGGTAGTTGCGGTTGCGGGTGCCACAGGCGCTGTCGGCAACGAATTCCTTGAGGTCTTGCACGATCTCGATTTCCCTGCAAGTGAGATTCGCGCGCTTGCCTCAAAGCGCTCCGCGGGCAAGAAGCTGCCTTTCAAGGGCTGTGGACAGGTTCCCGCTGGCGAACTCACCGTTCAGGAGATGACCCCGGAATCGTTCAAGGGCGTTGACATCGCGCTGTTCAGCGCAGGTGCCGGTGTTTCCAAGGAAATGCGCCAGGCTGTAGTCGATGCCGGTGCGGTGATGATCGACAACTCCAGCGCTTTCCGCATGGAGGAGGATGTGCCTCTGGTCGTTCCCGAGGTGAACCCGCAGGATATCAGCTGGCACAGCGGCGTGATCGCCAATCCTAACTGCTCAACCATCCAGATGGTAGTTGCCCTGCATGCGCTCGAGCAGGTTGCGCCCTTGAAGCGCGTTGTGGTTTCCACTTACCAGGCCGCTTCCGGTGCCGGCGTCGCCGCCATGAACGAGCTGTTCGACCAGACCCGCGATTACCTTGACGGCAAGCCGTTCGAGCCCAAGGCATTCAGCGACCAGATCGCCTTCAACATCATTCCCCATATCGATGTGTTCCTCGAAGACGATTCCACCAAGGAAGAGTGGAAGATGGTCGTGGAAACCAAGAAGATCATGGGCCATCCCGAATTGGGCGTTGCCGCCAATTGCGCGCGCGTCCCTGTTCTCCGTTGCCATGCAGAGTATGTTAACGCGGAGTTCGACGGCCCCATCACGCCCGAGCAAGCCCGTGCTGCCTTCGAAGCCGCGCAGGGTATCACCTTGAACGATAAGCCCGCAGAGAATGGCTATCCCATGCCCGGTCTGCTGGCTGGTTGCGATGATGTGTACGTTGGCCGTGTCCGCAAGGACGCCAGCGTGGAAAACGGCATCTCGTTCTGGTGCGTGGAAGACCAAATCCGTAAGGGTGCAGCCCTGAACGCCGTTCAGATCGCCCAGCTGCTGCTTCCGTAACATCGCTTGAAACAAGTTCATATGGAGACGGGCGGGAGATAACGCATCTCCCGCCCGTCTTTTCGTTTGACTGTGCCCGATGGGTTATCATAGCCAAGATTTAGTAGGCCCTGCCTTGGAGCGGGGATTTTTTTTGTGTTTGGCGCTTTGTTCGCACAGTATGCTCGGGCGCCATGGAGATCGGATCTGTTTATATGTCTTTTGATGAAGCGCAGGGCGAAGCCCCTGCATTTGCCGAGCTTGGCCTTGGCGGCAAGGTTATGGCTGCGGTTGCCGACCTTGGCTACGATATCCCCACTCCTGTTCAGGCCGGGGCCATTCCGGCGGTTTTGGCGGGACGCGATGTGCTTGCTGCCGCCCAGACCGGCACAGGCAAGACGGCAGCGTTCCTGCTGCCGTCGCTGAACAACCTTCCGCATGCCAACAGGCGCCGCGTGCGTGGGAAGGGAAATGGTGAGGGTCCCTTCATGCTGGTGGTCACCCCTACCCGCGAGCTTGCCCAGCAGATAGAGGAGGTGTGCCGCACCGTTTCCAAGCATACGGGGCACACTTCGGTTACCGTGGTCGGCGGCGTGGGTTACAACCCGCAGCGCAATGCCCTGAAGCAGGGGTGCGATGTGCTCATCGCCACCCCGGGGCGCCTGATAGACCTCATGGAGCAGGGGTCTGCCTCGCTGGACCAGGTCAAGGTTCTGGTGTTGGACGAAGCCGACCGGATGCTCGACATGGGCTTCCTGCCCGCTATCCGCACCATCGTTGCAGCAACGCCGGAAAGCCGTCAGACCCTGCTGTTCTCTGCCACGCTTGACGAGAGCGCCGTCGGCTCTATCACCAACCTGGTGAACGAGCCTGAGCGCATCGAGATCGCCCCGTCAACTTCCACAGCGGATACGGTGGAGCAGTACGTGCTGCCGGTTTCCCTGGAAGCGAAGAACGCGGCGCTTGCCCAGATCTTGAAGAAGGCCGGCACGCAGCGCGTTATCGTGTTCACGCGCACGAAGCATCGGGCCGATGCCTGCCGTAAGCGCCTTACGCGCGCCGACATCTCGTGTGCCGCCATCCACGGCGATCGCTCGCAGGCTCAGCGCGAGCGCGCCCTGCGCTCATTCCGCGATGGGAACACCGATGTGCTGGTTGCCACCGACGTGCTTGCCCGCGGCATCGACATCACCGATGTGAGCTACGTGGTGAACTTCGACGTTCCGGAAGACCCGGTGGACTACATTCATCGCATCGGCCGCACCGGCCGTGGCGGTGGGGTTGGCTGGTCGCTTACCATCGTTACCGAGCAAGACATCGATGAGTTCCTGGATATCGAGGCCCTTATGGGCAAGACAGTGGATCTTTGGGACGGCTCCGGCATTGAGGTAGGGGAAACCCCCGTTGAGCTCGATCCCGATCGTGTCCCGGCTTCCAAGGTGCCGGGAAAGATGGCGAAGAAGAAGCGGCGTTCCGCCAAGCGCAAGCAGGCCCAGGCCAAGCCCAACCAGCGCAAGGTATCTAAACCTTCTGCCGCCGAGGATCCCGAGGTGGAGGCGGTGCGCGAGGAGCTGCGCCGTCAGGAGCAGAAGCGTAAGAAGAAGGCATCAGCCAAGCAGAAACCCAAGCTGGAGCCCAAAGCAGGCAAGCGCAAGGCTGCGGTGGAAGTTCCGCAAGGCAAGCCGAAGCCGCGCCTGCGCCCTGGCGTGCATTCCTCTGGTATCCGTAATGCACCTACCGAGGCTTCTGGCTCTAAGGGCAAGGGCAGGCGCTCTCGGGGAGGGCAAGGCTCTACGCGCCGCAGAAACGCCCAACGAACCGCCAAGCCTAACCGTGCCAAGCGCTCCTAGCAGCCCCCTTGTGCATGCAGTGACCTCGGAAAGATCTCTGCCGTAAGTCATCAATCCCTTTTCCTGGGTCGGCTTTTGCCCTCAGGAAAGGGGATTTTTGCGTTAGGCTGCAACTATGGTGCCGACTATGGCGCTCGGCTTTGCCACCTTGTTCTAAGGGGATTCGATGGGATATCGCACAGACGCCGTTGCTGCGGGCCAAGGGAAATTCAGGCTGGAATCGGTGGTTTCGGTTACGCCAAGGGGAATTGTCGTGTTCGCCTGCACTCCAGGGTATGCGCACGTGGGCGCCACCGCACAGGCTATTCCCCGGCCGGAGCCCGGTCGCACTGCAACCGTGAGCCTTTTGGCTGTTCCCTGCCATAGGGACGAGATACCTGCGCACGATATAGCTGCGGCCCTTGCCACGCGCTTCGGCATGCCGTGTGCGGCAAGCACTGGTTACCACGTGGAAGGGGCAACCCCGCAAGACCTGGAAAAGATCCTTAATGTGAACAAGGAGCTTGTCCAAGGGCTGGAAGCAAAGGTGGAGCAGTTGCTTTCCTCTATGGAGCAAGAAGAGTAGCCGCCGTAAACGAATGGAGCCCGATATCATCGGGCTCCATTGCGTCTAAGCGCTTGTCATCTGCGTGGGCTAATGCCCTGCTCGTTGGTGGTGGGTTACAGCCTGCCGGTGAACAGGAACTTGATGCGCTTCCAAAGGCTGGGCTTGCTCTTCTTCGGCACCAGCTGTATTGCCTGCGGGTCTTGATGGGATTCTGTTGCGGTGGCCTCGGGGGCGGGAAGGACTTCCGCCTCGGGCGTCGGCTTAGGAGCGCTGAACCCATCAGAGGGACCCGCGACGCCAGGCTCTACCTCTTCGATGCCGAAGCTCGAAGAGTCCTTGGCAGCATGGGCGGGCGCCTTCTTCTTCGGCTGCTCGGGTGCTGCAGCCGTCTCGGCCGTCTGGTCCGTATCGCTATTGTCTGAGGCTTCGTTTTCTTCGGGCTGGATGGCCTCCGATTCGGCTGCCGATGCCTGAACCTCGTTTTCGGGGGTGGGCACTGCATCGGTTAGCTCGTTGAGCGTTTCCTGCTCTACGGCCTGCTCTGCCGCCCCGGCCGCTTCCTCGCTTGCCTTTGCGGCGGCTGCGGCGGCCTCTTCCTCTTCCTTCTTTGCGGCTTTGATGCGCTCGATGCGCGCTATCTCGGCCTTGCGGGCAGCCTCCTCTTCGCGCAGCTCGACGGAGCGATGGTAGTCATCCCGAGCTTTCTTGATGAGATAAGCCTGCGAGTCGAAGGAATCCTCTTCGCCGTTCGGTTCGGTGGAGGCAAAGAACTCCAGCGGCGTGTACTCCAAGTCGCTCTTCAACATGCGCAGCTTTGCGGTGTCGGCGAGCGAAACATCCAGGTAGCTGTTGATGCGCTCCTTGAGGGCGGGAGCATAGATGGGCCAGGCGATCTCGACGCGCTTTTCCATGTTGCGGGTCATCAGGTCGGCGCTGGAAAGGTACAGCTCGCGGTTCTCGCGTGGGCCGAAGCCGTAGATGCGGCTGTGCTCGAGCAGGCGCCCAACGATGGAAACCACTTCCACATTGTCGGTGTAGCCTTCGACTCCGGGGACGATGCAGGAGATGCCGCGCACCAGCAGCGTGCATTTCACGCCAGCCTGGGAGGCTTCGGCGATCTTGTCGATGATGCCCTTGTCGGTAACGGAATTGGTCTTGAACACCAGGCCGTTGGGCTCGCCCTTCTTCGCCAGCTCGATCTGCTCATCGATCTTGTGGAGGATCATCGGCTTTATCTGCAGCGGTGCGACCGAGAGCTTCTGGTAGCTGTCGGAAGCGTTTTCCAGGCTCATGTTGCGGAAGAACACCGCAGCATCCTTGCCGATGGCCTCGTCTGTGGTGATGAAGCTGAAGTCGGTGTAGAGCTTCGAGGTCTTCTCGTTGTAGTTACCGGTGCCCAGCTGGGTGATGTACTGCACGCCCTTATCGGTGTAGCGGGCGATGGTGCAGATCTTGGAATGCACCTTGAAGTCGTGGAAGCCGTAGATCACGTTGGCGCCAGCCTTCTCGAAGCGCTGGCTCCACTCGATGTTGTTGGACTCGTCGAAGCGGGCGCGCAGCTCGAAGAGCGCGGTAACCTCTTTGCCGTTCTCTGCGGCGGTAACCAGGGCCTCGGCCAGGTGCGATTGGCTGGCCAGGCGGTACAGCGTGATCTTGATGCTGAACACCGAGGGGTCGTTTGCAGCCTCGTTGAGCATCTTCACGAACGGGTCCATACTCTCGTACGGGTACATCAGCAGCACATCCCGCTCGCATACCTGTTCGATGATGGGGCGCTTCTTGTCGAACACCGCCGGCCACTGCGGGGAAAACGGCTCGTTGGTAACCTCGCGCGCAACCTCGGAGTCCACCATGCCGGAGAGGCCCCAAGCGTAGCCCATGTCGAGCGGCACGCTGGTGACAAAGCACTGATACGGCTTCAGGTTCAATCGCTTCAGAAGGAACTTCTCGGTAACGCTTGAAAGCGGGGTGTCGGACTCCAGGCGAACCGGGGCAAGGCGGGCGCGCTTCTTCAGCATTCGCTTCATGTGCTCGCGGTAGTCGTAGTCCAAGTCTTCCTCGGTGCCGTCGTTCGGGTCGATGTCGGCGTTGCGCGTCACGCAGATGACGCTGGCGCGCTTGGTGGTGTACATGTTGAACACCTCGTCGACGATGGTCTTGATGGCATTCTCCAACAGGACGAACTGAGTGCCCTCGCCGGGGAGCTTGATAACGCGGTTTGCCTGATGGGGCAGGGGGATAAGGCCGAATGTGGCATCGTCTGCGCCGACGTTCTTCTTTTCCTTCTTGCCGTCCTTGGCTTTGGCGTCTTTCTTCGCCTTGGTCTTTTCGCGGTTCGCCTCTTCGTCAAGGCGCAGCAGGACGTAGAGCTTGCCGTTTTCCAAATGGGGGAACGGGTGGCGCGAGTTGATTATCTGGGGTGAGAGATAAGGCACCACGCGCTCCCGCAGGTAGGTGTGCAGGTAAGCGGCCTGGTCCTTGGTAAGGTCTTCGGGCTGCAGCTGGTGGATGTCGTATTCAGCCAGCTGCCCCAGGATCTTCTTGTAGATTCGCTCCTGCTCGGGATACAGGTCGTGGCAACGGTCGTAGATCGCAAGGAGCTGCTCGTCTGGCGTCATCTGCGTCTTGTTCTCGCGCATATCCTTATCTACCAGCGAAAGGTCGGTAAGGCTGCCCACGCGCACCATGAAGAACTCCTGCAGGTTGCTGGAGAAGATGGATACGAAGGTAAGGCGCTCCAGCACGGGAACGTTGCGGTCTTCGCCCTGATCGAGCACGCGCTTGTTGAAGGTCAGCCAAGAAAGCTCACGGTTCTGCATATAGGGCAGCACGTGGCGTTCGGCTCGGCGTTGCTGCATTGACTGGATGCCTGCGGAGCTTGCCGCGGCGTCTTTCTTTGCTTCCATTAGTCCCCCTCGGTCTAGAGATCCCTTGAAAGGATCGAACGTGTTCGAATTCCCCAAGGTTATTGTAATCGTTAATGCACTCGATGCGCATGTTAGGTGGTATTTAGCTTTGTTGCGCTAGGAGGCCGCGGTAACGGGCTTTACCAGCACACGGTCGGCAAGGTAGCCCTCGCGCACCCCGTATTTGCAGATGTCCAGCCGCTCGGCGTGGCACAGCTCGAAAACCTGCCGGATGATGATGCAGCCGGGCAGGAAGGTGTGAATGCGGTCGGGCACTGTGCGAAGCGCCTGATGGGCGAAGGCGTCCGGGTCCTTCCCGTACAGGCTGAGCAGCGCATCCAGATGCTCGGGGAGGATGAAATCGAAGCGGTTGCCCTCGTTGCAGAGGTCGCCGTAGACCTTCGCTGCCGAGCGGATGGAGCCGCCGATGCCGTAGAGCTTGGACGACTCGTACAAGCTCGGGTTCGATTCTTTGGCAAGGGCCTTCAACGAGGTGGCGATGGCGCGGGACTCCTCTTTCGTCGGCAGCAGACCCTTCACGTGGTTTGCGAACGACGAGAGCGACCCTTGCGGCAAGCTGGTTTTCGCAAGGTCGAGCCCGCCCTTGATGTGAGTGAGCTCGGTGGATCCGCCGCCGATGTCCACCAGCGTGCCGTTCTGCATGCTCTGGCTCAGGCTGGCGCCCAGGAAGCCCAGATGAGCTTCCTCTTCGTTGGAGAGGACGGCGATGCGCTTTCCCACTGCGGCCTCGATTTCTGCGGTTGCCTCGTGGGAGTTCGAGCAGTTCCGCAGCACGGCGGTGGCGAAGATCTCGATACGGTCGCAGCTGAAATGGCTGGCTCGCGCAAGGTGGGCATTGATGGTCTTCGCGGCGCGCCGGATGCCCTGTTTGGTCATGGCGCCCTCCTTGACATGCGATGCCAGCCCGGCCATTGCCTTGTAGTTCAGAAGGATGTCGATGTCCTTGGAGCGGAGCGGCTCATGCGGCGCGCAGTTTACCTCGTAGATGCACAGGCGGATGGTGTTCGAACCTAGATCGATGATGCCGTAGCGGGCCATAGTTGCTCCTTGACGAATAGCTGCAACGCGGGATGCGCCACATTGATTTAACTATATTGGGCAAATCGGTGAACAGATGGACGTGTTATGACACATTATTTTACATTTGCCCGACCGGGAGCGCGTCATGGCTTACCATTGGGATCAGCTGATCGATCAAGCTTTTGCCTGGTCGCTTTCAGGCGGCATAGCCGTCTGATTGGGGATTTCCGAGGGGAAGGGGAGGCCATGCTCGAAACCGTTCGCATGGATTCGCAGAAGGTATCCAAGAAGGAGTACAAAGCGCGTTTCAAGGAGCTTGTTTCCAAGTTGGTGGTCTTGCAGCAGGAGGCCAAGCGCAAAGAGGTTGGCGTCGTGGTGCTGTTCGAGGGATGGAAAGGCGCCGGCAAGGGCAGCCGCATCTCCGACCTGCTGTACAACCTGGACGCGCGCGACACCAGCGTTTACGTTACCGAGGATTTCGACGAAGAGGAAGCCAGCCTTGTGCTGGACGAGGGCTTCGGCGCAACCGGCTACTATCCGGTTATGCAGCAGTTCTGGAAGGCGCTGGGGCAGCGTGGCAGCATGACGTTTTACGACCGCGGCTGGTACTCCGTGGTTGCCCAGCACGTCATCAACCAGTTGCCGAAAAAGGGTAAGATCTCGAAGAAGGATCGCCTTGGCCTGGAGCGGCATGTTTCCAGGGTGGTTCCCGTTGTGGAGGACTTCGAGACGCAGCTGCGCAACGACGGCTACCTGGTAATCAAGTTCTTCCTGCATATCTCCGAGCAGACGCAGCGCGAGCGCCTTATCAGCCTGTACTCTGATCCCGCAACCAAATGGCGTGTGACCGAGAAGGACTTGGCGCAACTTGAGCGCTACAAGCAGACTTACCGTGTGTACGACGAGATGGTGAAGCGCTCCAACTTCAAAGTGGCGCCATGGATCCTGCTCAACGCCGGGGACAAGCGTCAGGTGAATCTGCGGGTGGTGCAGGCCATCGTCGATGCGCTGGAAAAGGAGCTGCACAAGCCCAAGAGCGCTGCAGCCATTGAGGCCGAGAACAAGGCGAAGGAGAATTCCGCTGCTGCCACCACGGGCGCCGTTGTGGGCGATGAGCGCCAGCGCACTCCCGAGCAGAATCTGCTGCTGCGCCAGGAGGCCGAGCGTGATGCGAAGACGGCCAGTGCCCATGCTCCGCTGATGACTCGCTTTGCCGCAAGTGAGCACATTCCCTCGCTTGACGAGGTCGACCATACCCTGGCGCTCAGCCGGGAGGAGTACAAACTCCAGCTGAAGGCCGAGCAGGAGCGCCTGCGCCGCATAGAGCTCGAGATGTACATCCGCCGTATCCCCATGATGATCATGTACGAAGGGTGGGATGCTGCCGGCAAGGGCGGCAGTATCAAGCGCGTTGCTCAGGCCCTGGATGCGCGCTCATACACCATTTTCCCCAGTCCGGCGCCCACCAAGCCCGAGTTGCTGCATCCGCATCTATGGCGCTACTGGACGCGCCTGCCCAAGGCCGGTCACGTGGGGATCTACGATCGTAGCTGGTACGGACGCGTTCTGGTGGAGCGCGTGGAAGGCTTTGCCAGCACCGACCAATGGAGCCGTGCCTACGAGGAGATCAACGAGTTCGAGCGCGATATGGTTGAATGGGGCGCCATTTTGCTGAAGTTCTGGGTGGACATCTCGCCCGAAACGCAGCTTGCCCGGTTCGAGGCGCGCGAGAGCAACCCGGAGAAGCAGTGGAAGATCACTGCGGAGGATTGGCGCAACCGCGACAGGTACCCCCAGTACCGCGCGGCAGTAGAGGACATGTTCCGCCTTACCTCGACCCGCCAGGCGCCGTGGATAATCCTGGAAAGCGATGACAAGTACTATGCGCGCGTGAAGGCGCTGCGCATCATCAACGAGGCGATAGAGAAGCGCCTGGATCTGTTCTAGAGGCTGTGGCTACCGTAGCTGCTTAGGGGCCGTTGCGGTTTTTGGCGAAATGAAAAGGGGTGGGAGATTTGTTCTCCCACCCCTTATTTGTTGCTTGATCGGGTGCCTTGGTTTGCGGCGGCGTTGCTGCCGGTGCTGCCTTCAGGCAGGTAGGCGCCTTGCCCGGCCGGCCTGAAGCGCCTTCGGGGCTACTACTCGGATGCCCAGTTACTTTCCGCCTTCTTGTGCGGCTGGCGAACGTTCACCTTCTGGCTGGCAAGGCTCACGCGCGAATGCGCGGGAATGCTCTCGGTGACGAAGGCGCTGCCGGCGATGACGGTGTCTTCGCCCACCACGGTTTCGCCGCCCAGCACGCTGGCGTTCGAGTAGATGGTGACGTTGTCTTCGATGGTGGGGTGGCGCTTCACGCCGGCGAGCTTTTGGCCGGCGCGGGTGCTAAGGGCGCCAAGCGTTACGCCCTGATAGATCTTCACGTGGTTGCCGATGATGGTGGTCTCGCCGATTACCACACCGGTTGCATGGTCGATGAAGAAGTACTCGCCGATCTGGGCGCCCGCGTTGATGTCCACGCCAGTGCCGCTGTGCGCATACTCGGTCATGATGCGGGGGATCAGCGGTACATCCTGCGTGTACAGCTCATGGGCGATGCGGTACACGAAGATGGCGAAGAAGCCTGGGTAGCTGAAGATGATCTCTTCCTTGCTTTGCGCTGCGGGGTCGCCATCGAAGGCAGCCTGCACATCGGTGAGCAGCACGCGCTGGATCTCGGGCAGTTTTCCGAAGAAGTGTGCACAGATCGCATCGACGCGTTGGTGGGTTTCCTCGCAGGAAAGCTCGGGATTCTTGAACAGCAGGGCTTCAGTAAGCTCGCGGCGCAGCGAGTCCTCTATGCGGATAAGCGTTTCGCCAATGAAGTACTCGGGATTGGTTCCCGTGGGCGTTTCATCGCCGAAATAGCGGGGGAACATCACGCGGCGAAGATCCTTGATCACGTTGGTGATCGCTTTCTTGTTGGGGAAGTGGCGATCGGGATCGGTGAAGAAGATTTCCTTCGCGCTGTAGTTTTGGGCGATGCCCGCAACGATGGAGTCGAGGTTTTCGTTGAACATGATGCCTCTTTCGGTATTGCTGCACGTTTTCCTTGGCGGTGCGCAGATGTGTTTTCCCTATCCTAGCGTGTTCGGCCGCAAGCTGAAAGCGATATCGGGCTAAATCCGAGTATTTTTGTAGGTTTATAAATCCTCCCCAGTAGTATTGGATAGCGCACTATCAAACGATAGTGGACAACAAACCAAACGATACGCTATTCTTTCGGTAAAACACCTGTAGGGAGGTACAAATGTCTGATGAGGTAGACGCAGAATATATCAAAAGAGTGCGCAAAAAATATCATCTGACGCAAAAGGCATTTGCAAAGGTGCTGGGCATTGGGGAAGCAAGCCTTGCCCGATACGAGAGGGGTCAGAGACCCACCAAGGCAATGGCCAACCTGATCCGCGCCGCGGCAACCCCGGAATTCATGGCGGATTGCCTGGATCGCGATGGCGGGCAGATCCCCGAGGCACAGTGCGAGGAAGCTCAAAGCATCATCTACTCAATGCTCACGTTTGACGAGGACGGAGAGGTTATGGACATGACCGACATCTATATGATCACGCTCGACCAGGAAATTCTGAACGAAAAGGTCTCGCTGGTGCTGGCTGATGCCTTCCGCGCGCTTGAAAAGGCGAAAGTCCAGAATAATGAAGAGCGCATGATTATCCTGCAAGATATCATCCGCGAGCTGGCACTCTTGAAGCCGACGATCGTTGATGGAGAGAATGCCAACAAGGTAAAGCAGGCAGAGCTACGGGGAAAGGTTGATTGTTACCGCAAGATGCTCGACCTCTGCATGAAGCGTGCGGCTTAGTAGGGTCTTATGGGAAAAGGAACAACAACGATCGAAGACCCTGGTGACTATTCCGAAGAGGAATTCCAGAAGGCTAAGGAATCTATACTGTCAGCGCTTACCATGGAGCCAAGGCTGGCGCCTTCCCTTCATCCGATAGCGGTTTTGCTGGGCGGCCAAAGTGGGGCTGGAAAAACTACGCTCCATGGCTTGATGAGGGATTATTTCTCAGGGAATCAGATCACTGTGAACGGCGATGGCTTCCGCTCGTATCATCCTCGATACCGTGAGCTCGACAATGAGTATGGCCCTGAATCGGTTAACTACACCGCAAAATGGGCAGGCTCTATGACCGAAGCTGCGGTAGAGTCGCTTTCCCTGGCTGGATACAACCTTGCGGTAGAGGGAACCTTGCGCACGGCAGAAGTCCCCATCAAAACAGCTACGTTGCTTAAAGAGCGCGGCTACCGGGTGTTCCTTGCGGTGATGGCCGTGAAGCCGGAGATATCCCTGGTAAGTTGCCAGATCCGTTATGAGCAGATGCGTATTGCCGGCACAGTGCCGCGCGCAACCGACCCCGAGCACCACAACCTCATCATCCAGCAGATAGTTTCCAATATGCGTGTTCTTGAGCAAAGTGATTTGTTTGAGGGCATATACCTGGTGAATCGTGCTAAGGAAGTGCTCTACCCGAAAGAGGGGCGTAATGGCAAGGCGTCAGATGCTCTTGAGCAGGTTCTTTTCGGACCTTGGAGCAGGGAAGAGGACATCCACTACGACTATCTGAAAAGCCAGCTTGAAACCCTTCAGCTGCAGGCTGCTAAGGGCAAAGCGGCAAGGCACAGGCATATTAGCCCAAGGAAGTAGTGCCCTTGGTGGCCAGCGTGGCCGCCATTTCCGAAAGGCGTTTCGCGCTCATGCGCTTGCCACCGGCAACCCAATGCTGGTACAGCGTCACGCAGGTGGAGTGCACGAACACGAGCACTGCCGAGATCTCGGTGCCGGAAAGACTGCCGAAGCCACGGTCGTTCACGTACCCGAGCTTCAATTCCTCTTCGATCATCTGCTGGCAGAGTTCCGATTTGCGGGCATAGCACACCACGCGTTCGTTCAGCCGGCTTTGCTTGCCTGCCTCACAGAGCGATACCACCAACTGTCGGGCAAATTCAGTGGTTCTGTCGGGCAGAGAGAACTCCTTGGTTTCCTTTAGCAGCGTCTGCAGAAGCAGAGCCTGGTATTCGGCGATCAAAGCGTTCAGATCGGGGTAGTGCCGGTAATAGGTTTTCTTGCTGATGCGCGCTTCGCGGCAAAGCTCGGCAACGGAGATTGCGGAAAGCTCATTTTCCTCCGCGAGCTTTTCGAAGGATGCATGAATGGCTTCTTGCGTCTTGATGATGCGCAGATCGGTTTTCTCTTCCATGTACATCC
>CAVIKC010000016.1:0-38003 GCA_963643405.1 Succinivibrio sp.
TTGCCGTGCTCGGCGATGTGGCGCTTGCGGCCCTCGTCGTCGTTGCCCAGCAGCAGGTTGAACATGGTCTCCATGGTTTCCACGTCCTCGGGCTGCACTTTGATAAGGCGGCGCGTCTCGGGGTTCATGGTGGTGAGCCACATCATGTCCGGATCGTTCTCACCAAGACCCTTGGAACGGTTGATGGTGCACTTCTGGTCGCCGATCTCTTTGAGCATGTTGTTCTTCTCGAGGTCGGTGTAGGCGAAGTAGGTCTTGTCCTTGCAGTTGATCTCGTAGAGCGGCGACTCGGCGATGTAGACGTAGCCCTCGCGGATGAGCGTGGGCACGAGGCGGTAGAGCATGGTGAGGATCAGCGTGCGGATGTGGTAGCCGTCGACGTCGGCGTCCGTACAGATAACGACCTTGTTCCAGTTGAGGTTGTCGAGGTCGAAGGTGCCGAGGTTCTTCATGCGCTTGTCTTTGACCTCGACGCCGCAGCCCAGGACGCGCAGCAGGTCCATGATGATGTCGGACTTGAAGATGCGCGGGTAGTCTTCCTTCAAGCAGTTCAAGATCTTGCCGCGCACGGGCATGACGCCCTGGAACTCGGCGTCGCGCGAGGTGCGGATGGCGCCTGCCGCCGAGTCGCCCTCCACGATGTAGATCTCGCGGCGGGTCTTGTCCTTGGAGCGGCAGTCGATGAACTTCTGCACGCGGTTGGCCATGTCGGTCTTCTGCTGCAGGTTGGTCTTGATGCTCTGGCGGGTCTTCTCGGCGTTCTCGCGCGAGCGCTTGTTGATGAGCACCTGCTCCAAGATCTTGTCCGCGGCGGGCTTGTTCTCGATCAGGTAGGTCTCGAGGCGCTCCTTGAAAAACGCCGTCATGGCCTGCTGGATAAAGCGGTTGTTGATGGCCTTCTTGGTCTGGTTCTCGTAGGAGGTCTGGGTCGAGAAGCAGTTGGTCACGAGCACCAGGCAGTCCTGGACGTCTTGCCACTTGATGGCGGACTCGTTCTTGTTGTACTTGCCCTGGGCCTTGATGTAGGCGTCGATCGCGCTGGTAAACGCGCTGCGCGCCGCCTTCTCGGGCGAGCCGCCGTTTTCCAGCCACGACGAGTTGTGGTAGTACTCCTGCATCTGGAAGGTGCGCGAAAAGCACAGGCAGGCGGTGATCTTCACGTTGTAGTCGGGCAGGTCCTCGCGGTCGCGGCCACGGCGGTCGGCTTGGATGAAGAAGGGCTCGGTCAGGTAGTCGGCGCCCACCTTTTCCAGCACGTAATCCTCGATGCCCTTGGGATAGCAGAAGTCTTCCTCGGAAAAGCCGTCTTCCCCTTCGATGCGCAGGCGGAAGGTTACGTTGGCGTTCACCACCGCCTGGCGACGCATGGTTTCACGATACCAGTCGGCCGGAATGTCGATGGAAGTGAAAACTTCCAGGTCGGGGCGCCATTTGATGGTGGTACCCGTGCGGCTGGGCTCTTCTGCAGGCTCTACCTGCAGGGCCTTCTTCTTGGCGCCAACCACTTTGCCCTTCTTGAAGTGCAGCTGGTACCTGTTGCCGTCGCGCCACACGGTAACGTCCATGTACTCGGAGGCGTACTGGGTTGCACACGAGCCCAGGCCATTGGTGCCCAGCGAAAAGTCGTAGTCGCCGCCCTGGTTGTTGTTGTACTTACCGCCTGCGTACAGCTCGCAGAACACCAGCTCCCAGTTGAATCTCTTTTCGGTGGGGTTCCAATCCAGGGGACAGCCACGGCCGTGGTCTTCCACCTGAATGGAACCATCGGAGAACGCGGTAAGCGTGATCAGGCTGCCATAGCCCTGGCGAGCCTCGTCCACGGCGTTGGACAGGATCTCGAACGCGGCATGGGCGCAGCCGTCCAGCCCGTCGGAACCGAAGATAACCGCAGGGCGCAGTCGTACGCGCTCTTCGTCTTTCAGCTGACGGATGCTGTCGTTGCCGTAATCGGCGCTGTTCTTTGCCATGCTCGTTCTTTCAGTGGTTGCGTTCTACGGTCGCCGTCAACAGAGGTACGGCCCGCCCTGGCCGTCTTCGCAGTTAAGGCCGCAGCCGAACAACGGCCGATAGCGAAGGGGGAAGGTTGTTTCTCGGTTTTGAGACTTTACCACAACGCCCAACCAGCTCTGCCTTGCTCATGGCAAAACCATCGAACACACGTTCGCTGTTCTACAAGCTGAACTCGAACACGTTGCCCCAGTGGCGACGCAACGTGAACCTTGCCGAGCAGTCCGTGTTGCTGTACACGATGGACCACTGCGTATTGCTGGTGATGTCTTCGGGATTGGGCTCTTGAGAAGAAGCCCTCAGCGCATCCCACGCAACATCCACGCCCTGCCTGCCCTCATGCGCATCCAACACCTGCGCTATGGCGAGGGCGCGTTCCTTACCGTGCCCAAGTATGCCGTTGCGCTGGTTGGGTTGAACCTCCTCGGCGTACAGGGCGTAATAGTTGGTTATCTCCCGGGCGGGCGTTGCAACCAAGGTGCGCTCAGCGTCGCAGGGGTCGTACTCCACCACGCGGCTGTCGCCTTGGGCGTCGTTGATGAAGAAGTGGTAGTCGCGGCCGGCGGAAGCGTGCATGTCGTACTGCGAGAGCAACGCCACCGCTTCCACCGTTGTGGCGGCACGGTCCAGCACCAGGCGGATAGCCAGGGATGTGCTGATGGCAGGCTTGGAGGTATGATGGCCTACCGGTTCACTGTCCAACGTGAGCACGGCAATGGAAACACCTTTCTCGTTCACGCCGTCCAAGCAGGCAAACGGGGCCACGATAGCGGCGGCGCGGCTTTTCAGGCCCTCATCGGCCACGTTCGCACGAAGGTTGTTCAACGCCGAAAAGGCGATGGATGCATAGCCGTCCTTGGGGTTGGCGCGTACCAGCAGTGCCGAGGTGTCGTCCTTGAAGTCGTAGTTGCGCCCCATCAGAATGCCATCCGGCCCCATCGCGCGAAATGCGCTGCACGCGAACGTTGGCGCTGCAACCCTGACGGGGATGCCGGGCAAAACCTGCGCCACTGCAGCATCCAGATAGCCCTGGTCGGTGCGGCACGGCTCGCCGGCAAGCTTGTCCAGATCGTAGTCGTAGTCTATGTCCACCGCGTACAGGTTGTACGGCCCCTCGTAATTGGAGAGCTTCTTCAATGAGATGATACTGGCAATCTGATCCTCGTACATACGATCACTCCAATCTACGGAGCCACATGGCGAAGCAGGAACACCATGCATTCCCGACAGTGCTGCGAAACGCAAAGCCCGTCTACCCCTCGGGGGCAATGCGCAGGAATATCACCATCTACTATTTTACTTTCCAAAAACCAGGTGCCGCGTAGCAGAAGGCGAGAGGAACGAACCTGCCCGACAACGGCACAAACCAAGAAGGGAACATAAGCGCTTCCCATCGGGAAATTCTGTCCGCAAGAGGCAAAAGTGTTGGAATTCCAACAGAATTCAACGCTCTCGCAGCAGAAAATAAGATCAAGCCTGAAGAAGAGCAGCCGCGCCGAAAGCGGCATGAAACAACGGGAGCAGCCATGAAACGACGGATCATCGAGATAGACCAAGCCAAATGCAATGGCTGCGGCGCCTGCGCTGCTGCTTGCCATGAAGGGGCCATTGCCATGGTAAACGGCAAGGCAACGTTGATGCGCGACGACTACTGCGACGGCCTGGGCGATTGCCTGCCCGCCTGCCCTACCGGCGCCATCACCTTCGTGGAGCGTGAGGCCGCCGCCTACGACGAAGAGGCTGTAGAAGCAAACAAGAAACAAAGGATGGAAGACATGCCCAACGAAGAGCCCGCCCTGCCCTGCGGATGCCCCGGCAGCAAGGCAAAGGCGATCAGCCACACCGAATGCGCCAGCACCCCGGCAGCCTCCTATGCAGAGCCCATCAACCGCCTTGCGCAATGGCCGGTTCAGATCAAGCTCGTCCCACCGACCGCGCCCTACTTCGATGGAGCAAAGCTGCTTGTCGCCGCAGACTGCACGGCCTTCGCCTACGCCGCTTTCCATGAGCGCTTCATGAAGGGCCACGTCACGCTTATCGGCTGCCCAAAGCTCGATAACGTGGACTACTCCGAGAAGCTTACCGAGATCATCCGCGAAAACGACATCAAGAGCGTAACCATAGCGCGTATGGAGGTGCCCTGTTGCGGGGGCCTGGAGCAGGCAACCAAGGTAGCCCTGCGGAACAGCGGCAAGTTTATCCCCTGGCAAGTGGTTACCGTTACCTGCGATGGCCAGATCTTGGACTGAACCCACTCAGCGCACCAAGCCGCGCAACGTGGCCCTACCCGTTCTGCTTGCGACCCCTGCAATGCAACTGCTGCCCGGCTAAGCTGCCTGCCTTCGAGCAGGAAGCACCGCGGTGAACACGGTGCCGCTGTCAGCGGAGCTTTCCACCACAAGGGTCCCGCCGTGCTCCTCGACAATGCTGCGGGCGATGGAAAGCCCCAGGCCATAGCCCCCCTTGCCGCCAGTACGCACTTCGTCGGATCGCCAGAAACGATCGAACACATGGGGAAGCTCACCCTCAGGAATGGGTGCGCCGCTGTTGCCCACGCGCAACAGCGCATGCCTGCCCTCGAGTTCTGTTTCCACCCACACTCGACCGCCCTCGTCTGCGTACTTGCAGGCATTGTCTACCAGCACGCCAAGAACGCGCTCGACGTCTTCCCGCACCCCTTCTATGCGCACACCCGGCTTGCAATGATCCTCTATCAGCACCCCATGCTCAAACGCCACCGCCTCGAACTGCAGCACCGCGCGCTTGGCCGCATCGGACAGATCGATGGGCTCCTTTCGCTTCAGCGGATACTCCAACGCGCCGGATTCGGCGGCATCGTGCTTGGCCAAGGCGAGCATGTCTTCCACCAAGCGCTGCATGCGATGTCCTTCCCGCTGAATGCCCTCTATCCACTGACGCTGGCTGCCCACGGTCTCATCGGGGTGGCCTAAGGCGATCGAGGCATCGGCCAGGATAACCGTAAGGGGGGTTTTAAGCTCATGGGAAGCATCGGCGATGAACTGCCGCTGGGAGCGCCAAGCCTGCTCGGTCGGGCTAAGGGCCCAACGGGAAAACAGGATGGATATCGCCAAGAAAGCACCTATGACGCCGGCACCCACCAAAGCCAGCATTGCCGCAAGCGACTTCCAACCAGAAGCCGATGCCACATCCGCGAATGCGAGGTAGGTTGTGTCGCCCTGGGTGCGCTTCTCGTACAAAAGGCCGAGGTCGGAGATCTCGCCCGTGCCTTCAGCCTCGCAGAAAAGACGTTCTACGGCTGCATTCAGCACCTCTTCGTCGATAGAGGCGGTACCGAAGGGCGAGGCTGTCGGCATGGCCGCATCTCCCGAGAGCGAGTACACGGCAACAGGGATGCTCTGCCCCTGCCCGCCACCGATCTCGGGCGCCGCAGGGCCGCTGCCCGCTTCCGTCTGACCAGGCGTATCGGCAACTGCAAGATCGATGCCCTCGCCGGTCGCATCGCTCGAAGCGGCATCATCTAAGGCCCCGTCACCGCCAGCCGCCCCGTCGGTGGTTGCATTGTTTTGAGCCTCGGAGCCATCGTATTGCCCGGGCCTCATAAGACCGGCAGGGCTGCTTGCGGAGCTTTCGGCCTTATCGGCCCCGACGGGTTCCGCAGGATCGGCGCTGGAACCCTCTTTCCCAGAGGCATCTGATCCGGCATTCTCCTGCCCCGCAGGCACCGGTTCCGCCTTCTTCGCGTCACGCTGCGAGGATTGCGCCGCAGAATTGATCGAAGCGGAGAGCGACTGGAAAACCTCGTTCGTCTCATTCGAGTAATAGAAGTAGCAGATTGCCGAGAAAGCCAACGTCACCACAACGGCAACGCAGGCCATATTCAGAACGATGAACTTGGTGCGCAACTGGGAGAGAACCCCGCCGCGTAGGGAAAGGCACTTACGCATTGGCGCCCGCCACCAAGCCGTAGCCAACGCCCCGAACAGTCTCGATATGCGCGTCGACGCCCAGGAAGCGCAGCTTCTTGCGAAGGAATGAAACGTAAGCCTCCACGTTGTTGTCCTCAACCGATGCAGAGGCGCCCCACACCTTTTCGATGATGGTTGCCTTGGGCACGGTTTTGCCGGCATTCGACATGAGAACACGCGCCAAGGCGAACTCCTTCCCGGAAAGATGGATGGAATCGTTGCCCTGCCGTATCTCATGGTCGTTCAAATCCAGCACGAAGCCGAGAGCTTCGATGGACTCAAACTCCACTTCGCCCCGTCGCCGCGTAAGCGCACGCAGGTGGGCCATGAGCTCAGCAGGGGCAAAGGGCTTGGTCATGTAGTCGTCCGCCCCCGAATCGAGCCCACGGATCTTATCGGGTACTGCATCACGCGCAGTGAGCATCAAGACAGGGGTGGAAACCCCCTCGCGACGCAGGTCGGCAACAACATCGAAGCCGTTCCTCTTCGGCAGCATCACGTCCAAGATCACCACATCGTAGGTACCCTGGCGGGCCAGAAGGTATCCGGTATCGCCATCGTTCGCCACATCGACCGCGTTACCGGCGTCCTTGAGTATCTGCGACAGAGCGGTTGCCAAGCCCTCATCGTCTTCGACAATCAGCAGATTCATGCCGCGCCGCCTTCCTGTCACCTTTGAGCACCTACCGCGGGAAACCCATCCCCACACGCACCCGCCTACCAGCTTTTCATTGAATCCCATTCTACTTGCCCCGCTGAAAGGAAGCTGAAAGGCTACGCGCCCTTTCAGCAAGTTTTCAGGGTTGTTTCCTAGCATTAACGCCGTCAACAAGGCACATCGGCACACGATTGGAGCACACCATGGCCGAATACACCGCCACGTTCAAGCGCAAAGAGGTGAAGTACCGCCTAAGCGCCGCACAAGCCGCCCAGATAAAGCGGTCCCTTACTGCGCATATGGCACCCGATGGCTACGGGCAAACCGACATAACCAGCAGGTACTACGACACCGTGCGCCGGGACATGATATCCCGTTCGCTGGAAAAGCCGCTGTACAAGGAAAAGCTTCGCCTGCGCATCTACGGCAATCCCACCCCAGACAGCGCCGTGTTCGTGGAGCTGAAGAAGAAGCACCGGGGCATTGTGTACAAGCGCCGCATCGCGGCAAGCCAGGGGGCGGCGCATATGCTGATGGAGGGCCACCCCTACGAAACCACCCTTGCCATGTACCCGCTGGCCAACGAAGAGCTTAGGGCCGAAGCGCACACTCCGGCAAGCTTCCAGACCGCGGCCGAGATCTCCGCATGCGTGCGCCGCAACGGCCCACTGCTCCCCTCAATGGACATCTTGGTGAAGCGCGTTGCCTGGGCCCCCCTGCCCGACTCACGCGGAGCACTGGCGCAAGGAGTGCGCATCACGTTCGACGAGGACATCCGCTACTGCGACCTGCTGGGCAACGGCGAAGCACGCGGGCAAACAGCACTGCTGAACCCTGGCGAGGCCATCATGGAGGTGAAGGTTCCGGGCGCCTACCCCTTATGGCTGGTAGACGCGTTGAACTCCTGCCGAGCATTCCCCACCTCGTTTTCCAAGTACGGAAAGGCGTATCTGGCATGCGAGGGGATCCGCGCACCGCTTGCCTACCGCCAACAAGCAGAGCTTGACGCACAGGTGGCAACGACCTTACTCGTCGAACCGAAGCGCATCCCCCACGGCGCACACGAGAGGCGCAGCATGAGCCTTCCCGAGGTAATCGCCAACGCGTAAACCCACGCATTTCAGAAAAGACAAGGAGCACAACACATGTTCGACCTCGTATCCACCTCGATCTTCGGGACAACCGACTCTGCCATGGCAAGCGTTTCCACCCCCGAGTTCCTCATCTGCTGCTTGACCTCGATAGTGCTGGGCATGGCATGTGCCGGCATCTACATGTTCCGGCACAACCACTCCAAGAACTTCGTGGTCACCCTGGCCCTCCTGCCGCTGATCGTGCAGATGGTTATCACCCTGGTAAACGGCAACCTGGGTGCCGGCATCGCCGTAATGGGCGTGTTCAACCTGGTACGTTTCCGCAGCATTCCCGGCTCGGCGAAGGACATCGGCAGCGTGTTCTTGGCAATGGCGATAGGCCTTGCCACCGGCATGGGCTTCATCGGCCTGGCGGTGCTGTTCACCATCATCGTGGCCATCGTGAACATCGTGTACGTGTGCACCTCGTTCGGCAAGCCGGCAGAGCCAGGCAAGCGCCTCTGCGTTTCCGTGCCCGAAGACCTGGAATTCGATGGCATGTTCGATAACACACTGGAACGCTACACCGCCAGCCACGAGCTGGTGGAAATCCGCACCACCAACATGGGCAGCCTGTACCAGCTGGAATACGAGATCCGCATGAAGCAGGCAGGCCTGGAAAAGCGAATGATCGACGAGATGCGCACCATGAACGGCAACCTGAAGATCTCGCTGGGCCGTGCCCCAATGGCCAAGGAGGTTCTGTAATGAAGAAACCGCTGATCGCGCTATTCGGCTGTGCCACCGCAGCACTGCTGGCCATGACCGGCTGTTCGGACGATGCTTCTGCCGATGCCAGCCAAGACTCCGAATACGCAAGCTTCGAAGAGGTGGCGGCCGCATTCGATGCGACCGCGCTTGACCTGGATTACTCCAAACGCGACATGGAGGCTTCCTACGATGCCGATTCGGCTACCGACATCACGCTGGCAGGTTCAACAGCCAACGTATCCGGGTCCGGAGCCACGGCTGACGGCCAAACGGTGACCATCACCGAAGAGGGCACCTATGTGGTATCGGGCAGCCTTTCCGATGGGCAGGTCGTCGTTTCTGCAAGCGAAGAGGCCAAGGTGCAGATCGTGCTCGCAGGCGCGATTATCAACTGCTCGAACGGCCCCGCGATCCTGGCAAGCCAGGCCGACAAGTGCTTCATCACCCTGGCATCCGGCACGCAGAACACGCTGGCCGACGGCACCACCCATGCAAGCGAAGACACGAATGCCTGCATATACGCCGCCTGCGACATAACCATGAACGGCGATGGATCGCTTGCCGTTTCAGGCAACTACCGCCACGGCATATTCTCGAAAGACGACTTGGTGGTGTACGGCGGCAACATCACCGTGAACGCGGTGGAAGACGGCCTGCACGGCAAGGATTCCGTGAAGATCGGCGCTGGCGTGCTTTCCATCACCGCCGGCGGCGACGGCGTGAAGTCCACCAAGGATTCCAAACCCACCAAGGGATACGTGTACGTTAGCGGCGGCGAGGTTTCCATCGATGCCGAAGACGACGGCATCCAGGGCAAGACCTACGTGGAGCTTGCCGGCGGCACGGTATCCATCGACGCTGCCGATGACGCCATCCATTCCGATCTCGAGGGCATGCTGAATGGAGCAACCGCCACGGTGAGCTGCGCAGACGATGCGTTCCATTGCGAAACGGCACTCACCGTGAACGATGGGCAGTTCACCGCAAGTACCTGCTACGAAGGCTATGAAGCCCAGGTGGTTACCATCAACGGCGGCGATACCAACATCACGGCAACCGATGATGCGCTGAATGCCTCAGCAGCCGACTTGAGCGACAGCTCAACCGAAAACAGCGATTCAAGCACTACGCCCGATCAGCAGAACGGCGGCCCCGAACAGCCGCAGGGCCAAAACGATGCGCCCCAAGGCGGGACGCAAAGCACCGACCCCGGCAAGGCCCAGGGCAGCACGGACAGCTCCAGCACCACCCCGCCAGAGAAGCCCAACGGCAATGCGACGCAGGGCGATGGCGTTCAAGTGAGTGGGGGCGCCCAGAGTGCAACGGGAGGCAGTGGCGCACAGCCTTCTGGAAACGCTCAGGGCCCCACCGGCGGAAACGGCGATCAACCCAGCGGCGGCCAGCCGGGTGATGCGGGCAGTCAACCCAGCGGAGAAGCAGGAAACGGCGGCCCCGGCGGCGGAGACTCCAACTGCCTTGTGCAGATAAACGGAGGCACAGTGGTGCTGGATTCCCAGGGCGACGGCATCGACTCCAATGGCAACATCGAGATCACCGGCGGAACCGTGCTGGTGAACGGGCCTTCCAGCGGCGGCGACGGCGCCTTCGATTACGACGGAAGCGCCACCGTATCGGGCGGCACGGTGCTTATGGCGGGGTCCACCGGCATGGCGCAGAACTTCACCGGCGGCACACAGGCCTTCGCCATAGTGCAGGCAAGCGGCTCTGCGGGCAGCACCATACAGGTAGCCGATGCGAACGGAACGGTTGTCGCCACGCTGACTGCCACGAAGAGCTTTGGGTGCGTACTGGCAAGCAGCAGCTCCATCGAAGATGGCAGCACGGTTGCAGTTACGGTTGACGGAGCCGTCACCACCGGCACCGCAACCACAAGCGGAAGTTCGGGCATCGCGTTCGGCGGCGGTACTGGCAAATCAGCAACCGGCGACGCAACGCAAGGAGGTGGCCAGGGCGGCAACCTGTCCAACACCGCACAGTCCCCTAACGGCAATGGTCAGTCCTCGATCTCGGCCACGATCTAGCTGCGCAGGCATCGCCTTCTTACCCTAAGGGATTGCGGTCAAATTCGACCAGGAAAAAGGGTCAGCAAGCAAGACACCTATCCCGACCAGGGGTAAGTCAGAGAAGATGGACTGGGAGGGCAAGCTCCTCCCAGTCCGGTGAAGCAGAAGGGGAAGCTACTTGCCCCAAACCTCTTCGGCTATCTCGCGCACGAGGGTAACTTTTGCCCACTGCTGCTCTTCGGTGAGCTTGTTGCCGATCTCGCAGCTGGCGAAGCCGCACTGCGGGGAAAGGTACAGGTTTTCAAGCGGGATGTACTTCTCGGCCTCGTGGATGCGGGCTATGACAGCTGCCTTATCCTCGAGCTCGGGGCGCTTGGTGGTGATAAGACCCAAAACCACCTTCTTACCGGGCGCCACCTGCGCCAACGGCTCGAAGCCGCCGGAGCGCTCGTCGTCGAACTCCAGGTAGAACGCATCGGCATCCTCGGTGCTGAACAGCGGGTCCGCAACCGTACCGTAAGCGCCGGAAGAGAAGAACGTGGAATGGTAGTTGCCGCGGCACACATGCGTGTTGATAACCAGATCGTCGCCCGGTTTAGAGGCGATAACGCGATTGTTGATGGAAACCAGCAGGTCCATGTAGGCATGCAGCTCCTCGTCGGTGGAAAGGCCCGTAAGCTGGCGAGCCATCTCGGGGTTCACGAAACCACCCCATGTGCAGTCGTCCAACTGCAAATTGCGACCCCCTGCAGCATAGAAGTCGGCAACGAACTGGGAATACGCTACCGCCACATCATCGGCGAAAGCCTCGACGCTATCGTAGTACGTAAGGGTGTTCTGCAGCTGGTCCACACCAGTGAACACAGCGTAGAACTGGCCTGGAGCCGGGATGGTGAGCTTAGCCACCGTGTTCTCGTCTTCCTGGGCCTGGACGAAACGGAAATGGTCGATGAACGGATGATCCCTCACGGATAGCTTGCCCTCGATGGCAACCTCGTCGATGGCCGCAGCCTCGCCTTCGAACGTGGTATTGCCCAACTCGGACTTCACGCGCGCAACGCCGTTGATGTTCCACATGAAGTCGAGATGCCAGGTAAGACGGCGGAACTCACCATCGGTGATGACGTGCAGGCCGGCAGACTTCTCCTTGGCGATAAGATCGAGGATCGCCTTATCCTCGGTGGCCTTCAGCTCTCCAGCGGTAAGCTCACCGCGCTCGAAAGCGGCGCGCGCTTGGCGCAGATACGCCGGGCGCAGGAAGCTGCCTACAACATCGAAGCGCTGAGGTGCATGCAAAGTGCTCATATACGGAATCTCCTTCAAGATGGTTAATGACTGAAACCACCCTACTGAAGGAAGATGCAATCGTGAAATATCTATTATGTTGGAGTAGTGATAGTTTTTCCCTATAGCGAAGCCCAACAGATGCAACCACCCATCACAGCAGCAGCGGTACATACCGGCTCATCCGCTATCCAGCAGAAGAAGGCAACGAGGTGCACCGCGAAGCTCACGGGCGGGATTACGCTGCACCGAGAAAAGCTCCCCTTTGGCCATGTGCGTTATGATGCAGTTACGTTGCTGTAGGCAGATGAAGCCATGGAGCAACTCCTACCGAAAGGAACAATATGTCCATCCAACGGAAAATCGGCATCATCGGTCTTGGGCACGTAGGCGCCCATGTTGCCAACAGCCTGCTTCTGCAGGGCATCGCCGACGAGCTGTACTTCGTAAGCACCGATGATCAGAAGAACATCTCCGAGGCGCAGGACCTGCATGACTCCCTCAGCTTCGTGCCGTACAACACCCGCATCGTGAACTGCAGCAACCGCTATGAGGACTTGGCCGATTGCGACATCATCGTCAATTGCGCGGGCAATGTTTCCCTGGTGGCCGAAAGCCGCGACGGCGAGCTGTTCGCCTCCACCGAATCTGCCCGCACCTTCGTCGATACGATCCTGAACGCTGGCTTCAGCGGCATTTTGGTTAACGTCGCCAATCCATGCGATGTGGTGTGCACCGCCATCTGGCACCTTACCGGCTACGACCCGAAGAAGATCATCGGCACCGGCTGCGGCCTTGACTCGGCACGCCTTCGCTCCGAGATCTCGAAGGCCACCGGCGTGAGCCCCAAGTCCATCCATGCCCACATCATCGGCGAGCACGGCTTCACGCAGGTTGCCGCTTGGAAATCAGCGATGATCGCCGGCACCACTATCGATGACCTGGCGAAGGAGTATCCCGAGAAATACGGCTTCGACCAGGCAGAGATCGAGGAAAAGGCACGCCAAGGCGGCTACGTCACCTTCGCCGGCAAGGGATGCACCGAGTACGCGGTGGCCAACTGCACGGCACGGCTCTGCGCCGCCATCCTGCACAACGAGCACGCCGTGCTTTCCGCTTCCACACTCCTGACCGGCCAGTACAGCGAAGAGGGAGTCTACGCCTCGCTGCCCTGCCTGGTGGGTGCCAGCGGTATCGAGCAGGTGTTCACACCCGAGCTGTCCGATCGGGAGCTGTCGGGGTTCCGCGCCAGCTGCGACCATATCCGCGACAACATCTCCAAGCTTCCCTGGTGGTAAACGGCACCCTCCCCCAACAGAAAACTCTTGGAACGAAAAAAAAAGCGGCTCGGATTATCCGAGCCGCTTTCGTTTAGCGGATGGTTCGATGAGCAAGCTACTTAACCGTTGAACTTCTTGTACAGGCGGTTGTTGGTATCAAGCCAGCTTTCAACCGTGCCGGTATCGAAGCCGTCCTCAGGATCGATTACCAGGGCATACATCTCCTCTTCCTTAAGCAGTGCATCCAAGGCATCGGTGAGCTGGATCTCGTTGCCTGCGCCGGGCTTGGCATCGGCCAGAAGCTCCATTACGCGGGGCGTAAGCAGGTAGCGGCCGAACACTGCCAGGTTGGAAGGAGCATCTTCCACGGCAGGCTTTTCCACCAAGGAGTTAACCCTCCAAACGCCTTCGGAAACCTGCTCGCCATCGATGACGCCGAAGCGGTCTACCTGGTCTTCGGCGACGGGCAGCACGGCGATGACGCTGGCGCCGTTATGAGCGTCGGAGACTTCCTTCATCTTAATGAGCATCTGGTTGTCGGGAACGATCACATCGCCCAGCAGCACGAAGAACGGCTCGTCTCCCGTCTTCTCGGCTGCGCAGTGCACGGCATGGCCCAGGCCCAAAGGCTCGTCCTGATACACGTAGCTCACGTTCAGGTTTCCGGCATGGGCAACCTTGTCGGCGTACTTGTCCTTGCCACGAGCACGAAGCTCCGCCTCGAGCTCGGTGTTCGGGGTAAAGTGCTCCTCGATGGACTTCTTGTCGCGGCTGTTGATGATAACCACTTCATCGGCAGCAGAGGCAAGGCCTTCTTCCACCACGTATTGGATAACCGGACGGTCTACCACAAGGAGCATCTCCTTGGGTTGGGCCTTGGTTGCGGGCAAGAAACGGCTGCCCAAGCCAGCAGCAGGAATGAGTGCCTTCATGAATCCTCCTGATCGATGTTCAAACGAACCTATATTAGCAAATGCTCAGGGGTTCCCGGGGCTTGCAGCCAATGAAACGACTTGACAGCGCAGGTTGGCTGCTGTTTAATCATTACGCGCTGGGGATGTAGCTCAGTTGGGAGAGCGCAACGTTCGCAATGTTGAGGTCGTGGGTTCGATCCCCATCATCTCCACCAGCTAAAACGCAAAGGCCACTCGAAAGAGTGGCCTTTTCTGTTTATTCAGGAATACCGAGCACAGAGCCTAGTGCCCACCGCCGTGCATCATGCTTACGGCATGGGGCAAAACGCCCACCACGCCATCCCAATTCTCGGCCGCAGCCTTCTTGCTGCCCGGCAGATTGATCACCAGCGAAGTGCCCCGCTGCATGCACAGGGCGCGGCTGAGCATGGCCCGCGGCGTGATGGCCAGACTGTAGGCACGCATGCCTTCCGCAATGCCCGGCACTTCCCTATCGCACACATCGCGCGTAGCCTCGGGCGTAACATCGCGCAGACTCAGCCCCGTGCCGCCGCAAGTGAGCACTACATCGGCCTTCACCTGGTCGGCGGCATGCACGATGGCGGCAGAGATGTCGGCGCGCTCATCGCGAACCAGCTCATAGCTGGCACATTCCCAACCCTCTTGCACGATACGCTCCTTCAGAAGCGCACCTGCCGTGTCGTTTCCCTCATCGCGCGTATCCGAGCAGGTGATTATCGCAAAGCGCAGCATGGCTACAGCACCGTCCCCTCGGGGACGTCCAGCAGCATGCAATCAAGCAACGTGCCATCAGGAACAGGGTTTTGGCTGGTGCCCTCGGGCAGAATAGCCAGGCAGTTCGCCCGATGGATGGTGCTGAACAGCCCCGAGCTTTGGTTCTTAGCGGGGGCAACGGAAAGCGAGCCGTCTTCGTTTCGGGAAAGCACCGCACGAAGGTAGATGCGGCGCGGGTCCTTCTTCTTGCGGTTGCCCACCAAACGCGCCTTCACCGTGGGGCGCTCGCATACCGCAAAACCCTGCATCTTACGCAGCGCCTGACGCACCAGAACCTCGAACCCGCAGAAAGCCGCCGCGGGGTTGCCCGGCAGGCCGAACACCGGCGTGCCGTTAACCAAGCCAAAGGTCTGCGCCTTGCCGGGTCGCATGTTCACCAGCGTCATATGCAGCGTTCCCAAACGCTCGACCACCGGTTTGATGAAGTCGTAGTCGCCGTTCGAGGCGCCACCGGTAGTAACGATGAAGTCGTAGTCTTGCGAGGCGTTCTGGATAACATGGGAAAGCTCGTCCAAGTCGTCGGCCACGATGGGAAGGCAAGCGGGAATGCCGCCGGCCTCGGCAACACAGGCGGCCATGGCATACGAATTGCTGTCGCGGATGCAGCCGGGTGCCAACGGCTGGGTGGGCGGAAGCAGCTCGGAGCCGATGGCGATAACCGCAACCCGGGGGCGGCGGTACACCGGCACCTCCACGATGCCGCAGCTGGCCAAGAACCCAACCCCGGCAGCGCTTACCGCTTCGCCGGCGTGGATGGCAACATCGCCCTGGGCAATCTCCTCGCCCTTGGAACGAATGTTTTCGGCGGGCTTGGCGGGCTGGCTGAAGGTTACCGTGCTCCCCTGCCGGCCATCGCCTTCGCCGTAATCGACGATCTCGTACTTCACTACCGCATCGGCGGCTGCGGGCACCGGGGCACCGGTCATGATGCGCACCACCTGGCCCGGCTCGATGGGGCCGTTGTATACCGAGCCCGCAGGAACCTCGGCAATAACCTGGCACGATACCGGGTTCGTCTCGCTGGCCTGCGCCAAGTCGGCCGTACGCACCGCAAATCCGTCCATCGCCGCATGGTCGAAAGGCGTAATATCGCAATCGCTTACCAAGTCGGAAGCGGCGACGCGCCCTACCGCCTGGAGCAGCGGAACCGTTTCAACATCCAGCGTCTCGATACGGGAAAGCAGGCACTCGCGCGCCTCTTCCACGCCCATCATTTCCGTTGCTTCAGCCATTACAGCACCTCGTAATACGAATTCCCCGCGCAGCTGCGGCAGATCACCGCACCGCGCCCTGTTTTCACTTCACGCCCGTCGGTAATGTCTTCGCCGCACACCGCGCAGGTAGCGTGGGCGTGGGGCTTGCCGGGCTCGTCGAACTCGGTGAAGTTGACCTTCACCTTCTGGATGCTGAACAGGTCCTCGTCGCTGCGGGCGGCAAACCACGCCTTCACGTCTTCGCCCTTCGGGCACTTCGGCGCCACGTTCACCAGGCGGATGGCCTCGCGTTTGTTCAGGTCGAAGAACGTTGCCGCCTGCTTGCCGTAGTCCATCACCTTCATGCGGCGCTTGCCGGGGTGGCAGTTCGTTACCACCATGATGGCATCGGTAAGGCAGCGGTCGCATTCTACGTACACGATAAGGTCACGGTAGGTATCAGCATCCTCGATGCCAAAATATTTCAACGCATAACGACCCATACGCACGCCGGTGAGCTGACCGCCGCAGAGGTGCCCATGAAACGAGATGGCACGCTGAAGGTCTTCTTCGAATGATCTGACCATATAGATATCCTTCCTAAGAACTACGAGGCGATACGGCATGAGCAGCACTGGGAACAGCTTCTTCGGCTCGGAGGATCGCGCTAAAGGAGTCCTGCCACAACGCACCTTAAGCCCATTCACCGTACAGCGCCAAAAGGGACTTGCCACGGTGCGCCCTACGCCCGTTCGCTCCACTGTGCTAAAGAGGGACTGTCCCTACTGACACGCTGGCATGCCGCCTGCGCTCCCTTGCCGTCACACGTCCCAGCTGATGAACGCCCAGGGCACATCGCGCGGCTTGTCCAAGTGCCAACACTGCCCGCCTTCTGGGAGCTGCTCGCTAACCAGATGAACGCCAAGCCAATCCTTGAGCCGCTCTGCTGCCGTATCGGCGCTTACCTGCTGCGCCGCATCGCCGACATATTCCATTGTTTTCAATAGAGAATAATACGCTTCGTCGGGTGAGTCGTAGGTCTTCATCCTGGGTGAATGGATGTAGGAAACGGTGGGCTCATACCCCAGGGAAGAAGCGATGCCGAACACGAACAGCGCATCGTTGTGTCGCTGAAGGCTCAGCCCCATCGCCTTGGCAACCCGTTCGTCCACGCGTGGGGAAACACCGGTGCCGGCCGTCACGCACACGCGCTTGCGCGCCGCAGCGGAAAGCTTGCGGATGGAATCCTCAAGGTCATGCGTGATGATGGAACGCGATGCCAGGGCAACGTCTACCGCGCCCTCGCCCAAGCCGAACTGCGCCCAATCGTCTTCCCAGCTCATACGCAAGGGGCAAATCGCGCCAGCGGGCACTGCGAACGCACCCTGCACCGCCGGTTCCGCCACCGGCACCCCGCAGGCAGCAGCATTTTCCCGCACGCGCTCGAGCATGCCCTCGCTGAAATCGGCGGCAAGAACCCCATGCCCGCTTTTCGCCAACGGAACAGCGAGCGAGCCGGTGCCGCAGCCCATGTCCAGCACGGACTCGCCGCCGGCAAGCTCCATCTTGGCAATGAACGTGCGAACGTAGTCGTTCGGGGCATCGTGGAAGGAATAGGTTCGTGCACGTTTGTCCCAATGGGCCTGGGCATCAGGTTTGTGGCGCACCGCATCGAGCTTGCGCCATTCTTCGGCTAAATCCAGCATGTTCCAACTCCAAACCCCTATGCACGTCTCGTGCCCAATAGAAAAACGGCCCCGCAAGGCCGCCTTCAAGTGTATGACGATACGCTAGTCCTGCGCTTGGAACTTCGGGTCGCGGGCAATGGCATCGAGCCTGGCGGTAACCACTTCCTCCACCTCGTACGAGAAGGGGCGCAACGCGTCTTCCATGAACACGGTGCGCGTGTAGCCGCCGCACTCATCGCACTTGTAGATGCGGTGGGCCTCATCGCCCTCCACGTTGAAGTAATGCAGATGCTTTGGATTTTGCGTGCCGCAGCGCGCACAGCGGATGCGCTCGAACGCCCACTCGGTTCCGCACTGCTGGCAGTACAGGGTACGACCGCGGCCGTCGGTGGGGCTTTCGCCGCCTACCTTGGCAAGCGCCGGAGCACTACCGCATACCGGGCAGGTAAGCGGGTTATGGTTCATCTTGTTGATGGAGCGCTGGCGCTTCACCACTTCCCTGGCCACCAACTCCAAGTCGACGCGCAGGGCGAGCATGCCCACCAGGGCAACCATATGGGCAGCAGCATCAGGCACCTCCTGCTCGTAAGCGTTGGAGAGCAAGCCGCCGATGAACGCTTCAGGGTCGGATGCGGCAAGCTCCATGTCGCCCTGCTCAACGATGGTGCGGAAGTTCACTTCACGGAACGCCTTCACGTCTTCATGGGGCAGGCCGCCTTCTTCGCACACATATTCACGCAGGCTGTAGCAGATTGCAGCAAAGCGTTCCTTCGAAAGCTTCGGCGGAGCGAACGAGAACACGGGCTTATCGGCGATCCACGCTTCTTCAAGCTGCTCTTCGGAAGGAACCGTGTAGTGCTTTTCGGCCGTGGTGGGACCCTTCGACCAACGGTCCATGTCTTCCCAAAGGCCGTAGAAGAACTCCAGCCGCTTCTTATCGCCTTCTGAAAGCTCTTCGTTGTAGGATTTGATAACGCGATCAATGAGCTTCAAGTTCATAGGTAACTGCTCCTCGCTGTGTTTTCATCTAGTTCGATTTTCGTTCAACAGCTGCGATTTACCAGCCGCAAACCCCGCCATTGGACGATTCTTCCCAGCAAAGGGAAAGCCGCCGAGCCAATATGGCCCAACGGCTTTCCAACTACGCGATCGGAAATCGCGCAACGTGCTGGCAAGGGCTACTTCTTTCCCTCGTCCTTCTTGCGGACGATGCCGTTGTCGGACTTCAGCTCCTCACGTGCCCAATGGCCCCAGTGATACAGGGCGTCGGACTCGGAGATAAGGCCGTCTTTCCACATCACCTTCCACATGCCGCGGTACGGCTGGAAGATGCCCGCACCCAGGAAGATATGCGCCAGGGCGAAAATGAGCATGATGCAGAAGAACAGGTCGTGGAAGAACAGCAGCCACGAATGAACGCCAGTGCCCATAGGCAGAACCGTGGAGTTCAGCAACAGGAACAGGCCGGTGATGGCCATGATGAAGCCGGAAATCCACAGAGCACCGTCGGCCACACGCTGACCGGACTTCTGCTCGTCCTGGTCGGGCATGTGGGTCCACTTCGCCGTGAACAGATACGGCAGGAACAGAAGCATCCACTTCTTATCGTCTTCCGTCCACTTGCACACGTTGTTGTGCCAGATGTGCTTCACACCGGCCGGCGCCGCGATAGCGCTGACGATGGGAACCACGATGAACAGCACGCCGATAACGCGGTGGCTCATGCGGAAGCCGAACACCACATCGGAGCCGACGGCCTGGGCCAGGGGCGGCACGAACACGAACGCACCCGAGATCATCAGCCAAATGCAGCAGATGACCGTGATGCCATGCGTCCAGCGCGCCTGACGGGAATGGCGCTTGATGTAGCGTTCGCCGCCGACGGTGCGCCCACGCAGGAACGCCTCGTTGTCTGCCTGCTCGCGCTCGGAGATGTTGAATTCAGCATGCTTACTCATGGTCGTTACCCCCTTCCTTGCCGTGCTTGCCAATGGGCAGGTTCTCGGTGATGGCCTCCTTGACCGTGCGCTCATCAGGGCCGTTGCCCTGCTTGACGACCTCGCCGGTTTCCAGGCTGATGGTGTCGCCCGTGCCGTCGTTGTACACCAAGGTGTCGCGCTTGTAGCCGTGGGCAAGGCCGAACATAGCAGCCAGGCCAAGCACCGTAGCGCCAGCGCCAACGGCCGTGATGGGCTTCATGATGCCCGAGAGGAATGCGGCAGCCGGGATCTGCGGATCCTTCACCGCGCCATGGGCATCCATGCCATGCTTCAGAACCTGGATCACGTGCAGGCCATCCAACTCGTCTTCGCCGTAGACGCAGGCGTTCTGGTAGCCGTGATCCTGCAGGAAGGCCAGGCGCTCGTGTGCGAGCTTGATCATCTTGTCGCGCTCACCGAACTGCAGCGCGCCGGGCTGGCAGGTAGTAACGCACGCCGGCATCATGCCGTGCGCAACGCGGTCTACACAGCCCGAGCACTTGTTGATGACGGTCTTGCCGCCGCGATCCTCGTAGCGGGGAACGTCGAACGGGCAGGCCGCCGAGCAGTTCTGACAGCCGATGCACTTGTCCTGGTCGTAGGTGACCATGCCCGTTTCCTCGTCCTTGCGAAGGGCTCCAGCCGGGCAGATGTTCACGCAACCGGCGTTGGTGCAGTGCTGGCACGCGCGGCGGCCGAAGGCCCAGCCCACGCGCTTCTGCGAGTTGGTGTCCTCGAAATCCTGGAACGTCATGATAAGGCGCGTGCAGGAGTTCAAGTCGGCCGGATGGGTGAACTTACCGTCCCAGTTCACGGAATCGTAAGGGTTTTCCGCTGTGGGCTCGGAGGGCAGGTCGTTCCAGCATTTGCAGGCAACCTGGCAACCCCTGCACCCAGTGCAGCGAGACGAATCGAACAATATAGCCATTTCAGTCATCTAGGGTCACCTCCTCCTAAACCGTAGTCTTCTCGATGTTCACCAGGAACGCCTTGTACTCGGGCGTCTGGCTGTTCGGGTCGCCGACGTTCGGCGTAAGGTCGTTCACCGCGCCATGGGTGGTAAGGCCGAAGAGCTTCGACCAGCTGTAATGGTGCGTCAGACCGATCTGGTGCTGCGTCTTGCCGTTCACAGTGAGCGGACGCAGGCGCGGCGTAACCACGGCCGTGACAACCACCGAGGCGCGGCGGTTCCAAACGCGGATCTTGTCACCGGTCTGGATGCCCTTTTCCTTGGCCAGCTCACGCGACATCTCGATCATGTCGCCAGGCATGGCCTCTACCAGCGCGGGGCAGGCACGCGTTTGGGCGCCCGTCTGCCAATGCTCGGTAACCGAGTACGTGGTGGCCACATACGGGTACTCGTCCACCGTTGAATGACGCGTGGAGTCGTCTTCGTACTGGGTGCCCTTGCGCTTCTTGCCGGCCGTTTCCGGACGACCAAGGAAGCAAGGGCTGTTCAGGCGGCCATTGAGCAGGTTCTCGGACATGGGGGTCTCGAAGGGCTCGAAGTGCTCGGGCAGCGGGCCGTCGACCATGCCGTAGCTCTCCAAGCGGCCGTTCTGCTCCCACAGCATGAAGAACGCCTTGTTGTTGGGCTCTATCTGCTGGGTGGTGCCGTCCTTCAACGCCTTCGTTGCGCTGAAGTCGGGGATGTCCATGCCGGCCTTGTAGCCGGTGATCCACTTCTTGGCCTCGGTGTCCCACTTCACCAGCGCCTTGTCTGCCGCCCAAGGCTGACCGTTCATGTCGGCCGAAGCGCGGTTGTAGATAACACGGCGGTTGTTGGGCCATGCGTATGCCCACTCGGAGTTCAAGCCCAAACCGGAGGTGTCCACCGTGTTGCGGCGGTACACCGGCTGGCTCTCGGCCGAAACCGGGCTGGCGTTGTTGCTGTAGAAGCCGGAGTAGATCCACATGCCGCAAGCGGTGGTGCCGTCGGCGGCAAGGTTGGCGTATCCGGAGAGCAGGTCGATCTTGCCGCTGGAAAGCGTGGCATCGTCGATGCTCTTGAAACCGCTCTTCCAGTCGGAAGAGGTGGTCTTGTAGCCGTTCAGCGCCCAAGCAACAGGACGCGGGTCGATCTTGCCGTTGAGGTAGTAGTCCCACTTCAGCTTCAGGATCGGATCGGTTGCCACGCCGCCTTCCTCCTGGTACAGGCGAACGATCTCGCGCCACAGAAGGTCGCAGATCTCGTAGTCGGGCTTGGACTCGTCCCAAGGCTCGACTGCCTGCTGGCGCCACTGGATCCAGCGGCCGGAGTTCAGGATGGTGCCCGGCTTCTCATAGATAAGGGCGCAGGGCAGGAAGTAGACCGTGGTGCCGATTTCTTCCGGCTTCATATCGGGGGCATCCCAGAACGAAGCCGTCTCGGTGATTACCTGGTCGATGACTACCGACCAGTCCAGATGAGCCATGGAGCGGCGGACGTTGCCGGTGTTGGGCGCACTGTGGCAGGGGTTCATGCCCCATGCGAAGTAGCCCTTCATGGTGCCTTCCTTCATCTTCTCGAACGAAGACATCTCGGACCAGTCGGAGCCGTCGTGGCTGGGAACCTTCGGCCACCAGTCGTAGCCGTAGTCGTTTTCCACGGTGGCGTTGTCGCCGTAGAACTCCTTCAACTGGGAGATCATGAACTTGGGCTTGTTGGTGTAGTAGCCGTCGGAATAGGTTTGGCTTTCCAGCCAGTGGGCCAACGTGTCGCGATCGGTGGTGTTCGACCACTTCAAGTAAGCAGGCTGCTCGTTTACCAGCATGCCCATGTCGGTTGCGCCCTGAACGTTGGGCTCGCCGCGCAGTGCGCAGACGCCGCCGCCAGGAACGCCGATGTTGCCGGAGAGCAACTGCAGAACCGACATAGCACGCGTGTTCTGCGCGCCGTAGGTGTGCTGGGTCTGGCCAAGGGCGTACAGGATGGTGCCGGCCTTGCCCGGGGCGCACGAGGTTGCCCAAGTGGAATACACCAGCTCGAGGTCGGCCTTGTCCATACCGCACACGCGGCATACCGTGTCCATGTCGTAGCGGGAGTAATGCTCCTTGAACTTCTGGTACACGCAGCGCTCGTGCTGCAGGGTCGCGTCCTTCTTGGGAACGGTGAGCACCGGCTTCTCGAAGGCGGGCACACCTTCCTTCACCGACCAAGCATAGGTTCCGTTCTCGGAGGTATCCCACTGCTCTTCATGGTCGGTCTCGTAATGCCAGGAATGCACGTTGTACGTCTCGGATTCCTCGTTCCAACCACTGAACAGGCCCGTTTCAGGATCGAAGGAATACTCCTCGTCCAAAATGTAGGAGGCGTTGGTGTAGTTGATGAGGTACTCGAAGTTGTAATTGGCAGGGTTCTTGCCCGTAGCAGTGTACTCGGCCAAACCAGGCTCGATAAGGTTATCGATGATGTACTTGTACAAGCCGCCGTAGAACGCGATGTCCGTGCCGCTTCGGATGGGGCAGTAGATATCGGCTTGCTCGGCCGTACGGGTATAACGGGGGTCGACAACCATCCACTTCGCGCCCTTGTCGTGCGCCCTGTGGAGCCACTTCGAGCTTACGGGATGGTTTTCAACTGAGTTGGATCCGATGTTCATGATGACATCGGTGTTTTGCATGTCGCACCAATGAGTAGTCATTGAGCCGCGACCGAATGATGCCGCCAGACCGGCGACGGTGGGGCCGTGTCAAACACGGGCTTGGTTATCGATTGCCACGATACCAAGCGCTCTCATCATCTTCAGGATGAGGTACTCTTCTTCGGAGTTCTGTTGGGAACCGCCAAGGCTGGCAATGCTCTCGCAGCGGTTCACGGTAAGGGTCTTGCCCTTTACCTCTTCGGTTTCAACGAAGCCCGCATCGCGGGTTTCCTTGGTTTTCTGGGCGATTTCCTTAATGGCTTCTTCCCAGGTGATGGGCTCCCATTTCTTAGAGAACGGGCGGCGCACCAAAGGCTTGGTTTGGCGAACCTTACTCTTCTCGATTTCGTGGGTTTCGGGGTTCACGACGTTACGCAGTTGGAACATCGTGGCGCCCTTGGGGCACAGGCCACCCTCGTTGATGGGGTGATCGGGATCACCTTCCAAGTTGATAAGCTCTCCGTCGCGCACCGAGCAGATGGAGCCACAGCCACCTGCGCAATAGCAGCAGATGTTCGTGTACTCTTCGGTGTTGACGAGCTTCCACTCGGAGGAGGATTCCACTGCCAGGGCTGGCGACGGCTGCATGAACTCAAAGGCCATGCTGGTCGCAAAAGCGGCGCCGGCTGCCTTGAAGAAGCCGCGGCGTGACAGTTCCATTTCCCACACTCCTTTCAGTTGCTCTCCTTCCCTGCCTTCTGGGCAGGGCTCTACTGCCTGCATCGTACCGGCAAGAGCCAGCATGCGTGCGAGTTGAATCAACGATGCCTGCGAACTAATCGCCGAACGGTCGAAAACAGCAAGATCTTCTTAGTTGGGAATAATTTATAAGCCCAGATAGTGCACGGGATTATTCTTATCGCTGAATAGTTCAGAACCGCTTGCCGCATGCCCTCGATTGGTATACTTGAGCAGACGAAAGGAGGCCTTATGTCCGAGAAAGAGGAGCGCATCCGCTTGACGCAGCTCACCTCGAAGGGTGGTTGAGCAGCCAAGTGGGGTCCGGGCGACCTCAAGGAAATACTCTCTTCCCTTTCCCCCGCCGGCGCACCGCCGAATGACGCGCGTCTCATACTTGGATATGAGACCAGCGACGACTGCGCGGTATGGCAGATCAACGAAACCACCGCCGCCGTGCTCACCGTCGATTTCTTCACACCCGTGGTAGACGACCCGTACGAGTTCGGACGTGTTGCGGCAGCCAATGCGCTTTCCGATGTGTTCGCCATGGGGGCAGAGCCCCATGTTGCCTTGAACCTGCTGGCGCTGGACATAAACCTGGGAACCGAAGTTGCCGCCGCCGTACTGCAGGGCGGCGCCGATGCCGTGGCGCAGGCCGGCGCATTCGTTTCTGGCGGCCACACCATCGATGACAATGAGCCGAAGTACGGCCTTTCCGTGTTCGGCACAGTGGACCCGAAGCGAATCGTACGCAACGAAGGCGCCCGGCCGGGAGACGTGCTGTACCTTACCAAGCCCCTGGGCACGGGCATCATGAGCGCGGCATTGAAGATCGACCAGATCGATGAAGCTGCCATGCGCCCGGTGGTTGAATCCATGATGGAGCTCAACGCCGCCGGCGGGCGCGCCATGGTGGCCGCTCAGGTGCATGCCGCCACCGATGTGACGGGCTTCGGGCTGGCAGGCCACCTGCACGAGATGCTGGAAGCCAGCGGATGCTCGGCAACGATCGACTTCGCGTCGTTGCCGCTGTTCGGCCCCGTATGGCAGCTTTCCTGCGATTACTGCCGCCCCGGGCGCACCTTCAGCATCATGGACGACCTGGAAGGCTTCGTGATGCAGGGTTCGCTGGACGATGACGAGTTCGACAACCGACTGGGCGTTGTGTGCGACCCGCAGACGTCGGGCGGCATCCTTGCGGCCATCCCGCCCGCACAGGCCGCGGTGTTCGAGGCTGAGTTCGAGCGCATGGCGGGGCGAAAACCCGCGCCCATCGGCATCATCACCGAGGGGAATGCCGGCTGCATATCCTTCGCAGACGGCGAGTAACGCGAAACGAAAGCGGGATACCGAACGGTTTCGGTATCCCGCTTCTTCATTCCAGGTTCTGGCTCCTGGGCCGGCTAGCTGCCTTCTTGGGCGAGCGAACGGTAGAAACCCTGCCCTTTAGCCAACACCGCCTCTATGTTCGGCGCAACATCAAGTTCCTGCGCCAATCCGCTTACGCGCTGCAACGCAGCTTCATCACAGGGCGCAAAGAAGCGCAATGCCATGCCGCAGCCCGCACGAACTTTCGGGGGAACCGGGACGAGCGAGCCATCCCCCCCGAATGCCGCTTCGAACGAAAGCGCGGCATGGGTGGAGCCGAAGGCAACCAGATACTCAGCCATGCTTACAGCGTGATGGTCTTCGAGGATTCCTGCATACGGCCTAGGATGTCGTACATATTGGACACCTCGCCCACGGCAAGCTGGTCTTTCACGCCGTAGAAATCAAGGCAAGTGCCGCACACCAGAACCTCGGTACCCTGGGCAACAAGCGAGCTCACGCTGTCGACAACTGCCTGCTCACCGCCAGCAACCAGCTTCACGCCGCTGTTCATGAACAGCAGATGCGCTGGCGGGTTACCCGATTCGGAAAGGGTGTACAGGGCCATCTTCATCAGGCTCTTGCCCAGCGTTTCGTCGCCTTCGCCCACATGGTCCTTACCCACGAACACGGCGTAGGGCTCCTTCACCAGGCATTCGCAAGCAACAGAAGCACCCGCCTCGGCCTGGGCACCGGCTCCGAAGCACACGTCCCAATAACCTTCCTGTTGGGTAACGCTCACTTCGCGGCCCAAGCGCTTGGCCAAATGGGAAAGGTTGGAAACCGCCGCTTCGTTGCTTACCTTGACGGCAAGCTCATCGCAGCCCGCGTCCAATTCCTTCTTTGCCATCATCAGGGGTTTGGGGCACTGAAGCCCACGTGCATCGAGTTCCTTCATGGTCTCTTTCCTTTCATTGCGTTCGCTTTTGATCCTAATCAACGGAGCGCTTTCACGCTCTCCCTCAGGGCATGGAGGCCCATATCTATTTCCTCTTCGGTGTTGAAGTACGAGAAGCTGAACCGCACCGCACCTTTTTCCTCGGTGCCCAGGGCCCGGTGCATCAGCGGTGCGCAATGGGCACCTGCGCGGGTGCATACGCCAAAATCGCGCGCCAGGGCATCGCCCAAGAGCGCCGGGTCAATGCCTTCCGCATCCACGGCGACAACCCCGGTGCGGTCGATGCCGCCATGGCCGCCCAGGACGCGCAAGCCACCAACTGCAAGCGCGCCTTCCTCGAATGCACGTGTGAGTTCAGCAACTTTCCTGTGGATTACGGCAACGCCCTCTTCCTCGATGAAGCCCACGCCTGCAGCCAATCCGGCAAGCCCATGGGCGTTCACGGTGCCCGCCTCCAAGGCCTCGGGCATGTAAGGAGGATGGCGCTCTTCGTAGGTATGGGTGCCCGAACCGCCTTCCAGCAGCGGATGAATTTCCACCTGGGACGCAACGGTCAAGCCGCCCGTGCCCTGCGGCCCGAACAGGCTCTTGTGCCCAGTGAAGCACACCACGTCGGCGCCGATTTCCTGCTGAGACAGCGGAATGGCACCCGCCGTTTGGGCCGCATCCAGTATGAACAGGGCGCCATACTTGCGGGCCAGGCGTGCCATACGGGCCACATCGTAAACATCGCCTGTCAGGTTCGAAGCATGGGTTGCCGCCACGAAACGGACGTCCCCTTCGGCGAGCATACGCTCATAGGTCGCAAAATCAAGGCTGCCATCAGGGTTTATGGGCGCCACCTTAATAGTGCACCCCTGCTCATCGCGCAGGCGGTAAAGGGGGCGCAGCACCGAATTATGCGATGCTGCGGTGGTAAGCAAGGTACTGCCCGGCTTCGCCAAGCCCTGCAAGGCTATGTTCAACGCCATGGTGGCATTCAGTGTGAAGGAAACGCACGATGAAGAAGGTGCGTCCAGCAAGTTCGCAACCTGCCTGCGCGCATCGAACACGGCACGCCCCGCCTGGAGCGAAGCAGGGTGCACACCACGCCCCACCCCGCCGAACGATCTCATGCCGCGAACCACGGCCTCGGCCACCGCTGGCGGCTTCTGCATGGTGGTTGCCGCATTGTCGAAGTAGATCAAGGTGCTCACCCCTTGCAAAACGGAATAACGAGGGAAACAAAACGGGAGGTGAGCCCCTCCCAGGTAAGCGAATGCATGTCGCCGGCAAAGGACGACATCGAAGCAGCCTGCTCGATGCCGCGGGCGATACGCTCGGAGAAGGCCGACAGGTCTTCCGGGAACGGGTCGTCGCCCGTGCGCATGCGGGGCGGCTGCACGAACACGACCGGTGCATCGGGCACATGGCCCTCCAGCCAGGGGCGGATACCGGGCAGATCGCTTACCACCACCCGGCAGCCGCAAGCCAACGCCTCGACCACAACCAAAGGCAGCCCCTCGAAAAACGATGGCAACACGAACACTGCGGCATGTTGGTAAGCGTCCACCAACGCGTCGGTTTCCAAACGACCGGCGAACTCGACCTGCGCCGCACACGAGCTGGCCTGCTTCTGGAAGCGCTCGTACTCGGCAGCGTCGTTATGACCGCCCACCAAGCGCAGATGGATGCTTTTCCCGGGAACGCGAACCTGGTCGAGCGCATCGAGCAAGCACCCGACACCCTTCTTCTCCCAGATCTTGCCCACATACAGAAGGGACAGTTCGCCGCAATCCGCGGGGCGCTGGCTCGGCATGGTGAACACCGCGGAGTTGTAGCCGGTACCCAGAACCTGTACTTTGCCTGGCTCGCATCCGTAAAGGGCGATGATCTCGGCACGCTGCTCGCTGTGCAGGGCGAAGATGCCGTTAAGCCCGCAGATGCCGCGGATGATCTCATCCCGCTCAAGGCCGTGCGAGCGCATCTGGCGAAGATCGGTGGAATGGCACACGGCAAACACCGGGATATCCGAAAGCAGTTTCCGCACCAAGGCGGTAAGCAGGTACAGGTGATGGCATACCACCACATCGGGATTGAATTCCCCTACTACACGCTGAATGCGCTCGGCAAACGCAGCACGGAACTGCGCAACCATCTGCGCATCCATGTCGCGATAGCGCGTTGCGCGATAGGGCATCTCGTCGGACATGCCGCATACTGCAAAGGGCACCTCGTCGGTTTCGAAGTAGACGGGGTACGCACGGACGCCCTCGGGAAACGGCAAGGGGTCGCCCGGTGCGATGCCGCAGACAACCGCCGCAGCGTGGCCCGCCTGAACCTCGCAACGCACCATTTCGGCGAGGTACACGCCGCTTCCCGTGCTGTCGGGCTTCTGTGCCGTGATGTTCAAGATCCTCACTGCTCGTACACCCCTTCGCACTCCAGGTGCTGTTCGGCCAGGAATCCCTCTATGCGGCTTCGGGTTTCCACTGGCGCAAGCCACGCAAAGCCGCAGCCCGCCGAAATAGTGCGCGGAATGGTACCCAAGCGCCCGGGAAGGCCCACGCGCTTCGCAGCTTCTTCGAAGCCGAACGCATCGGCCGTGGTATGGAATGCAACTATGATCATGGAGAACAGCTTATCTTCTTGGAAGCCGGTGCTAGCGGGAAAGCGGCAAGACCAGCCGAAAAGGGTGTATACGGAAACGTTGCCGCTTGCGCCGCGGATGGCGCGCTTGCAAGACTCAGCAAAACCTGTCCCGCGAAGGGTCGATGGCGCCTGCAATCTCAACGATCCTCTCGATGGGGTACGGGGCGGCCTCGATAACCCCACGCGCCCGATCAACGTCTTCGGGGTCGAGCATAACCGATGTGCCGCAGCATGCCTGCATGCCGTGGGGAGCAGGAGCAACGCGCGCCGGCACGCCCGCTGAGCGAATGCGCTCGTACAGATCGAACGCCTCGGTGCTTGTCCGCACCAGCACATAACATGCGTCCTTCGCTGCCATCGTCAAACACCAGCTCCAATGCATGCAGCGCCGATGGCCCCCGCGAAGCGAGCCTCCGGCGCCGTTGCGACCGTGGTGCCCAATACGGCGGAAAGACGCTCGACCACAAACGCATTGGCACACAGACCACCCGTAAGGAACGTAGGTTGACCCGCTGCGCTCGAGGCCATGGCGGCAACGCGGCCCACCACCGAATCGATCACCCCGCGGGCGATGTTCTCGCGCGACTCCCCTCGCCCGACAAGCGAGATAACCTCGCTTTCGGCGAACACGGTGCACATGCTCGATATGGCGGTGGGCTTGCCGGCGCGGGCCAATCGCTCAAGCTCTGGCTGATCGACCGTGAGCCTATCGGCCATAACCTCCAGGAAACGCCCCGTGCCGGCAGCGCACTTGTCGTTCATAAGAAATTTCTTAACCGATCCGTTGGCAAGCCAGATGACCTTCGTGTCCTGCCCGCCCACGTCGATCACCACGCCATCGCGACCGAAAAGGCGCACGGCGCCCTTGGCGTGGCAGGTGATCTCGGTAACCGCCTTGTTGGCATAGGAAACGGCATTGCGCCCATACCCCGTTGCGATGATGGCGCGATCGGAGCCCAGCAAGCCCTCCTTCTGAAGCAGCTCCTGCGCAGCACGGGCCGCCTCGACGCTGCTGAAGCCGGTGGGGTACATCCAGGTTCCCACCAATGCCCCCGACTCGTCTATCGCAGCCACTTTCGTCGCAGTGGAGCCAATGTCTATTCCTATTCCCAACATGCCCGAACCCTTCGTCAGAAAAAGGCCCTTGCCGGGCAGGGACTATGCCCCACCCGGCAAGAATGCCTTCTAGCCAAGCATCTCGACGAACGCCTGGATGCGCGTACGCAGCTGCTCCGCATCGTTGTCGGTGTAGTCGGTTTCAAGGCCAAGGCAGGGAATGCCCTCCGCCTCGAGCGCGGCGGCAACCGAGCTCTTCTCCACGTTGTACGTGGTGCAGAACTTCAGGTTGGCATCGATAACGCCATCGACCTGGTACTCGCGGGCAAGGCGGATGATGTCCTCGATACGTCCGGGATTGGGGGTGAAGCAAGCGCAGTTGTTCAACATGTAACGCTCGGAAAGTGCCTGGAACTGGCCTTCCAACGTGGTCTGCGTCTCATCGACCAGATGCTCGAAGTAACGCGTGCCGGTGCACATCTCCTCGCACACCACGGCAGCTCCGCTGGTTTCGATAAGATGATGCAGCTTCCAGTTGGGGATGGCCATGGGCGTGCCGGTGATAAGGATGCGCTTCGTTCCCTCGGGGAAGACGCTTACCCCATCGGCGACGCGCTGCTCAAGCTCGTCTGCCAGCTCGTTGGCCTTCTGGGCGCAGCGCTCGGGATCGTCGAAGAACGCGATCTGCGTCATGAGCAGGCGGTCCTTGCCCGAAATCGGAATGCAGTCCTTGGTCTTCGTCGCCGCAAAGACACGAGCTAGGGCACGGCGCTTGGCGTTCACAACCTGGATGGCATGCGCAAGGTTTTCGGGAGTGAGCTTGTTGCCAGTGAACTCCTCTACCTCATGGGCGAAGTCGGCGATCTCGCCCGTCCACTTCTGAACATCCTTCTCGCGCTTCATCTGGGGCATGTCCATAACATAGGTTCTCTTGTCGGCGCCCAGGATCTCGTAAGCCTTCTTCTTAGCATCGCAGGTGGTTTCGCCCACGTACATATCGGCAACGCTGAAATACGGGCATGTCTTGCCGAAATGAGCGCCGAGCGAGGCCTTCACCAGCGGGCAGGTATCGGAGGGCAGGACCTTCTCCCCCTCCGGCACCCAGAACTGGGAACCGCCGCACAGGCCCGTCACCGCTCCGCCGCAGGCGATGACAACCTCGTCGGGCACGTACACGCAGAACGTGCCGAACACCTTGCCGCCCTTCTTCTGCAGCTCAATGAGCTCTGCGGGGCGGATGCCGTGGATGTCGGATACCACGTAATCGTAGAACGCCATAGCCTCTGGACGGTTTTCCTGGCTTAGGTACACGTCGCCGAAAGCGCTCGGCAGCACCGCGCACAGCTGATCGTGCGTTTCCAGGTCCATGCCAAGGCTCTTCCACATCTCATGATTGTCGGCCATTGCTCTCTCCCTTCATTCGGGAGGCACCACCTAGGGCTGCAGCGGCCTTCGGTCGATGCCCCTTGCTTTTCAATAGAGGTGAACGCTTCCTCAAACCGGCCTTCCAGCAAACCCTCGGGCTAAGAGGCGCCTTTGGCCGACTCGATTCAAGCAAAGGCGAATGCCCCGGCAGGGAACCAGGATATTCGCCGCGCCCGCAACAGGGCGCCGCCGCCAAGCGGCAGCCCCATTGCGGGCAGGTGTTTCCATCAACCGATGGTGATGGTGAACACGCCGCCCGCTTCGTCTACCGAGGCGGAAAGCTTCTTGCGGCGGGCCAGGCGCAGGATGTTATCGCGCGGGGATGCGCTGTCAACCTCCACCACCACTTGCTCGCCGGGGTTCTTCTTCAGAGCCTCTTGAACCATCATCAAGGGCTGAGGGCACGAAAGCCCTTTCGCATCTATGCGAACCATGGGCCCGTCCCCTAGGAACGCGAACGCTTCAGGTTCACGAACGCGATGATGAACAGGATGACGATGCAAACCACCGTGGCGATCTGACCAGCTTCCGTGGTGCCCTTGGCGCTGGAGGCAATGCCGAAGTTATGCGCGAAGGCGGCACCCACCAGCAGGCCGACGAAGGTGACGGCAGCATCACCGTTGCCGGAGCCGGCAAGCACCAGCTGACGAAGCGGGCAGCCGCCCAGCAGCGTGGCGCCGAAACCGACCACGTACATGCCCAGGATGTTCCAAAGGGCCTCGGTATGGGCGATGGGCTGATCAGCGAAGGAAAGGTTGAAGTGACCCGATGCCACGTTGTAGATCAGAACGCCTGCAAACACGATACCGATGACCGCAAGTCCCCAGCCGTCGCGCACCAGGAAAACGTCACGCAGGCCGCCGGCGAAGCACAGGCGGGTGCGCTGGGCAACGATACCGAAGGCGATGCCGCCGATGATGGAAAGCACCACGGGGGCATGCATGCTGCCCGGGCCGGACTGGGAAACGGCGAACACCGTGGTGGTAACGCTCAAAACGAATAGAGCGATAACAACCACGGGAAGAGCCAGGCCCTCGGCCTTCTTCAGGTCCTCGGCCTTGCCCAGGGTGAAGCCGTTCTTCAGGAACAGCACGCCCGTGCCGATACCCGCGGCAAAGCCGATAAGGGCAACCCATGCGTTGAGGTCGCCGCCGGCCATACGCAGCACCATGCGAAGCGGGCAGCCCAGGAAGATAAGGCAGCCGATCATCACGATGAAGCCCAGGATGAAGCGCGTGAACGGGGACGAGCCGGCCTGAGCCTTGAACTCCTTGCCGGCGAACGCCATGATGCAGGCGCCCACGATGATGCCGATGATCTCGGGGCGCAGGTACTGAACGGTCTCGTTGGTCTGCAGCTTCATGGCGCCAGCGGTATCGCGCACGAAGCACGCGATGCAGATCGCCATGTTGCCCGGGTTGCCGTTCGAGGCCAGAAGCACGGCAACGATGGCGGCAACCACGCCGCCTACGGCCAATATGATGTGCTCTTTCTTCGTAGAGTCCATTTCAACTCCTTTTGCAGGGGGACTTGGCATGCCGATGCGAAAGCAAAGGGAGGCGCACGGGCACGCCGACAACAAGAAATGCCGCTCGTGGCGGCTGCAGAAAAGGAAGCCCTGTGCAGAGGGGGCTTCGAAAAGGAGGGGTGGGAACCCCTGATCAAACGCCCACGAGGCGATCGGATGGCAGAATCATCGTGCTCCTGGGCGTGCGATCAAACGGATTATATCCATGCTGTAAAGACTCCAAGCGGATTATCCTCTTCAGTGACAAGATATGCCCGCTCAGCGGACGCGAGCGGCGCACTTACGCGCGCAAACCTATAATCCCTGGTTGGAATTCAAGATTGAAAGGAAACGTATGCCGAACGATTCCCTCAACACAGCACTGCGCCAACTCCCATCCGTAGACGAGGTCTTGAACTCGCTGCCTTTGGAAGCCTTCGAAGGCAGCCTGCCCCATAACTCGCTGGTGTCCTGCATCCGCACCCAGATAGATACCTGCCGCGCCGACATCCTGGCTGGGCAAGCAAGCGCGCCCGATCTTGGCGCCGTGTGCTGCGGGGTGATGGAGCGCATCCGCAAGCAGAGCAGCCCATCGCTCAAGCGCGTCATCAACGCCACCGGCGTGGTGGTGCACACCAACCTTGGACGCAGTGCACTGGCAGAGGAAGCCGTCGCATCTGCTGCGAAGGCCGCCGGCGCATACTCCACGCTCGAGTACGATTTGGAATCCATGCAGCGCGGCAGCCGCCATAGCCATTGCGAGAGCCTTATCTGCACGCTCACCGGCGCAGAGGCCGCCATCGCCGTGAACAACAATGCCGCAGCGGTACTGATGGTCCTGAACGAGTTCGCCAAGGGAAAGCAGGCCGTTATCTCCCGCGGCGAGCTTATCGAGATCGGCGGGTCGTTCCGCATCCCCGACATCATGGACTTCTCCAACGCGCAGATGGTAGAGGTGGGCACCACGAACAAGACCCATCCCTCCGATTACGAGCGAGCCATCACGCCCGAAACGGCCATGCTGCTTAAGGTCCACACCTCCAACTACCGCCTAGTCGGCTTCACCGAGTCGGTAAGCGCCAAGGAGCTCAAACGCGTGGCCGAAGCGGAGAACGCGCACCGCACCCAAGAAACGCCCGAGGCGGAACCGCTGCTGGTATACGAGGACCTGGGCTCTGGCATGCTCATCGGCCTCCCCGAGCTGGGAAACCACGGAGAGCCCACGGTGACAGAGGCGCTGCGCGGCTGCGACTTGGTTTCGTTTTCAGGCGACAAGCTTCTCGGCGGCCCCCAAGCCGGCATCATCGTAGGCGCGAAGCCTCTGATAGACCGCCTGAAGAAGAATCCCCTTGCCCGCGCGCTGCGCCTGGACAAGATGACCATCGCCGCGCTCGAGGCAACGCTTCGCCTCTACCTTGACCCGGAAGCGGCGAAAAAGAGGATCCCCACGCTGCGGATGCTCACCGCAAGCGCATCAGAGATGGAGCAAGCCGCCAACGGCCTGACCAGCCTTATCAACTCCGCCTGCAAGGGACTGTGTCGCGCCGCCACCATCACCGACATCTCACGGGCCGGCGGCGGGTCGTTGCCCATGGTGGACATCCCCTCGTTCGCCACCGAGGTAACCCTCGAACGGGGCAACGCACAGGAATGCATCGCGTTCCTTGAGCAGCGCTGGCACGTTCCCATCATCGCGCGCATCGGGCACGAGAAGGTCGTGTTCGGTGTACGCACCCTGCTGGGCGAAGATGATGCCGAGCAGATAGCCAAAGCGCTCACTGCCTATCTCGAGCAAGCGCAAGCCCCGGAAAAGGAGTAGCCATGACCGAAAAGGGAAAGAACCGCCACCTGATCTTGGGCACCGCCGGGCACATCGACCACGGCAAATCAACGCTTATCCAGGCGCTTACGGGAACCGACCCTGATCGCCTGGCGGAAGAGAAGCGACGAGGCATCACCATAGAGCTGGGCTTCGCCGAGCTTCCCCTGCCCGATGGAACCACCATGGGCGTGATAGACGTACCCGGCCACGAGCGCTTTGTGAGGCAAATGATATCGGGCGCCACCGGCATCGACCTGGCGCTGGTATGCATCGCCGCCGACGACGGCATCATGCCCCAAACGCGCGAGCACCTGGCCGTGCTGGAGCTTTTGGGTGTGACCGACTGCGTCATCACGCTTACCAAATGCGACCTGGTGGATGAGGAATGGGTCGAGCTGGTTTCCGGCGAGATAGCCGATGAACTGGAGGGAACCCCCTTCCAGAACGCCCCCCTCGTGCCCGTTTCCGCCCGCACCGGCGAAGGGCTCGACGACCTGCTTGCTGCGCTGGCAGAGCAGGCCGCCAAAGTAGAGGAGACCACGAAAACGGGCAGCGTGCGCCTGCCCATCGACCGCGTGTTCACCATCAAGGGTGCAGGAACCGTTATCACCGGCACCCTGTGGCAAGGCACCGTGAAGCCGGGCGACGAGCTTGTGGTTCTGCCTTCCGGCCTGGTAGCGCGCGTGCGCACCGTTCAAGTTCACGACCAGGAAGTCAACCAAAGCGTTGCAGGCAACCGAACCGCGCTGAATCTGGCGGGGTTGAAGACCACCGATCTGGATCCAGGCGACTTCCTGGCAACCCCGGGCACCCTAGAGGCCACCAACCGCTTCGATGCGCGCTTCACCTACCTTCCCACCCTACCGTTGGAGCGACCGCTGGAAAGCGGTGCTCGCGTCCACATTTCCCATGGCACCCGCGAGGTTACCGGGCGCCTGCTGTTCATGGACGGGAAATCCCAAGCAAACCCCCACGACACCGTGTATGCGCAGGTTCGGCTGGACACCGAGCTTCCCGTTTCACATGGCGACCACTTCGTTGTCCGCTCGTTTTCGCCCGTCCATGTCATCGGTGGCGGCACCGTGCTGAACAGCCAACCACGGCATCGAACCAACCTAGACGATGCCGATCGCGCACTGCTGGAAGCGCTGACCCAAAGCAACAAACTTGCCATGTGCCACGCCGCGATAGACGCCGATACCGTGCCGGTGAGCGTGGAGGATATCGGCCGCATTGCAGGTCTCGTCCCTTCAAAGGTAAAAGACCTGCTCCGCAAGGAAGAAGCGTCCACGAAGAAGCCCACCTACGTGCACATCGGCGAAGGGGCGCAGTACTGGGCCAAGCCCGCAACCGTGCAGAAGCACGTTATGACGATGGAGAACATACTGCTGAAGTTCCACGCGCAGAACCCGGCCGCAACCGGCCTTGCAAAAACGTCGCTGCAGCAGCAATACCCCCGCCACCTTTCCGACGGCTGTTTCGAGGCGCTGTTCGCCCAGGCAGTGGATAGCGGCAAGCTCGTGTTCGCCAAGGGAGAGGTAAGCCACCCCAAGGCGGGGGCCGGTGCGCGAAACCTGGAGAACCAAACCGCGGAAACGCTGCTGAGCGCGCTGAAGGAGCAGGGCGCCACGCCTGCGCCCCTCGATACGGTGTTCGAGGAAGCCGGGCTTACCAAGGCCCAAGGAAACAAGGCGGTTCTCGTGCTGGAAGAGCGCGGGCAAGCCCAGCGCATCGACCGCACGTTCTGCTTTGCGAAAGAAGCGCTTGACCAGCTTCAGGCAGCGTTGGTGTCGTACCTGCGGGAAAACGGCAGCGCCACTGCAGCCGAGCTGAAAACCGCCATGGGCACCAGCCGCAAGTACGCCATCCCGCTGCTGGAGTACTTCGATGAGAAGAAGGTAACCAAGCGCGATGGCGACAAACGCAAGCTGTTCACCTGCTAGCCTGTTCGGCGTATTGTGAAAGTTATTCTCGTTCACGGATAAAAGCTAGCCCGTCCGCCGAAACAGACGGTCGGCGGGTTGGTTCGCGGCACAGCTAACGCTACGATAGCAACGCTTTTACAAAAGGAGACGAATGGGTCCTGGTGGGCCCCGCGGCCTTCAAAGCCGTTGTGAGGCGCGCAGAACGTCTTGGGTGTGTTCGATTCGCACACGTCTCCGCCAAACCATCCGGCGCCGTCCCAACCAAGGGGCGGCGCTTTCATTTACACGACGAAAAGAGCGGTCCCTGTCGCTTGCCCCTGAAGTCTGCACATGCTTGCTTAAGCCATCCGCCCTCTGCAGAAATTGAACTAATTGGTTCAATTTCTTCCTAATGTTCAACATAAATTGAACTCTTGAACTACAATGAGTCCAGTCGTTCAAGGCAAATTGAACCTCAAGCATCAACCACCGAAGCGACGGTCACACATCCGGCGCATGGCAAACGGAGGCTCCATGGAGCAGGGAAACTTCTCGCAACGCCTTAAGAAGGCAATGACGGACGCAAACCTGAAGCAAGCAGACCTTATCCATGCCGCACAGAAGCAAGGGGCAAAACTAGGCAAAAGCCAGGTAAGCCAATACGTCAGCGGCAAAACCATCCCCCGCCCCGATGTCATGGCTACCCTGGCAAATATCCTGAATGTTTCCCCTACCTGGCTGGCAAAGGGCGCCGGCGAAAGCGGGCTCGGTTCTGCAACCAGGGAAAGCACCACAACGGCAACCGCCCCCGCACCTGCCGACAATGCCGCGCCTACGACCGCAGCGCAGCCTGCAACCAGCGCCTCACCCCATAAGGCCGAACCCCACACCAAGCCCACACCCAAACAAACCCAACACCAAGGAAGTGCCCCCATGCGCCAGTTCAAGAAATCCTCCAAGCTCGACAACGTCCTGTACGATGTGCGCGGCCCGGTGGTTGACGAAGCTGCACGCATGGAGCGCCAAGGCACCCGCATCCTGAAGCTGAACATCGGCAACCCTGCCCCGTTCGGCTTCCGCACACCCGACGAGGTTGTGCAGGATATGCGCCTGCAGCTGCCAGACTGCGAAGGTTACAGCGACTCGAAGGGCCTGTTCAGCGCCCGTAAGGCCATCATGCAGTACTCGCAGATCAAGAGCCTTCCCAACGTGGATATGGACTGCATCTACACCGGCAACGGCGTGAGCGAGCTCATCAACCTATGTATGCAGGCGCTGCTGGACAACGGCGACGAGATCCTTATCCCCAGCCCCGACTACCCGCTGTGGACCGCGTGCGCTACCCTGGCCGGCGGCAACCCCATCCACTACATCTGCGACGAGCAGGCCGAGTGGTACCCCGACATCGCCGACATCGAGAGCAAGATCACCCCGCGCACCAAGGCCATCGTCATCATCAACCCGAACAACCCCAC
>CAVIKC010000017.1:0-13798 GCA_963643405.1 Succinivibrio sp.
GGACGTACACGAAGCTGCCGCCCGACCAAACCGCGCCATGGAGTGCAGCGAACTTATGATCGGTAGGTGGTATGAGCGTCATGAACTTCTCGCGGATGAGCTCTTCCCATTTCGGTTCCTTCAGCGCTTCCTCGATACCGGAATACACGATGCCCATCTTCGAGGCGGTATCCTGCATGTTGTGGTACACAAGCTCGGAATCGTACTGAGCGCCCACTCCGGCAAGGTAGGAGCGCTCGGCTTCCGGGATACCCAGCTTGTCGAAGGTGTTCTTCACATCATCGGGCAGGCTGTCCCAATCGCTTTTCTGATCGGTGGCTGGCTTGACGTAGGTGACGATGTTGTCCATATCCAAGCCATCGATAGAGGGACCCCAATCGGGCTTGCCCATGGAATGATATGTTTCAAGCGACTTAAGGCGGAACTCCAGCATCCAAGCCGGTTCTTCCTTCTTCTGGGATATCTCCTGAACGATTTCAGGGGTCAGACCGGCGGCGAGCTTGCCCGCGACTGCGTCCGCGTAGCGGAAGTCGTACAGGCTGCGATCGACGTCATCAACCTGAGTGCGATTCTTCGACACAGCGCCCCCCCTACTCTGCAGCAGCGGCTTCTCGCTCGAAGCGATCGAAGCCTTTCTCGTCGATCTCGGCGATAAGCGAGGCGTCGCCTTCGGCCACGACACGGCCCTTCACCACCACATGCACGCGGTCCACGCTGAGGTGCTCGAGTATGCGCGTGTTGTGCGTGATGATAACAAGCGCACCGCCCGTATTGCGCTTATAGGTGTCGATACCGCGGGAAACAACGCCAAGGGCGTCCACATCGAGGCCCGAATCCGTTTCGTCGAGGAATGCTAGCTTAGGTGCCAGGAGAAGCAGCTGCAGCATCTCAAGCTTCTTCTTCTCGCCGCCGGAAAAACCGACGCCCAGCTCTCGGTCGAGGTACGAGGAATCGAAGCTGAGCTCGCTTGCCAGCGCTCGAACATGCTTGCGGAACTGCTTGCCCTTCATGTCGAAGCCTTCACGGTCGGCCACCATGGCGCGCAGGAAGCTTGATACGGGAACTCCAGGGATCTCCGTAGGGGCCTGGAAGCTGAGGAACAGCCCGGCGCGGGAGCGCTTATCGGGGGAAAGGTCGGTGATGTCCTGCCCATCGAACATGATGGTGCCGGAATCCAGGGTGTACTCCGGGTCGCCCATGACAACGCGCCCAAGGGTAGACTTGCCGGCTCCGTTGGGACCCATCACAACATGGGTCTCGCCAGCACCAACGTTCAGGTCGATGCCGCGAAGGATGGGCTTTTCGTCCACCGAGACGTTTATCCCCTGTACGGAAAGAAGTGAATCAGCGCCTGACATCATGCTTGCCTTTCGTTAATCATACTAGTTTGCTAGGATTAAGATAAACGCTCTGGGGGCATTGTCAAGGCGCGGGCGCTCATTTGCGATAAACGCAAATCTCCCTGCGGCAGACGTCCCCCGTTAAACATCCGGGGAAGGAAGCCGATGCTCATTTCCACCAAAGGCCGGTACGCCATGCGCTTGATGATCGACCTTGCCCAGAAAGACGAAAGCGACAAGGTTTCCCTACGCGAAGTCGCTGAATTCGAGGGGATTTCGCAGAAATACCTGGAGCAGCTCGTGCGACCCCTTACTCAAGCCGGCTTGATAAAAGGTATGCGCGGAAAGAACGGCGGGTACAGCCTGGCAAAGCCGACTGAGGCCATCAAGGCCGGTGATGTCCTGCGTGCCGTGGAAGGCACCACCATACCCGTTGCCTGTTCCGCGCTCGAAACGGGATGCGAACGCGGCAACGAATGCAACGCGGTGCGTTTTTGGGCGGGGCTCGATCGCGTGATCGAGGAATACGTGGACGGCGTAACGCTGGCCGACTTGGCCAAGCATTAAGCAGGTATCGCTGCCGCCAACCAGTCTCCTCGCTTCACGAAACGAGCAGTCTGAGGATTGCGCTCGCCAGAGCCAACGGTTGTCTACATGCCGTCATCCAAGGCCGGCTCATCGACCAGCCCCACCGTGGTCGAGGGTTGCGTCAAGAAGCGTCAGTAGCTAACGAGTCTCTTCTGATAGGAGCAGACCACGCAAGCATCATGCCCTTCCCGGCTCACAACGCTTAGCAGCTCCTCGACCGGAAGCCGGTAGGTGTTGTTGTTCTCTGAGATATGCATCGCGATTACCTGTTCCAATCCAGGATGCAGGAGACGCAAGAGCTCCGCAGCGGATTGGCCGTTGCTCAAGTGCCCCAGCTCTGAGGCTACCCTCTGCTGCAGATGATAGGGATATGGGCCGTTTTCGAGCATGCGAGAATCGTGATTCGCCTCTATGGCAAGAATCCTGCAACCCCGCAACGAGTCGTGCGCCGCATCGGTGACTACCCCCGTGTCGGTCATGAACCCCAAAGAGTCGCTCCCATCCCAAAAGCGGAACCCGAACGAACGCGCCGAATCGTGAGATGTTGCGAATGGCCAGATCTGCATACCCGCAAGTGAGAGCTGGTCGCCCTCTTCGAAGAACATCGTATCCGTCAGACTGCATGCCTCTTGGATTGCCTTGCTGTTTTCCATGCTGCATTCGTTCACAAATAGCGGAACCTCAAGGCTTCGCTTGGAGAACTCCCGGTAGAGCACACCAAGGCCTTTCACATGATCCGAATGCTCATGGGTGATCAAAACCGCCTTGAGGTTGTTGAGGTCGAAACCCGCCTCCACCGAGCGGGTGAGAACGTCGCGCTTGCAGATGCCCGCATCGATGAGCACGCCTTCACCGGTTCGCGCGTCCTCGACGATGGCGGCATTCCCCTTGCTTCCGCTCGCCAGCACGTGGATCCTTAGGGCTCCCCCGTTCAGGCGGTCCTTGCTTCCCTGAAGAGAAGAGCGTTCGTTTCGCGATCTGACCAGTTCTTCACGGGTAAATGAGGTTTCATTCGCTGATTGCATGGCCGCGATCTACCTTGCCTTCCGCAGCCTCATGATTGAGTCCGTCAGTACGGTGCAGCAAGTATCGATCTCCTCGAAGGTGGTCGTTCCGGAGAAGGAGAATCGAAGCGTTCCCTTTGCCCATTCGCGCGATATTCCCATAGCTGCAAGCACATGGCTAGCTTCGAGCGACCCAGAAGCGCACGCTGATCCAGCCGAAGCACAAATGCCGTTTTGGTCCAGCAGCAACAGGAGCGTTTCTGCAGAGATGTCCTTGAAGGAAACGCTCAGGATGTGTGCGAGATACTGGTCGCTGCTCCCGTTGATCCGCGTATCGGGGATGGAATCCAAAAGCTTACTTTCCATGTGGCATCGGAGTCGCTCGCAATGCTCTGAAACGCCGGCGAAGCCTTCGCGCTTACCATCTTTCACATATGCCAGGCGGGCGGCTTGCGCCATGCCGACGATGCCGGCAAGGTTCTCCGTTCCGGCGCGGTAGCCGCGCTCTTGCGCACCTCCGCTCATATAGGTTTCGATCGCAAGCCCCCTGCGGCAGTATAGGAATCCAACGCCCTTAGGCCCGTTGAATTTATGGGCGGTGACGGAAAGCGCGTCAACGCCAAGCTTGGATACGTCTATGCCGCGATGCGCATACGCCTGAACCGCATCGGTATGGAAGAGGGCCCCTGCCCGATGGGCGGCTTCGGCTAATTCACGGATCGGTTGAACTGTACCCACCTCATTGTTGGCGAGCATCACGGAGCAAAGCACGGTATCGGGTCGCAGCAAGCTGACAAACCGATCAACGTTGACCATGCCAGTCTCGTCTACCGGCGCGTAGGTGATCTCGAATCCGCGCCGCTTGAGCCAAAGCGCCGAATCCAGTACGGCATGGTGCTCCACCGATGAGACAATTATGTGTCGGCCCTTTTCGCTGTTGGCCAGCGCAATGCCCTTTAAGGCCCAGTTGTCTGATTCCGTCCCCCCCGAGGTGAAGTAAACCTCTCGGGGTTGGGCATTGATGGTTGCGGCGATGCAGGAACGAGCCTCCTCCAGGACCTGCTTTTGCCTCAACGCAGGTCCGTACTGCGACGAAGGATTGAAGAACTCGAGGGAAAGATAGGGCTTCATCGCCTGGAACACGGAGGGGGCAACTGGGGTAGTCGCTGCGCTGTCTAGGTAGATCACGGCAATCCTGCTATTCTGCGTGCTCGATCGTACCGCCGCCGACTACCACATCACCCTGGTAGAGAACTATGGCTTGACCAGGAGCAACAGCGCGAATAGGCTCGTCAAACTCGACGATAAGCACATCGTCGCGCACGATGGCGGTGGCGTTCTTGGGGTTTGCGCGGTAGTTGACTTTCGCTTGAACGCGCAACGGCTCGTCAATCGCATCAACTGAGATAAGGTTGATGTCATCTGCGAAAACACGGGTAAAGCCGGCAGAGGCCGCCGTGCCTACGGTGATGGTATTGGTGCCTGCATCCTTAGAGAGCACGAACAACGGCTCACCAACCGCCACGCCGAGCCCCTTACGTTGCCCGATGGTGTAACGCGGCAACCCCGAATGCATGCCCAGCACCTTTCCCGTCTCGTCGACGATAGGACCCGGCTCGAACGACTTCCCCGTATGCTCTTGGATGAAAGATGCATAATCGCCATCGGGGACGAAGCAGATATCCTGGCTCTCCAGTTTGTCGGCATTGGCCAAGCCGGCTTCGTGGGCCAACTCACGTACTTGAGACTTGCTGAGCTCGCCTACCGGAAACAGCATATGAGCAAGCTGATCTTGCGTAAGGTGATAGAGCACGTAGCTTTGATCCTTCTTCGGGTCCAATCCGCGCTTCAGCAGAAAGCGCCCGGAGGTAACGTCGTGCACCCTGCGTGCATAATGGCCGGTGGCAACGAAGTCGTACCCGAGTTCGATACGACGCTGTTGCAGCGCATCGAACTTGAGGTATCGGTTGCAGTCGATGCAGGGGTTGGGGGTGCGTCCCTGAAGGTAGCTTTCGCAGAATTTATCAACCACATGAGAGCCGAAGCTTTCTGTGTAGTTGAATACGTGGTAAGGGATGCCCAGCCTGAAGGCCACGCTGCGCGCATCCTCAACGTCCTCGAGTGAACAGCAGGTGCGTGAGCCCTCATCGGGGATCACGCCATCGTTGTCGAATAGCTTCATGGTTACGCCCATGACCTCGTATTGGGCATCCGTCAAGAGCTTGGCCGCGACGGAGCTGTCCACTCCGCCGCTCATCGCGCAAAGCACCTTCCCCTTTGATTCAACGGTTGCGGACACGGCTATCTTCCTATCTGCTCGTTCATGCTTCCTGTTCGGTATCCCGAAAGATCAAGCGTAACGTAAGTAAAGCCCAGACGTCGCAATTTCCTTACGATAGCTGTGCGCGTGCCCTCTTCGAGCAGTTGGGGGATTTGCCTGGCCGGAACCTCAACCCGAGCGATGCTTCCATGGACGCGCACGCGAAGCTGCGAGAAGCCCAGGAAGGAAAGCTCGTGTTCGGCCCGATCCACCAATTCAAGACGCTCAACGGTAAGCTCGTCGCCATAGGGGAAACGCGTGGCAAGGCAGGCATTGGACCGCTTGTTCCATGTTGCTAGGCCCAATTGCCTGGAGAGGGCTCGAATGTCCGCCTTCGTGAATCCCGCTTCGCGCAGAGGGCTTTTGACCTGCAGCTCCTCAAGCGCCCTCAATCCGGGGCGATAGTCACCCAGGTCATCGAGATTGGAGCCATCGGCAATGATTGATATGCCGCATTTGGCGGCAGCTTCACGAAGAACCCCGAAGATCGCCTTCTTGCAGATATAGCATCTGTCGGGAGCGTTGAACCGCACCTCTTCTTTCTCGAGGGGGTCAGGATGGCAGATTACTTGCTCGATGCCATGGTTGCGGCAGAAGGCTTGAGCATCGGAGAACTCGCTTCGCGGGACCATCGGCGCATCAGCGGTAAAAGCCACCGCCGCTTCCCCCAACGTTCCATGGGCGACAAAACCCAATAGGCTCGAGTCAACCCCGCCCGAAAAAGCAATGCCTACCTTCCCGTATGAGCGTAGAATGCCTTGAAGCGTACGATGCTTTTCCTCCAAAGTAGCCACAAAAACCGCCTCCAACGATGCTCTACCGCCAGTACCAATGGGAACGTTATCACTTGCATCCAGAAGAGCAAGCTAAGCAACACAGCGTCACATAATAGAATCAAACGACAACTCACCAGGGCGACGGGCAGTTATTGGCCCGGCCAGATCCGAGCGCCTCCATCGTTCGCGATACGGAAGGGCAACCCTTTACCCGATCACCAGTGCGTAAGCTTCGTTACGGCTGATGCCGAATTCGCTTTGAAGCTCCTTGACGATGTCTTTCTTTGAGAGGTCGCCGCGGGATATGAGCTTCTGCGCACGGGCTGCAGCATCGGCTGCCTTATCGACCTGTGCCGCGTTTCGCTCCTCGTCGTTCGGTGCATCGATAACAATGACGATCTCGCCTTTTATCAAGCCTGTTTTGGCTCTACGGGAGAACTCGTCACGAACGACGGGTGCCACATCGCGGAATACCTCTTCATGGACCTTGGTAAGCTCGCGACAGACGGCAACGCGCCGCAAAGGAAACGCTTCTGCGATCGATTCGAGAGCTGATGCGATGCGCTGGGGGCTCTCGTAGAACACCAGAGCTGCATCAAGCGCCCCCAAGCTGTCGAGGAGCCGTTTCCTCTCGCCTTCTTTTCGCGGGAAGAAGGCGCCGAAATAGAAAGTCTGTGTGGGAAACCCACTTGCGACATAAGCAGTGGCAACGGCAGTGCCACCGGGAAGGACCTCCACGGTGGCACCGGCATTACGCGCGGCGTCGATAAGACGCTGTCCTGGGTCGGAAACTCCCGGCATACCGGCATCCGATGCGAAGCCGATAACCTCTCCTTCCAAGATACGCTGGACGATTTGGTCGGCGCGCTTGCTGACAGCAGCTTCGTCAAGACGTTCCAAGCGCTTGGAAAGCCCCAACGCTGCAAGGAGCTTACCTGTCACCCTTGTGTCCTCGCAACAGAGCACATCGCAAGCACGAACCGCCTCGAGCGTGCGATTGGTCACATCCCCAAGATTCCCCAGCGGCGTGGGGATGATTATCAGCTTTCCCGTATTCAAGGCAGGCTGTTACTCCCCTACTGCGGCAATGACCTCGACCTCGATCAACGCCCCCTTTGGGAGCTTGTCGATGCCAACGGCGCTACGTGCGGGAAGCTTCTCGCCGAATGACTCGGCGTATACCGCGTTGAACTTGGCAAAGTCGGCGATGTCTTCCAGGAAGCATGTTGTTTTCACGACATGGTCGAAATCGGTGCCAGCAGCGCTCAAGAGAGCGGAGACGTTCTTCATCACCTGCTCAGCCTGCTCTTCGATAGTGGAGCCGACCAGTTCTCCCGTAGCGGGATCCAGCGCAATCTGACCCGAGGCGAACAGGAATCCGTTGGCCACTACACCCTGAGAGTAAGGGCCGATTGCTGCCGGTGCTTTTTCGGTGCTGATGGAATGCATGGTTTCCTCCTTGGAAAAGGTGGCGCATAATAAACGTCACGCAAAGCAGTACAACCACATAGTACTCTTTCGCGTATACCGCGGCTTGACGCAGAAGCCCAAAACCAGAAAAGACGAAGGACACCCATGCTGACGCTCAACACATTCGAAGAAGCAGCCAAGAAGGTCAAGGAAGTCACCCAGGAAACCAAGCTCATTTACAGCCACCATTTCAGCAAGGAAACTGGCAATGAGGTGTACCTGAAACCCGAGAACATGCAGCGTACCGGAGCTTATAAAGTCCGTGGTGCTTACTTCAAGATCAGCACGCTCACCGATGAGGAGCGTGAGCGCGGCCTGATCACTGCTTCTGCGGGCAACCATGCGCAAGGCGTAGCCTACGCAGCACGCAAGTACGGCGTGCCGGCCACTATCGTCATGCCCACCACTACACCGCTTATCAAGGTGGAGCGCACTAAGGAGCAGGGCGCAGAGGTTATCTTGGCGGGAGATGTCTACGATGAGTCGTACGAGCATGCGCTTAAGGTTGCAGAGGAGCGTGGGCTCACCTTCATCCACCCCTTCAACGACCCTATCGTTGCTGCCGGGCAGGGCTCCATTGCCATGGAAATAGTTCAGGAGCTTCCGCTCGTCGACTACATCCTGGTTCCCATCGGTGGTGGCGGGCTTGCTACCGGCGTTTCCACTTTGGCGAAGATGCTGAATCCGCGTATCAAGGTTATCGGTGTTGAGCCTGCAGGCGCTGCTTGCATGAAGGCCAGTCTTGAAGCCGGCCACGTGGTGAAGCTCCCTAAGGTGAACACCATTGCCGACGGCACCGCTGTGCAGGAACCCGGTGACAATATCTTCCCTTACATCCAGGAGAACATCGACGACATCATCACCGTGGAAGACGACGAGCTAATCGTTGCGTTCCTCGACATGGTTGAAAGTCACAAGATGATCGTGGAGAACTCCGGCCTTCTTACCATTGCCGCTTTGAAGCACCTTGATGTTAAGGATCAGAAGATCGTCTCTATCCTTTCCGGCGGCAACATGGACGTGATCACCATGTCTACCGTGGTACAGCATGGCCTTATCCAACGTGACCGCATTTTCACCGTATCCGTGCTTCTGCCCGATCGCCCTGGCGAGCTGGTGCGCGTGGCACAGACCATCGCCGATGCCAACGGCAACGTTGTGCGCCTAGAGCACAACCAGTTCGTCAGCGCGAACCGCAATGCGGCTGTAGAGCTTCGCGTCACCATCGAGGCATTCGGCACCGAGCACAAGCACAAGATCGTCGATGCCCTGGAACAGAACGGCTTCAGGCCCAAGCTCGTACAAGCCCATCTGTAAAAAATCGTTTGCACCTAGAAGGCCTCCGTTACGGAGGCCTTCTATCGTTTTAGGGGTTATCGCCGTTGAGCAGCGCGTCGGCAAGCACACGGAATCACGCCAACTGCTCGACCCATAATCAGTTTTACGCTAAGGCTACTCGTCGCCCTTTTGCGACAGGAGCTTTTTCGCCAGCACGTACCCAAGCGTCATGTCCAGCGTAAACAATACGGCGTAAACAGAGCAGCACAGCTTGGCGTGCTTCCTATAGTTCCAATCGCTGATGTACTCAATCATAGGGATCCCCTTCCCTCGCTGTTCCGAATCGCCGTAAGTCTACCTTGTTGCAAGCCCTATAGGCGCTACCGGCACGACACCCGTCCATTCACTGACACGAACAAGCATACCCTTGATATCCAAAACGCCATATGCGAAACCTTTGCGAACCAGCTCCTTCGGTAAAAGCAAATCGTATTTCTCGAAGTACGGAACTTCGCCCGGATAAACCAACTCCATGGGGTCTATTGCGATAGAGGCTTCCTTTGCCAGCGCCTCAAAGAACTCCTCGCTTGTAGCGCCCATCCTGAATTGGATGAAATACGGCCGGTATGAATCAAGTGAACGAAGGCCAAGCGACTCGGAGCAACGAAGTTTCAAAAAACGCTCGAGAGCCATGAATGCATAGGTTCCCAGCCAAGGGAACAGCGCCCAGGAGTCACCGCCCAGATTAACCAATGGGCATTCCGTGACGCCCGCGTTTTTCGCCACCCTTCGCGCAAGGGAGAGCCGTGCCCGTGCGTTCTCCATTAAGTAGGGATAGGTTTGGGTTTCCCGCAGCGCAAGGCACATTCGTTCGAGGATCTTGGTATTGATGTCGCCTGGGCACTCGCCGAAATACGCGGGAACCTTACCCTTTATCTTCGACACATACACCAAGTGGCGCTTACGATCGATTTCCTCTACCAACCAAACATGCCCAGCTATTGCAAGGCGCTCGCCTACCGGCGGGGGCAACACCACTGTCCCCAACTCCTGGGAATCACAGCGAACGGTGAATTCCTCATCATCTTGGAACACGGCATAGAATTTGAATGAATTCGTGATGCGTTCTCCAGCTAGCCCCACTATTAGGCCGCCTGCCTCAGTGCATTGGATGTGATCGTTTTCCAACAAGTGACGAAGCATCACCCGATAATCATCCAGGCTGATGCGATGGAAGTATGGCAATGTGAGCACGCGTTCGGCGAGCCGTGGAGGGGTGAGCTCACCGCAGCTCGCGAGGGTGGCCATGGTCTGATGGTACAGAAGGCTGAAGGGAAGCCTATCAAGACGAGGGGGCTCCACCCATCGCTCCTCCAAGTACACCTGAACCAAGGCAATGCCCTGAAGAAGCTTCCAGGGAATGGAGTCGGGCATTAGCGTACGAGGCTCCGGCTCATCCTCGCGCATAACGAACCACATCTCAGGTGGGAGATCTCGGCGGCCGGTGCGACCCATTCGCTGCAGGAATGAGGAAACGGTGAAGGGGGCATCCACCTGGAACGCACGTTCAAGGTGTCCGACATCTATACCCAGCTCAAGAGTAGCGGTGGTAACCGTGGTAAGCTCCACCGAATCGTCCTTCATTAAGTCTTCGGCTGTTTCTCGGTAGGTCGAGGAAAGGTTCCCGTGATGGATCAGGAATCGATCCGGTTCGTGGCGCGCCTCACAATATGAGCGTAAGGTGGTGGTTATCGCTTCGGCCTCTTCCCTGCTGTTCGAGAAGATAAGGCACTTCTTCCCGCGTGTATGCTCGAACAGGTAACCGTATCCAGGATCCGCGAGCTGCGGGGCGACATCGGTAGCGAAATCGGGTGCATGGGACGTTTCGGGGGCGTCTAAGGCAACTAATGCCTGCTTAGCTGGAAAGCTGACCTCGCAACGTGAGGTTTCAAGCAAAAGCTCCCTTTCAGATTCAGGCCGAACACTTGAATGGAAAGAATCCTCCGTACGCTTGTAGGAATCGGCAGCCTGTTCTTCCCCGTTGAAGGTATAGCCGTCCGGCAATCCCAAAGGAGAGGCATCCTCCACCCCGACAATCTCGACATCGTCGTAGTGACTGCTGCAAAAGTCACGTTGAGGAGCCTGGGGGCCGGTTGTATAGAAATGTTCCATTGATATGCGCCACGGCCTCTTCGGCTCGTTGAAGTGGGGGATGATGGTACTCCTTCCCGTACCTGCCGAGAGGAGTGCGCCTACCACCTCAGGTTCGCCGATTGTGGCTGAAAGCCCGATTCGACGGGGCGAAACGCCAGCCTGTCTGGCCAACCGCTCAATCAGGCAAAGAGTTTGACCTCCCCTGTCGGCACGCAAAAGGGAATGCACCTCATCGATAACGACGTAACGCAAATCACCGAACAGCTTGCCGATTGCCATATGCTTATGCAAAAGCAGGCTCTCAAGGGATTCCGGCGTGATCTGAAGGATTCCCGATGGCTTTTTCATCAGGCGGTTCTTTTGCGAAGCCGCAACGTCGCCGTGCCATCTCCATACGGGAATATCAGCCTCTTCACATAGTTCGGTGAGTCGAAAGAACTGATCGTTGATAAGTGCCTTCAAGGGGGCAATATAAATGGCACCCACAGAAGAAGGAGGATTCTCCCAGAACTCGGTAAGTATGGGGAAGAATGCGGCTTCGGTTTTCCCTGATGCGGTAGATGCAGTTAGCAGAACGTTGCTGTCGGTGTCGAAGATGGCCTCAGCGGCAGCCACCTGAATGCCTCTGAGGCTTTCCCATTCATGGCTGAAAATGAAATCCTGGATAAAAGGGGCAAATCTATCGAAGGTACTCATATGCGCAGTCTAGATAGTGAACTCGGCAAACTGGGCAGAGACCTCTTCCTCCTGCCCAATAGGTTTTGCATAGTTGAAGTCGTCAGAGCCCAACAGTTGCTCGATATCTATCTGAGGGTTTTGGTAGATGATGTCCAAAAGCTCGATGAAGTCGCGGATCACCTCGCGCGGAGTAAGGTGAGAGTCGGATCCTACCCTGCCAAACTCTATCTGCAGGAACTTGATCAACTCATCTTCGGTGAGCGTTTGATGGTATTCGAAGTAGCCGGCATGTATAGCCGCAAGCTTCTCTATCAGAACCAGCAGCTCTTCGTAGGTTAAGGGATTCAAGCGTATAACAGGCGCAAGCATATCGGAAAGCCCCTCTTGTGCGAATCTGCCCTGCGCGAGCCTGCTGCGCAAGGCCTCATAGCTGTACACACCGCGGCGACGATCCTCGATCGATTGAGGAGTCCCGCCCATGATGATCCCCAGATGATGCGCTTTACCCTGCAGGGTGTCGTTGTACATCGTAAGAATCTTCTCGTAGTTGTTCTGACGGGTGATGGCGTTGGGGATCTTGTAGAGGTTCACCAACTCATCGATCATCACAAGCAGGCCCTTGTAGCCGGCACCGGTCAGGAATTCAGCGAAGAGCTTCAGATAGTCGTACCAGGCTTCATCGGTTATGCAGGCGTTGATTCCCAGCTCGTTGCGCGACTCGGTTTTGGTTCGATATTCACCGCGCAACCACTTTGCAACAAGCGATTTGGCATCATCGTCATCTTCGATATATGCCTGCGCATACCGTTGGGCAACCTGAGCGAAATCGTAGCCATGGACCAATTCCTTGATCGGGGAAAGGGAACGTCGGACTTCCTCCATAAGCTCCGCATTGGAAGAGTCCGCTCCGGTCTTATCCTGCAGTCCCGTCTGGAGATTGCGCATCCAGCGCTCTAACACCAGCGGCAACGCCCCACCTTCAGGACGGGTTTTGGTGGAGAGGTTGCGGATAAGCTCGCGATAGGTTGCAAGCCCTTGACCTTGCCCGCCCTGAAGCCTCCGTTCAGGGGAAAGATCGGCATCGGCAACAACGAAGTTCTCGCCCATTGCATGGGTTCGAATCGTCTGTATCAAAAAGCTCTTTCCCGCCCCATACCTTCCGACCAGGAAACGAAACGAGGCCCCGCCGTCGGTAATAAGCGAAAGATCATGCAAAAGCGCATTGATCTCAGATTCACGTCCAACCGTGATATAGGGAAGCCCAATGCGCGGCACAACGCCGCCTTTAAGGGAATTGATTACGACTGCCGCTATCCTACGCGGTACTTTTATCTCCTCGGGCATACGCCTACAACCTTCTCCAAGTCTAACCGGTACTCATCGACGACCCGCAACCCATCGTCACTGAACTCAAGGGCGGTATCCCCCAACAGTTCGAACATTTTTTCATTAATCGAATCGGCAAGCAGATCCCCGTTGGGCATGTCAGGATGATCGCCCTCAACAAGGGACCGAAGGAGCTTAAGCTCCTGATCCGACAGGCCGTAAGGCACATCCCCAGCTTCGCTAGAGACAGTTTCCTGCGGGAAACAAGTACTGCCCGGCGAAAACTCTGGCGAATTCGAAGGGCTTCCTGAAGCAGGAATGGCAAGGCTGCCATGTTCATCGGAGGGATAAGGCGGATCTGCGGCATCAGGTTCACCGAAACGTTCCTCGTCGGTCAGCAATCGTTCGCGGGTGCCGGCAGCTGCACGGCGGATGCCGCCCAACGAAGCACGATCGATTTCCACCTTCGCTTTTGCGGCTCGGGCTGCCCGAAGGTGGGCATGCTCCGTTGCCTCTTTCACAATTGAAAGCTGATATTTCGGCAAGGTTGAGCCCGTGCTTCCCAAGCCGGCAACCTCGTCCCCACGCAGCGAGCGCTCGATGGCTCGCATGATCAGGCCAAGCTCAGTGTTGGCGCGGATATTCCTGTAACGCCGCATCGCATACCATCTACCATCCTTGCAGATGTACGAATGAACCTCATTGACGTCGTAGCGGCAATCTTCGTGCGATTGCGCTCCCTCGAAAACCGCAGAGGGGAACATGCAATGCTCGGAAACTTGGGGAGTTCCGAACCAAGTTTCCGTAAGGCCCTTCTTGCGTTTTCTCGCATAATGCATCGACAGGCAGGCAATTACCTCTGCG
>CAVIKC010000017.1:13858-35249 GCA_963643405.1 Succinivibrio sp.
CTTAATGCGCAAAGAGCTGGCCAGAGATCCCCCACGCTGCAAGAGTCAATCGCGGCAGCTTCCTTTTGAGCGCTCTGTTTCTCAAAATGCTTGAGTGCAATCAAGGCTTTCTCAAACGAAAGGTCGACGAATCTCTCGAAAAGGGTAGAAGAAAGACCGTGGAAGATGGCAAGGTCGCGCAACCAAGTCGGAACGTAGGCGTCCAACCCGATGAACATCTTTCGTGAATCCTGCCAAAACGCATAGAGCTTGTCGAACGAATCCTGCGGGGACTCGGCTCCTATCCCATTGAGCAGCTCGTATACGTAAACATAGGCAAAGGAAAGAGACGATTCCTCTATGACGCCTGCGCGCACTTTCGTTCGCCAGGTGAAATAGCCGCGTAATTGCTGATCGTTCATCATCGAGTAGGTGGGGTAATACCGTTTAAATGACCCTTTGTAGGGGAAATCGTCTTCCCAGCCTTCCATGAATTTCGCTTGGCGAACGAAGAGCTCGGTTTGCGAGCACCGCCGATAGGCGCCATCAACGTATTCAGCCGCACCTAACTGCCTCATCTCTCGATATCGATCAGGAAGGAAGTTGCGCATTTGCGAGCCAGTGAAAAGAAGCGGCTCATCATCGTAGATTCGCGATGACAGAACACGGCTCTCAACAACGCGTTGACTTGAAAGGATATCCCCTATCAACTCCTTTGCGTTTGCCAACGATTCTCCTATCCGCCTGCCTTATGCTCACATAATACCACTGCTGCAAACAGATGTTCGTGTTTCACCGAATCCAAACTACGCTTTCATTGGATTGTCCTGCCTCAAGTTGCTGTTGGATTCAGGCATTCGTCAAGCAGCGCAACAAGTTTTTCCAAGTTATCCGGCCCTACTGAAGCACCAGCCGAAGTAAAGCTTCCGCATGCCCCATTGACGCAGATGGACCACTCGAACGTCGTTTCCTCAGGACGAAAGGACACATACTCATCGTTCCAGAAAGCAATTCCCAGATCGCTGATCTTCCGCCAAAGAAGCCGCGCTCGAGGCTTCTCGACCTCCAGCTCAACAAAGCCGTTATCGCCTTCGACGGAAAGCCAGGAGCGGATACTCGCTCCATCAACCGAGGTGGAATCAGCTGAACCACGATAGCTGAAATCAACGATGAAGTCGCGCGAACCATCGCTCTCAAGCCCACCGGATAGGGATAAGTAGAAGGAAAGAGGCGACTCCATCACGTTTCGCCTGAAGGTGACTCTTGCGCGCTCGCGAGCGAATTTCCTTCTTGCAATGAAAATGAGACCGCACCTGTCGCGGTAGAATCCGGGATTCAGGGGGGTTCCGAACGAATCAAGCAATTCTCCATCCCAGTTGAACGAAGCCCCTGCCGGCAAAGGCTGCTCACCCAAAAGCACACCCTCCCCCTGTAAGCGCTCGGCACCCCTACGCGATTCTTCCCAACGTTTACGATAATGATCATTGCCGTTCTCAATGCTCCGCTCATATCTTTGAACAGCCTGAAGATAAAAACCGAGCGCATCGATGTGATCGACATCAGTCCCCCGCCCATGCTCATAGCAGCGACCGAGTCGGTAGGCCAGCCCAGCTATCCAGTCGTCTTCGTCAACAGACTGCGCCAAGTCGTATCCCATGTCGTAGAGCTTGAAGGCATGCTCCTCGTTAGCGGAAGCATGGCTGCTGCTCAGAAGGAAGTCGCCATATTTCATAGCGCCTTCAGGATTGCCCATCTTCATCCCTTGGTAGAAAAAATCGGCCGCCTTATGCTCGTCGACAATCCCAAGCCTGCCGTAAGCATATATGTACCCCAGGTTGACAGCAGCCTGGTCGTTTCCGAAAAACAGGCTCTGCTCATAGAACAGAAAAGCCTTCTCGAAATCGCTTGTCGCCGAGAGGGAGACGCCACGCAAGTAGTATTCGGCTCCCTTGCTCAAGGAGAGAGCGCCGTTGGAAAGCCGATCCTTAGGTTCGGAATACTCTGGGTACAGCGCAACAAGGGCTTCGGTATGAGGACCATGGCCCATGCCTTCGCACATTCCGTTTCACCTCGCTACGTTGAATAGACCGAATCATCGAATCAATCGTACCATCTGCCCAGCAAGGCCCATGGAACAGGCTTTGATCATGGGCAAGTGGCTGTCATCGAGCGTAACCGTAGGTTTTCCTGAGTCCAACAATGAAGACCGCAGTGATGATGAAGGACATCGCCTCGGCAACAAGGACGGCAGACCATATCCCCATTTCGCCGAATAGCTGGGGCAGAACAAGGATGGCGGCAACCTCGAACACCAATGTTCGCAGGAACGATATGACAGCAGACACCAGGCCGTTGTTGAGTGCGGTGAAGAAGGCCGAACCGAAGAGGCTGAATCCGCAAAGCAGGAACACCCACGAATAGATGCTTAGCGCATGCGTGGTAAGCTCGACAACGTGCTGATCGTATCCAACGAACAACATGGCTATGGGCCGTGCGATCAACAAAGCAAGAATCGTGAGCAACACACCGAGTGCGGCAATAACGGTGAAGCATTTCCGAAACAGGTTCGAGAGCTCATTGGCGTTCTTCGCGCCGAACTGGTAGCTGATCAGCGGAGCGCTTCCAATACCGAAGCCCATGAAGAGCGAAGCGAAAATCCACATCAGATACTGGATCACGCCATATGCTGCCACGCCATCAGCGCCCAGGTAATTCATGAGCTGATAATTGTACAGCATCGAAACCAGAGACATGGAGATGTTGGCAACCAGCTCAGACGAGCCGTTTGTGCAGACTTTGCCCAAAGCGCGCAAATCGATTAAGGGCCTGCAGAGCCGAAGCGTTTCAGCTCGTTTGCCTACAAAGAACACGATCGGAACCAAACCGCCTACCAACTCGCTTGCAGCCGTCGCGATTGCGGCGCCAGCCAGCCCCCATCCGAATACCAGGATAAACACCGCGTCCAATACCACGTTGGTAATGCCGGCAAGAACTATGACCGCCAACCCTACTTTGGGCTTGCCAGCCGCGGCGAGGTAACTCTGAAATGATTCTTGAAGCATGAAGAACGGCAGAGAAAGAGCGCAAATGCTACCGTACAGAACCGCCGATTCAAGCAGGGTGCCGGAAGCCCCCAGGAGCACTCCCACTGGCCTTACACCCACCAGCACCACAAAACAGCAAACCAAGCCAACGGCAAACGTTACGCAAAGAAGCATCGAGAACAGGCCGTTTGCACGACGCTGATTGCCCTCCCCCATCGTCTTGGCAACAAGAGCTGTGCCACCGGAGCCGAACATGAAGCCAAGGGAGGCGAGGAGCATGATGAGCGGATAGATAAGGTTGAGCGCCGCAAATTCCTCTTTTCCCACGAAATTCGAGACGAACAAGCCATCAACAACGCCATAAATCGAAGTGAACATCGTCATCATGGCAGTGGGAGCGGTATAGTGCAGAAGCCTCCCAAATGTGAAATGATCTGAGATCTGTATCTTCATGGGCTTTAGCGCTCCTTGGAGACATCGGTATCCGGAAAGGCGACATTTGACAACTCGGCTTCGAACCCATTTAGGTAAGAGCGACTGAGCTCTACCAACTTCTCTGCCTCTTGCTTGCCAAGCAGGGAAAGAGAGCGAACATCCGCATCCACTACCGGAGCGATACAGCACTCGATGGAACGCTTTCCCTTCGTGGTAAGGAACAAGCCCGCACCCCTAACTCCGGATTCGCGTCGAAGCTCGATGAGGCCTTGTTGCTTAAGGTTCTTTACCGAGCTGCTGATTGTCTGTTTCCCTAGGCATACATAGTCACAGATCTGGGACTGTGTGCATCCCTCCCCCAGATCATAGATGCCCATCAAGATCTGAAAAGCACTATCGGAAAGCCCCATACGCATGGCAGCGTTTCGGTACAGTTGATCAAATTCGCAGCAAACCCTATTGAACTCCCGATACAGATAACGCAAATCCGCATCCAAGAGAATAGCCTCCGCCATTCGATCCTCCAATCATTGAGGTATGATTTCGTACTAATAAAGTATAGTACGAAATCATACCTAATATAGCTGCAGATAGTCCTTCACCGAAGGATCACATCGTTCAAAGCCAAACCAAACACTCGATCGAAGCGGAGTAAAGTGCCGATACGATCGCTGTACAATCGAGAAAAGAGAAAGGTGGTCCATGAATATCTGCGTATTCTGCTCTTCTGCAAGCGAGATAGATGAGCGCTATATCCAAGCAGCCCACGACCTAGGTACCGTTTTGGCACAGCGCGGCCACACCCTGGTATTCGGCGGATACGACATGGGTCTCATGGGCGTAACCGCAAAATCTGTGCTGGCGGCCGGAGGAAATGCGATAGGCATCACTACCCAGGGACTGTCCCGCAAGAACCGGGAATTGGTCCCCGGCATTCATGTGATAGAGGTTGAAGACCTCGCCGAAAGGAAGAACCACATGGTTCGCTTATCCGATGCCTTCGCCACCTTACCTGGAGGCTTGGGGACCCTAGATGAGTTCTTCAACGTGATCTCACGTGTAAAGGCAGGCGAGATCAACGGCAAAAGCGCGCTCTTGAATGTTGAAGGGTACTTCAACCCTTTGATCCAAATGCTCGACGATACCTGTGCCAAGGGGTTGAATCAGGGCGACTGGAGACAAATCGGCAGCGCCTTCGATGACCCGGCCGCATTGGTCGATTGGTTTGAAGGATAGGCCTTCACCGAAAAGCACGATCGAGATCCGTATCGGGATGATCCCCAAAAGAACAAGGCTCCCGTTCCTTTCGGGAACGGGAGCCGGATAAGCGGATTGAGGCAAGAGCAAGCGGCGAATACTTGACGTGGATAAAGCTTACGCTTTGCGATGGTAGGCAAACCAGTACGCCATGCCGACGAACAGCGCACCGCCCACGATATTACCCGGAACGGTGGCGCTCCAGTTCCACAGGGCACCGCCCCAATTCACCACCGATGCATCGCCTAGGCCGGTAGCGGCAAGAAGAATGCCGAAGGGCAGGAAGAACATGTTGGCAACGCAGTGCTCGAAACCGCAGGCAACGAACGCGGCGATAGGAAGCATGATTCCGAGCATCTTGTCGACTACGCTCTTTGCGCCATAAGAGATCCAAACTGCCAAGCAAACCAGGAAGTTGCACATGATGCCCTTGGCGAAAAGCGTGAGCCAATCAGGGGTCATCTTCCCAGAGGCAACGCTGACAATCGTGTTTCCAACTGCCCCGCTGTTCATTCCCTGAAAATTAGCCAGGTAGACAAAGCAGACCATTATCAGGGCCCCTACGAAGTTGCCGCAGAACACCACAACCCAGTTCTTCAGAACAGCACCCCATGTGATACGTTTGCTGGCAGCAGTCATCACGATCATAGTATTGCCAGTGAACAGCTCCGACCCGCAGACTACCACCAGAAGAAGGCCTAGGGAGAACAGGCAGCCGCCCAGCACACGCTGCACAGCAAAGGGCAGACCCGTATCGCCAACCACCAGCAGGAAGAACATTGCGCCCATCGAGATGAAAGCGCCGGCCATAATCGCAAGCATGAACGATTGCCTTAAGCTCATGCTGGTTTTAGTGACGCCCAGATCTTCCGCCTTCTGCTCGATCTGGGCGGGAGTAAGCTGATCGGGCTTTGGTAAGATGGTCTTCAATTCGTCCAATTGCATGAATTGCACCTCTTCTGAATTCGACTAAAAGAATCAAATATGAAAACTTTAAAAGCGATGGTGTACATAGAACGCGTTCAACACGCCTAATGAATTGTGAACAGCCCGATTAACCAGTAAACGGAAAATCGGGCTGTATTCTTCTAGAGAAAGATCGATTCAAATAGCAGCTTTAAAGGCGGAACCTTTTCATAAGACCTTGGGTCCCAAGGTCCCCGTAGCCTTTCCCTAAAAGATCTTCGTATTCACCAAGCACCGTTTCGAGCATTTCCAGGTCCAAGCCAACGGCAAGCCCTTCCTCCTTGGCAAGGCGCAGATCTTTAACTAGGTGCTTAAGGAAGAAGCCTGGATTGTAGTCGTCGACGATGATCTTCGGGCCAAAGACGTCGAGCTGCTTGCTGCCAGCCGCGCCAGTTGATAGCGCTTTCATCAACAAAGGAAGGTCTAGGCCTTGCATTTCAGCATAGGCGAACGCCTCAACCACGCCAGAGAGCGATCCTGCAATCATTATCTGGTTGGCCAACTTGCAGTGCTGGCCGGCACCTGCTGTTCCGAAAAGGTTGATATTGGTGCCCATTGCCCGGAACAATGGCAAGCATGCGCTGAAGTCTTCCTCTTTCCCACCAACAAGGATGGAAAGCGTTGCGTCCCGCGCGCCCGTATCGCCGCCCGTTACCGGGGCATCAAGGACATGGAACCCGCGAGCGGTTCCCTCGGAAGCGATGCGCTGGGATAGTTTGGGGCTCGTAGTGGTCATATCGATGAGATAAGCCCCTTCGTCGGCAGAATCGAGGATGTTCCCCTTCTCGAAGTAGACCTCTTTCACATCCTCGGGGAAACCGACGATTGTGATAACGGCATCACGACCCGCAACGCACTCGGCAATGGAATCATGAAACGTGGCGCCTTCCGGGATAACGTCTTCAACCTTCGACTTCGATCGCGCGTAGATATGCAGCTCGAACCCTGCTTTCATCAGGTTCCGAACCATCGATTTGCCCATAATTCCAACGCCGATAAACCCTATAGACTCCATTGATCTCCCATCAGCGGTTTGCATCATCCTGAAATGGTACTTGGGGAATGCTAGGAGAAAAGTTGCAATCGGCGAAAGGATCCTAGAGCCCACTTTCGCCAAGGCCGCTATGCGCCTATTGTAGAGCCGTAAACACAAACAAGCCTGATTCTCTGCGAACCGGCTCAACAGAAAGTGAGAGGATAAACCATGGAAAAGCAAACCTTCGATTACGTTTCCGAGCGAGTAAAGATCCTATCTAAAGCAGACACCAGCACCCAGGTGACCAAAGATGCCGCAGCAGAGTGGCTGAACGCTACGGCAGCCGATGCGTCAGACACAGCCGTAGATGAAGCGACGTCTCAACTTCTGGATACGCTCGAGGGGCGTCCTACCACCATCGATGGCGTTATCGCATTCGCTAAGGGCCCTGCTGTGCAGTTGATGGGAGAAGAGGGAGCCGCCCAAATGCTTGCCGCCCAGCAGGCACGCAAGGCTAGTGGCGCAAAATGGTGCAATTGCGAGGCCTGCAGTGCCGCAACCCAAATCCTTGCAAGGTTTGGGCGCATCGAGTTGTAAGGACAAAGGGCGGCTATTGGATTAGCCGCCAACCTTGCCCCATAATGGCACGGCTCTAAACAAAAATGGGTTTAGAGAGATTGAGACCTCTCAGAAACCCTCTGTTTCAGGAGTAAAAGAAAAGCTCGCAAAAGCGAGCTTTAGAAAATTTGGTGTCGGAGGCGGGATTTGAACCCGCACGCCCGGTAAAGTGGGCACTAGCACCTCAAGCTAGCGTGTCTGCCGTTCCACCACTCCGACGTATGTTTCGCTCCGTTTTGATTTCTTGCGAAGCAGCGATAGATATATTACCAAATCCGAGACGCTGCGCAAGGGGGTATTTGAACTTTTTTAAAAGACAAATCAAGTGAGTTATTATGCCTGGTCATTTGCCTCGTTTATGAGCGACTCAACAACAGCCCACTCTCCTTCATGCTCGATTGGGATAAGGGAAATGGCCGCCATTCCCGACTGCTCGTTGTATTCAACATCTGCAGGAACGTAAGATGACGCATATACCAACGTATTCCCATCATCATCGAGTTTGTTGTCGGTGTAGACGATGTACGATTTCCCGCTTTCCGTATTCTGAAATGTGAACAACGTCTCGCATTCAACAATGCGGCCATCTGGGTCGATCGCATTGAAGCGCACGTTCTGCTGGAACTTCCCTTTATCGCTCATGAATTCAACCTTTCCAAGTTATTCAATAAAAAAGAAGGCGACCTTGCGATCGCCTTCAGAAGAAACGCTGTTCGGCAGCTGTTAGCCGTTGATGGCGCCCTGAGGGTAAACCACCATAAGAACAATGAGGGAAATCAGGAAAATGGCTGCGAGAATAATAGTGATGCGGTCGAGGTTCTTCTCAACGATGCTGGAACCGGACTGGTTATTGTAAACCTGGCTGGCGATCATGTCGCTTACCCCAGTGCCTTTGCCGGAATGCAGAAGGACGAAAACAACCAAACCGATACCGGATGCAACCAGCAGAACCGTAAAAATTATCGCAACAATAGACAACGTAAAATCCTTACCTAAACAAGTCTCACGAATCAAAGATTATAGGAAACAATCATTCGCTTGACAAGCACGCCTTCACGCTTCATGAGCAGCCTCTACAAGCTGGCGGAAGCTGTCGGCTTTAAGCGCTGCACCGCCGATGAGCCCACCATCGATATCAGGTTGAGCCAACAAGGACTCGACATTCCCTACGTTCATGGAGCCACCGTATAGTACACGCGTTGATTCAGCCACTGCCTCACCGAACTCCTGTGCCAAGACGGAGCGGATAGCGCCGCACACCTCTTCAGCCTGTTCCGGTGTGGCCGTGCGCCCCGTGCCGATGGCCCAAATGGGCTCGTAGGCAACCACTACCTGCTTCATATCAAGCTCATCCAACCCAGCAAGGCCGGCGCGCACCTGAGCCGTGATGAACTCGAGGTACTCACCGGAATCACGAAGCGCAAGTGATTCCCCTACGCACATGATGGGGGCGATGCCGGCGGCAACGAGCGCCTTCACCTTGCGGTTCACCGTGGTGTCGGTTTCGTTGAACATCTCACGACGCTCAGAATGGCCAACGATGCAGTACTCGCAACCAACATCCTTGATCATCGGGATAGAGATCTCGCCTGTAAACGCGCCCGCTTCTTCCCAATGAACGTTCTGCGCACCTAGCGAGATCTTGGTCTTATCGAAGTCAAGAACCGTAAAGGCAGACTTCAGGTCGATGGAAGGAGGGCAGATGACCACATCCACGTCATCCCATTTTCGGTTGTACTGATTGCAAAGCTGCTGGGTAAGCACAACCGCTTCGGGGACAGTGTTGTTCATCTTCCAATTGCCCGCCATAAGATAGGTACGCATTCCTGCTCCTTTACTTCAATGCCTCAACGCCGGGAAGCGCCTCGCCCTGAACCAGCTCCATGGAAGCGCCGCCACCGGTGGAGATGAACGTCATCTGGTTGGCAAGGTCGAACTTGTTGACGGCAGCCACGCTATCGCCGCCACCGATGATGGTATCAGCTTCCCTATTGGCTGCAACCGCAAGAGCAACGCCCTTGGTGCCCGCCTCAAAAGAGGGCATCTCGAAAACCCCCATGGGGCCATTCCAGAACACGGTTTTCGCAGTTGCGATAGCCTCCGCATAGGAGCTGGTGGTGGCAGGGCCGATATCCAGTCCCATCATGTCGGAGGGGATTGCGTCTACGCCGCACGTTACCGTGCTCGCGTCGTTGGCGAACGCATCAGCGCAAACCACATCGCTCGGCAGAAGGATGCTCACGCCCTTCGCCTTGGCCTTCTCGAGCATAGCAGCGGCGCGCTCGACCCAATCCTGCTCCATAAGGGAAGTGCCTACGGAGTAACCCTGGGCAACCAGGAAAGTGAAGCACATGCCGCCACCGATGATGAGCGTATCGCACTTGTCGATAAGAGCATCGATAACAGCAACCTTGTCAGACACCTTCGATCCACCGAGGATCGCAACGAATGGGTGCTGAGGTTTGTCGAGCATAGAGGTAAGAGTGGAAATCTCTTTCGCCATAAGTGCCCCGGCATAAGCGGGAAGGAATGCTGCAACACCTGCGGTTGAGGCGTGCGCACGATGAGCTGCACCGAATGCATCGTTTACATAGATGTCGCCCAACGAGGCAAGCTCCTTGGCGAATTCAGGGTCGTTCTTCTTCTCGCGCTTGTCAAAACGGAGGTTCTCGAGCAGGCATACGTCACCGTTTCCAAGACCTGCAACGGCGGACTTTGCGGACTCGCCGATGGTGTCGGTGGCAAAAGCGACCGGCTTGCCAAGTACCTGGGAAAGATGCTTGGCAACGGGTGCCAGAGAGAACTCTTCCTGGTATCCCGTTCCATCAGGGCGGCCAAGATGGCTGCACAGCACAACCTTGGCTCCACGTTCGATGAGGTTTTGAATGGTGGGCAACGCAGCCTTGATTCGCGTGTCATCGGTTACCTCGCCGTTTGCCAGTGGAACGTTGAAATCAACGCGGCAAAGGACGCGCTTTCCGTCTACGTCGGCATCGGTAAAAGTCTTCACTTCGCTCATATTCAGCCTTTCTGTCACAGAAAAAGAGAGCCTCGAACCTGAGACTCTCTTTTAGATTCACCTAAAAAGCAGGAGCATGCCTACAGCATGATCTTGGCAAGATCCTTAACGCGGTTGGAGTAGCCCCATTCGTTGTCGTACCAGGAGATGCATTTGACCAGGTTGCCCTTACCGCCAAGCACCATGGTGAGCTTGCTGTCGAACAGCGAAGAATGGTCATCGCCCACGATGTCGGAAGAAACAATGGGATCCTCAACGTAGGAAAGGATGCCCTTCAGCGGACCTTCGGCTGCAGCCTTCATCGCAGCATTCACCTCTTCGATGGTGACCTCGCGCTCAAGCTCTACCGTAAGGTCGACCATTGAGCCGTCGGGGGTAGGAACACGAGTTGCGAAGCCATCGAGTTTGCCCTTCAGCTCGGGAAGGACCAAGGAAACCGCGCGGGCGGCACCGGTAGTGGTAGGGATCATGGAGAGGTTAGCAGCGCGAGCGCGGCGCAAGTCCTTGTGGGACTGATCCAAGATCTTCTGATCGTTGGTGTAGGAATGGATGGTGTTCATGAATCCGCGCTTGATGCCGAACTCGTCCATAAGAACCTTGGCGAAGGGGGCAAGGCAGTTGGTAGTGCAGGAAGCATTGGAAACGATGTTGTGCTTAGCGGGGTCGTACTGATCGTCGTTGACGCCCATCACTATGGTGATGTCCTCGTTCTTGGCAGGCGCCGTGATAAGAACCTTCTTGGCACCAGCCTGGATATGCTTCTTGGCCTCGTTAGCATCGGTGAAGAAGCCGGTGGACTCGATAACAAGGTCCACACCGATCTCGCCCCAAGGGATGTTCAGGGGATCGCGATCGCCAAACACGCGAACCTTATGGCCGTCAACGACAATGGAGTCGCCTTCTACCGTGACCTCATCGTAAACGCGGCCATGAATGGAATCGTATTTAAGAAGATGGGCGTTTGCCTCCGTGCTGCCAGGATCGTTGATAGCAACGATGTCGAATGCAGGATCCTTCTCCATCGCGCGGAAAACAAGTCGGCCGATACGGCCGAAGCCGTTGATACCAACCTTGGTTGCCATGTGGCTCCCCTTTCATGCCTGTGACATAGTAGTTTCGCGTATTGCACGCACATTTTTATTTTATCGCAAGTGCTATAGGACTCCCTATCGCACCATCATCAGAAACGGTTCTGAACGGTTATTGGCGAGTATTCGGCGATCAATGGAGCTTGGCAGCCATTTGCTCGATCCTTCTAACCCGATGGTAAATCGCAGACTTCGACAGAGGAGGATTAGCCCGCTCCCCCAGCTCTTTCAATGTTGCGTTCGGGTAGGTAACGCGAAGCCTGATGTATTCCTGCAATGCGCTTGGCAGAGATTTGATGTCCTGATGCTCAAGGACTATGCGGATAGCTTCCACCTGATCAACCGATGCCGCCTGGGTCTTGGCTTGATTGGCGATCTCGGCATTTACCCTGCGGTTCACGTCGTTCCTCACGCTTTTCACCACGCGGGCATTCTCCATCTTCAATGCGCTCTGGTGAGCGCCGACAAACGCCAGGAAGCTCGAGATAGCAGCCCCGCTCTTCAGGTACACCGTATGCGTGCTGCGGCGCTCAACGACCTTTGCGCGAATGCCCTTCTTCGCCATCAGCTCGACGATGTCGTTGGCCATGGTCTGGGACTCCACGGTTATCTCGAAGTGGAAATCCCCTCGCGGATTCGAGACGAAACCGCTGCCGAGAAAGACCCCACGCAAGTAGGCCGATGCACAGCACTCCTTCCGAACGAGCTCGGGGTCGATACCACGCTGGAGTCCTTCGTCGCCGATGATGCCAAGCTCCTTAAGCGCCTCGTTCAATCCGGGTTGCGCAGGTACATCGATAAGCCAATTGGGGGTCTTATGCAGCACGCTGCGACGCATGGTCAGATCTGTCTTCAGAGAGTACATGCTATGGAGCGCACTGATAATGAAACGGGCGACCTGAGGCGCATCGGTTGAGATCTCAAGACGAAAATGCCCGGAACCGCTTAAGAAGATGGACCCCTCGATTCGGATAAGAGCAGCCAGAGCAGCCGCATTGCAATGCGAGCAGGTTGGCTCCACGTGCACCAACTCGTCTTTTACCTCTGCCGTGAAAGACATAGTCCGAACACCCCCATGAACGCATCGGCAAGAGCCTTCGGATCATGCCAGGTAGGCCTTACCGGGTCAACCATATCCCTCAGCAGGACCACAGGCCCATAGGACTGGATGGCATCGATATCATCTTGTGATATGTGCACCGATCGAACGTTCGAGGCAAGGCTCGACCCGTTGCGGAGCTCTGCCATGGCGCTTTGCTGGCTGGCACCGCCCGCGACGGCCTCGAAGGAGCCGGTGGAAAAGCGCGTCTTGTTGGGCTTAGCCGCGGAGTGCACCAGAACATAGTCCAGGCAACCTGCCATCCCATGGCGCATCAGGGCCTCCACGTGCTCGCGGGCGGAAAGCCCCCATGTCTCCCCCTGCTGATCGGCCAAGCTGCAAACGAAAACCGTGTGAGCGTTTGACCGGCGAATGGCATCAACGATGCCTGGAACCAAGAGGTTCGGGATGATGGAGGTAAACAGCGACCCAGGGCCAAGCACCACGATATCAGCCTGACGAATGGCCCTCAACGCCTCAAGGTACGGCAGGCACTGCTCGGGGGATTCGAGCCATACCTGTTCGAGGGCCGTAGATGATTTACATGCAACGGACTGACCACGCAGCAAGCGCCCGTCAAGCGTACGAGCGCACAGGGTGACGTTGTTGAGGGTGGAAGGATACACATGGCCCTTTGCACCTAGAAGCTGACCGCAGATCTTTATAGCCTCGGGAAAAGAGCCGGTTGCGTTCTCGAGCGCGGAAAGCATAAGGTTGCCCAATGTGTGGTTGCGCGCAAAATCGAAACGGTATTTGAAAGCCTTGGTAAGAGGATCGTCGGGGTCGGCAGCGAAAGCAGCTAGGCACTTCCGTATATCGCCGGGCGGCGTGACATGCGCCTCTTCGCGCAGTATGCCGGTAGAGCCGCCGTCATCGGCCATTGCGACAACCGCAGAGGTCTGCACTCCCAACGCCAAAAGCGTTTTAATGGACACAGGCGCTCCCGTTCCGCCACCGATGACAACTGCCTTGAGTTTCGTGGGGTCGATATCGGCCTTAAGCGGGTTCGGCAGCTTCAACGAGCCGATTGCACGAAATGACTGGGTAGATGAATCATCTAACCTGAAACCGCTACCGGAAGCATCATGTTTGCCGGGAAAGAAACTCATCGGCCCACTTCCCTAGAGGTGTCCGCGAGGGCTATGTCGCGATGGGAGACATGGACGTTGTACCCTAGATCCTGAAGGATCGCTCCGGTTTTCTCGGCAAGCACGACGCTTCGGTGCTGGCCGCCAGTGCAGCCGATGCCGATAGCCAACTGCTGCTTCCCCTCAGCTACGTAGCCGGGCATAACGCAGGTGAGCAGGTTGCCCCAAGCTGAAAGGAACCGATTGGTTTCCTCGTGCCCCAAAACGTAATCACGAACCGCTTCATCCATGCCAGTAAGGCATCGCAGCTCCGGAACATAAAACGGGTTTGGCAAGAACCGCACATCGATAACGATGTCGGCATCGGTCGGGGCGCCGTGCTTGAACCCGAAGGAATACACGAATACGTCAAGCCCATCTTTCTGGGTGCCCCCCGCATACACTCGTCTAAGCTCCTCACGAAGCTGACGGGTGGTCATGTCGGAAGTGTCGATGTAGGTATCGGCAAGCCTCAACAAGGCCTTTATAAGGTTCCTCTCATAGGAAATCGCCTGAGTGATGCTGCGGGAGCTGTTGATGCAGAGCGGATGCCTGCGGCGCGAGGCCTTGTACCGCGCAATAAGCACGTTGTCGCGGGCGTCCAGGAAGATGATCCGGAACGTGATACCGGCCGTTCTCATGTTCTCCAACTCGCCGATAAGGTGGTTGAAGTACTCGCGGTTACGCGCGTCGCAGACGATGCAGAGCTTACGCCCTATCTCGCTTTGGCCGGGCACGCTTGCCAAGCTGATCATGCTCATGATGAGTTTCGGAGGCAGGTTGTCGATGCAGAAATAACCCAAGTCCTCGAACGTATGCATGGCCTCGGTTCGGCCCGCACCGCTCATCCCAGTGATTATGACGACGTCGGGGCCTTCGCCCGACGGCATCTCGGTATCCAGTACGGCTTCAGATGCCGTAACGTCCGCTGAATCGTCAACCGCCATGGAAGCTCCTCACGGTTCGGGAAAGCTCATGCAGGCGAATCGATCGAACGACCCGGATGAGTTTCCTTCTTGCTATCGTATTCCCTCAGTACAGCATACACGTCCTCGGCTACGTGGTCGGGAACGGTATGAGAATCCTTGATCTGCTGCAATGAAGCCTTGCGCAATGCGGCAAATGAGCCGAAAGAGCGCAACAGTGCCCGTTTGCGCTTCGGCCCCATGCCTATCACCTCATCCAAGATACTGGTGGTCATGCCCTTGCCGCGCAGCTCCCTATGGAAGGTGATGGCGAAACGGTGGGCTTCGTCTCGAACCTGCTTGACCAGGTAAAGGCTGGGGCTACCACCGGGAAGCACCACCGGCCCACTATCCTGCCACGGGACGAACAGCTCCTCATCGCGCTTGGCCAAACCGCAGATGGGAATTTCGCCCGCACCCAGCTCCCCCAATTGCGCGATAGCCGCACTGAGCTGCGGCTTGCCACCGTCTAGGATGATCAAGTCTGGGCGCTTGCCGAAACGCTCGTCCGCCAGACGCTCCTTGCAGTACCGACGCGCAATCACCTCGCTCATCATGGCGAAGTCGTTTGCCTCATCGGATTCCATTCGGATCTTGAAGCGGCGGTACTGGCCCTTGTCGGGCCTGCCATTAGTGAATACCACCATAGAGGCAACAGAGTACCGGCCATGGATGGTGGAGATGTCGAAGCATTCTATACGCAGTGGAGGCCGGTCCAACGCCAAGGCACTCTCTAGCTGAAGCAGAGCGTCGTTGATGCGTTCGTCATCGTAGCTGCTACGCGCCTTGTAGCGCATAAGAACATGACGCGCATTCCGATTGGCCATATCCAAAAGCGCAGCCTTCTCTCCGCGCCGAGGAACCACGAACCGCACCTTGGCACCATGCGAGCTGTCAAGCTTGGCAGTAAGCCAATCTGCAATGACCTCGCTGTCCTCTGGCGCCGCCTGCAAGATAAACTCATGGGGAATGCTCTCGGTGTCGCCGTAGTAGCGCAGCACGAACATGCGCAGCAATTCGCCCGCAGGAACGTTCTTGCCCTTGTTGAAGATGAACTCGTTTGCATTCATGATACGACCCTCACGCAGGATCAGAACCGCAACACCCGCAATGGTCTCTTCGCGGAAAACGCCGATCACATCGGCATTCAGGCGATGCGAAGACACAGCATGCTGCTTCTGCGCCAACGATTCGACGGTATCGATGCGGGTTTTAATACGAGCCGCACGCTCGAAATCAAGGTTCTCGGCAGCATTGCCCATTTCGATCTTCAGCTCATCGATGAACTCCTTGTGGGAGCCAGAGAGGAAACGCTCCACTTTCCTAACTTGATCCTGATACATTTCAGGCGATATAAGCCCGCAACATGCGCCAGGCGCCAAGCCGACGTGGCAGTCGAAGCAGGGCCTGTCGCTCAACTCGGCTTGATCGTAGGGAGTTTCCTCAAGCTTTCGGCACATCCTCCTCCACTCAGCGCATGACGAAGAGCAGATAGGCACCACCCGTCGGATGATATCTACCAGACTCCTTGCTGCCCGGCTGTCGGTATAGGGACCGAAATAGCGCGTAGATGGCTTGTGCTTCTCGCGGGTGTACTTGATGGCAGGAAAAACATCGCCTTTGGTAAGGGCGATGAAAGGATAGGTTTTATCGTCCTTGAAGTCCGCATTGAAATAAGGGGCGTACTGCTCGATCAGGTTTCGCTCAAGAACAAGGCTCTCGTGCTCATTTGCCGCAACAACGTACTCGAAGGAGTGGATCTGGGACACCAAGAGCGGAATCTTGGCGCGGTCATCTTGAAAGTTGACATACTGGCGCATGCGAGCCCGAAGCTGCTTCGCCTTGCCAACGTAGATCACCTCGCCCCGATCGTTCTTCCAGAGGTAAACCCCGGGCTCAGTGGGAACACTAGCCAGCTGGTCCTTTATTCGCCGAAGCCTTTCGTTATCCAATACGGAGCCTACACGTTCTCTTCCAGATCCAGCAGCATAAGAGAAACGTTGTCACGCATGTCCTTCGCCTGAGAGCGCGTCAGATTGCCCGAGGCGTAGAAGTCCTGGATAACCTCGAGCTCGAACTGAAGACCGCGGCGCTGGATATCCTCGATCCCAACGACGGCGTTCTCAACCGCCTCGGACGAGATCGTCGCATCGGACTTATCGAACACCGAAAGCGCGCGTTCATGGGCAATCATGAGCTTGGCCACAACCTCACTGGGGTAGTTCGGGTTGTCGACAAGCGTCTGCAGGTACTCGATGGCGTATCGCTCCGACATCTCGCGCACCTTGTCTATCGCCTCGGTATTGACCGAGGCGGCGCGCCCGAAGAACGTAGTGATGCTCCTGCGAAGCATGACAAAGCTGGAACGGATTCGCATCAAACGGTAGCGAGCAGTGAACGACCCCTCATTCGAATGAGCGATAAGGCGCTTCTGAAGAGTAAGCCTATTCAGGTACTCAAAGGTTTCGTATGCGTCGATTTCCTTACGCTCTGCAGCTTCGATAAGGCGGGCGGCTTGATAATCGAGCACAGCAATACGAAGAGAGGCAACGGCAGGCTCTTCGATGTCAGACATGGATCGGATGGTCCTGATCCTATTGTTGTAGGAGGAGACAACGATCTTCGTCTCGCGATCGTCGTCTTCGGAAGAATCTGCCATCAATCGTTCGATAACGGTTCGCAGGATCTCGATCTTAGTGCGATTCAGCTCCTCTTGAGCCTCGTCGCTCGCCTGGCTGTCTTCCCGAGGCGCAAGGATGGGCAAAAGGAAGTTGGCCAAAACGAGGGTAATCAAGATAACGCCAGAGGCCAGGAAGATGATCAGGGATCGCTGCGGAAACGACGAACCATCAGACAGCAGGAACGGTATTGTGAACACGATAGAGAGCGTGACTGCGCCCTTCGGCCCGCCAACCGTGGTGATAAGCGAGTTCTTCACCATGCGAAGGCTAAGCTTGTCGCGCTTGCCGGTATCGGGATTCACGAACAGGCGAGCCATGATCAACGCCCAGACAAAGCGCAAGCCGACGATAAGGGCGGTGAGCAACAGCACGTAGCCGATAAGGTCGAGGTTGTTGATGTACACGTTGTCCCAAGTGGACTGCATGGCATTGGGAAGCTGAACACCCAAAAGAACGAAGACAATGCCGTTCAGGGTGAATGCGATAGCCTTCCAAACACTGGTGACCGCGATGTTCAAGCGGCTCTGGTACGGCGAGATCTTATGGTCGCGGAACATGCTCCAAACGATGCCGCAGGCCACAACGGCCAAAATCCCCGAAACCCCTACCAATTCCGAGAACAGGAACACAACGAAGGGCATAGACACCTCGAAGAGCACATGGAACGTGATGTTGTCCAAGCCCATCGTGCGAATGCGGCGCGTGACGAAAAGGAAGAGCGCTGCCAAGAGGATACCGAGCACCAAACCGCCCAAGAAGGTAACGACGAACGAGGTTGCTGCGCTTGCGAGCGAAAATGCGCCAGTAACAGCCGCAGAGATAGCGAACTGGAACGAGACAACGCCAGAGGCATCGTTGATAAGAGCCTCGCCCTGAAGGATGGCACCTTCTCGCTTGCCGAGCTTGGCCTCCTTCTTCAAAGCCTGAACGGCAACGGCATCGGTGGGACCAAGAGCGGCGCCTAATGCGAATGCTGCAGCCAAAGGGATGCTGGGAACCAGCCAATGAAGCACAAATCCAACACAGAGGGTGATGACGACAACAAGGCCAATTGCAAAAGAGAGGATGGTTGCCTTGTCGTCCCATAGATTCTTCTTGTCGGCCTCTAAAGAGTCACTGAAGAGCAACGGTGCAATGAACAGCACTAGGAACAGCTCAGGATCGATGTTGACTTCAATCGGGGCTATGGCCAAAAGGGCGATGCAGATGCCTAGTGCGATCTGAATCAGCGGCGAAGAGACGCGAGGGACGAGCTGGTCGAGGATGGAAGACAGAAGAACGGCGAGCATGAGCAGCAGGATCAGTTCAAAAGCTTCCACTATAGGCATCCTTTCGGCCGAGACGTATCTACCACTCTAATGTAACGAAAAGGATCTTCTTGGATCTAAATCTGTTAACCGCTGGACAAAAAGAACAAAGGCAGAGCGATTGAGGATCCACCTCATCGGTTCGAGCCCCGACTCGTTGCCGAAAGGTGACCTAAAACGAAAAAGCTCCATTGCTGGAGCTTAGGTTCAAAATGGTGGACCGTCGGGGACTCCCGGTCGCTTCGCTCCCTCAACCCCTTGGCGCAAGCGCCTGCGGGCAATTCCCTAAAAACGTGCCACTGGCACGTTTTCTTAACGGGAATCCACCTCATCGGTTCGAGCCCCGACTCGATGCCGAAAGGTGACCTAAAACGAAAAAGCTCCATTGCTGGAGCTTAGGTTCAAAATGGTGGACCGTCGGGGACTCGAACCCCGGACCTTGGGATTAAGAGTCCCCTGCTCTACCAACTAAGCTAACGGTCCATAACGCAATGCAGCGTGAAAGGTAAATGGTGGACCGTCGGGGACTCGAACCCCGGACCTTGGGATTAAGAGTCCCCTGCTCTACCAACTAAGCTAACGGTCCATAACGCAATGCAGCGTGAAAGGTAAATGGTGGACCGTCGGGGACTCGAACCCCGGACCTTGGGATTAAGAGTCCCCTGCTCTACCAACTAAGCTAACGGTCCATGGTAATGCCACTTTAAGCGGCAATTTATTATGCATCGCATGGATGCTTGTTATCAAGGTTGCGCTGGGGTGGGTAATCGGACTCGAACCGACGACCTCCAGAGCCACAATCTGGCATTCTAGCCAACTGAACTATACCCACCGTAGGCGCGAATAGATACTATACACGAACCAGCTCAAAGTGCAAGGAAATTTTCACGCATCAAGATGAAGATCAAATAAGAAGGGAGCCACCTGGGCTCCCTTCCCTGTCGAAAATGCCCTCGCTGGTAACGAGAAGCAGGAATACCGTACCCTAAACGATACCCTGAGCCATCATCGCATCGGCGAGCTTCTTGAATCCGGCGATGTTCGCACCAGCAACGAAATCGCCCTCTACGCCAAATTCGCGCGCGGCGTCGTCGGCTGCATGGAAGATATTGACCATGATGCCCTTGAGCTTTGCGTCAACCTCTTCGAAGGTCCAAGAAAGGCGCTCAGAGTTCTGGGACATCTCCAGGCCGGAAGTGGCTACGCCGCCCGCATTCGCGGCCTTGCCGGGCATGAACACCACGCCGTTTTCCTGAAGGTACTGTGTAGCATCCATAGTGGTAGGCATGTTCGCACCCTCGGCGACGATCTTACAGCCATGGGCGGCCAGAAGCTTTGCGTCCTCGATGAAAAGCTCATTCTGCGTAGCGCACGGAAGCGCGATATCGCAAGGAACCCCCCAAACGCCACGGCCTTCATGGTACTCAACGCCCTCACAGCGCTTAGCGTACTCAGAGATACGACCACGTTCGACTTCCTTGATTTGTTTGACAACCGCAACGTCGATGCCACGAGGGTCGTAGATCCAGCCATTGGAGTCGGAAAGCGTAACAACCTTTGCACCAAGCTGCTGAGCCTTCTCGGTTGCATAGATAGCCACATTGCCGGAGCCGGAGACGGAAACGGTCTTGCCCTCAAGGGAGTCGCCCTTGCATTTCAGGTACTCTTCCACGAAGTAGATCAGGCCGTAGCCGGTTGCCTCGGTTCGAGCAAGCGAGCCGCCATAAGAAAGGCCCTTGCCAGTAAGCACGCCCTCCCAAACGTTGCGGATGCGCTTGTACTGACCGAACATGTAGCCAATCTCGCGAGCACCCGTGCCGATGTCGCCAGCAGGAACATCGGTGTCTGCGCCGATATGCTTGCACAGCTCGGTCATGAACGACTGGCAGAAACGCATTACCTCGGCATCGGACTTGCCCTTCGGATCAAAGTCGCAGCCACCCTTGCCGCCGCCCATGGGCAACGTGGTAAGGCTGTTCTTGAAGATCTGCTCGAAACCAAGGAACTTGATGATGCCGAGATTAACGGAAGGATGCAGGCGCAACCCGCCCTTGTAAGGGCCAAGGCAGCTGTTGAACTGCACGCGGAAACCACGGTTTACCTGGACCTTGCCCTCGTCGTCCACCCAGGGAACACGGAACATAACAACGCGCTCAGGCTCAACGATGCGCTCGAGCAAACCTGCCTTCTGGTACTCGGGATTCGCGTCGATCACAGGCTTCAAAGACGTAAGAACCTCGGTAACGGCCTGAATGAATTCAGGCTCGTTTGCGTTCTTGGCCTTAACCTGCTCGATGACGGAGTCAACGTAGCTCATAGGACCTCCTTTTGTAGAAACTCAACGCGTTCGATAATACTGTCGAAACATCAATGAAATCTTTAGGCAATGTTTCTGTAACACGTTGGAAACAAAGGAGTTCGTAAACGTATATTCGGTTGGGGTAAGCGGGGATCTACATACGCTCGGGCGCAGAAACGCCGAGAAGATTCAGCGAAAGCGCGAGTACGATGCGGGTTGCATCCACCAAAGAAAGGCGCGCCTGCTCTAGCTCCTTGTCCTCCACCAGAACGTGGCAGTTGCCGTAGAAGGAATGGAACAGGCCGGCAAGCTGCTGGGCATAGTGAGTGAGCCTGAAGGGAGCGCGGTCGCGCGCCGCACCAGCAACCAGGTCGGAGAAATCGGCCATCTGGCGCATAAGCGCAAGCTCGCTTTCGTGCGTAAGCGGCGAAAGATCTGCGCCATCGAGCTTCAGCATACCGGCGATTTCCTTCGCGGAAACGCTTTCAACGTCCATACCGCGCTCTGCCCCGGCCTTGCGCAGGATGGAGC
>CAVIKC010000018.1:0-34574 GCA_963643405.1 Succinivibrio sp.
ACGATCTGATAGGGCATAAGGCCCCCTTCTTTGAGAAGTTGAATGCGGCTCAAAGCGTACCATACTGAGCGGATTTTCCACAGTGAAGGGCATTGCGGGGAGCGCAAGCATACGGCTGTAGCCGCCGTTCGGAGCTCGCTCTTACGCTTTTCAGCAGAGAAAAGAGGAAGGAGCCGCAGGGGATTGCGACTCCTTCCTGATTGGGGAGAGGTGCTGTAGGGGTCAAGCACCTAGGGGGATTGGCTGGGGTAGCGCTATTCGGCGTCGGTCCCGTTCTTGAGCTCGGTAGCTTCCTGCTGCTTCAGCACGAACTTCTTGCCGCGGCTGCGGGCGCACATGGTAACGCCGCCGCTGAGCGCGATAAGGGCAATGACGTTGGGCAGGACCATCAGCTGGTTGAACATGTCGGCCAGCTCCCAAACCAGGTCGTTGGAGAGCATGCAGCCGGTGAAGATGAAGCACAGGGCGATAACGCTGAACACGGGCACGGCCTTCTTGCCGAACAGGTAGTTCACGTTGATCTTGGCGAACAGGTTCCAGCTCAGGATGGTGCTGAAGGCGAAGAACAGCAGGCAGATGGCCACGAATGCGTTTCCGCCGAATTCGCCGAACACGCTGCCGAAGGCGATCTGGGCCATGTTGGTCTTGTCGATGCCGTCGTAGAGGCCCTGTGCCAGCTGGCCGTCGCCGGTGTAGAGCACTGTGATGGTAACCAGCGCGGTGATGGTAACCACCACGAAGGTGTCAACGAACACGGCGATGATGGCCAGAACGCCCTGCTCGTGGGGGTTCTTCACGTTGGCCATTGCGTGGGCATGCGGGGTGGAGCCCATGCCTGCCTCGTTGGAGAACAGGCCGCGCTTTGCGCCCTGCGAAAGGGCTGCGATAAGGCCGAAGGTCACGCCGCCGATCTCTGCGTTGGGATTGAAGGCGCACTGGAAGATGAGCGCGAAGCCATCGCCCACATGCGCAGCGTTGGCGACAAGCACGATGATGCCGCCGATGAGGTAGATGATGGCCATGAAGGGAACGACCTTCTCGGTGACGGATGCCAAACGGGAAATGCCGCCCAGGAAGATGAAGCCGGCGAACATCACGATAAGGATGCCCACTACCCAGGTGGGGATGCCGAAGGCGGTGTTCATCGTGGAAGCGATGGAGTTGGACTGAACCATGCAGCCCATGAAGCCAAGGGCCAGGATGATGGCCACGGCGAAGAAGCCGGCCAGGAAGGTGCCGAACTTGCCTTTGAAGGCGGTCTTGATGTAGTACACCGGGCCGCCATGGACCTTGCCGTCCTCATCGATATAGCGCGTCTTCTGCGCCAGCACGGCCTCGGCGTAGTTGGTGGCCATGCCCAAGAAGGCGATTACCCACATCCAGAAGATGGCGCCCGGGCCGCCGATGAGGATAGCGCCGCAAGCGCCTACGATGTTGCCGGTGCCAACCTGTGCGGCGATTGCCGTGGCGACGGCCTGGAACGAGCTCATGCCGCTTTCGTGCTTCTTGCCGTTCAGCGAGAAGCCACCGAACATGCCCTTCAGGCCTTCCAGGAAGCAGCGAACCTGAACGAAACGCGTGCGGATGGTGAAGAACAGGCCGCAACCGATGAGCAGCACGATCAGCACGTAGTTCGAGAGATAGGTGTTGATGGTTTGGACGATTAAAAGTAATTCATCCACGTTAGGTAACCTCCTAGGGTTGCTCTTCGAGAAAACCCTAGGGAACCTTCAAATGTGAAAACAAGGGGCGGGGGTACCCGTCTCTGTCCTTTTGCCTGAGAGATTGAGCTTCCAAGTGCTCCTGGGGAAGGAGCGCGATTTTGGAGCCTTGCACCGTCGGCATCTCATTTAAGAGATTCTCCAGAGTTTTCTCCACCCTCGGTCCCGTTGCGGTTCCAAGGGCTTCATCGAATATGTAACGGCGGCTACTATACGCTCCATGCAGATGGAGTGCAACAAGAAGTTTTCGAAATCGTGGATGAACGGTGTCGAATGTGTTTCAGGCTTGTTTCGGAAGGGGAGTTGTGACTCATCCTACAGCAGGCAGAAACCGATTGCGCCCCATAGCAGGGCAAATAGCGCTCCGGCTATCACGTCTTTGGGGAAGTGCACGCCCACAACCACGCGCACTACGGCAAGGCATATGCCCAAGACGAGGACGACCCATCCCATCCACCAAGCGGGGCAGCATGCCAGGAAGGCTGTGCCGATGACGAAGATGGAGAACACGTGCCGGCTTGGGAATGATTTCCCCGAAGTGCTTTTCGGCAGTACGGGCGGCAAGCTGAACACCTCGTAGGGACGGGGTGCGTTCACTGCTTTCCTGAAAACGCTGAGCAGGGCAAACCCCAGTGCGGGAACAAGGAAGGCCTTCATCAGGAGCACGGTTTGGTGTTCATCGGCAAAGCCCGAGGCAATGCAGGTGAACGCAAGCCAGCAGATAAGGGAGGGATACGCAAGGTAAATGGCGTAGGTAATCGCTTTGTTGGCGGCGATGATCGCTTTCGCCAAGCGCGGTCGTGCGCGCAGCCATCCGGTCATGCGCTGGTAGGTCTGCTTCTGCACGCTGTCCCTCCTTCCTGTCCTGGTGAATCATTGTAGCGTGGCGGCGCGGGTTGGGCGGCGAGCTGAGCTTTCGGGAAAGCCCGTTGAGGACCTTGCCGGCGCGGCGACGGTAGGGGCTTCCTCAGCGGGTTGAGGAAGGGCGTGCGGTACCTTACCATGGGCGCAACGAGAGGAGTCCCTTTGACGAAAGCCGGCCCATACGAGCTGCTGGACAAGTTGCAACAGCAACAGCGCCTTTCCCTTGCGGAATGGGAAGCGCTGATAGAGGGCCGCACCCCAAAGTTTGCGGCGGACCTTTCGCGGCGCGCCCGCTCCGTGGCCGATGAGCGCTACGGCAAGGATATCTTCACTCGCGGGCTCATCGAGTTCACCAACTACTGCAAGAACGACTGCCTCTACTGCGGCATCAGGCGCAGCAACGCTCGTGCAAACCGCTATCGGCTCAGCGAAGAAGAGGTATTGGCATGCTGCGAACAGGGCTATGAGCTGGGCTTCCGTACCTTCGTGCTCCAGGGTGGGGAAGACCCGTTTTTCACCGACGATCGAATGGTTGGCATCGTTTCCGCCATTCATGGGCAGTATCCCGATTGCGCCATAACCCTTTCCTTGGGCGAGCGCTCGCGTGAATCGTACCAGCGCCTGTTCGATGCCGGCGCCACCCGTTATCTGCTTCGGCACGAAACGGCCGATGACGCGCACTATGCCACCCTTCATCCCGAAGGCATGTCCCTAAAGGCGCGCAAACGCTGCCTTTACGCCTTGCGGGAAATCGGTTACCAGGTGGGCGCTGGGTTCATGGTGGGATCGCCTGGCCAAACGGCGCGTTGCTTGGCGAAGGACATGGTGTTTTTGGAAGAGCTTCAGCCGCATATGGTGGGTATCGGCCCGTTCGTTCCGCATAAGGACACGCCTTTCGCGCGCGAGCCCCAGGGGCCGTTGGAGCTTTCCCTGTTCATGCTCTCATGCCTTCGCCTGATGCTCCCCAACACGTTGCTGCCGGCTACCACAGCATTGGGAACCATTGCGCCCGATGGTCGCGAGCAGGGTATTCTTGCCGGTGCGAACGTGGTGATGCCGAACCTTTCGCCTGTGGCGCACCGCAAGGACTACAGCCTCTACGACAACAAGATCTGCACCGGGGAAGAAGCCGCCGAGTGCCGTTGGTGCCTGCATGCGCGCATGGAATCCATCGGCTATCACATCGTGGAGAGCCGCGGAGATTCGTTGGTGCCGGTTCTATTCCTGTAGCCGCTCAACCGCGCAGTCGATGAAGTGGCGCGTTGCCGGGGCGCAGGTTTTCAGCGATGGCACGGCAATGCCGAACAATATGCTCTCTGCCGGTTCCACAGGAACCAGGGCCACATCGAAGGCGTATTTCTGCACGGCCAGGCCGTTGATGATGGTCATGCCCATTCCCGCTTCGATCATCCCCAGGGTTGCCACGGTCTCAATGGTCTCGTAGGCGATGTGGGGGTTCAGCTTGTGGCGCGCCAGAACGCCTAAGGTGTCCACATCCTGGCCTTTGCCGGGCATGATGAATGCCTCGTCGCTGCAGTTCTCGATAGGGTAGCTGCTCTGGTTCGCGAAGGGGTGGTCTTTGGGCAGGGCGGCAACCATGGGGTCGCGTGCCAGGGGGATCCAGTCGTAGGAAAGGGAAGGTTCGTAGCTCATGAAGCCCAGGTCAACTTCCTTGCTGCCCATCCATTCGTTGATTTCCTGGTGGATCCCCTCCATAATGCGCACCTCGATGGCGGGGTACTCCTCATGGAACGCCTTGATCACGCCCGGCAGCCAGTGGGCGGCCACGCTGGGGTACGAGCCGATGGTAACCTGGCCGGTGGAAAGCCCCTTTATTTCGGATCCCATCTGTAGCAGGCGGTCTTCCTCCTGCACCGCGGCGCGGGCAACGGGAAGGATGCGCGCCCCTTCCTTGGTGGGGGCAACGCCGTGCGACCCGCGTTCCAATACGGGAAAGCCCAGGTCGCGCTCGAGTGCGCTGATAAGCTGGCTCACACCCGAAGGGGTATAGTCAAGTGCCTTGGCGGCGCGGGAAAGGCTTCCCTGGTCTACGGCCTGTATGAATGCGCGGTAGCGAGAGGTGTCCATCGGTCTCCTTTAAGCAACACTTAACACCGCTATAATAAATTACTGTTTTACTGATTGGAACTAGGACGGTATAAATATCCCAACACGTTACTGGGCGCGGCCATGGGGCAACACGGAGCTTTCGTGCATGGCAAGTCCGGTTCAGGATGATACAGGGTAAGAGCTACGTCATCTGTTTGCGTATCCCCGTCGCTTGCATGCGGCGGGGATTTTTCTTTTGCAACGTGCGCGCTGCTTTCTTGGGTATGCGGCGCAGGCTATACTTATATCCACTGTGCAAACAACTGCTTTATAGCTTTCATGGTAAGGAAGTGCCTTATGGATTGCCGTTCCCTGTACGACCTTTGGTGCAAGAAGGTAACCGACCCCGAGCTGCAGGCCGACCTGCGCGCGATGGGCGAATCGGGCAATGAGTCCGCCATCGAAGATGCCTTCTATCGCAACCTTGAGTTCGGAACGGCTGGCCTGCGCGGCGTGCTGGGTGCTGGCACCAACCGCATGAACATCCACACGGTGGGGCAGGCCACCCAGGGCGTTGCCGACTACATCAACTCCCAGAAGGGCGAAGGCGAACCCGGAACCGTTGCCATCTGCTACGACTCGCGCATCAACTCCGAGCTCTTCGCCCATACTGCAGCAAGCGTGCTGGCGGCCAACGGCATCAAGTCGTATGTATATCCGCGTCTTCAGCCCACGCCGGCGCTCTCCTTCGCAACGCGCTACCTGGGCTGCGCCATCGGCATCAACGTCACGGCAAGCCACAACCCGGCGAAGTACAACGGCTACAAGGTGTACGGTCCCGACGGTTGCCAGATTGCATCCAGCATCGCCGACGCCATCACCGAGGCTATTTCTGGCGTTGATATGTTCGACGACGTGAAAACCATGCCGTTCGATCAGGCTGAAGAGACGGGCCTTGCCAACTTCATCGGCGAAGACGTGCTCGATGCCTTCCTGGATGCGGTGTACGAGCAGCATGTCGAACAGGAAGAGACCGACCTTCGCGTGGTGTACACCCCGCTGAACGGCACGGGTCTGGAATGCGTCACGCGCATCCTGAAGCGCATCGGCGTTACCGACGTGCATGTGGTGCCGGAACAGGAAAAGCCCGACGGCAACTTCCCCACCTGCCCGTATCCCAACCCCGAGATCCGCGAGGCGTTGGAGTGCGGCATTGCCCTATGCGAACAGGTGCACCCCGACCTCTTGCTTGCTACCGACCCCGACTGCGACCGCGTTGGCACCGCAGTGAAGGACGGCGATGATTATCAGCTGCTTTCCGGCAACGAGATCGGCGTTCTGCTGCTCGACTTCGTTTGCCGCATGCGCAAGGCCAACGGCACCCTGCCGGAAGCCCCGGTAGCCGTTACCACCATCGTTTCCACCAGCTTGGCCGATGCCGTTGCCGCAAAGTACGGAGTGGAAATGCGCCGCGTGCTCACCGGCTTCAAGTACATCGGCGGCGTTATCGCCGAGCTTGAGCAGGCCGGTGCCCCCGAGCGTTTCGTGTTCGGCTTCGAGGAAAGCTACGGCTACCTTGCCGGCACCCACGCGCGCGACAAGGACGCCGTGGTGGCCTCCATGCTCATCTGCCAGATGGCGCGCTACTATCGCACCCAGGGCAAGAACCTGTACCAGGCCATGCAGGACATCTACCGTGAGTTCGGCTTCCATCACAACCGCACGCTCTCCTACGCGTTCGAAGGCGCTGCGGGCGCTCAGGCCATGGCGAACATCATGGCCGGGTTCCGCGAAAGCCAGCCTGCCGAAATCGCCGGGCTGAAGGTGCTGGGCTTCCTCGACTACCAGCAGGGGGTCGGCGGCCTCCCTTCCGCGAATGTGCTCCAGTTCGACTTGGAAAAGGGCAACAAGGTTATCGTGCGCCCCAGCGGCACCGAGCCCAAGGTGAAGGTGTACTTGTTCACGGTGGGCGCCAGCGCTGAGGAGGCAGTTGCCACGGGCGACGCGCTTGCCAAGCAGATGTCCGGATACATGGAATAGGGAGCGCCTACGTGCCAGAGGATAAGAAATACTCCCTGATCAGCGTGGATGTTGCGCCGGAAGAAGAGGTGCTGCGCGTTGATGCATCTGGTGTGCATGAGCAAACTGCGTCCCAGGGTGCCTCGGCTGCGGCGTCTGCCGACGCTGCCCAAGGCCCGCGCGGCTCTGTTCCGGCTGGCGGCGGGCAGCCTGGCACATATGCAACGGCGCCTAACTGGCAAGCTGAAGCTGCTCCGGCCGCCAGCGGCGACGGGGATACCGCCGAAGAGGTTGCCGGCAAGGCAGTTTCGGTGCGCCCCGATTCGAGCGATTCCTACCAGGCCACCGAGAAGGACCTGGAAGGGCCGGTTCCCATGGCCGGGCTGCAGAAGGCCATCATCGCCGTGGTTGTGCTGTGCCTGGTCGGGTTCGCGGTGTACTTCGGTCTTACCCATTAGGTCAGCGTAGAGGTGGTGCAAGGTGCTTGAATCTGCCGAGACGAAACAGGGCAAAAGGGGCTTGAAGTGGCTTATCGCCTTGGTTGTGGTCATGGTTGCGCTTGCCGTATGCCTGATGGTTGCGTTCGCCTTCAACTCTTCCCGGGAAATGCACTCCTTCGCCGCCCAAGACGACACCGAGGCCATCGAGGCTTCGAAGAGCAGCAAGCCGCAGGTAACGAACGCCTCTACCCAGGTAACCAACCTCATCGGCCTGATGGGGCTATCGGGCGATTCTGCCGTTGCCAAGATCGGCCACGGCGCTGCTGTGCAAGACGAAGCACCCATGACATCGGTCGGCTTCAGCAAAGAGATAACGGTGCTGCTTGCCGATGAAAAGGGCGATTCTCTTTCCGGAACGCCCACGGTAACCCTTGGCCTTGATTCGGACGGCAACGTTGTTGCCGCCTCGTATTCTGCTCCCACTTCGCTGCTCGGCTACGGCAACATCGCGTTTGCCGATGCGGTTCAGAAGTTCCATATCGTAGAGAACATCCTTGCCAAGGCGGGGCTTACCACGGTAACCAAGGGCAGTGTAGAGCTCCCCGACAAAAGCGAGTACTCATCGTACGGGCCCGACCGCAAGACGCTTACCAGTGAAACCTACACGTTCAATGGCTCTGCTGAAATGACTGGTACCTCTTATTCCTGGATAGCGACCTTGGACTACGACTACACGGAAGCCAACAAGAAGGGCGACCTGGCCTACACGGTGAAGAAGATCGCCGTTTCCGTTATGCGTTCCTAACGGTGGCTTGTGCCTTTGCGCCCTTTGTCGTGGAGGTGCACGGGGCTCGTTTGCTGGTCGTGGCGTGGCTCGCGGCTTTAGTTGTCGTTGGGTGGTGCAGTATTCCCGGATTCACGTGCTGGCTTCTCCCTTTGAATCGGGTTCGTAACAAGTGGTTGCTATACTTTGCGGTAAGTCTAGTTCGTTGCCGTATCGCGTTTGCCTTGGTAGGCACGTTGCGGCATACGGATACAACGGTGTTCTTAGGAGGCGGCAATGAAGCTGGGATTCATCGGATGCGGGAACATGGCCAAGGCCATGATGAAGGGGATCATCAGCAGCGGCGCGGTTGCTGCCGCTGATATCTACGGCTCAAACGCGCATGAGGAAAGTGCTCAGGCGGTTGCCGCCGAATACGGCATCAACGCCGGCACTGACAACCTTGCCGTTGCCCAGGCTGCCGATGTGCTGTTCCTGAGCGTCAAGCCCTACCAGTACAAAGACGTTATCGCGCAGGTTCGCGATGTTGTTCGCCCCAGTCAGGTTGTGGTTACCATTGCCCCCGGCAAGACCATTGCCTGGTTGGAGGAGCGTTTCGGCAAGCCCGTCCGCATTATCCGCACCATGCCGAACACACCTGCGTTGGTGGGCGAGGGGCTTACCGCGTACTGCGCCAACAGCCTGGCAACCGCCGAAGACGTAGCTTATGTCGAAGGCCTGTTGAAGAGCTTCGGCAAAACCGTTCAGCTGAAAGAGAGCTTGGTTGATGCCTGCAGCGCCATCGGCGGCAGCACCCCTGCCTATGTGTATATGTTCATCGAGGCCTTGGCCGACGCCGGCGTTGCCGAAGGGCTTCCGCGCGCGCAGGCCTACGATATCGCGGCGCAGGCGGTAATGGGCTCGGCGAAGATGGTTCTGGAAACCGGCAAGCACCCCGGCGAGCTGAAAGACCAGGTAACCTCGCCTTCAGGCTCCACCATCAAGGGGCTGGAAGTCCTGGAGCAGAACGCCTTCCGCGGCACGGTTATCACGGCGCTTCGCACCGCCATCAACGCAGCCCGTTCCCTGTAGCTCCCTAATGCTGCGCGGCTAGCTGTCAGCGAGCAACGGCGTGTCCCCGTTGAAGTGGGGTGCGCCGTTGTTGTTTCCCGGGGCGCAACCCCTCGGTTCCATATGCTCGCCTTCGGATCGTTCACGCCAGATCCGCACACGCTGCAATGCATCGACCTGGATCGGGTAGGTCGCAGCGTTATACTTGCAAGGCTATGATCGGAACCGTCGTAAATACCTGCTGCATCCTGCTTGGCTCGGCCATCGGCAGCGTTGCCAAGAAGGGCCTGAGGCCCAAGTACCAAGAGGCTATCTTCGTGGCCCTGGGCGTTGCCACCGTGGGCATGGGCATCAACGCTGTGGTGCAGAACATGCCGAACAGCTCGTACCCGGTGCTGTTCATCGCCAGCATGGCCATCGGCGCGGTGGTGGGCACGGCGCTCGATTTGGAGGGCCGCTTCAAGCGCGCGGTAGAGAAGCGCTCGAAGAAGAGCGACTCCGATTTCGCGAAGGGCCTTTCCACCGCCATCATGCTGTTCTGCGTGGGAACCCTTTCCATCTTGGGTCCCATCAACAGCGCGCTGTACGGCGACGAGACCTACCTGCTTACCAACGCCACGCTCGACCTGGTTTCCTCCATGGTGTTCGGCGCCACGTTCGGCATCGGCATCGCGTTCGCGGCGGTGGTGCTGTTCTGCTGGCAGGGGGCTATCTACCTGCTGGCGAATCTTTTGGCTCCCCTTATGGGCGAGGGGATGATGTGCGAGATCGCCATCATCGGCGGCCTTCTTATCCTTGCAAGCGGCATCAACCTTCTCAAGCTCAAGGAAATCAGCACCATGAACCTGCTTCCCGCGTTGTTCGTGCCGCCTATCTGGTTTGCTCTGCTGGCCGCCACCGGCAGCTTCTGGGGGCTTCTGTAACCGGAGGCGCTGCAGGCTTTTGCATAAGGGTGGGCGATTCTGCGGTTAGTGCAGTGGATGCATGCGATGAACGGCGTTGCCCATGTTGGCGGCTCTGCGGCGCTCTTTTCGCTGGGTAGTGGCGATCACGGGCGGTTTGCTTCGATGTTCACGCCGCCCAAGGATCCGTTGGCAAGGCTGCTTGGTGCGCTGATAGCTTTTGCCGTCGCACGGGGCGCTCCACTCTGCTAAAGTACCTCTATTGGATTCAGCTGCGCGTTGCCTTTGCGCAGCCGTCGAAAGGACTTTGAACTATGGCTAGGGTGTACAACTTTTCCGCAGGCCCGGCAGTGCTTCCCGAAGAAGTGCTTCGCGAGGCCGCCGCAGAGATGCTCGACTACAAGGGCACGGGTATGTCGGTCATGGAGATGAGTCATCGTTCAGCCGCGTTTAAGGGCATCATCGAGGAAGCCGAGGCCGACTTGCGCGATCTCATGGGCATCCCCGACAACTACCATGTGCTGTTCCTGCAGGGCGGCGCCACCCAGCAGTTCGCGGCAATCCCCATGAACCTCATGCTGAACGGCAAGGCCGATTACATCGTTTCCGGCTCTTGGTCGAAGAAGGCCTTCAAGGAGGCAAAGATCTTCGGTGATGCACGTTGCGTAGCCTCCAGCGAGGACGAGAACTTCTCCTATATTCCCAACGTGGACGAGTTGGAGTTCCGCAGCGATGCCGACTACGTCTACATCTGCGAGAACGAGACCATTTACGGAACCCATTACCATAAGCTCCCCGAAACCGGCGATGTGCCGCTGGTGAGCGACATCTCCTCCTGCTTCCTTTCCGAGCCCATCGATGTGTCGAAGTACGGCCTGGTGTACGGCGGCGTGCAGAAGAACGTCGGCCCCGCCGGCGTGGTCATCGTCATCGTGCGCGACGACCTGGTGAAAGAGGAATGGCTGCCCAACACGCCCACCATCATGCGCTACAAGACCCAGGTGGATGCGGGCAGCATGTCGAACACCCCTCCGTGCTATGGCATCTACATCTGCGGCAAGGTGTTCAAGTGGCTGAAGGCCCAGGGCGGCCTTGAGGCCATGAAGAAGCGCAACGAGGATAAGGCCGCGCTGCTCTACGACTACCTTGATTCCACCGATTTCTACACGGCAACGGCCCGCAAGGAAGACCGCTCCATCATGAACGTGCCGTTCGTTACCGGCGATGCTGACCTGGACGCCGAATTCGTGAAGGGCGCCAAGGAGCATGGCATCGAGAACATCAAGGGCCATCGCACCGTGGGCGGTATGCGTGCCAGCATCTACAACGCCATGCCAGTTGAAGGCGTGCAGGCCTTGGTTGACTACATGAAGGAGTTCGAGGCCGCTCACAAGTAGCGGTAGCTCGGCTTCCTTCCGGTTCCGACCGTTGCTCGCGGAAGGTGTTGCGGGGTTGTCTATCGGCTCCCTGCGCAGGATGTTTCACCTGCAAAAAATAAATTAATTCGCATAGGGAGCCTCTCGGTGTGCGGGGCTCCCTATGCTATACTTTCCTGGTCTGTAATAAGGCAGGCAAGAAACTGTAGGCCCCCGAGACATGTTTGTTGTTGGCGCCCCATTCGAAGAGCGCGACATACATGAATGAATGTTTTAACTTCAAGCACGTACGAAGGGTCCCCGATACTTTTTTGAAAGGGGTCCGTTTTGACCGAAATCAAGAACACGTCCGTCATCGATTTCCAGGACATTTCCGACGAGGAAATGAACCAGATGATCGATGGCACTCTGACCGACTTCGACGAGGGCGATCTGATCGACGGCACCGTTGTGAAGATCGAGCATGACGAGGTCCTCGTTGACATCGGCTTCAAGAGCGAGGGCGTTATTCCTGCCCGCGAGCTTTCCATTCGCAAGGATGCCGATCCCTCCGAGGTCGTTTCCCTGGGCGATAAGCTCGAGGCCTTGGTTCTCCAGAAGGAGGACAAGGACGGTCGCCTTATCCTTTCCAAGAAGCGTGCTGAGTACGAGCGCGCCTGGATCCGTGTTGAAGAGAAGTTCAAGGCTGGCGAGGTTGTCACCGGCGAGGTTATCGAGGTTGTCAAGGGCGGCCTGATCCTCGACATCGGCCTGCGCGGCTTCCTTCCCGCATCCCTCGTCGACCTTCGCCGCGTCAAGGATCTCTCTGCTTACCTGGGCACCGAGATCGAGGCTCGCGTCATCGAGATGGACCGCAACCGCAACAACGTTGTTCTTTCCCGTCGTGTCCTCCTGGAGGAGGGCCGCAAGAACGAGCGCGCCGAGATCCTGGAGAAGCTGTCCAAGGGCATGCGCCTGAAGGGCACCGTTTCCTCCATCGTCGACTTCGGTGCATTCGTCGACCTGGGCGGTATCGACGGCCTGATCCATATCTCCGAGCTTTCTTGGAGCCATGTAAACCATCCTTCCGAGGTTGTGAAGGTTGGCGAAGAGGTAGAGGTCGAGGTTCTCGATGTCGACCTGCAGCGTGAGCGCATCTCCCTTGGTCTGAAGCAGACCACCGAGGATCCGTGGACGAAGCTCGTTGAGACCTATCCTGTTGGCACCATCGTTGATGGCAAGGTTACCAAGATCGTTCCCTTCGGTGCATTCATCGAGCTGGGCGCAAACGTCGAGGGCCTGGTGCACATCTCCGAGATGGCTATGCGCCACATCGATTCGCCTGCTCAGGTCGTCAAGGTTGGCGAGATCGTCAAGGTGAAGGTCATGGATGTCAACGTTGACCGCCGTCGCATCTCCCTGTCCATGAAGGCTGCCGCCGAGGATCTGGGCATCGAGATCGCTGTTGCAGAGCCCGAGCCCAAGCCCGAGGCTGCTGAATAACCCAGCTGCATAGCTTGATTTGCTAAGCGGTGAACTGCTACAAGCGGTTCACCGCTTTTTGTTTTCGTGATGGCGGCGTGATGCTGCGTCGGCATTGGCCTTCACCGTGCATGGGCAGCTTTGGTTATGGGTTGGGCTTCGCCGCGTTCTTGCGCGATAGAATAAGGAAACCAAGAAGAGAGGGGTTGCTGTGAGGATCTTTGTCACCGGTGGAATCGGATCGGGCAAATCAACGCTGATGTCTTTTCTGGAGCAGAAGGGCGCCGGCGTTGTTCTGGCGGATGAGGTGGGGCACGAAAACCTGCATGACCCCGCAATGAAGGAAGAGCTTGAGCGCGCCTTCGGCAGCGATATCTTCGACGAAGCGGGCGAGGTAATCCGTTCTGCGCTTGCCGCCAAAGCATTCAGCAGCTCCGAGAACACCAAGAAACTGGACTCCATCACGCAGCCCCGTCTGTACCAAGGGTGTCTGGATCGTATCGCCGCATTGGAGCAAACGCACAAGGTGGTGGTTTTGGAGATGGCCATTTTGGATGGACGCGACGACTTCCACGCCAATGCTGATGTTGTGGTGGCGGTTACCACCAGTCCGGAAGTGCGTGTTCACCGCTTGATGGCATCTCGAGGGTTCAGCGAAGAGGACGCGCGCAACCGTTTGGCAAATCAGGTTCCCGAAGAGCAGCGCCTGTCCATTGCCGATGTGGTGTTCAGCAACAACGGCACCGTTGAGCAGTTCCAAGATCAGATTCAGAAATGGTGGGATTCAGCTATAGCCCCGCAGATCAGCTGATGTGTTCCTCGGCAGGCAGGCGCACGCCCGCCTGATTGCTTTGCCGAACAGGCATCAGATTCTGCCGCCAAGAAAGCATACTTTCCCAGGTTGGGTTGTTAGGAGGAACCATGGCACATCTAAGGAGCCTTGAGGGGCATGAGATGGAGGGCAAGCTGCCCGTTTCACGCCTTTCGTCACAGCCATTCGAGGTGGTTTCACCTTACGAGCCTGCCGGCGATCAGCCCAAGGCCATCTCCGAGCTGACCCGCAACATCGAATCCGGCATGCGCTACGAAACGTTGCTGGGTGTAACCGGCTCGGGCAAGACCTACACCATGGCGAAGACCATCGAGGCGGTGCAGAAACCCACGTTGGTGCTTGCCCCGAACAAGACCCTTGCCGCTCAGCTCGCCTCCGAGCTGAAGGAGTTCTTCCCGAACAACGCGGTGGTGTACTTCGTTTCGTACTACGACTATTACCAGCCCGAAGCGTACGTTCCCACCACCGATACCTTTATAGAGAAGGATGCCTCCATCAACGAAGAGGTAGAGAAGCTGCGCCATGCGGCTACCTCGCAGCTGCTTTCCCGCCGCGACGTTATAGTGGTCGCTTCCGTTTCCTGTATCTACGGCATCGGCTCGCCAATGGAATATGCGGGCATGGCGGTGTTCTTGGACAAGGAAGTTGAGCAAGATCGCGATGAGCTTATTCATAAGCTCATCGACATTCAATACGACCGCAACGACTACGAGCTGAAGCGCGGCACGTTCCGCGTTCGCGGTGATGCGCTGGATGTGTTCCCTCCCTATGCGGACAACCCTATCCGCGTTGAGTTCTGGGGCGACGAGATAGAGGAGATCTCGGAGATCGACAACGTTACGGGCGAGGTGCTGAGCACCTACGAAGCGCTGCCGATATGGCCCGCCTCCCATTACGTTGCGGCGCGCCCTGCGCTGGAACGTGCGGTGAACACCATCCAAGAGGAGCTGCGCGATCGCCTTGCCCAGTTCAGGGGGGAAGGTAAGCTGCTGGAAGCCGAGCGCCTTGAGCAGCGCACCTCCTACGACTTGGAGATGATAGAGACCATGGGCTTCTGCTCGGGAATCGAGAATTACTCGCGTCACCTCGATGGTCGCAAGCCCGGTGAGCCGCCCTATACGCTGATCGATTATTTCCCCTCCGATTTCCTGTGCTTCATCGACGAAAGCCACGTGACGGTGCCGCAGATCCGTGGCATGCATGAGGGCGACCGCTCCCGCAAGATCACCTTGGCCGAGCATGGCTTCCGCCTACCTTCGTGCTTGGACAACCGCCCCCTTCGCTTCGACGAGTTCGAGGCGCGCATTCCCCAGTTCGTCTACGTTTCCGCCACCCCGGGCGATTACGAGAACCGTGTAAGCGAGGCCAAGGTGGAGCAGATCATCCGCCCGACCGGCCTTCTTGACCCGGAGATCGATGTGCGCCCCATCATCTCGCAGATCGACGACATCATCGACGAGGTGAAGGTCCGCGCGAAGAAGAAGGAACGCGTGCTGATCACCACGCTTACCAAGCGGATGGCCGAAGACCTTACCGCGTGTGCTGATCACCACGCTTACCAAACGGATGGCCGAGGACCTTACCGAGCATCTGCTTGATCAGGGCGTTCGGGCGCGCTATATGCACTCCGACATCGGCACCCTGGAGCGTGTTGAGATCTTGCGTGACCTACGCATGGGCAAGTTCGATGTACTGGTGGGCATCAACCTGCTGCGTGAGGGTTTGGACCTTCCGGAGGTCACGCTGGTTGCCATCCTGGACGCCGACAAGGAAGGCTTCCTGCGCAACCACCGTTCGCTCATCCAGACCATTGGCCGTGCGGCGAGAAATTCGCAAGGCAGAGTGATCATGTATGCCGACAAGATCACCGATTCAATGAACCTGGCCATTGCTGAGACGCGCAGGCGCCGCGCCATTCAGATTGCGTACAACGAAGAGCACGGGATCGTTCCCAAAACGGTGAAGAAGGGCATAACGGATATCACCGACTACCTGGAAACCGATGAGGGCAAGCGCAGCGCCGACGAGGTGAACGCCGAACTGGCCGGCTATTCCCGCAGCGAGATGCTGCGCGTCATCGCCTCGCTGGAAGACGAGATGATGGAGGCATCGGCCGCCATGGACTTCGAGCGCGCTGCCGCCGCTCGCGACCAGGTGGTTCACCTGCGCGCCCAGCTGGAGGGCAAGGACGAGGAAGACATCTTGGGCGACCTGAAGAAGACGGCGCGAAAGGGAAGCGCCTTCGGGGCGAAGAAATCCACGTACGGCGGTGGACGCCGCGGATAACGTTTTCGCAGCAACGTTATTACCCAAATCTGCTTCATATGTTGACATTATGGATTGCCTTGTTGCTAGGATCGCAGCTCATTATCCTATTCAAAATTAGTTAGCCAAACTAAGTAATAGCCGATCTGCGCGATGTTTGTCGGTTGCCGTCCTGAGGTCATCGCAACGTGGTGGGGTATCGGCTTGGGAATGAGGAAACGTGAGCTTTGCGATTGTCGTAGATTCAACGTTCGATATGTACGAAGGGGAGTACCGCGAGCTGGAGGTTGCGATGGTTCCCCTGAGCATCCGCATCGGTGGAGAGGAATGGAAGGACCAGAGGGAGATCAGCTCCCTAGAGTTCTATGAGCGCATGAGCGCTTCAGAGAGCCTGCCTAAAACATCGCAGCCTTCCCCTCACGAATTCATCGTCGAGTTCGATCGTCTGCTTTCCGAAGGAAACGACGGGGTGCTTTCCCTGCACATTGCCGGAGTGCTATCCGGCACAGTCGAGTCTGCCCGTTTGGCGGCGAGCCAGGTAGCGGGCGATGTGCGCGTTGTGGACACGTTGGGCACCTCCGCCCAGGCGGCGCTTGTGCTGAAGAGGGCATGTCAGTTGCGCGATGCGGGCGTTTCCCTTGCCAATGCGCAAGAGGAAATAGAGAAGTTCGTTCCCCAGACCCAGTTTTTGGTTGCCTGCGAGACGTTGGAGAACCTGCTGAAGGGCGGCCGCCTTTCAGCCGACCGCGCGAAAGATGCGAGCTTGCTGAACATCAAGCCCATCTTCACGTTCGATGAGCGTGGTGTGCTGGTGCCCTTCGGTAAGGCTAAGGGCATGCGCGGCGTGGTGAGGCAATACGTCGCTCATATCCAGAAACGCACACAGGAACAGGGCAAACAGGCTATCCGCTTTTGCCATGTAGGCAACGAGTCGGCGGTAGAGAGCCTTAAGCGGGCGCTTGCGGATGCAGGCGTGGACTACTCGGACGAAGGCTCTTGCCCGTGCGGCGCCACCATTGCCACGCATCTGGGGATGGGTGCGCTCGGAATCGGCTTGAGCCCTGCTTAGCATCGGCGTAAAACCGCTGGTCTGGGTGGGACTTCTACGCTTCAGGGGAAGAGGACCTTGTGTGCTGGTGGGCGATGATCAAGCTGGTCAAACCTATGTTGTCCTTATGGAAGCGGTTGTTGCGGCGCCTGCCCTTCCGTATCCTGTTGAAATTAGTTAGGCAAACTAACTAAACCGGCCGACTGAGATGGGCAGCTCGGCACGGCTAGTCCGGTATGGCTGGATTGGCCGGAAGGCAGGCAGGAGGGAACGGGCATGGAGAAAAGCCTGAGCAGCGTCAACGCGCGCGGCGACAAAGCGGTGGTGGACACGCTGCTGTCCGACACCTTCAATTCCATCCTGCGCATCGAGGAGCGTTCGCTGAAGAACCGCCTTACCGACGGCCTTTCCATCGCAGAGCTTCACACTATCGCTGCCGTGGGCCTGCATGAATCCAACACCATGAAGGTGGTGGCCGAGCGCTTGGATATCACCATGGCAACCCTTACGGCAGCGGTGAGCAAGCTTGAGCGAAAGGGCTTCGTCTTGCGCTCAAGAAGCGAAGTGGACCGCCGCCAGGTTCTGGTGAGCCTTACCTCCAAGGGGCGCAAGGCCTTCAGGGCCCACGAGGCCTTCCACCGGAAGATGGTGGATGCTGCGCTCGAGGGATTGAGCGCGCAAGAGCAGGCCGTATTCGTGCGGGCGGTGGGCAAGGTGAAGGAGTTCTTCGATCGCGAGGCCGCATCGGAAAGCCCAGGTGCATAAAGGGCGCCGGGTGCTTCAGATGTAGGTTATCTAGCTTTTGCATACAAGGTTCGGCACCCTGTTAAAGTACTCATGATATTTGCCCTATTTCGGGGCATTTGAACAGATGAACTGCGGTGGCTGGAAGCGCCGTGGGCAATAGAAAGGACAGATCATGGCAACCATCGATACCATCAAGGAAATCCTGAACGAGAACCTCGACATCGAGCCCGAGAAGGTTACCGAGGACGCTACGTTCGACGAGCTGGACATCGACTCTTTGGACATGACCGAGCTCGTATGCGACCTGGAAGAGCAGCTCGACGTTGAGTTCGGCGAGCCTGAGGGCCTGGAAACCGTGGGCGACCTGGTTGAGTACATCGATTCCCTGTAAGCGCGCATAGGGATACGAGCGAAAAGAGCACGAACTAGGAAGAGGCGCTGTGCATGAGGACACGTATAACCCAGTTATTGGGTATTGAGCAACCGGTTATCCAGGGGGGCATGGCATGGATCGCCGATGCCAAGCTGGCGGCTGCGGTTAGCGAAGCCGGCGGGCTGGGCATCATTGCCTGCGGGTCCGCCCCGGTGGAATGGGTTCGGGGCCAGATCGAGGAAGCTCGTCGTCTGACCGACAAGCCCTTCGGCTTGAACATCATGCTGATGAACCCGGAAGCTCCCGAGCTGGCGAAGCTCGCTGCCGAGATGAAGGTTTCCGTGGTTACCACGGGCGCCGGCAATCCAGGCAATTACGTGGACATGTGGAAGGCAGCCGGCATCACGGTTATCCCCGTTGTTGCCTCTGCCGCCCTTGCCAAGCGCATGGAGCGCTGTGGTGCGGACGCCGTTGTGGCCGAGGGCTGCGAAGCCGGCGGCCATATCGGCGAGCTTACCACCATGGCGCTCGTTCCTTCCGTGTGCGATGCGGTCTCTATTCCCGTTATCGCTGCCGGCGGCATTGCCGATGGCCGCGGTTTCGCTGCCGCTGTGGCGCTTGGCGCCGAAGGCGTGCAGGTGGGAACGCGATTCCTTACTGCGGATGAATGCTGCATCGACCAGGCGTACAAGGAAAAGGTCATTGCCGCGAAGGACGCCGACACCATCGTTACCGGCCGCGCCGGTGGCCATCCGGTGCGCCAGCTGAAGAACAAGTTCTCCCGTGCCGTCCGCCGCGCCGAGGCCGACCCTGCCAAAGACCCGGAAACCGAGGTGCAGCTTGCCGGTTCTCTGCGCCGCGCCGTTCAGGGCGATGTAGACAATGGCTCGCTGATGTCCGGGCAGGTTGCCTGCCTGGTACACGATCAGAAGCCGGCAGCCCAGATCCTTGCAGAACTGGTGCAGCAGACCGAGCAGTGGGCGGGCGATAGTCTGCAGCGCATGCTCGATGCGAATGCGCAGCGCTCCTGGAAGGGCCAGGTGCAGTAGCGTGGCCGTATTCATGTTCCCGGGGCAAGGCGCCCAGAAGCCCGGTATGGGCTCCGACTTGCTCGGTGTCCCCGAAGTTGCCGATGCGTTTGCGTTGGCATCGGAGGTTTCGGGCATCGATCTGGTAAAGCTGTCGCAGAGCGGCAATGAGGACCAGATCAACGATGCCTACAATGCCCAGATGTTGGCGGTGGCCCTTTCGGTTGGCCTTTCCCATGCCCTTTCCGCTCGTGGTGTTGAACCCGAAGCAGTGCTGGGCTTTTCCCTTGGCCAGATAAGCGCGCTTATGGCGGCTGGCGCATTGGGCGATGCCGATGGCTTCGCGTTGCTTGATGTGCGCGCACGCGCCATGGCCGCCGCCTGCGAAGAGCGCCCTGGCGCCATGCTGGCCCTGTTGGGCGCAAGCCATGAAGATGCGCAGGGGGTTTGCGACGTTGCCGCCCAGGGCGATGTGCTGGTGTGCGCCAACTTCAATTCCCCCGGCCAGGTGGTTGTTTCCGGCGATGTTGCCGCCGTGGACCGCGCCGAGGTCGCCTGGAAGGAGCGGGGTGGCAAGCGCAGCGCGCGCTTGAACACCGCTGGGGCATTCCATAGCCCGCTTATGGCCAGTGCCGCCGGGGCAGTGCGTGCCAAGTGCGCCGAGCTTTCCTGGCACGAGCCGAAGGTTCCCGTTATCTGCAACACCGATGCCCAGCCCTTCCAGGTAAGCCAAGCTGCCGAGCGCCTTTCCGCCCAGGTGGTAAGCCCGGTCCATTTCGAGCAGAGCGTGCAGGCGCTTGTTGCCCAGGGCACCACGGAATTCGTGGAAGTGGGCTACGGTGCCGTGCTTTGCGGCCTGGTTCGCCGCATCGAGAAGGGCGCTTCGCGCACGCGCCTTGGAACCATCGAGGAATGGGATGCCTATACGCAGGCAGTTTCCTCCAAGGAAGGGGAGTAGCGCTATGGCAAAGAACGTCGATAAGGCCGATTTCCCGGTTGCCCTCGTCACCGGCGCAAGCCGCGGCATCGGGGCGGCTGTTGTGCGCGCCTTCGCAAGGCGTGGCTACGCCGTTGCGCTGAACTGCTCCAGCGAGGGCAGTTTGGCAGAGGCTCGGGCATTGGCTGACGAGCTTTCGGCGGTATGCAACGTGGAAACCCTCTGCATCCGTGCGGACGTTTCCGATTTCGCCGCCGTGAAGGAAATGGTAGCGCAGATCATGGATAAGTGGGGGCGCATCGATGTCCTGGTGAACAACGCCGGCATCACGCGCGACGGCCTGTTGATGCGCATGACCGAAGAAGCATTCGACCAGGTGGTCGATGTGAACCTGAAGGGCGCCTTCAACTGCCTTCGCCATGTTGCCCCCGTTATGATGAAGCAGCGCTCGGGCCGCATCGTGAACGTTTCCAGCGTTGTGGGCCTGTACGGCAACGCCGGCCAGGTGAACTACGCTGCCTCGAAGGCGGGCGTGGTCGGCATCACCAAGAGCGCCGCGAAGGAGCTGGCAGCGCGCGGCGTCACCGTGAACGCCGTTGCCCCGGGCTTCATCGAGACGGCGATGACCCAGGCAATGGGCGAAAAGGCGATCGGCGCTGTGCTCGACCGCATCGCCCTGAAGGAGTTCGGCAAGCCGGAGGATGTTGCCAACGCGGTTTCGTTCCTGGCGAGCGATGAGGCCCGTTACATCACCGGGCAGGTTCTGGCAATCGATGGAGGGATGTCTCTATGAACAATAACGCAGTGGCCAACGGCTTCAAGCGTGTGGTTATCACCGGTGTGGGCGCGGTTTCGCCGGCCGGCATCGGCGCGGATGCGCTTTGGGAAAAGGTGGTTGCCGGCGAAAGCTGCCTGAGCCTGCTTCCCGATAGCGAACGTGAGCGCCTGGGCGTGAACGTTGTGGGCGCCATCCCCGGTTACGATCCGCTTGAGCTGGGTTTCACCAAGAAGGAATCGCGCCGCTTCAGCCCCTTTGTGCAGTACGCCATCCTGGCCTCCGACGAGGCGATGGCGCAGGCTGGCATAAAGATGGAGGAAGAGGACGCCAACCGCTTTGCCTGCGTGTTCGGCTCCGGCATTGGCGGCATGGGCATCTTCGAGCATGAATCGGTGGTGCTGCACGAAAAGGGCGCCAAGCGAGTGAGCCCGTTGTTCATCCCCACCATGATCTCGAACATCGCAGCCGGCAATCTTGCCATCCGCTACGGCTTGAAGGGCGATTGCCTGAACATCGTCACCGCATGCGCTTCGGGTACCCATTGCGTGGGCGAGGCGTACCGCCTTATCCGCTTCGGCTTGGCCGACGCTGCGCTTGCCGGGGGTGCCGAAGAGGGCACCAGCCCCATGTCGTTGGCTGGCTTTGCCAACCTCGGCGCCGTTACCAAGTCAGACGACCCTGCCGCAGCTGCCTTGCCGTTCGATGCGCGCCGTTCCGGTTTCGTTGCCGGCGAGGGCGCAGGTGCCCTGGTGCTGGAATCGCTGGAGCATGCTCAGGCTCGCGGCGCCAACATCATTGCCGAGGTTACGGGCTTCGGCTCCACGGGCGATGCATACCACATCACTTCCCCCGACCCCTCGGGTGACGGCGCGGTGCGCGCCATGCGCCAAGCGCTGGAGGAAGGCGGTTTCGAGCTCTCCGACATCGGCCACCTGAACGCCCATGGCACGGCCACCCATATCAACGATGCAGTGGAATCCACCGCATGGCATGCGCTTTTGGGCGATGAGCTTGCTGCTCAGGTCCCCGTTACCTCGGTAAAGGGCGTAGTAGGCCATATGCTGGGCGCTGCCGGCGCCATCGAGGCCATCGTTTCCGCCCTTTCCGCAAACCGCGGCATCGTTCCCCCTACGGCAGGTTATGCCGAAAAGGATCCGGAGTGCGATGTGTTCGTGCCCACGGCTGCGCTAACCGATCGCCCTCAGAAGGTAGTCCTTTCCAATTCCCTGGGCTTCGGCGGCCACAACGCCACGCTTGCCATCAGCCCGTTTGCGGAGGTGCGTGAGTAATGGCGCAGACTGATGAAGGTTGTCCGGTAACGTTCCCGTGCGGCAAGGAAGGTGTGCTGGCGCTGCTGCCCCATCGCGACCCGTTCGTATGGGTGAGTCGCGTGGTCAGCTGCGAGCCCGGTGTCTCCATCGTGGCCGAGCTCGATGTAGATCCTGAATTGCCGTTGTTCAAGGGGCATTTTCCCGGTCATCCGGTGCTTCCCGGTGTCATCCTGATGGAAGCGCTGGCCCAGGCTGCCTCATGCTGCCTGCTCTCGCAGGAAGGCAAGGCTGGCCATGTTGGCTACTTCGCTGCCATCGACAAGGCAAAGTTTCGCCGTATGGTGCTTCCCGGCGATACCGTAACCCTGGAGGCAACGATAACGAAGAACACTTCTCGCATGTGCGCAGCCGAAGTTGTGGCCCGCGTGAATGGAGAGGTATGCGCCCAGGCCACGCAGAAGTACGTGATGGCGCGCGATAAGAAGGAGGCCTAGCCCATGGCGGCCAAATCGGATAACGATACAACTCAGGGAACCTCGGTAATCTACCAGCTTCCCCTTTTGGAGCAGGCCATTGGCGGTGCCCCGCTTCTGGTGGTGGGCTACGGCTCGTCTATGAAGACATGCGTGCGTGCCTGCGTGAAAGCCGAGATCGCGCAGATCTGGGTAACCGGCACGAAGGACAAGGAACGTGGGTTTGCCTGCTCTGGCGCTGCGCGCGTTGCGCTGGTGGGCGACAAGTTCGACCAGCGCCTGTTCACCAACGTGTACGCCGTCATGCAGGCTGCCAAGCAGTGCAACGCCGGTGCCCTTCTGGTTCCCGATGCCGCATTCGCCTCTGATCCGCTGCTGCGCATGGTTGCCTATCAAAACGGCATGTGCGTGCTAACTCCAATGGAGAAGGACCGCACTCACAACCTTTGGACCGAATGCAAGCCCGACCCCGATTTCGGCGACTACGAGCCGGTTTGGCGCAAATGCCCCAAGTGCAAGCTCTACCACGATGAGGCTCCGGTGTTGGCAGCGGGCGGCGAGTGCCCCACCTGCCACGAGCTGTACCGCCTTACCTCCGACGAGCGCATCAATCTTCTGTTCGACGAAGGCTCCTTCGAGGAATGGGATGCCGTGGTGGCCGAAAGCGACCCCTTGAGCTTCCCCAGCTTCGACGACCTTATCCAGAAGCAGCGCGACCGCAGCGGTTTGCAGGAAGCCGTGCGCACGGGCAAAGTGAAGCTCGATGGCCGCGAGGTTGCCCTGTGCATCATGGAATCCACCTTCATGATGGGCTCTATGGGCTCGGTTGTGGGCGAAAAGGTTACCCGTGCCGTCGAGCGCGCAACCGAAGAGGGCCTGCCGCTGTTCATCTTCACCGCTTCGGGCGGTGCCCGCATGCAGGAGGGCCTGGTTTCCCTTATGCAGATGGGTAAGATCAGCGCCGCCATCGAGCGCCATGGGCGCGCGGGACTGCTCTACGTTTCCGTCATCACCGACCCAACCACCGGCGGCGTTACTGCGTCGTTTGCCATGCAGGGCGACATCATCATCTCCGAGCCGCATGCTCTTATCGGTTTCGCCGGCCGCCGCGTTATCCAGGACACCATCAAGCAAACACTGCCCGAGGGCTTCCAGACCGCCGAGTTCGCGCTTGAGCATGGCCTGATCGATGCCATCGTGCCTCGTTCCGAGCTGAAAGAGGTGCTCTCGCGCATTTTGGCGCTGCACAGCGCCCCGAAGCGCGTTGTCGACTCTGCCGAGGAAGACGGCAATGTGAAGGTCGTCGAAGCCGTTTCCGCCGCCGGCTCGGTGCGAGAGGTGATGCGCGTTGCGCAGGACGCCGTTGCCGAGCGCTTCGGCCTGAAGGGCCGAGAAGGTGCCGATGCCCAGGATTCCAAAGAGGGCGAGGGCGTGTTCTCGCTGTTCGCCAACACGGTGGGCAAGGCGAAAGACGCCACCAACAACTTCGCCATGAGCCGCGCCATGCGCAAGCGCGGCATGGCCGATGCCCCCTCGGTGCTTCCCATGAAGAAGGCCGGCTCGTCCGATGAGAACCCGGCATGGGAAAGCGTGATGATGGCTCGCAACATCCATAGGCCTACCTCGCAGTTCTATATCGACCGTATGGTGGAGGGCTTCTTCGAGCTTCATGGCGACCGCAGCTTTGCCGACGACGGTGCCATCATCGGCGGTATTGGCTGGATCGACGGCATGCCGGTTACCGTCGTTGCCGAGGAAAAGGGCGCCGACCTGAAGCAGCGCATCGCCCGCAACTTCGGCTGCCCCCAGCCCGAGGGTTACCGAAAGAGCCTGCGCCTGATGCGCCAGGCCGAGAAGTTCGGCCGTCCCATCGTGTGCCTGGTAGACACGCAGGGCGCGTTCTGCGGCATGGAAGCAGAGGAGCGCGGACAGGGCAACGCCATCGCCGACAACCTGGTTGCCATGGCGGGCCTTACCGTCCCTGTTGTGTGCATCGTGCTGGGCGAAGGCGGTTCTGGCGGCGCGTTGGCGCTGGCCATGGGTAACCGCGTTGCCATGCAGGACCACGCCGTGTACTCGGTGCTTTCGCCCGAGGGCTTTGCTTCCATCCTGTGGAAGGACCGCACGCGTGCCGCCGAAGCTGCCGCGGTTATGAAGATGAGCGCAGCCGAGGCATGCGAGATGGGCATCATCGAGGAAGTGGTGAGCGAGGGCGATGGCCCCGCGCACGAGAACCCCGAGCAGGCCGCCCAGAACGTAGAGGAATACGTGGTTCGCTCCCTGCGCGAGCTGTACGCGCTTAGCCCCGAAGAGCTGCGCAACCAGCGCTACGAGCGTTTCCGCTCGTTCTAACGAACATCGGATCGGCCGTCGGCTGCGCCAGCGTTTCGCTTCTGGTTCGGTGTGGGTGGCGGCTCGTTGCCGCCGCTGGGCATCGACTGGCGCTGGCGTCGTTTCGGCTCGCTTGAACAAATTATTTATCCCCCTGTTTTCGTTAAAGCAGGGGGATTTCTTTTATCCTAGGTTCTTAGGTTTATATGCTTGAATATGATCTTGTTTCTGATTAGGAGAAACGATATGGCTAAGAGATACGGCAAAAGGCTGGCCGCTGTTGCGGCATGTGCCTTTGCCCTTGCATTGGCTGTTTGCCTGGCCGGATGCTCGTCCAACCAGGCCACACCTACTTCCAGCTCCACTCTCAAAGTGGGGGTTCGCGGCGATGTGGTTGGCTTCGGCTACTACAATTCCGATACGCAGAAGTACTACGGCCTTGAGGTGGACATCGCCACGGAGCTTGCCAACCGTCTGGGCTACAAGGACGTCGAGTTCACTACCGTCACGCCCGACAACCGCAAGGACATGCTGCAGAACGGCGAGGTCGATTGCCTTGTTGCCTGCTACTCGGATACCGAAAGCCGCGAGAAGAACTTCGATTTCTCGCCTGCCTACTACACCGATTCCTCGGTGTTCATGGTTGAGGAAAGCTCGCTTATCACCACTATCGATCAGCTGGTAAACGGCAAGGTCATCGGGACCATGCTCGGTACCAACACCGCCGCCGAGATCACCTCCCAGCTCGCGCAAGAGGGCTTGATCTCGGGCAATGTGCTTTCGCGCAACGAAGACAACTCCGATGTGCAGTTCGACACGTTCCGCCTGTTGCAGTTCAGCTCCTACAAAGAGCTTTCCGAGGCGCTCGAGGTGGGCAAAGTAGATGCCGCAGTTATGGACGGGAGCATCGCCCGCGCCTACCTGCAGGACAACCGCAAGCTGCTCAGCTACACGGGCAAGACGCAGAACTATGGCGTTGCAACCCAAAAGGGATCGGACCTGAGCCAGCCCGTTGCCGATGCCATCCAGAAGATGATCGACGACGGCACCATCGCCCAACTTACCGACAAGTGGGATTAAGGGGTAGCGAACATGTCTAAAAGATTGAAGCTCAAACTTGCCATCCTGATCGGGATCGTAGTCGTTGGCATGGTTGCCATGGGCACGTGGGTGTCCATGAAGCAGACCGACCTTTCCCTGCAGAACTACACCCAGGAAATGCGGGAAGAAGCAGAAGCCCTGCCAACCCTCCTTGCCGAAGCGCAGGATGAGACCGAGCAGAACACCAAGAACTTCGACGCCATCTACCAGTCGAAGGCCGAAAGCGTCGCCTTCATGGCGAACAACAGCACCGGCTACGAGGCTACCGATTCCAAGATGCAGGAGTACCGCAGCCTGCTCGGCGTCGACAACATCATGGTTGTTTCCGCCGATGGATCTATCGTCGCCAAGGCCGACGACACCAAGGCAGATTTCTCGTCTACACGCTTCAATCGCCTGCGCAGTGTGTTCGCCGATGGCAAGGCTTCCGATGCCGTGAAGGTCGATTCAACCGAGCAGAACTGGCATAAGCGCTATTACTCCGCGAAGATCGACAACAACACCATGGTGGTGATCGAGCAATCGCCCGACGAGCTTGACCAGCTTATCCAGGATTCCGGATCTACCGATGCCGTGCTGAAGAACATCACCATCGGCCAGTCCGGCTATCTTTTCGCCGTCTCTGCCCAGGACTACACCATTCAGTACCACCCCAATGCTGCGCTGATCGGTGCCGACGCGCTTGAAAAGGGCCTGAGCGCGGCCGAGCTTGAGGACGGCAACTACTGCTGGGTGAACCTGAACGGCACCAGCATGTACTGCAACGTCACGAAGGTGGACGATACCTACTATGTGGCCGCCGTGCCCGAGAGCGATATCTCCTCTGCCCGCAGCGTGACCACGGGCGTGATCCTGTTCGTGTTCTTCGCGGTAACCGCCATGGTGGTTCTGTACGGCATGTGCGTCCTGCGCGACGCCGAGCGCCGTCGCAATCCTGAAGGCGAAGACGCGGAGTTCGTCAGCGTGGGTCGCAACCATCGCATGAACAAGGCCATCGCGAAGAAGGGGGCCGTGCTTTCGCTTGTCGGATTCGTGGCCATCCTGGTCATTGCCTTCTACATGCAGACGCTTTTCGCGCTCTCCAGCCAGTCGGTGGTGAACAACAGCCGCGTGGACGACCTTTGCGCCACCATCCAGCAGGCAGACGACCGCGCCGATTCCCTGCGCGCCCAGTATTCCGAGCGCTATCTGAGCAAGGCGAAGGTTGCCGCCTACGTGCTTGACCGCAACCCCCAGTTGGCGAACAAGGCCGACTTGCAGCGCTTGGCCGATGTGCTGCAGGTTCAGTACGTCGATGTTTTCGACGAGCAGGGCAATATGTCGGTTACCAATTCCACGTATTCCAGCTATACGCTCAGCACCAACCCGAACGATGCGTCGTATGAGTTCCGCCGCCTGCTGCAGGGCGTCGACCATGTGGTGCAGGATGCCCGCACCGATGAGATCTCGGGCGAGCTGCGCCAGTACATCGGCGTTTCCCTGAAGGATTCCGAGGGTAACCCCAACGGTTTCGTGCAGATCAACGTGCGCCCCAGCCGTTTGGCCGACCTGCTCGATAGCGTGCAGATAGACAAGGTTCTCGATGGAGTGAAGGTGGGAGCGAACGGCTTCGCCTTCGCCATCAACAAGAACGACGGCACGTTCGCCTACTATCCCAACAGCAAGATGGTGGGCAAGAAGGCCACCGATTGCGGCATGACCCAAGCCCAGATCAAAGACGGCTTCAACGATTACCTCACCATTGGCGGTGAAACATACTACGCCGCTTCGGCAGAGCAGGGCGACTACATCCTCTACGTTGCCGGCGACGAAGGCGAGCTCATGGCCGAACGCGGCCCGTTGATGTTGGCCACTGCGGTCGTCGCCTTCATCTGCCAGCTGCTGATATTCGTGATCCTTGCGTTCGAACGTAAACGCGACCCGTTCGAGAATGGCGAGGCGGCAGCAGGTGGCGCAGAACCCGATGATCGCCACTTCGATGTAACCCTGCCCACCGGTCGCTCGGTTCGCACCGAGTCGATTGCCAGCCGCTACCTGTTCGGCTCGTTCGACTGGGACGGCAGGTCGCCCGAGCAGAAGACGGGCGCGGTGATGAAGGTCCTCGTGGGCTTCTCGGTGCTGGTGGTGTTCATCGCGGTCATGTTCCGCGACAGCATCTTCGGCAGCAACTCGCTGTTCTCGTATATCCTCGGCGGCGAGTGGGAACGCGGGCTGAACATCTTCGCTGTCACCGCGAGCATCATGTTCGCCTGCGTTGCCATGACGGTTGCCACGGTAGTCAAGAAGCTGCTTCTCCTGCTTGCCGAAACGCTGGATTCCCGGGGCGAGACGGTTTGTCGCCTGCTTGGCAGCTTTGTGAAGTACGCAACCATCATCGGCATGGTGTACTACTGCTTGGCTTTGCTGGGCGTTGACACCACCACGCTTCTGGCTTCCGCCGGCATCCTTTCCATCGCCATCTCGCTGGGCGCCAAGGATCTGGTCTCCGATATCCTTTCGGGCCTGTTCCTTATCTTCGAGGGGGCCTTCCGTGTAGGTGACATCATCACGGTGGGCACCTGGCGCGGCACGGTTATCGAGATCGGCATCCGCACCACCAAGATCATGAACGGCTCGCAGAACATCAAGGTGCTGCGCAACAGCAACGTAACCGATGTGGTGAACATGACCAAGCAGACCTCCTACACGTGGCTCGATGTGGGCATCGAGTACAGCGAATCCCTCGAGCGCGTGGAAGATATCCTTGCCGACGAGCTTCCCAACATCAAGAAGCAGATCCCCGGCATTATCGGTGATCCCATCTACAAGGGCGTTGTCTCCCTTGGCGACAACAGCGTGAACATCCGCATCATGGTGCAATGCGCCGAGAAGGACCGCGCTCAGGTGGAGCGCGACCTGAACCGTGCGATCAAGCTGCTCTTCGACAAGCACGACATCGGCATCCCGTTCCCGCAGGTTGTGGTGAACCAGCCCATGGAAAAGAAAACCGCCACCTTCTCCGAGAAGCAGGATGCTGCCCGCTTCTACGAGGAACAGCGTGAGGCCGCAAAGGACATCAAGGAAGGGGAGGAGAAGTAACGCCTCTTGCCTCTTGTCTTCCCGTTGCGGCCTGTAGGGGATGCCTGCTGCTTCAATGGGATGCTCTTCAGGGGGGCTTTGCTATAATCCTGTTTGCCCATTTGGGCGCAAGGATTTTCAAGGCAGACGTCAAGGCGGATCGATCGCACGATGGGATTTCCCTTCAAGGCCATAGACAAACTTCAAAAGAGCGGCGCGGGAAAGCGCCGCTTCTTTTTGGCTCCGCGTCTTGCCGCGTTGGTTTCGCTCTCTACTGTGCTCCTGGCATCCAGTGCTGTAATCTACGCGTCCGCTGTTCCCGATTTGATGTACCGATCGCCTGCGGTGGCAGCGGCTGTGAGTGCCGCTCAAGAAGCGGAGACGGCTATTTCGGAAGGGGCTTCCTCAGTATTCTCGCCTAGTGCTGCGCAGGCCTCTGCCGATGCTCCGGCTGCAGCGGAAACGGCGGTTTCGGCCGTAAGTCCAGAAGAATCGGCCCAGGCCTCCTCTGCGGCTGCCGCTCAATCGCAGGGACCGGAAAGCCCATCTGCGGCCGGCTCTTCCGCGAATGGCTCTGCTGCGGGCGAGGTTGTTGTCGAAGACGACTCCTTGAGCGAAGCCGAGGAACAGCAATGGCGCAGTTACTACATTGCCCTCTACAACAACCTATCCGACTGCGTTTCGCGGTACAACGAGTGCAGCTCGGAACTTGGCTCGCTGGCAAACGCCTCCGAATCCGAACGTCAAAGAGCGGCTAAGCGCTGCGACGTCCTTTCCAGCGATTTGCTTGATGGCTACCTTAAGGCATGCAATTCCGGCATTCCCTCCAGTTCCAGGTACGCATCGTTCTCGGATTCGCAGACCGGCGCTTATCGCAGTTTGGCCAGCGCCCTTGCCTGCATCCAAGAAGCATGGGAAGTGAATCTTGCCAGCGAAGACCCTTCTACCTGCACGGCGAAGATGAACGAGAAGCTTGCGCCGCAGGAGGCCCGCCTTGCCGAGTTCAACGCATACTACGCAAAGAGCTGTCCGGCATGATGCGGTGGGAAGACGGGGTTTACGAGGACCCCAACGACAGCTCGTATGAAGAGGGAGCAGCCGATGCGGTGAAGCTGGCAGACCGTGCTGATGCTTCTATAGCCCCGCAGCAGCCAAAGCGCGTTGTCATGCTGAGCGATTTCGAGCCAAGCGACGTGCTTTCCAAGGAAGAGGAGGCCTCGTACCGCCGTAGGTTCCTTACGCTGTTTGTCGATGAGGCGTCTTGCCGCGTTGGCGGCACCGGCTCGGTGTACTGCGCCACGAACGCTTTCGGGGAGACCTTTGCGCTGAAGGTTCTGGGCCGCCCTGCTTCAGGGCAGGGTGAAGGCTCATCTGCGTCGAGCTTGTGCGTCGATCCAGGCCAGGATGCTGCGGCCTCCCAGCGCTCTGAGGCTTCCGTATCGGCAAACGAGCTTGCCTTTGCCGAGGAATATCGTTGCCATCGCCTGGTTCAGGGATCCAAGGGCTTCCCCAAGCTGTACGGCAAGGGCATGGTGGATGGCAAGCCGGCTATGGTTATGGAATGGATTGCCGGCATCAGCTTGCGGCAGGCCATGCCGTCTTTGGCGGTGAACGAGCGGGGGATGCTTTCGCCGTTGGCCGCAGCGCGTATTGGGCGCGACCTTTTCGCGCTGGTGGAGCGGATGGCCTTCATCGGCGAGGGAGTGGTCCACCGTGACATATCCCCGTCGAACATAATGGTGCGCACCTCGCGCGCATCCCTGCAAGAGCAGATAGACGATGGCCGCTTCGATCTGTGCCTTATCGATTTCGGCTCGGCTTATACCTTGGAGCCGGAAGACCCTTCCTTCACCTCTGCAACGGGTGTGCTGCGAAAGGCTACGGCAAACTATGCGGCCCCGGAAATGCTCACCAACGACATCGAGGGTATTGGCGAGCAACGGCGCTCGCCTGAAGTGGACGTGTACGCTGCGGCAAGCGTCCTCTACGAATTGGCCACGGGAAGGCTCCCGTTCGATCTTTCCCAGGTCGGGGAGGGCTTGAGCTTCTATCGCATCAAAGCCGAGACGAGCCCCCACACCCCGACGCTTGCTCATCGCACCAAGGCGGCGGGCCTGGAATCACTTGCGCGCGACCCCGAGCTTTCGGTCATGCTCGATGCCGTCTGCCGCGCCAAGGACGCTGCGATCAACGATGAAGAGCTTTGGGATGCGGTGGCCTTTGTTGATGTTCAGCTGTCCCAGCTTATGATGCCGTGCCTGCTGGCAAACCAAAACCTCCGCCCCACGGCCCAAGAGATGTCGGGGGCGCTTTCCTCCTTCTGCCGAAACTACGAGCGCAACCTGCGAAGCTCTTTGGCGGGCGAGCCCCTTATTCCCTGCGTGCTCGATGGAATGCCCGAGGGCAACGCAGAATACCTTATAGGTTTGCGAAACGCCGTGAAGGCTGCGTTGAAATCGGCCTCGTTCGCCTTGTTCGCCGTTGTTGTGGTGGCTACGGGGGTTTTGGCTGCCGGTATGCCTGCATCTATGGCCGTTGCGGGCTTTGAGGGTTGGCAGGGCAACTTGCTTGGGTACGATGTTTCCTGCCTTCTAGCATTCCCCGCATTGCTCGGCTTCGCCTTGCGCGGCAAGGGCCGCGAATCGCTTGGTGGGTTCCTGCGCGGCAGCGCGGCGCTGGTTGCGGTGGGGCTGTTTGTTGCATGGGTCTTCAGCGGCCTTTCGCTTCCCTCGGAATCGGTCAACAGCGGCTTGCTTTCGGCATTGTTCGCTGCATGTTCTTCCGGTTGGTGCGCTTTGGTGATGGACTACGCCTTTGCGGTGGTGGTGCCCTTGGCGCGCCGCATAAAACGCAAGGGCCTGCCAGGCGGGCTTCCCGCTTTGCGCAAGGCGTTGGACTCTGGTGAAGGAGGAGAGGCGCCCGCGAAGACGCCGGCGAACAAGGAAGCGGATAGCGTGCGGGATGCTGAAAACCATGAAGTAGCCGATGCGATTGAGGGAGAAAGGGGATAGCGGTGGCGAAAAAGGAGCTTACACCCTGTGGCGTGCTGTTCGATGCGATGAAGCGCTTGGGCGGCATAAGCCATTCCGAGACGGCTTCCCTGGTTTTGTCGGGCAAGCCATTGGCTGATGGGCGCAGCGCGATGAGCCGCGCTAACGATGACCCCACTTGGCTTTCGCGATATGTGGTCCATGCTCCCCTCGAAACCGTTCAGGCTCAATATTTCGCCGAGCCTGCCCTTTCCGCCATGCGGCTAATCGCCCGACTGAAGTCCGCGAAGGTGAAACGCGCTGGTTCGGCGGACGTATTGGATATGTTTGAAACCTCTATCTGCCCTAAGATGATCTCTTCTCTGGAATCGCATGGGCAGAACGCCCAGGTGTGCGTTAACGCCCTTGCCCGCCTTTCCCATGCTGAAGGGCTGTCCCGCGTTGAGCGCGAGGAAGCAGCAATGGTCCTGTTCGTTTCGACGGTTGCGTACGGCAACGTCAGGCGCGCGGTCGACTATACCTTTTCCTATGCGAAAAGCTCTTGGGGTACCTTGACGGATCGTACCCCGCTGATCGAGGTACTGCCTTCCGTAGACGGTGCTCTTCGGCGGGAGGCGCGTGCCATTGGGCTTATGCGCATAGATGGCGGTTACACCGCCGGCACGCCGCTTTGGCTTGAGCCCGCCCACGATGGTTTCGAGATAGGAACCATGGCGTTCGGGGAAAACGGGATAGTCGACGTGGGAAAGCACGTTTCCGCACACCATGCGCGTATATCGTGCTCTGCCGATGGCGTATGGCAAATCGAGGACCTGGGATCAACGAACGGTACCTTGCTGGTAAGCGGCGCCGATGGCTCGGCGGCCGAAGTGCGCCCGGGCGCCCCATGCAAGATCCGCCCCGGCGACGAGCTCCGCCTGGCCGGCGACACCCGTTTCATAGTGTTGGCCGGCTAAGACGAGAGCGCACCGGCACGGCAAAGTTTCTTTGTCGTGCGGAAGCGTAGTCCATGTTCCTCTTTTCCAATAGGGCTCTGGCAGCTAGCGACATCCTCCCTTTCTTTCGTTGCCGCTACCTTTTTTGCGCAATTTTTTTGCCTGTTTGGAAGATATAAACCAAGCAGGCTAGCAAAGGAGGACGAGGATTATGAGAAGGATTACTGCTTGTTTTTTGGCAACCGCAATAACTGCAATGCTGTGCTTTGCTCTGAGCGGATGCGCGACATCGAAGGGTATCACTGAAGAGGATGTTATTGGCACCTACAATGTAACGTCCCTTGGCGACGACGCTAATAGCAAGGGCCTGTATACACTTTACGAGTTTGGGTCTGATGGGGCTTTCAAGATGACAGGTTATGCGAAAGCTTCCTCGCTGGAACGACAGGGCACGTGGAAATTGGAGGACGGCAAGATCCTGTTGAACGTTCCTGCCGATGATTCCAATGGCGCTAAGGAAATCAAAGACGCTGAAGTCGAGATTGTCGATGGTGAGCTCTCGTCCGATGGCATTGGGGATGATCCGGTAACGGCTAAGAAACTGACCGATGATGAACTGAAGGCAATCTACGAGGATATTGCATCCTATGCCCCGAAGGCGATTTCGGTAGGGGGACAGGTTGATTCCGACTACTATTCCTTTACCCTCCAGTCTTTCTCTTGGGAGGACGAGATCTACCCTTCCGATACTTCCGGGTATTACCGATACCAGGCCGATGAGAGCGGGAAGACCTATTTATTGGCAAAGGTTGCGTATACGAATTTGGATAATGAGTATGCCGTTCCCGGATATGCAACTAAGGCCGAATTCCAGGTTGATGGCAACAGCTACAGCAGCACTATCGCCGTTGATGGTGGCAAGAATTTCATGCAGAGCTATAGCGTTCAAGCGCAAGAAACGGCAACTCTCTATATATACGCATCGGTTCCCGATAGCGTAAAGGACTCATCCGATGTCTCGCTGACCTGGTCGATTCCCAAGTCTGATCAATACTTCCAAACCTATTGGCAGAGCTCGTTCGATAGTAATACTTATAAAGCTGCTCTCTAGAGCGGAAAGGGCTGTAACGGCGAATGGAACGTAATCGAGTTGCCTACTCGGGGAAATGTTCAAGGGCTATCCAGGAGGTCTTCTTGTGGCGATAATCAAATGTTCTGAATGCGGTAAGGAAGTCTCGGACATGGCTGTAGTCTGTCCTTCATGCGGTGCACCTATTGCCGGTGTGCAGTCGGATAAACAGGAAAAACCCTATTCTGTTCGCTCCGGATCGATAACTGGCCTTATTGGCTCCCTTGGCCTTTTAGCGACCATGGCGGTATGCATGGCCATATCCGAGGCTACCCCGAAAAACAACGCGGATCTCACCGTTACCGTTTCACCTGCTGAAGGTTCGGTAATTGTTGCTATTCCGATCATGATCGGTTTCGTGCTGGGGCTTGTTTGCTTTGCGATTGGTGTCGTTCGAGCCAATAAGCTCAATCGAAAAAAATCGCTCATCCTGTCTGTTCTGAGCCTTATTGGGTCCCTTGCGATCATGATCCCTACCTTTGCGATATGGAATGTCTTTATGCTGTGCGTAGGATGGGTCGTCGGATGGGGTCCGATCCTTATGACAATCGGTGCGGTTATGATGCTGAAAAGTTCGTTGAAGATGCCCAAGTAAGCAGTTGGTGTTTATGCG
>CAVIKC010000019.1:0-34547 GCA_963643405.1 Succinivibrio sp.
GGAAAGCGGGATGCCCTCCTCAGTTTCGGTGAATACCTTGCCGCGGTTCTGAGGAGCGAACATACCGATACGCAAGCGATCGAGCGCATCGTAGTGCTCCTGCCGGTCGGCCGTTGCCTTTTCGGCATCGATGAACCCGAGGAACTCTGCAGCAGAAACGGCAGCGATGCGGCCCTCAATCATGGCCGAGCTTGCCTCCTCGATGCCGGCTGCGTCGCCGGCGACGAAGATACCCGGAACCGTTGTGGAACAGTCCTCGTTGCTCACGGGGATGCGGCCACCGCGCTCCATCATCTCGCAACCGGCCATGTCAAGCAGCTGCGACTGCGGGGAAAGGCCAACAGCCAGGCAGATCGTGTCCACATCGAAGTGCTTTTCCGTGCCCTCGATGAACTGGAAATGGCTGTCCACCTCGGCAATGGTGACGCCGGTTACATGGTCTTCGCCCTCGGCCTTCTTGATGGTGTGCGACGTGTAGAACGGAACACCGGTACGTGCCAGCTTCTGGGCGTGTACGCCGTAGCCGCCAACGCGCGGGCCGGCGTCAACCAGGGCAACCACTTCACAACCAGCCTGCAACAGCTGGTAGCTCACCACCAGGCCAACGTTGCCGGTGCCCAGCATCAGCACCTTGTTGCCCGGCTTAACCCCGTTCAGGTTCATGAACATCTGGGCGGCGCCGGCGCCGATGACGCCGGGAAGCGTCCATCCCTCGAAGGTGACGGCGTTTTCCGAAGCGCCCGTTGCCACGATGATGCTGTCCGCCTTGTAGTGCTCGGTGCGATCCTCGCGGTGCACCAGCACTTCGTTTTCAGGAAAGATGCCCATTACCACGCTGTTCAGCTCAACATCTACGCCGGCCTCTGCGGCTTCCTTCAATAGATCCTGGCCGATGGTGATGCCGCGCAGCTTCGCGCCGTGTTCCTTCGAGCCGAAGAACTTGTGGATCTGCTTGAACAGCTGGCCACCAGGACGGGAGTTCTCGTCAAACACCACCACTTCTAGGCCGTAGCGGGCAGCGGCGATGGCGGCACACAGGCCGGAAGGGCCGGCACCCACGATGATAAGGTCGTATCGCTTCATCTTAACCGCCCCTATTCCGCAGCCTCGGCGCTGGGCTTAGCCGAAACGCCGTATTGGGTTTGCACTGTCATCCCGGCGTGCACTGGCGTTATGCAGGTGCGCACGTTGGGCTTACCGTCTACCACCATCACGCAGTCGGTGCAACGGCCGATGGCGCAGAACACGCCGCGCGGCCTGTCCATCTTCATGGTATGGCGGTGCACCATAACGCCTGCGGCCTTCAAGGCAGCCGCGATAGGCTCGCCCTCGTATCCTTCGATGGGCTTGCCGTCGTAGCTGAAGGTGACCAACGGACCCTTCTTCGGCTCACCCAAGATGGGGTGGAAATCGATTCTTTGAGACATAACCTGTCCTAACCGTGTGTTTATCAACGGTGCCGCAGCCTTTGCCCAGGCTACGGCACCTGAAAGTGAGAGGGTCGATGAGGAAAGACCCTGAGAAATGCGTTTCCGCCTATGCGAACGTGGGGGCATCCCACAAGTGAAGCTTGGTTCCGATGCCCATCTTCACCGCGTTGTCGTAGCAGTACTTGCCCCAAGCAACGTCTTCAACCGGCATGCCGCCGACGCTCATGGTGATGATCTCGTCGTCGCTCACGCGGCCGGGGGCCTTGTCCAGCAGGATGTCGCCCATGGAGATGATGCGATCGCGGGTGATAAGGTCGTCGTGCACCATGTCGGTGAACTTGCAACCGAAGATGTCCATGCCATAGCCGAAGGTGGGGTACGGGTACTCCTGAGCCCACGCATCGTACAGGCCGATGTCGTCTACCACCAGCTTGCACTTGTCGATGAGGAATTGATCCTCAACATCGTAGGCCGAAGTGCCCACGATGAAGGCGCCGGGCTTCACCCATTCGCCCATCACCTTTGCGTAGGTGTTGGGATCGGAGGTGGCAGTGGCGCCGAAGTACACGCAGTCGGAATCGCGTACCAGGGCTTCCAGGTTGTCTACCACTTCGATGGTGGTGAACTGCGGATGGTGCTCTTTCACGTAGGCAACGTAGTTGTCGATGCCGCGCTGGCTGCGACCCTTGATCTTCACGGTGTCCAGCTCGGGGCACTCAGCCGCGAAAGCATCGATGGCGGTGCGGCTCATACCGCCGGGGCCGTAAATTCCCAGAACCTTGGAATCCTTACGGGCCAGATGGCGGATGCCAACCCCCGGGATGCCGCCAGTGCGGTAAGCGGAAAGCAGGTTCGCAGAAAGCAATGCGATGGGGGCGCCCGTGTCCTTATCGTTCAGCATCACCATCAGGATGGAGCGCGGAAGGCCCTTTTCCTTGTTGGCGGTGTTGGAGCCATACCACTTGCAACCTGCCATGTCGAAGGGTCCGCCAAGGTAAGCGGGCATTGCCATGAAGCGGCGATCCTCACCCTTATTGGTGGGCATGTTCGGGAACGGGGAGGTTTCAGGGAAGGTGACCATGCAGCCGTGGGACGTGCCGTCCTTGCCGCCCATCATGAAGTCTCCGACGCGCAGGCACTTCAAAACCTCTTCCATCGTGTCGATGCAGTCGGAGATGTTCATCACGCCGGCTTTGATCATGTCTTCCTCGTTGAGATACAGGAAATCAATCGCTGGATAACTCATTGGGGGCCTCCTCATATCAGGCAGTGCTTCCTTGCTTCGTCCGCGAATCGCTCTGCGTTTCGCTTGCATTTAATTATTCGAAGGCGCGTTACTGGCTTATTTCGGCGAAATGAAGGCTTCTTTGCCAGCCCGTGTACGTCTTGGGTCTTTTAAGGTTCATTCAGGTAACAGTTGCGATTGTTCAGGGTAAAACGCCTGGTAGATTAAGTGTTTATCGTGAAACACAACCGACATGGCGAAACGATCCGAACCGTTTCACCCCATGGGCGACCATCAGAAGACAAGCCAACTTGGCATACCAGCGTTCATTCACGAAACATAAGGCCGATAGAACAGAGGCGCGCAACGAAGAAATGTAAGCTCCGCAACCTACCGGCTCATCCAGAAAGGAGCCGAGGGGACGGCGTTAATAAGGCATGGACGGTTTGTCCGCACCAGAACGCCGGCAGCGGCAAAATAAGATCGCCTACGATCTTTCGCCCTAGCCCCGCCGGGCGATACAGGGGCTGGCGCCAAGAAGACGCAGACGGCTGTCATGTACAAGCGAGCCGTTCCCTAGCGCAGCCAAGCAAAAAGACCGGCACCATAGGATGCTTGGTCCCATGGTGCCGGCCTCGTACGAAACCGCTGTATGTTGGTATCCGCGTTCAGCTACACCGCCGCTTCGCCCGATTCACCGGTACGGATACGGATAACCTGCTCCACCGGCATGACGAAGATCTTGCCATCGCCCACTTCACCGGTATAGGCGGTCTTTCGAATAAGCTCTACCACGCTCTCCACCTCATCATCGGCAACCACCAGGTCGAACTTGATCTTCGGGAGCATGGTTACCAGCACCTCGGAGCCGCGTACGTACTCGCTCCAACCGTGCTGGCTGCCACAGCCCATCACCTCGGAAACGGTAAGGCCGCCCACTCCGCCCTGAAACAGGGCTTCCTTCAGCGGCTCAAGCATGCTTGAGCGCACAATTGCCTCAACTTTCTTCATGATCTACCTCACTTACTGATCAAGGCCGGTAAAAGACGGATAACCGGATTCGCCGTGTACCGTAGTATCAAGGCCGCGGTTCTCGATCTCCTTGCTCACTCGCAGGCTACCACCGAACAGCGCCTTGGCAACGTACCCGATTATCGCGGTGGTCACCGTCACGTAAACCAAAGTTACCAAAACGGAAAGCACCTGGTTAACCAAGAGAGTTGGGTCGCCAGTGTACAACAGACCACCCAGTTCATTAGTGGAAAGGCCGGGCATTGCGAAGATGCCGGTAAGGATGCACCCAACGATGCCGCCAACGCCATGGCAACCGAATGCGTCAAGGGCATCGTCCCATCCAAGCTTACGCTTCAACACGGCAATGAAGTAGTAGCAGATTGGCGAAACGATGAGACCCATGATGATTGCCACCATAGGGTCCACGAAACCGCAGGCAGGGGTGATTACAACCAAACCTGCCAAGATGCCTGTACAGCCACCTACCAGGGTAGGCTTCTTGGTAACGATGCGCTCAACGGCAAGCCAGCTTGCCGATGCGGCGCATGCTGCCAACAACGTATTGCAGATTGCCAAACCCGCGTAACCATCGGCTGCCAGGGCAGAACCGCCGTTGAAACCGAACCAACCTACGAAGAGCAAGCCGCAACCGATAACAACCGCCGGCACGTTATGAGGACGAACGGTGCGTACCCCGAAGCCGGTGCGCTTACCAAGAATCAAAGCAAGCACCAGGCCGCCAAGGCCAGAGCAGATATGAACCGCAGTGCCGCCCGCGAAATCAAGGGCACCAATGGCGTTGGAGTTGCCGATAAGGCCGCCGCCCCACACCATGTGGGCCATGGGAGCGTACACGATCAGGCTCCAGAACAAGAGGATGAAAGCAATGGCGCCGAATTTCATGCGCCCCGCCAAAGCGCCGGTAACGATTGCGGCCGTTACCATTGCGAACGTTGCCTGGAATGCAACGTCCATCAAGCCAGGATAGGTTCCAAGCGCAATATCGGCATATGTTGGGTCGGCCGGTGCCGATGAAAGCGAGGTGAGCATCTCGTCAAGCGACCAGGTAGAGAATGCCCTGTCAAGACCGCCAACGAACAGGTTCACGACGCTTACTAGGCTGCCATCCTCATCGAATGCGTCTGAGCCGCCATAAGCGATGGAGTCGCCTATTATCGCCCAAAGACAACCGACGATCCCCATTGCCAACACGCACATCAGCATCGTGTTGACCACGTTCTTCCTTCTGGACAAACCCCCATAGAATAGGGCGAGTGCAGGGCTCATCATGAGCACAAAACCGCAGCTCATGATCATGAATGTAGTTGTTCCTGGATCGTACATGAGCCTGTCCTTCCTGTTACGAGGGATCTGTTCTGATTTAAAGGGGGAGCTCGTAACACGGCTCATTCTAGAAATCGATTGTTTCCGAATATGTTTCGTTTTGTCGGTTAATCCGCATTTGAAGCAACGTGCATACAGCAGAAACCCTCATGCAATGAAAGCGAAATACGGCGCGGCTAAGGTACTGAGCCATGGTTCCAGCAAAGGGGACCAAATGCCGTACGCCTTCGAAGAAGGAAGAAGAGGATGTTATGACAAACGCAATCCGCAACAGAAAAGTTGCCGTCATCGGATGCGGCTTCGTCGGTTCTACTACTGCATATAGCCTGATGCAGAGCCGATTGTTCTCAGAAATGGTGCTCGTCGACATCGATGAGCAGCGCGCTGAGGGGGAAGCGCTCGACATAAGTCACGGCATCCCTTATTACAGCCCCATGAACATCTATGCTGGTACCTACGAAGACGCCGCCAGCGCCTCCATCATCATCATTACCGCGGGAGCCAACCAAAAACCCGGTGAAACAAGGCTCGATCTGGTACAAAAGAACACTCAGATCTTCAAAGGCATCATTCCCGCCATCATGAAGCATGGCTTCGATGGCATTTTCTTAGTAGTGTCCAACCCGGTGGACATATTAACTCAGGTGGTGTTATCGCTTTCTGGTCTGCCCAAAGAGCGGGTGATGGGCTCCGGCACGGTACTAGACAGTTCCAGGCTCAAATACACCTTGGGTCGTATGCTCGATGTGGACCCACGCCACGTACATGCGCGCATTATCGGTGAACACGGCGACAGCGAGCTTACAGTCTGGAGCGGAGCCAACGTTTCCGGTATCCATATCGATGATTTCTTCAAGCTTCGCGGGATCGAGGACTCGGCAAAGCTTCGCCAGGAAATCGAAGACAGCGTACGAAACAGCGCTTACGAGATCATCAAACGGAAACATGCTACCTATTTCGGCATTGCCCCATCCGTCAAAAGAATCTGCGAAGCAATTGTCCGTGACGAGAAGTCGGTCATGAACGTATCGAATTTCAGGGAAGACGTTCGGGGCGTAACCAACGTGGTGATGAGCATGCCTGCCATCGTTGGTAGTTGCGGCGTCGAATTCCCCATCCCCCTTCATTTAAATCATGATGAAGCCGAGCATTTGAAAGCCTCGGCTGAAACACTGAAGAACACGCTCTCGAGCATCGACCTTTCCCTATAAGCGTCAATGCATAGCAAAAAGGGAGACCGCCATACGGCAGTCTCCCTTTTTTTTCGACTGTTAATCGGTTGTTCACAACCTAGGAATAGGCAGGTCCTAGAAGCTTTTGAGCAACGCCATCGTGAACTTGACGGCATCATCCAATGCCTTGGCGTTGATGTTCTCGGCAATATCGTTGTCTGCCGAATACAGGGCGGTGTTCCCTTCACCCATACCAGCAACGGTAATAGCATGGTACCCACGAGACATGGCAACCGAAGCAGGTGTTTCACGTGAAACGATCTTATCAACACCGTAGCGAACACCAGACCGCTCAGTTGCCTGACGAAGGACGCGCTTCAAGCGAGATGATGCCTTATAGGACCGGTAGGCGCCTTCCTCTTCCACGCAGGACAAGGTACCTGCCCCCAACGCCTCGAGGTTGACAATCACGGCCCCGCGCAGCTCTTCGGCATGCTCGTCCAAGAAGGCATTCATGCCCGAATGGGAGTAATGCTCGGCGCCCAACGCAACGAACCATACTTCAGTATCGATATCGGGATGACGGAACTCTTGGAGCTTCTTCAACTCATGGTTTATCTGCTCGGCAGTTTGGCTGTCGCCATCGATCCTCACCGCAGGATTCGTTTCCATGAGGCCATCAGCTTGCGGTTCTACGGCTTCAGCGGCAGCCTGCTGCCCTTTACGCAAACGATCCAGCGAAAATGCGCCGCCGTTCCAATCTCGGCCGTTGTTGGATTGATTATTTGAGCCATATGAGCCCTGATCATCCTGGAAACTGGACCAATCGCCACGGGCCTTTCCGACGCTTCGCGCGTTGTAATTCTCGTCAACGTCAACCCACTCATTGACCGACATTTCGTGATTGCTCTTGTTCTTCTTGCGGAAGCGGCCAAACAAGCGTCCTGCACGGGACTTCGGCATCTCCACATAGCCACTCCCGGCAAAAGCACCATTTTCGGTGTAATCCTCGTCGTAGGCAGAGTCGTCAGCGTCTTCGACATAGCGCTCTTCAGGCGCGATATCGGATACCAACTCATCGCCAACAGGGGTAAAGGACCCGGTGCCGCCAACTGTGCTGAACGATCCAGTGGTGGAAACTGCCTGCTGAGAGCCAGTATCTCCCAGGGAAGGCAGGTTCAGTGAAACCCGTTTTGCCGACTGATCCGTCGACTCATCGACATCGATACCAGGAAGCATATTCGACAGAAGGGAACGGGCGCCTGCCTGGGTGCTGTTGGAGGAATCCGCCATCGGTGCGCGCTGACGCGAAACGTCGCTATCAACAGAACGACCTCCTGTCACCTCAGGAAGAACGATTACCTGACGCTTCGGCTCAGAGGGCTGCTCCATATTAGGGATAGGCAAGATATCACCCATACCGACGATAGGGGAAGCAGCACCTTGCTCATTCCGGTAACCCTGCTGCTCATTCGTAGGATATTCCGACTCGTAATCCACATAGCCATCGTTTGCGTACCCAGCATCGAAATCATCGTATGATGCGGAGCCGTAGCCATGCTGGTTCCCCGCAGGAAGGTTTTCTTCCACCGTGGGCACAGTTACCGGTTCCACTTCCTCATTGATTCGTCTGATGGGCGTGAACCTATCGTCTTCAAACTCTTCATTGTCGATGAATTGCGAAACGTCGACCGGCTTAATCGCAGCAGTTTGTCCTGGTGCGATAGTCGGATCCTCTACCGTTTCCTCTTGGTAATCTGCGCCATCGACCGATTCCGGAACCTGATCTTCCGAATAGGGCTGGTCATAGACTTCTTCACCGTAATCCGCCTGTCCAGCGGCAGCTTCATCCCTGCGCATGAACGAGGGTTTCCTTACCGACTTCAAACGGGAGGCAAACGCATTCTGCATGCGCTCACCGGCCTGCTTGGTACGTTCGAGGAAAGATGCTGGCTGCTCCTGAGACTGCAAGGGCTCGAGATCGCTCTCTTCATAAGCAGCTGCATCTATGTATTCGGCAGCCTCGTCGTAGTCGAATTGGCCGTAGGGCTCGTCGGCATAGGCGGGAGATGCAGGCATCTGGCCTGTCGCCTCGGCAGAAGAGTCGACTTTATCGACAATGTCCATCGGGGATGTTGCCGAAGCAGACGCTTCCTCAGATACCTCGTTCTTCTCGTGTATATCGAATGCCTCGCGTTCGGCTTCACGTGCGGCGCGCAGATCTTCAGCAATGCGGTGAATCTTATGGGGCTTCCCAGCGGATTGGCGCGGAGTGGGGTTATGGCTTGCCTCACTGCGTTCTGCGGAATGTTCCAGTACTTCCTCAATAGCGTCTTTATCTATCGTGCGGGCATTCGCAACTGCAGCAGCTTCGTTACGCAAAGCGGCTACCGGTCGCTTTGCGGCCTGCTGCGCAGAGGTCAGCTTAGCAGCAGTTGCGGCACCGGCAGAAACTGCTTCTGTTTCACGTGAAACAACGCGCTTAGCAGCTGCCTCCGAGCCATAGGATTCCGTAGGCTGATCATTTACGGTGGTTGAACGCTCGATCTCGGCCTTATCGACCCCATTGCCCTGCTCGGCCGCTATATCTGATGAGAAACGAGGTGCGTCCACCGACTGAATCTCATCTCGAAGAGCATTCAACCTCGATGAAAGACCAGCGTCGACGGCTGCATCCTGCTCAGGAGCGGCAGAGTAATAGCCTGCAGGACGGTTGCTGGAAGCTTGCTGCTCCGCAATCTGGGCGGCAACGGTATCCGCGTAACGGGAACGGCCTACTTTCGGCTCTGCGGTTTCGGGCTTGTTCGCACGTGCCTTCTCCCGTGCAGCCTTGGCCCAGGCAGGGGTGCCACCGCTCGGCTTGGAGTAGGTGTGGGAAACGCTGCTTATTGCAACGGGAACAGAGCGCTCAAAAGGCTGGGTGACAGACTCGACGGCAGCAGGAGCGGGTGCCGGCGCGGGGGCAGCAGGCGCCTCGGTAAGCGCCTCTTTCGCAACCGGCTCGTTGGAACGATCAGGCATCTCGCTCGGTGCAGGTTCTTCCTCGAGAGTGGCAGATACCATCTCCCGCTTCAGATAGCTTGGTTTCGGATTCCGCTGCTGCGGCTGCGGATTCTCTTCGAAGTGAACGCTCGATGCAGCAACTTCGTCTTCGGGAAGAAGACCGCCGCCCTTCACCAAGCGGGAAGATATATCGGTGACGGGAACCTTATCGGCAACCGGTTTGCCGGTGAGTGCGGCAATCGCCGCCTTGGCTGCGGCGAGAGATTCCTGCGGCGACATGTTGTCTACTTCGTACGACACGTTTGCACCCTCAGGTACCAAGCCCGCCGATCGAGCAGCCTTCTCGCCATGAACAACGCTAGCCTCGCCAGAGGCCTGCTCCAACAGCTCCTCCTGGCTTACCAGGCCGTTGCCAACCCTACGTGCAACCTCCAGCATCACCGATACGCCCGTTGCGTTGTTGTTCGCGGATTGGTTGTAGGGTGCTGTGATATGGAGCGCGGAACGTACAATGGGAAGGGCGAACAATATCGCGCAGATAACCAGGATGAACGATATAACCGAGGAAAGAGCCCCGGTATCACCGGAAAGCACCGTGGAACGGAGCAGCAGCAGAACAGCCGAAACGACCAGGGCTACCGCGCTTGCCTTCTGCATAATGGGCAGGAACTGGATGAAGGGAGGCTTCTCTTCCTGCAACGCCTTCGCACTATCGTAATTGGCCACCAATACCACCTTACGGCGGCGTGCGGGCGAGCCGGCGGAAGCAGGCTGGTATTTGGCCACCACATTCTGGCTTGCCCCTGTTTTGAACAGGCGAGACAGAACCGGCTTGCCCATGACTTCCATACCGAACAGCACGGCGGCGGCGATGCCGACAAGCATCCAAAGAACACCAAGGCCAGGAGCAACGAGCGAGAGCAACACCGAGAGAAGGGCTGCGCCAAAGCATATTAGAGTAGGCAGCTGATCGTTGACGCTGCACTGGAAGTCTTCCACAACCGTTGTGAAGCCCGCATCCTTCTGCATCCGATCGGCGATGTACAGCGCCGCCTTTTGCTCTTCTTCCGTTCCAGCAGGATGAGGCCCGACTTCTTTCGTCAGATACTCAACGTCATCGATAATCTCAGCCATGAAAAGCCCCTTTGTTATTTTCACGCGAGCAGCTTTTATCCGCCGCATGGATATATTCCAAATCAGTATACGTCATTTGCATCGAACAGGCGGTTTGCCTGCCATCGGTTCACTGACTCGCCTGAAGGCGGCGAACCGAATCCACATAAATGTGCCGGCATGACCGCAAGGCAATTCACCGGGCAAAAGCGCCTATGAGCCTGAATCGAACGCTCATTGAACATCCCCTAAATATTCCCGCAAGTATGCATCGTTCGCAGCCGCATCCGAGCGAAGGGCCTCGTACTGCGAGGTAACGTCTGCCGTTGCAGCAGAATAGGCATCCACTATCGGCTGGGCGAAGTTGCTCCCTAGCTTTTCCGCAAGGGCAACCGCCTCTTGATCTGCCGTGTTGTACGCATCGTTATGCTGTTCTGCAGTGCTCTTATCCTGGATCAAGATCGCCGCATTGGAGGCAAGGGCTTCGTCTGCGGCAAGCACCCTCTTATCCAAATATGCGATCGAGTCATCGAAGTTCGCCGATGGATAGTAGCCTTTAGCGGACTCGATGCACTGCTGGGCAAGAACGAACTGGGCCTTCGCCGCCGTAGTATACTCAGTCGACTTCGCAACGTTTTCGGCGGTGGTGTTCGACACCACGTTTGCGGCCTGGAACAAGAGGGAGTTCCCTTGCTTTATATGGCCTTCCGCCTCGTCCATGGCGTCGATGGCCTGTTTTGCCGCTATGTCCTGATCGATACGAGAAACCGAAAGGTCAAGAAGCTGGTTGCGCTTGGCTATGGCGTTCAATGCACGCTCAGCAGCTTCCTTGTCGCGTTGAGATCCCTCGAGCTCGTTTTCGGCCTTCTGGGCATACACCCGAGCCGACTCAAGCTTGTCCTTTGCATCGGGCACTTGCTCAACGAGCTGCTTGGCAGTAGACAGGGTGTCGTCGTTGAATGCGGTTTGGAAGTACCCGTCTATCGCCACGGTGGTCTCATCGCTTTCGGCGATAAGGCTGCACGCCTCACGGAGAACCCCAACGCTCGTGCTCAGCTTCTCGTACTGTTGATAAGCCCAATAGCCACCTACCCCCAAGCCCCCGATGCAGATCAGCAGTACCACTGCGAGGCTCAACCTGCGAGCACGGCGACGACGGCGCTGACGCTGGAGTATCTCCTCCTGGGAATCCGCGGCAAGAAACGAGCTTTTCCGGCCAGAATCATCGCCATGAGCATGCATGGCCTTAGGAGAGGTGCGTGTCTTCTTCGCTTTCTTCTTTGCCGCGGAGCCGGAAGAGGGAAGGCTGGAACTACCCTCCGATGCCTTTTTTCGCGGCACGGCAAGACGGGATCCCCGCTGATGGGGGGAACCCGTCTGGTTACCCTGGACATCCTCACTCGAGATCTCTTTGGCGTCTTCCCGGAAACGGAAAAACCTCCAAGACGATCCTTTCTCCTTCTCGTCTTGCACAGCTGCCTTTTGCTCAAGGACGTTGAAAGAGATCTCGTTTGGCTTGCCTTGGGAAAATTCCTTCAGATGGAGGAACTGCTTCTCCTTGCGGCCAAGGCCTTTTCCGTTTTGCTTCCCTTTCACAGAACAGACCTACTTGCCGGTTGCGATGTTCTCTACACGCGCCGCCTCGGCCACCTCAGCGACTATCTCATCGCAGGTCAGACACGATATGTTTCGGCTTGGCAGCGAATTGAGGAACTTCTTCCCGTAATATTTGGTCAACAGGCGCCGGTCTGCCAATACCACAATGCCCTTATCGGTTGATTTGCGTATAAGGCGGCCCACTGCCTGCTTCACTTCGATAACCGACTGGGGCAGCGAATACTTAGACCATGCTTGGGGGAACCGCTCTTCACGCTCACGGGACAGCGGGTCAGTGGGAAGCCCGAATGGCAGCTTGGGGATCACAACGCCTTTCAGCGTGGAGCCTGGAGCATCGAATCCTTCCCAGAAGCTCTTCAAGGCAAATAGGCTCAAATGCTCGTCTTTCAAGAAGTCATCCCGCAAGCCCTTTATGGAAACACCCCACTTCTGGCACACCAAGCGAAGATCGTTTTCCTTCAGGACGGGATTAACCTCCTCGAAGCACTTCTCCATTTCACGGCGGTTGGTGAACAGGGTGAGCAGCGACCCTTCGCGGGCAACATGCAGATCCGCAAGGAACCGCTGAAGCGTCGGCAGGTATGCCGCGCTCGACGGCTCCGGCATGTCTGTAGGAACATACACCTTCATGTTCGCGTCGAAGTTGAAGCTCGAATCGACCTTCAACGTATCGGCCTGGGAACCTTCCCCCTCGTTGAAACCGACTGCTCGCTCGAAAGCATCGAAGGAGCCGTCGACCGCAAGGGTTGCCGACGCGTATATCACGCTGCGTGTTTCAGCGTACAGCGACTCGTTGAGAGGAAGGCCCACATCGAGCGGCTGCACTGTGAACACCTCGTCGAGTTCAGCCTTTTTCCTGTTCACACGAACGGAATAGACCTTGTTGTCTTCATTGCTGAAGAACATCGCTTCCAGCGATTCATTCAACTCGCGCAGTTCTAGGGCGACCAGGGCAAGCTCACGCTGGGCACTCGAGGTATCTTCCATTTGCTCGGCGTAGGCAACGATATCCCGAATAGCACGGATGAGTTTTTCCAAGGTTTCCTGCAAAGAGCGGGCACGCGCCACTACTGCGGAATGCGAGGAGCCTCGCCGTATCTCCTCGTTCAGCCAGAGGTCGAAGTACTCGTAGCCGCGGGCAGAGTGCTTGGTATCGTGCAGCAGCAGGTCTTTCGCCCCCAGACAAAACTCCTCGGCAGCGATGGCAAATGCGCCTGCGCAGGTCTGCGCCTTCGCGATAAGCGATTCATAGAGGCGCATCCCCTCCTCGGGGGCCTGTGCGCTGCGCGAAACCCGGGTAAGCACATTGGATGAAGCACCTTCACCGGCAACGCGCCGGGCAAGAGCACGCAGGGATTCCGAGGAAACGGAAAGAGCCAAAGCACGGCGGGCCTCCGCTTCGGCCCCATGGGCCTCATCAACCGCCCAATAGCGGATCGGGGGCAAAAGCCCACCATCGAAGCGAACATCCCAGAACAGCAAACTATGGTTCGTTACCACAACATCGCAGCGCTGAGCTTCTTCACGGGCGCCATGAACGAAGCAACTGCGGCCGAAGAAGGGGCACTTATGACGAAGGCATTCGGAGCTTTTCGTGCTGATCTGCCAACGGGGAATAGCCCGATAATCGATTTTCAGGGTGTCCATGTCGTCATAGTCGCTCTGCTCGACGAATGAAAGCAAACCCGCCAATGCGGGGGCCTGGTTGATCTGCTGTTTTTTATAGACGATGATCTCGGGACCGCGCTTGTCGAGCTGATCCACTTTGCGCAGGCAGGGATAATGGGTGAAACCCTTCAAAGGGGCGTAGGTTATGCCCAAGGTTCCCGCCAGCAGTGGGAGCTCCTTGTTCACCAACTGGTCAAGCAAGGCATTGGTCTTCGTTGCCACGCCAACGGTGATCGAGTTCTTTTGCGCGGCGTACGCAAGGGGTATCAAGTACGCCATCGACTTGCCAACGCCTGTTCCTGCCTCAACTGCGAGATTCCTCCCTTGGGCAAGGGCGCGGTTCACGGCAATCGCCATCTCGCGCTGCTCTTCGCGCGGTTCATATTCATCGTAAAGGGAATCCAACAGTCCGCCGGGGTTGAATGCGGCGGCTATCTCCTCATCGGAAGCGAACTGCAAGGGTTGGGACGTAGATACATCCCATTCCCTGCCATCATCGAAGGCAAGCTCGACCGAACCGACCGGCGAATTCGCATCGACACGTACAGGCGCCGTAGCCTTGGCAACGGCAGCTTTGCGAGAGGAACGAAGGCTATACGATTCGTCGCATTCGCGCATAGCGGCGATTCTCTGGAACACGGCAACTGTGTTCCAGGAATCGATATCCGACATCTGGGCAATGTGGCCAACCAACGGCGCCGGCATGCAATCAACCGCTGCCAAAAGGATGCGGTACACGATGCAGGTTGCTGCAACGTCGTCGTCAGCACGATGAGTGGAATCGGGCCCACCAAATGCACGCACCAGATCGAGCAGACGGTGGGATTTCAAACGCGGAAGGGCGATTTTCGCCAAGTCCAACGAATCGAACCAGAGATTCTGCTTCAGAGGTTCGCCAGCAGGATATTTGGTGCAGAACGTTCGATCGAAGTTTGCGTTATGGGCAACCACATCGGAATCGCCCACGAACTCGACCAGCCCTGCTACCGCCTCATCGGCGCAGGGAGCATCGGCCACGTCCTCGTTGCTGATGTTCGTAAGATGGGCAACATCATCGGGAATGTGTTTGCCGGGATTCACGAACGTTACATACCACCCGGTTACCACGCCCTTCTGCATGCGCGCGGCAGCTATCTGGATAAGCTGGTCGTTCGTGAAGGAAAAGCCCGTGGTCTCGGTGTCGATGATGACCACGTCTTTGTCCAGGATGCCGAAATCATGAGACTCAGCGTACTGGCGAAGCAAATGGTAGCGCTCACGGATCCTGGAAGGGGTGTTTTCTACGATATAAGAGTCAAGCCGGCTTACGGCTTCTTCGTTTTGAGTTTCCATGCACTAAAGACTATCATTTACTCCATTCGCAAACGCCTTTATCCGCGCTACTCCTAGGAGAAAATATGTCCGAGATCGGCTACTTCGCTACGTACGCCCGGTTCGATACCGAAAGCAAGGAAGCCGCTGCGGCATTTCTTGGAGCCGACAACATCATCGGTGATGCGTTCAGTATCGAAACCGAGTACATCGACGGGAAACGAACCTCTTGGATCGTCAACCCTTTCGGTAAGCGCATGGGCATTCTGGAAAACCGCGCAGCAAACCAAGTGGAGCTCTGCGCGGCAAAGGGGTGGAACACGGTTGCCCTTCTTGCCCTGGTTGCTTTCACTGAGAAGCCCGAACCAGGCCTCTACTGGGGTCAAGTCCTTATCGTTTCATACGACCCCGAGTACGAAGCAGCATTCAGCACCTTTGTCGATGGCTTGGGCAATCAACTCGGAAACGGCATCCGCCCCGATGCAGATCTAGGTAGGGACGCCCTCGCCCAAGTCATCGAAAATCAGGGGAAATGGACGCCTACCGGACGCGTAGCCCTGCCTGAGAAGAAAAAGGGCACTGCCTGGGTAAAAACCGAGCGCAGCGGCACCGAACGCTTGGTCAAGCAAGCCCGGAAGGGCAATATGGGCTGCATGATAGGCAGCTGGGTTTTCCTGCTGGCCGTTGTTGCGCTTATCGTGTTCGGCCTTCACTCCTGCGGCTTGTTCTAAGTTAGCGCTGAAGGGCGTACCCTACCAGTTCCACGCAAAGCTCCGGGAACGATATCCCGGCAGCGCTCGCTGCATCGGGGAGAAGCGAGGTTGACGTCATTCCGGGGATGGTGTTGGTTTCCAGAACCCAGAACTTCCCTTCCGCATCCTGGATAAGGTCGGTACGCGAAACGCCTTGGCAACCCAGTGCCTTATGGGCCTCCACGGCAAGATCCTGCGCATCGGCGGTTTCCCTCTCCGTCAGCGGAGCCGGGCAGATATGCTGCGAACCGCCCTGAGCGTATTTCGACTCGAAATCATAGAACTCATGGGATGGGACGATCTTGATAACCGGAAGGGCATAAGGATCATCATTGCCCAAGACGGCAACCGTGAATTCCGTGCCTTGAACGAACGATTCGGCGAAAGCGCAGGAGTCCACCTCGAAAACCCGCTCAATTGCCGCTTCCACTTCCTCTGCCCCATCGCAAATGTACACACCAAGTGCGCTCCCCTGCGTTGCTGCCTTCACCACACAGCGTGAGCCTACTGCCCCCACGATGTTCGATGCCGGCTCTTCAGGAGAAGCAATGGTCAAAGAATGGGGCGTTGGGATACCTGCCGCCCGGTAGACCTCTTTGGCCTTCATCTTGTCGATCGCCGTGGCGCTTGCCCATACACCAGGGCCGGTATACGGAAGGCCAATAGTCTCCAAGAACCCTTGAACAGTACCGTCTTCGCCATACCTGCCATGAAGCGCTAGGAACGCCACATCGAAGTCACCCTCGATCAACGCCACAAGGTCTTCTTTCTTCGCAGGATCGAAAACCGTTACCGGGAACCCCGCCTGCTCAAGAGCCTCTTTGGCACCTTCGCCGGAAAGAAGGGAGATATCGCGTTCCGCGCTCTTGCCTCCCGCCAACAAGGCAACTTTTACTTCCTCGGGCTTAAAAGAACAAGGCATGATTCCTTCTTCCGAACAACGACAACCAATCAGAAAGGCTCACATGAGCTGCTGTGAGTATAGCAAAGGCGATTGTCGCTCCACCTTACGGAAGGGGCTTCCCACCACTTGCGTATAATACGACCCATGAAGAAACCAATCCAATCTTTGAACATATCCCAGATACCCCGAATCGTAGATGAGCTCGGTCAACCGAAGTTCCGTGCGAAGCAGCTCACTGGTTGGCTGTATCAGAAAAACGCCTCTTCCTACGACGAGATGACGAACCTCCCTAAAGCCATGAGGGTAAAACTCGAGGATGGCTTCCCTTTGGTCAAGCCGCTCGTGGTCGATAAACAGACCTCCCGCGATGGAACGCGGAAGTATGTTTTGGAGTTTTCGGACGGCGCGCGCGTAGAAGCAGTAGGCATCCCTTCAACTGACAAGAAGGAACGTAAAGACGAGCCGAAGCATCTTACTGTCTGCTTCTCCACTCAAGCAGGGTGCGCCATGGGTTGCGCTTTCTGCGCAACAGGACACGAGGGCCTTACCCGAAACCTCTCGTCTGCGGAGATGATCTGCCAAATCAACGCTGTACAGGAGGATTTCGGCCATCGGGTAACCAACCTTGTTTCCATGGGCCAAGGCGAGCCTTTCCAGAATTACGATGCAACGCTCGATGCGCTTCGTTTCGCTAACTCGAAGAACGGCCTTGAAATCGGTGCACGTCATATCACTATCTCAACATGCGGGATCTTGAGCGGAATACGGAAGCTTGCCGGCGAGCCCGAGCAGTTCACGTTGGCAGTGAGCCTCCATTCCGCAATCCAAGAAACCCGCGATATGCTTATGCCCCGCTGCTCGAACATCCCATTGACAAAACTCAAGGAAGCGCTTGTCTCCTACTGTGCCGCTTCCGGAAGAAGGGTAAGCCTCGAGTATCTGCTGATAAACAGCGTCACCGATACGAAGCAGAGCCTTGAGGCCCTTATCGCTTTCTGCGATGGATTGCTGTGCCATGTGAACCTCTTGAATGTCAACGAGGTCGTCGGCAGCCCCTACCACCCCACATCACCAGCAATCCAACAAGAGTGGGTGCATAAGCTCAAGATGACCGGGAAAGAGGCAACTGTTCGCAATTCGCGCGGCGCCGACATCGATGGGGCATGCGGACAGTTGAAAAACAAACTCAAATCATAAGAGGGCGCTATTCAGCCGTAGCCCACCGATAAACCCAAATCTAAAGAGCAACCCCTTCTCAGTTATCAAGTTGCGAAGGGGTTGCTCTTTAGGGACTTATCTTTGCGGACTCAGGAGCTTGTTCGCGTCATGACCCGCATGTCTTACTTATCTGAAGCGCTTGATATCAGATCCATGATACGCTGCAGCTCTTCCTCATCCTTGAATTGGATCTCGATTTTGTTCTTCCCCTGAACGGTCTTAACGCGAACAGGGGCCGAAAGGAACCGAGTCAGGCCCTTGGCAGCCTTCTTGAAACTCGCAGGAGCGGGAACGCGCTTGGATTTCCCTTCCTCAAGTGCTTTCTCCCTACCGGACATCAAGCGTGCAATCTGCTCGGTCTGGCGAACGCTGAGCTTCTCGCTCATAAGCTTTTCAGTCAGCTTTTTCCGGCCCTCAGGATCATTGACCGAGAGAATGGCACGGGCATGCCCTGCGGTGATCTTCCCTTCAAATAGGAGCTGCTGTGCCTGTTCAGGCAAATCAAGGAGACGAAGGGCATTCGCGATAGTGGAGCGACCCTTAGAGACGGTTTTAGCCAATTCAGACTGGGTCATGCCCTTGCGCTCCATAAGGCGCTTGTAGCCATATGCCTCTTCGATGGGGTTCAGGTCAGAACGCTGGATGTTCTCGATAAGGGCGAGCTCGAGCGCTTTATCGTTATCAGCAGACCAGAAACGAACGGGAACCTCTTCCATACCCAGGCTCTTGCAAGCCTGCCAACGACGCTCGCCGGCGATGATCTGGTAATGGTCACCAACCCTGCGAACCAGGATAGGCTGCAGCAAGCCTTCCTTCTTGATGGAACCGGCAAGCTCTTCAATTTCCTCCGGCTTGAAATTGGTGCGCGGCTGATCCGGATTCGGCTGAACCAGGGAAAGCCGGACAACACCGGTATCCCCCTTAACATCGCTCGGGCGGGCAATAGGCTCAGGAGCCTTCGCAGCCTTGGCCGTAGGCTCCTTCTTCGCCACCGGACGCTCGGAAACCACACCAGCACGCTTTGCCGTAGGCACAACGGGTTTAGGTTGAGGCGCAGGACGATTTACCGCCTTGGCTGTGGTGCCCGAGCCAACCTGATGGATGGGTTTTTTCGTTTCACGTGAAACAACCTTGGCGTTTTCCAAAGCTTCTTCCGATATATAGATATTGGAAGAGGAGCCCTTTCCCTTCTTTGCAGCATTGGCACGATCACGCAAGGCCCTATGCAGAACCCCTTGGTTTTCCGCCTGTTCGCTGTTTTGGCTGGGAGCTTTGCCCTCCTCGCTCACAGGGACAGATGCCTTGGAAGCAACTTCTACCGACGTATCGCGTCGGGCTTCAGGAGCAGTAGGTCGGGGACTCTCATCGAAGAGAGCATTCAAACCGCGGCCAAGACCGCTTTTCTGTTTAGCCACGTTCAATCACCTCTTTAGCCAAATCGGTGTAGGCGAGACTTCCCTTGTTGTCGGGAGCATACTCGATGATCGATTGGCCGTAACTTGGAGCTTCGGACAGTTTAACGGTGCGCGGAATCAAAGTCTCGAAAACCGCATCACCAAAGAAGGAGCGGACCTCATTTACCACCTGATTGGCAAGATTGGTTCGAGAATCGTACATGGTAAGAACGATGCCGAAGATATCGAGGCTTGGGTTTAGGATGCTTTTGACACGTTTCATCGAATCGAGGAGTTTTGTCACACCCTCAAGGGCGTAAAACTCGCATTGGATTGGTACCAACAGCTTATCCGCCGCAACAAGTGCATTGATGGTAAGCAAGCCCAAGGAAGGCGGGCAATCAACCAGGATGTAGTCATAACGACCGCGAAGGCTCCCGAGAGCGCTCTTTAGGCGGTTCTCTCGAGCCATCTCATTAACCAGCTCGACCTCTGCTCCTGCAAGGCTGATCGTTGAGGGAAGAACATCAACGCCTTCCGCAACGCAAGACAGGATAACGTCTTCTGCAGGAGTCTCCCCAAGCAGGACATTGTAAACACAGGCATCGAGGGCACGCTTGTCTATACCGTACCCACTTGTTGCGTTGCCCTGAGGGTCAAGGTCGACCAAAAGGACTTCCTTACCCATGCGGCCAAGCGCTGCAGACAGGTTAACCGCGGTGGTAGACTTGCCAACCCCACCCTTCTGGTTGATGATGGCCAGGATCTTGGTTTGACCGATTACATGCGAAACGGACGGCTTGTCGCGGAATGAGACAAAGGTACGAACACCATCGTCCTCTTCGATGTCTTCTGATTGCTCCTCTTCGGCTTGCGTTTCAGGGAGAGTCTCAGCTTCTTCAGCTTCCGGCTCGGATTCTCTCTCCATAACCTGAGCTTGCTCATTGGCTTCGTCGAAACTACTTTGGATGATCTCTTGTTCGATATCCTTTGGGGCTTCTTGCTCGACAACGGAAGTCACTGGTATGTTCTTGGCTTTTTTACGACTACCGAAGAATCCCACGAGCTCTCCTTTCAACAGCTGTCTTTTTTGTTTCACGTGAAACCTGCGTATCGCAGGTTTAGCAGCAGCAATCCTCAATCGAGGGAATTTATACGTGTCACAGCAGACCACCTTCGAATGGCCCACAGCGAAGAAATCGCACGCAAAACAAGAAACGAGCCATCAGAAAGCCAAAGGCGCTCCTTGCTTTTGTCTCCCAATAATACCTTTCTGACGCTCAGTGGAGAATGGAAGTGAAACAGTTTATTCTGCGGATCAGGAAATAAACGGAGTAACTGCAACAAGCCAGATTTATTTTCATGTATCATCAAGAAAATGACCTTTTGAGAAGCTTTGTAACCGCCGCTCACCAATGATCATAGGGAATTAATAATCCGAAAAAATAAGGCACCTTAGATTCGCTCTAAGGTGCCTTATCGATTAAAAGGGCTTTTTCTGAGCCAGCCCAACTCTTCTTGGGAGCTTCATCGAGGGATTGCATCGCTTTTCAAAAACAATGATCGCTCTCTGGGTCTCGCCATCGGAAAGAACGAACCCACGAGTCGAGACGAACTCCATCCCGAGTTTTCTCGCAACATCCTTCGCATGCTCAAGCTCTTCTGATTCAGGTTGCGTCTTATAGCAAACCAATCGTCCCCCTTTGCAAAGAAGCGGAGATGCAAGCTCAAGAAGAGAGGCAATCTGGGAAAGGGCACGGGCGGTAACTACCGAGAACTCACCAGGACGCTCGACGGCAAGGTCCTCGATCCTGCCATGATATGTGCTTACCGAGCTGGAAAGGCCCAGTTCGGAGATGAACGCATCGAGCGCTTTCGTCTTTTTTCTTACCGAATCAGCAAGAAGCGTCTCCCTTGACGAGAGTATCGCCAATGGAATCCCGGGGAACCCGGCACCGGAACCCATATCAAGGAACCTCCCCTCGGGAGCAGCAGAAAATTCAGGGAAACCCTGGATTGAATCCTCGATATGAAGAACCTGGGCACTTTCCCAATCAACGATACGCGTAAGGTTTGTGGTTTCATTTTCCTTGATAACAAGCCGTAGATGCTGATCGAGCAGCTCGCGCTGCTCGTCAGTTGGCTGAGGAACGTTAATCTCAGTCATAGGATCACTTTCCATATCCAAAAAGAAACTTACTTAGGAATCACCACAACACGACGGGCACGACCTTCGCCCTCGCTGACGGTCTCAACACGATCGTCATCGCGGAGCGCAACGTGGATGATGCGACGCTCGTAGGGAGTCATGGGGCGAAGCTTGATGCTCCGATCCTGGGAAACAGCCTTGTCCGCGGCATTCACGGCAATGTCTTCCAACTTTTGGCGCTGACGTCCTTTGTATCCCTCCACATCAACGACGATAGGGTAACGATGCCCTACCGTGCGAGTGGTCATAGAGGAGATCAGGAACTGGAGGGCATCTAAGGTCTTGCCATGGCGACCGATAAGCACCGCAAGGTCATCACCGGTGATATCGAGGATGAGCTCACCTTCGTCGCCTTCATATTCTTCGATCTCGACCTCGCCGACATTGAAGTACTTCAAGATATCCTGGATCGCGTCGATTGCGGTGTCTGCAATCTTGTCGATCTCCTCCTCGCTGTATTCCAGATCAGCATCGGTGTCGGCAGCCTCTGCCACCTTCAACTCGTTCTCTTCTTCCATGAGAACCTCCTTACATTCAAATCTCCCCCTATGCAGCACTGCCACATAGGGGGAGTAGACGGCGATATTGCGCGAGCTGAAACCGTAAGGCTTACTTGCTCTTCTTGGTCGGACGCTTCTTCTTTTCTTTGCGGACCACGTCAACCTCTATGGGCTTGACTTCAACCTTTTCCGCTTCGATCTCCGCGTCCTTATGCTTGAACACGCGAGTGGAGATAATCTGCTGGAAAACGCCGAAAAGCGAAGACGTTGCCCAGAACAGGATAACGCCTGTAGGGGAACCCCAGCCAAGCCAAAGCATGAACAGCGACATGATGCCCATCATGATCATGGTCTGCGTCTTCTGCGGGCTGTTCGTACCGGCCTGCTGAAGCAGGGAGGGCAAGAACGTGCAGAACGCGAAGACCAGGAGAAGGACGCCGTAGGGGATGAACGATACGAAATCCTCGCTGAACATAGCGGAAGGGGACGAGATCAGGCTGGGTAGGATATGGTAGAACGAGTACGTCATGCCCTCGGTACGGCTGCCCATCTCCTGAAGAACCTGGAACAGGGCGATGAAGATCGGCATCTGAAGAAGCAGGGGGAGGCAACCGGTGATGGGGTTGAAGCCGATCTCGGCGTAGACCTTCTGCATCTCTTCCGCCTGGCGCTGCTGATCGTCGGCATATTTTTCTTGGATTTCCTGAATGCGCGGGCTGAATTGCTGCATTCGGTAGGACGACTTGATCTGCTTCTGCATAAGAGGGAACAGGATAAGGCGCAAGATCAATGTAACGATGATGATGGCCAGACCCCAGTCAGCAACGAAACCGTATGCAGCCTCGATGCACCAGAAGATCGCGTCTTTAAACGCTTCCCACATGTAGTACTAAATCCTCTCGGTCGGTAATCTACTTATCGAAAAAGCGGAATTGCTCGGGAACAGGATCGTACCCTCTGCCTCCGCCGGGTCTACACCTTAGTATGCGTCTGCAGGTAAGGTACAAACCCTTCAGAAAGCCGAATCGCTGAACAGCAACAAGCCCGTACTCCGAACACGTCGGGATGAAACGGCATGTCGCCGGCAGAAGAGGAGAGATTGCCAGGCGATAGAACTTGATCAAAAGCAACAGCAGCGATTTCGGAACCGCCGCGATGCCCGACCACACACACCTCATAGCTAACGCTCTTCGTTCTGGTAAGAATCGACGATCTTCTTGCATTCTGCGAGCACTTTCCCATAAGCAGCTCGCGTGGTTTTCCGGTTCGCGACGAAAAGGACATTCAACTCCGGCCAGGGGCCACCCAGGTCGTGGCAGACAGCTCGCATGCGGCGTTTCGCGGAATTACGCCAAACCGCGTTGCCATTTTTCTTGCCGGCTATAAATGCAACACGGCCGCTAGGGCCGTGTTGGGTATCCCCTCGGTACATAATCAAAGTACCGACAGGAGTTGCATGTCGTTTTCCGTGCGAGAACAGGTAGGAGATCTCAGTGCTGGATTTAATGGTTCCTAACACGGTTTCTCACAAGGAAAATTAGGCACAGAGACGCTTGCGGCCCTTGGCACGACGAGCGGAAAGAACGGCGCGGCCGCTCTTGGTTGCCATACGTGCACGGAAACCATGAGTCTTTGCGCGCTTGCGGGTGTTCGGTTGATAGGTGCGCTTCATCACTTTTCCTTTCAGATTTACAGTAACCTCGAAATTATACGATGGGAGAAACGAGCGTCAAGGAAAAAAGAGACGTCCTGTCAGGCGGTTACCGGCCGATCCACACAATGCACACGTCAACACCAGCAGACCTTAGGCGCGCGACTCGATGTTCAATGTTGCCGAGTCGAGCACATGCCCCTCCATCGCCCAATGGAGATCGTTGAAATAGAACCCCTCAGGAAGCCCAAGCTCGCAATCGAGGGCACTCACGCACAGGGTGTAGCGATGATTCTTGTCGGGTGGGCAAGGGCCGATATAGCCATTTATCACGTCCCTGCAAGTCTCATCGGCCCGCGACAGGCAACTGTTCGCGCCCTGGGTGAAACCGAAGGATCCGGAATGGCTTGCCCCCTCGGGTATCAGCTCCGTGGCTGGATCGATGCCGCATGCAGCCCAGTGGATCCAAGCAAATCCGCAGACCGGGATAGAATCATAATCAACGAAGGTGAGTGTCAACGATTTGGCTGCCGCTGGAACACCCTCTATACGCACGGGAAACGAGTTGATGTTGTTGCCGTCTCTCCTCAGATCTTCCGGCGAGTACTTTCCGAAGCGATCAGGCAGCAAACCACCCTCCAATGGAACCGAGATCCTCATTTCAAACCCCACTTTCCCCAGAATTGGCAAGTTATCCACATGTGATCCGTATAGCAATGTGGATAATGTTGAAAAACTTAACGGGAATCATCTCCCCGTTTAACCACCATTATCCCAGACTACCGCCTGCGGTTCGGCAGATACCGTCGAAGAAGATACCACCATCGGCAACGCGAAGATCTGGCTCATAGAACGCGCAGGTGACCCGTCACATCGGGTAAATATGTTTGCCGTGAAACACCTATGCGCCGCCAGAGAAAACCCTTAGCAGAACTGGCCTGGTTGATCCGTCGGGCAACTGAGAAGCACACGACCGGGAACAACCTCGGAAACTCGTTTTCAACGTTTTCAAAAAATCCGGTTCTTTGTTTTCATGCTTTTCCACATTTTATTGAAAGAATGTTGAAAAGCTCGAAAACCCTTGTTGATGAAGGTGGGAAAGATTGAAAAACAGTGAATAGCTGTCTAAAATACTGAAAAGGTCAGCCTGGACAGCACTGAATCCGGTCACAGCATTCAAACTTTTTCACCCCCTTTCGAAAAATCGGGAAGCATCATGAGCCAAGAAAACACACCACATATGCAACCGATGGAAAACGGTGTGTTGCCAGCAGCCGACAACACAGTTCAAACCCATCAGGCACCGTCGCAACACCCGGTGCAGGTACCAGGCACAGCGCCTTACCCGACCGCAGGGACCTCCACTCAGCCATACCAGGCAAACGGCGCCACCGCCTACCAAATGCCGCAGGGGGCGTATACCCCAGTACAAGGTACCCCCCCGCAATATGGGGTCCCCTATTACGGATATCCACAACCCATGGGTTGGCAACCGATGTCAAGCCCTTGCTTTTCGGTGGAAAACCAGAACGCGTCTATCCCTACGCCGACACAAACCGAACCAGCAAGCTATCAAACAGGAGCGCCTCAGGCAGCAGGCCGGGACGCAGGCAGTCAGGTCCACGCACAGCCGTACGTCCCAACCTTCGTCGAGCAAGCAGCATACGAAAGCTCAGGGCAGGTGCACGTCATGAACGGCGGGGCCTTCCCAGGCGAGGCCGAATCCCACCCCTCGTTCGACTACAACCACATAAGCTCGCCTGCACGCATAGCTATATACGACTCACTGAAAACCGCCCCGCGAGTCATACAGATCCAGGGCGGGCCAACCCATGAGTACATCGAGCACATAGCCTCGCTCACCTACAAGAATGCCAAAGAGCAAGGTGGCATGATCCCCTACACGGTTATCCGCGAGGTGTCCGAGAACTTCATCCATGCGGAATTCTGCGAGGTAGTGGTATCGATATTCGACCAAGGCAACACCATACGCTTCGCCGACCAAGGTCCCGGCATCAAGAACAAGGACCTGGTACAGGAGCCAGGGTTCTCATCCGCCATCGAACCTATGAAGCGGTATATCCGCGGAGTGGGATCAGGACTCCCCATCGTGAAGGATTACCTGGAAACCTCGCATGGAAGAATAGAGATAGCGGATAACGTGAACCAAGGCTCCGTCATCACCATAAGCCTTGTTCCAGCAAGCCAAAAGCCGGCCGCGGCGCCCGATCCTCTTGTGTTCGACCTAACCGAAAACGAGGAGGCCATCCTCAAAGAGCTCCTTCCCGGCAAGATCTTGGGGGTAAGCGAGATAAACAAGCTCACAGACATCGCGGTTTCCAGCGTTCATACGGCGCTGTCGAAGATGGAGGAGCTCGGGTTGGTGCAGAAGGTGAACAAGAAGAGAAGCCTCACCACCCAAGGGAAACAGGTTGCACTATCCTTATAGTCAAGGAAATCCCGCCGAAAGCCGCTGGCAAGCAAGACAGCGCAGAAGATAAGGAACCATGGATCTAGAGCAAACGTGGAAAGACCTGATACGGCAGCTCAAGTCGTATCCGAACGTGAACGCATCGCAAATCGACGCGTTCTTTTCTCGTGTTCAGATCCAAGCGGCAAGCCCCGGTTTCATGATGCTCACCTCCGACAACGGGTTCATCAAGGACTGGATCGAAAAGCACTACATGAAAGACATCGTCCAGGCCTTGAAAGACCTCTACGACGTTGATTTCAGCGTGCTTATCGAAGTAGACCCAACTGCCGCACCTGCGCAGACGGCACCGGCCGCAAGCTCGCCGGCAAACGTTCCCAAACCAACGCCGCGGGCTGCAACAGCTGACAATGGGCACGCCGCGCCTCAGGGCCAAAGCCCATCGACGCACGAGGCAAACGAGGCGCCAAGGAAGCAGGACCCGTCCGCTTCCAGCGGTATCGCATCCACACAGGAACTGGCACAACGGGAAGCCCCCGCACAAGCAGAGGGCAAACCCGCAACCCGAACCGAAAGCGACACTGCGAGCACAGAGAGCACCCTTACCTTCGACTCATTCGTTATCGGCGAATCGAACCGCATGGCCTACAACATGGCCCTCGAAGTGGCGGAGAGGCCAGGCGCTTCCGAATTGAACCCCCTGTTCATATATGGGCGCTCGGGCGTAGGGAAGACACACCTCATGTGCGCCATCAGGAACTATATCCTGGAGCAATACCCCAATCTGAACGTGTGCTACATCGACTCGATGGAGTTGGTGAACAAGTACTCAGAGGCGGCGATAGAGAAAAGCGTCGACAAACAGAGCTTCAAGAACTTCGAGAGTTTCTTCCAACAGGCCGACGTGCTCTTGATAGACGATATCCAGGGGCTGCAAAGCAAGCCAGGAACGCTGAATGCGCTCTTCAGGATCTTCAACTCGATGATCCCAAAGGGAAAGCAATTCGTGTTCAGCGCCGACCGCGCACCCAGGAACATCGACCTCGACGAACGATACGTCTCCCGCTTCAACTCGGGGGCCACGATCGACATCCAGCCACCCGACGACGAGACGAAACGCAACATCATCAGGGGCTTCGTCAAACACTACCGAACCAAGGAAGGGATATCCCTCGAAATCCCCGACAGGGTGCTCGATTACATCGTGGAGAACTCAAGCTCCAACATCCGCGAGCTGAAAAGCGCGGTAACCAACGTTATCTTCGCTATCAAGATGAGCGGCAGCGAAGAGCTTTCCGAAACACAGATAAAGGAGCTGTTGGGCAACCACTTCCTTGGCGGCGGGAAAAGACGCATCACCATTGACATGGTGCAGGGCGCCGTCGAGGACTTCTACGGGATTCCCCACAAAGACCTCGTTGGCTCCACGCGTAAGCGAGATATCGCCAGGACACGCCAGGTTGCCATCTACCTATGCAGAGAGCTCTCCGAAACCACCCTGAAGAACATCGGCGAGGCGTTCAATCGAGACCATAGCACGGTAATGCATTCGTGCGACATGGTTGCCGATCGACTGCAGGAGGACCGCAACCTTCGCGAAGAGCTTGAGGCAATTAGGGAGAAAATCCGCATTCAGCAGTATTAAACTGCCCGATACGATGTTGATATCCCCTGGATAACCCTGAGTATATCCTCGCAATGATGTCGATAGAGTTTTCCCCACGTTATCCATGTGGATTTCCCACCGGGTTATCAACACTATCGAAAGCAATGATTTTCACCAAATGAACTGGGCTTTTAAAAATTATCAACAATTCAAATGCCCTTATTACCATTACGACTAACTATTTAAATATAGATAAAGAGATAAGCATCTGGAAAACCCAGATGCGAAACCATGGCTTCCGAGCCAAGCTGGAAGCCATGGGAAGATTCGGTATCATACTTGGGTATGAACCGTCCTCGAAGGAGCACGTATGAAATTCAGCGTTAACCAGTCCGAACTGCAAAACGCCCTATCGGTAGTAGCGAAGGGCTCGTCTACGCGCTCAACACTTTCCATCCTTGCAGGCGTATACATCAAAGCGGAAGAAGGTCGCATCACCCTTCAAACCACCGACCTAGAGCTTTCCATCCGAGTAACCTGTTTTGCGATGGTTGAGGAACCGGGCGAAACCGTGGTTCCCGCGAAGCTGTTCCTTGACATAGTCAAAACCTTGCCCGATGTGGCTGTGCGTATCGAAGCCGATGAATCGAATGCATCGGTGTTCTGCGATACCACGACGTTTTCAGTGAAGGCTCTCAACCCCCTCGATTTTCCGGCGTTCCCCGAAATCGAGGCGGATCAGGAAGCTCAATTCCCCTTCAAAGCATTCTCTTCGATGGTTAAGCGTACCGCGAAGGTGGTATCCCATGACGAAACCCGCGTTGTGCTTACTGGAGTCCTGGTATCTTGCGTGGGTACCTCGCTGAAGATGGTGGCAACCGACTCGTACCGCCTGGCGGTTGCCGAAACGGAGCTTGAGTCACCCTGCCCCGAAGAGTTCGAGGCGGTTATATCCGGCAGTTTCTTGCAGGATATCGCCTCCTTGCCCCAATCCGATGACCCTATAACCCTTGCCTTGAACGACAATCAGATCGTTGTCTCGTACCGTGACGTCACCTTCATCAATCGTCGTATCGAAGGCACGTTCCCTAACTACAAGCAGCTCATTGCCGATGGCTTTGTCACCCGAGCCACCCTCTCCACTCATGCGCTTGCCGATGCGGTGCGTCGCGTTTCGTTGATGAGCAATAAGATCTCCCCGGTTCAGGTGCGTGTTGATGCAGATTCGGGCGTGGTGACCCTTGTTGCCAACTCTCAAGATATTGGCAACGCCCAAGAGAACCTCATCTGCGATGTCCAGGGCGAATCGGTTGATATCGCCTTCAACTTCTCGTTCATGCTTGATGGCTTGAACTCCATCGACACCGACGCTGTGCACCTCGACTTGTTCGGTTCCATGAAGCCGGGCATATTGCGCGCTGAGGGCGAGAACTTCCTATACCTCATCATGCCGGTTCGCGTTTAGACGTTTGCCGAGCGATGTGACATGGGACTTCGGATCGAGCGCCTGCATTGTCGGGATTTCCGCTCGTATGATGATTTCGAGTTGGCCGATATAGGCCCCCTTACCATCATTGTCGGGCCGAACGCGGTTGGGAAGACCAATCTGCTCGAGGGACTTCAACTCCTTACCGCCCTGTCGTCGTTCAGGAACCCCTCGACCGAGCATCTTGTTCGCGAAGGTGCGAAGTCTGGATTGTTCGGGATCGATGTTTGCGGTGATGGGCGGCAACTCTCTTTGGAGTTTCACGTGAAACATGACGCTCGGGAGTATCGCCTCAACGGAAAGAAGAAGCGTCCTCGAGATCTGAGGGGGCTTTTGCCTTCTGTGATGTTCTCTCCCGACGATCTGCAATTGGTGAAAGGCAGCCAGTCGGTGCGTCGTGCCCAAGCTGACCATCTGGGTTCTCAGCTCAGCGCGAATTACCAGGCGGTAAGGAAGGACTATGAGAAGGTTCTGCGCCAGAAGAACCGCTGCTTGAAAGAAGGTGGCTCGGCTCCCTACCAGCAGAGTCTGAACGACGTGCTGGCAACTGTCGGCTCGCAGTTGTACCGGTTGAGGTACAGCATGCTCTCAGCGCTTTCCCCTTACCTAAGGGGTTCGTATGCGCGGATCTCTGGCGGCAACGAGGAGGTTTCAGTGGCCTATGTGCCATCCTGGCTTCGTGATGGGGTCGATTTCTCTAGATATCCCGAGGTTCGCGACTTCTCGCGTTCCGAAGCGCGCAGCTCCCTTCTTGCGGCGCTGGAACGTGATTCCTTTAAGGAACGTGAGCGTCGGGTATGCACCCAGGGCCCTCAGCTTGACGCGATAGAGTTTTACCTTGATGGCAGATGCGCCCGATCGTTCGCTTCCCAGGGGCAGCAGCGCTCCTTGGTGCTCGCTTTGAAGATCGCCGAGGTCGAGCTGATCCGGGAAAGGCTCGGCCAGGCTCCGGTGCTGCTGCTCGATGACGTGATGAGCGAGCTCGATGGCACACGCCGTGAAGCGCTTTTGTCTTTGATGTCGGACGAGACCCAGACATTTATCACGGCAACCAATGCGGAGGCCCTTGGGGATCTGCCCTTGTTGGGAGGTCGTATTGTGCGAATCGGGGGGAGCTATGATGGCAAACGCGAATGAGCATGGATCGAAGAGTGATCCGCATCGCTTTATCTACGCGATCAATCAGAGGCAGAACGCGCTCAAATCGGTTTCCGGTTCCATCGATTCGTTCCTTGCCCGCATGCCGGAAGAAGTACGAAGCCGCGTTCTTGTTGAGCGACGTATAGAGAAGGTCCATTCCCAGTTCGCTGAAGTCGTGGACCCGTTCATCCTGCGGCATGTCAACTCCGTGTACCTACTGAGAAGCAAGTCGGTGGATGGCATGTTCGACTTGGTTGTGTACTTGGACAATTCCACCTGTGCAGCGGAGCTGAATGCTCGCCGGGAATTGATCCGCCTTAAGTACCGCGAGAGATTCGATACCTTGATAGATGTTTTCGAGATACGTATCTCGAAGGGGAGGTACCGGGATAGCCATCCGTTCTGTGGGGGCGCTGCGGAAGGCAAGCCTTTCGATGCTGTTGCTGCCGATATGGATCCGTCTGAATCTTCCCGCATCGATGAGCTTGCAAGCGTTATCGAGGATCCCGCCCTGCGAAACTCCTTCAAGCGCGCTATGGCGGCGAATAAGCGGCTGAATAGCTCTAAAGGATAGTTTTCAGTCGGGACACCGTGTTTTCTGGCCGCAGAATCGTTCTGAAGAGCTTTAAACGACGGCATGAAGCAGCTTATGTACATATAATTCTGATATAATATTGAAGTTTATTAGTCCCTCTGTGCAAGCCGGAAAGCGCGGCATGGCGATCATTCATGTATGAGGAGGAGATACGTGGCTTCAAACGAATCACACTACAGCGGTCAAGACATTCAGATCCTCGAGGGCTTGGAAGCGGTGCGCAAGCGCCCAGGTATGTACATCGGGTCAACCGGCCCGCGCGGCCTTCATCATCTGGTGTACGAGGTCGTTGACAACGCAGTAGATGAAGCACTTGCGGGTTACTGCTCCCATATCGAGGTAACCATACACAAGGACAATTCCATCACGGTCGTCGACGACGGCCGCGGTATCCCTGTGGATATCCATCCGAAAGAGAAGATCCCCACCGTAGAGGTTGTTCTCACCATCCTTCACGCCGGCGGCAAGTTCGGTGGCGAGGGATATAAGGTCTCCGGCGGTCTTCATGGTGTAGGCGTTTCGGTGGTGAACGCCCTTTCCACCCAGGTGGTTGTGCGCGTCCGCCGCGACGGCAAAGAGTACGAGATCTCCTTCGACCACGGCAAGACCAAGGAGAAGCTGCACGAGGTTGGCGTTAGCGAGCATAGCGGTACCACGGTAACCTTCTGGCCCGACCCCGAGATTTTCCGCGAAACCACCGTCTACGATTACGAGACGTTGAAAACGCGTTTCCGTGAGATGTCGTTCCTCAACAAAGGGCTGAAGATCACCCTTTCCGACGAACGAACCCCTGAAGAGGACGGCTCCCCTCGCACCGAGGTGTTCCAGGCGTTGGGTGGCTTGGTCGACTTCGTGAAGTTCCTGAACACCAGTAAGGAAACCCTGAACGAACCGGTGTATTTCGAGGCGGAAAACGAAGACGGCATGGTGGAGGTTGCCATGCAATGGTCCTCCTCGTACTCCAGCAACGGAGTTCTTTCCTTTGCGAACAACATCCATACCATCGATGGCGGCACCCACCTCGATGGCTTCAAACAGGGCGTTACCCGTACCATCAACGATTACGCCCGCTCTAAAGGCCTTTTGAAGGAAAAGGAGAGTAACCTTTCCGGCGATGACACGAGGGAAGGCCTTTCTGCGGTGGTGTCCGTGAAGTTGCGTGACCCGCAGTTCGAGGGCCAGACCAAAGGCAAGCTGGGAAACACCGAGATCCGTGGCCTGGTGCAGACCGCTGTGGCCAAGGGGTTGGCGGAATTCCTGGAAGAGAACCCTGCTCCGGCCAAGCGCATCATCAATAAGGCCTCGCAAGCCCTGAAGGCCCGTGAGGCGGCGCGCAAGGCGAGGGAGATGACGCGCCGCAAGGGTGTGCTCGACTCATTCAGTCTGCCTGGTAAACTCGCCGACTGCTCCAGCAAGAACCCTGCCGACTCCGAGATCTTTATCGTCGAGGGTGATTCCGCTGGTGGCTCCGCAAAACAGGCGCGTGACCGAAAGTACCAGGCCATCATGCCGTTGCGCGGCAAGATCTTGAATGTTGAGCGCGCGGGTTTGCACCGCTCGCTTTCCTCGGACACCATCTCCTCGTTGATCACCGCCATCGGCACGAACATCGGCGAGGACTTCAATGCGGATGCGGCCCGTTACCATCGCATCATCATCATGACCGATGCTGATGTCGATGGTGCCCATATCCGTATCTTGCTGCTCACCTTCTTCTACCGCTACATGCCCGAGCTCATCTCCCGCGGTTACATCTACATCGCCCAGCCGCCGCTGTACGGCCTTAAGAAGAAGGGCGGGAAGAAGCTGGAGTACATCTTCAACGATGAGGCGCTTAACGCCCGCTTGGCTGAGATACCCGATCGCGACAGCATTTCCCTGCAACGCTACAAGGGTTTGGGAGAGATGGATCCCGAGCAGCTGTGGGAAACCACCATGGAGCCATCTACCCGCACACTGCTGCAGGTGAGCATAGAAGATGCCGCCGAGGCCGAGCGCGTGGTAAGCGAGCTCATGGGCGATCAGGTTGAGCCCCGTAAGGAGTTCATCCAGAAGCACGCCCATGATGTGCGTTTCCTCGATTTCTAAGCGCCCCCGGACGGCAGTGCCGTCCGTTTCTGCGAACAGTCTCGCATATACCCGATAGACAAGCACGAAAGAAGGAGTCTTCGTGGCAGAAGAAAACAACGAAGCCGCTGGTCAGGAAGAACTTGCCGCCGCCGCGGCAAATGTCTTGCCTGCGGAGCTGAGCCGAGAGATGCGCACCTCGTTCCTCGAATATTCGATGAGCGTTATCGTGTCCCGCGCGCTGCCCGATGTCCGCGATGGCCTGAAGCCCGTCCATCGCCGTATCCTGTACGCGATGAACGAGAGCGGCATCACGCCGAAGCGCCCGCATGCCAAGTCGGCTCGTACGGTGGGCGATGTTATCGGTAAGTACCATCCCCATGGCGATTCGGCGGTGTACGACACCATGGTCCGCTTGGCTCAGCCGTTCTCCATGCGTGTTCCCCTGGTCGATGGACACGGCAACTTCGGATCCATCGACGGCGACTCTGCCGCGGCAATGCGCTACACCGAGGCGCGCCTCGATAAGCCCGCTATGGAGCTGCTTCGAGACCTGGACAAGGAAACGGTCGATTTCCAGCCGAATTACGACGAGAGCCTGCAGGAGCCTGTGGTCTTGCCTGCGCGCTTCCCGAACTTGCTGGTAAACGGCTCTTCAGGCATCGCGGTAGGCATGGCCACCAACATTCCCCCTCATAATCTTGGTGAGGCGATCGATGCAACCTGCATGATGCTCGATGATCCCGATTGCACAGTCGATGATCTGATGACTGTTCTTCCCGGACCCGATTTCCCTACGGGCGGCATCATCATGGGTCGCAAGGGAATCCGCGATGCCTATGAAACCGGCCGCGGAAGCCTCACCATCCGCTCCACTTGCCGTATCGAGGAAGGTAAGAACGGCAAGCAATCGATCGTGGTTTCGGAGATCCCCTACCAGGTGAACCGCACGAACCTGCTGAAGAAGATCGCCGACCTTATCCGCGACAAGAAGCTTCCCGAGATCTCGAACGTCCACGACGGCGCCGACCGCCACGGCATCGACATCATCATCGAGCTTAAGCAGAACGCCATTCCCCAAGTGGTGTTGAACAAGCTGTACAAGCACACCCAGCTGCAGGTTGGTTTCGGCTGCAACATGTTGGCCCTGGTGGGCGGCGTGCCTCGCGTCCTTTCGCTGAAGGAGATCCTGCACTACTACATCCTTCATCAGGAAGAGGTCGTGGAGCGTCGTACCCGTTACGACCTGGCGAAAGCCGAAGCCCGCGCCCATATCCTGGAGGGCTTTGTCATCGCGTTGGACAACATCGACGAGGTGATCCAGATAATCCGCTCGTCCGAGACCGACCGTGAGGCGAAAGACACGCTGATGGAGCGCTTCAAGCTCTCCGAGAAGCAGTCAGAGGCCATCCTTGAGATGAAGCTTCGCCGCCTTACCGGCTTGGAGCGCGAGAAGATCGAGGCCGAGTTGAAGGAGCTTCGCGAGCGCATCGACTACTACCAGCGCGTTCTTTCCGATAAGGGCCTGGTGAAGCAGATCATCAAGGAAGAGCTTACCGAGATTAAGGAAAAGTACGCTTCCGAGCGCTCTACCCAGATCACCGACGCTGCCAAGGACTTCGACGTTGAAGACCTTATCGCAGAGGAGGAGGTTGCCATCACGGTAACCAAGGCCGGCTACGTGAAGCGCCTGCCAG
>CAVIKC010000020.1:0-32056 GCA_963643405.1 Succinivibrio sp.
CTGGACACGGTTGCCAAGAGCCACCGCCGCCAGTGGGAGATCGACGTGTACAAGGTCATGGACGGGTTCTACAGGAATCGCTGATCCGCCATCGGCACTTTACGCCATCGGTAGCGAGCTTTGCGGCTCTGCTTGGACTGTTTGCCGTTCGAGGCGCCCCTAGGGCGCCTTTTTCTTTGCTTCGCATGCTTAGGCGAGCGTGGTGCCATAGGTTTTTCGATTGCGTGTCCGAATGCCATGAAACGCATCGCCGACTCTGTTTTTTGTTCGGCTGCGCTTCGGTTGCCGAAGGTGTTAGCTGCTATGATTGCGAAAGGCAATTTCGCGCAATCGGGAAGGATGGCCGCATGGAGGCATACAAGAAGGAATTCATCGAGTTCATGGTGGAAAGCCAAGTGCTCAAGTTCGGCGAGTTCAAGCTCAAGAGCGGCCGCCAGTCGCCCTTCTTCATGAATGCCGGAGCTTATGTAACCGGCTCGCAACTGAAGCGCCTGGGCGAGTACTATGCCCGTGCCATCCACGACAACTTCGGCCTGGATTTCGATGTGGTGTTCGGTCCCGCCTACAAGGGCATCCCGCTGGCGGTGGTAACCGCCATCGCGCTGCAGGAGCTCTACGGCAAGGAAGTGAAGTACTGCTGCAACCGCAAGGAAGTGAAGGACCATGGTGCTGACAAGGGCAACCTTCTGGGTGCGGAGCTTCACGATGGCGACCGTGTTGTCATGGTGGAAGACGTCACCACTTCCGGAAAGTCCATCGACGAGACGTACCCCATCCTGAAGGGCGCTGCCGATGTGCAGGTGAAGGGCCTTATCGTTTCCCTGAACCGCATGGAAGTGGGCAAGGGCGGCGTGAAAACCGCGCAGAAGGAAGTGCAGGAAAAGTACGGCTTCCCCGTGGCTTCCATCGTGAGCATGGCCGAGGTAACCGAGCTTCTGTACAACCACGAAGTGCAGGGCAAAGTGGTTATCGACGATGCCACGAAGGCCGCGCTCGACGCCTACTACGAGCAGTACGGTGCCAAGGAAGCGTAAGGGCCGAAACTGGTCTGATTCCTATTGAACCGAAAGCTGCCCGGGCTTTGTGTCCGGGCAGCTTTTTTGTTGAGCCTGCCGGGTGGTCGGGGGCGGGTGCCTTCTTTGTGCGGCAGGCGCCTTTTCCTGGGGCAGTTCGAGTTCAATGCCGCTCGTGGTTCTATCGGCTTACGTAACGCCGCGTCACCTAAGTAGGTTTTTGGGATACAATGCAGGAAGAGGATTTGTGGAAGCTCGGATGCTTCGCCTGCGTTCCGGAAACTGCGGCCTAGTCGAAAGCCATCGCTCGGTTAGAGGTGCTTGGATTGGTTTCGCCGTGCCCATATGCGGGCAAGCGGACGAACGAGAGGAGCCCGTTATGAGCAATTCCCTTCTTGATACGCCGAAGCTTGGCTTCGGGTGCATGCGCTTGCCGCTTACCAACCCAGACGATCCGAAGAGCATCGATATCGATCATTTCAGCAAGATGGTGGATGCCTTCATGGAGGCGGGCGGCACGTACTTCGATACGGCCTATGTGTACCATAACGGCGAATCGGAGGTGGCGGTGCGCAAGGCGCTGGTGGAGCGCTACCCGCGCGAATCGTTCACCATCGCCACCAAGTGCCTTGCCTGGGCGCAGCCCGACGCCGAAAGCGCGAAGGCTTGCTTGGATACTTCGCTCCAGCGTTTGGGTACCGATTACGTTGATTTCTACCTGTTGCATAACGTCGGTGGTCCGCGCACGGCGAAATTCGACCAGTACGGCCTGTGGGAATGGGCGGCGCAGAAAAAGGCCGAAGGGGTGATAAAGCACCTGGGCTTTTCCATGCATGACAACGCTGAATGCTTGGACCGGCTGCTTACCCAGCATCCTGACATGGATTTCGTCCAATTGCAGGTGAACTACTTGGATTGGGAAGACCCGGTAACGGAGTCGCGCAAGTGCATGGAGGTGGCGCAGAGGCGCGGTGTGCCGGTAACCATCATGGAACCCGCCCGCGGCGGCCGCTTGGCCGATTTGCCCGAGCGTGGAAAGAGCGTTTTGAAAGCAGTGAACCCTGATAAGAGCGTGGTTTCCTGGGCATACCGGTTTTGCTACAACCTTCCCAACGTCATAACGGTGCTCTCGGGCATGTCGACTTTGGAACAGGTACAGGAGAACGTGTGCGAATGGGCGCAGAACGAGCCGTTCAGCAAGGAAGAGCAGGAGGCGGTTGGCCAGGCCATCGAGGCGCTGAAGAGCGTTGGCCTGATCCCCTGCACCAATTGCAAGTACTGCGTGAAAGACTGCCCTATGGGCGTGAAAATCCCCGAGATCATGGGGCTGCTGAACTTGGAGAAGATGACCGAGAATCGCGAGTTCGTGAAGGGCCTGTATTCCTGGCAGGCCACCGATGGCAAGGCTTCCACCTGCATCCAATGCGGTGCCTGCGAGGATATGTGCCCGCAGGGAATCGGCATCATAGAGAACCTGGAAGACGCGGCGGAGTTTTACGAGTAGCTTGATTTCGGTGTTCCGGCGAACGGCGCAGCTCCGCATGGAACGCGATGACGCTACGCGGGATTCTGGCGGCACGGGAAATCTCAAGGCCCAGGGGGCGGCACGAAGGCCAGCCCCCCTGTTTCCATCGGCATGCGGTTGGGCTGGGGCTAGACGCCGAGCCCGCCCATGTTGTGGAACTTCTTCTGCAGCATATCGGTGGGGTAGGCCGCATCGCATAACTGCTCGAGCGCGTTTTGCGGGGGGATGTTCTCTGTCCGGGCCTCGGCGCGAAGCAGCACCATACAGGTCATGACGATGTTCAATGCGATGAAAACGCTCATGGCGGCGGTGCAGATGCGATAGGGTGCATCCTTCTCGTTGATACGGTCGAAGATGCGCTGGCATATCTGCAGCCCGATCTTCACCCAAGCTACCCCGAGCGATCCCCATACCAGGCAATGGAACAGGTCGGTTCGCCCGTCGAAGTTGAAGGGAAGGTTGAGATAGCTCCAGGCAACCACGCCCCAGAAGGTTTCCATCGCCCAGCTGGCGAAGTACTCCAGCGATCCGCCCACTACGGCGCCAACGGCCAGAAGGAGCGGGACGCCCTTGTCTTGCAGGGGTTCCAGGATCATGGTGAGCAGCACGGCTGCCAACCCGTAGATGGGACTGAATGGACCCCAGATGAACCCGGGGCGGCTTTCCCATTCGTTGAACGCTAGGAAGTGCTGAAGGGTTTCACCGGCCAGGCCGACGATAGACATCCCCACGAACACCCAAAGAAGCTGGCCGAAATGCTCGGCGATATGCGTCTGATGGTGGGGCGCTTCGGCCGAATGACCCAGCTCGCGCACAGATTCCACGGCGCCCCCTTCCCCTCTTTGCGCCTGATGAATAGGCAATATGCCAACTGCTCCTTGCTATTCTACTCCACGTGTGAGGGCTATTAGACGCATTGTGCAAAAACGCAGAGATTGCCCAAGAGTTGGCGTTGAGGGAGAACCATGCAGGTCGGCCGCAGGGGCGTTTTCGGCAAGAGGCCGCTGGTGCGTAGGCACGGCAGTGTGCTGGGGTGCGGCAGCGCCGGAAGAAGGCGGTGCTTCTTGGGCTGTTTGCAAGAGTTAACATGGGGGAATGGTGGCGTTTCATTGACAGGCATTTACGCCTTGTTACCATGAATTGAAAGTGTCTGTTTCCCTAAGCGGCATTCGACATGAGGCAAACGTTCGGCAGCTGTTGCTGCCAGGCAAGGAGATGAAGCTGTCGTGAACGACTCCGACGGCGGCGGTCGATGTAGCTCGGCCCGAAAACGCAGCCATAATTCTTTTGCTCACCTGGCTTGTCCTGCGCGGCTTGTGTCTTTGCGCGAAGATGCAGCTGCGTTTCTTTTTGCCTTGAATCGGCTTCTCTGTGCTCCCAAGGGGGAGGTTGCTATGTGATAGCAATCCCCGTTCTTTGGTGTCCCGTAGTTTTTAGGAGTTATGCTGCATGCCTATTTGGCTGAGTTTGATATTGGTCGTCCTGTTCCTGCTGATGAACGCATTCTTCGTTATCGCCGAGTTCTCCCTGGTGCGTGTGCGCAAATCGCAGATCGAGATCTTGGTTGACGAGGGCCGCAAAGGCGCCAAGCGCGCGCTTCAGATGGCCGACAACGTGAACGAGTACCTTTCCGCCTGTCAATTGGGCATCACGCTTGCCTCGTTGGCATTGGGTTGGTTGGGCGAGCCTGCCTTTGCCGCATTGTTCCATCCCATTTTCGTGTTCTTCGGCTTGCCCGAAACGGCGGTTGTGGTCGTATCGGTGGCTATCGGCTATTTCGTTATGACCACGTTGCATGTGGTGGCTGGTGAGCTGATTCCCAAGAGCATGGCGATCCTGAAGACGGAAAGCTATGCGCTGCACACAGCGGGCCCGCTCTATGCGTTCTACCGCATCACCTATCCCGTCATGTGGCTGTTCAACGCCACCACCAACGGCGTGATGCGCCTTACCGGGCATGATGCGAAAAACGAGACAGAGGCGTACTCGGAGGAGGAGATCAAGCTTCTGCTGGAGGAAAGCGCCGAGAGCGGCTCTATCGAGCAGGACCAGTACCAGTACCTGGACAATATCTTCGACTTGGATGACAAGGACGCCAAAGCCATCATGACGCCGCGTACCGAAGTGCTTGCCATCGACTTGGACGACGACCTTGCCACCAACCTCGATTTCATGGGGAAGAACAAATTCACCCGCTACCCGGTATTCCGCGAGGACAAGGACAACATCATCGGCTTCGTCCATATCAAGGATGCCTACCTGCTACCCGATGGCTCTTCCATGAAAGACCTGCGCATTCGCACTATCCAGGCGGTGCCCGAGAGCATCTCCATCGCGAAGCTGTTGCAGGTCCTGCAGGCCAAGCGCACCAAGATCGCCGTGGTGGTGGACGAGCATGGAGGCACCTCGGGCATCGTAACCATGACGGATGTGGTGGAGCAGATCATTGGCCGCGTGGAAGACGAGTACCTCCATGATGACCAGGACGAGATCCTGAAGATCGCCGAGCATCGCTATTTGGTGGACGGCTCGCTTCCGGTAGACCAATTCGTCGAGTTCTTGGGCTACGAGCCCGTGCCGGTGTACGACTATGAAACCGCCGGCGGCCTGATGCTCGATTTGCTGGATAAGATCCCCGTCGAGGGAGACTCGTACGTGCTGCGCCACGAGGGCAAGAGGATCACGCTGATGGCACGTGTGATGGACGGCCTGCGCATCGATAAGATCGACGTGTTCTTTGAGGACGATCCGGAAAGCGCGATCCCGGAAGAGGGCGAGTAGCGCAGCCGCCGACTGCGGCCCGTCTCTCATTTCGATGGTCGTGGGATTGCGGGGCGCAAGGCTTTGCAAGGGGGTGTCCCGTCAGAAGCGGGAAGCATCTCCGGCTGGCAGCCTGGCGATGCTTCCCCTGTGCGCACAAAAGCAGAAAAGCGCCCCGCGAGCTGCTCGCGGGGCGCTTGGCTTGAGTGGCTCTTATACCAAGAACTTATATACGGCCTGGGTGTATTCCACTGGGTCATCGATGGGTAGGCCTTCGGTGATAAGCGCCTGGTCGTAGAGGATGGTGGCGAAAGTGCCCACCTTCTCGGTGTCGCCTTCCTCGAACGCCTTCTGCACGGCCTTGAACACGGGGTGCTGTGCGTTCAGCTCGAGCACGCGGTCGCTCTTCACCTGTTTGCCGTCGGGGCCCTGTGCCAGGATCTTCTCCATCTCGAGCGTGATGGGGCCTTCAGCGGTAACGCAGGAGGGCGTGTCGGTAAGGCGGGAGGAAACGGATACGCGCTTCACCTTGCCTTCCAGTGCCTTCTGCATCTCGGCGAACAGGCCCTCGTTTTCCTTGGCGATGGCCTCTGCCGCTTCCTTCTCGTCTTCGGTCTCCAGGCCAAGGTCGCCGCCGGCAACGTTCTTGAACTGCTTTTCCTTGTACTCCTGCATGGACATGAAGCAGAACTCGTCCACGTCCTGTGGGCACAGCAGCACATCGAAGCCCTTGCCCAACACTGTGTTCACGATGGGGCGCTTGGCCAGGCGATCGACCGGCTCGCCTGCGGCGAAGAAGATGGATTCCTGCCCCTCGGGCATGGCTTCCACGTACTCGTCGAGGGTGATCATCTTCTTCTGCTTGGCGGAATAGAACAGCAACAGGTTGGCCAGCACGTCCTTCTTGGCGCCGTAGGTGGTGTAGATGCCGTACTCAAGGTTGCGGCCGAAGCCCTCGAAGAACTTCTCGTAGTCCTCGCGGTCGTTCTTCAGCATCTTCTCGAGCTCGGACTTTATCTTCTTCTCCACCTTGTTGGCGATGGCGCGCAGCTGGCTGTTCTGCTGAAGCGTTTCGCGGCTGATGTTCAGGGTGAGGTCCTGGCTGTCAACCACGCCCTTCACGAAGCTGAAGTAGTCGGGCAGCAGGTCGGCGCACTTTTCCATGATCAGCACGTTCGAGCTGTACAGCGCCAGGCCCTTCTCGTAGTCCTTGTTGTAGAAGTCGTACGGCGGGCGCTTGGGGATGAACAGCAGCGCGTCGTAGGAAAGGGCGCCCTCGGCGTGCACGGAAACGGTGCGGGCCGGGTCTTCCCAGTCGTGGAAGTCGGTTTTGTAGAAGGTGGCGTACTCTTCGTCGGTCACCTCGGACTTGCGGCGCTTCCAGATGGGGATCATCGAGTTGATGGTCTTCACCTCGCGCACGGTCTCGAACTCGGGCTTGTAGTCGTCGCCGGCGTCCTCGGGCTTGGGCAGGGGCTTGCGCTCTTCCACCTCCATGTGGATGGGGTAGCGCACATAGTTGCTGTATTGCTTGATAAGCGCCTGCAGCTCGTACTGGTCTAGGAAGGTGTCGTAATCTTCGTCGCCCTGGTTGTCCTTCATGTGCAGGGTGATGCAAGTGCCGTGATCGCCGCCGATGGTGGCTGCCTCTTCTTCGGTTGCCGGCTCGATGGTGTAGCCCTCAACGCCGTCGGACTTCCAGGTGTAGGCCTGCTGCTCGCCGTAGGCGCGGCTGGTTACGGTTACTTCCTTGGCAACCATGAAGGCGGAGTAGAAGCCAACGCCGAACTGGCCGATGATGTCCACGTCTTCGCCCTGCTTGTCGGCGTTTTCGCTCTTGAACTCAAGGCTGCCGGAATGGGCGATGGTTCCCAGGTTGGTTTCCAGCTCTTCCTTTGTCATGCCGATGCCGGTATCGGAAACGGTGATGGTGCGGGCTTCCTTGTCGAAGGCGACGTCGATGGAAAGGTCGTCCTTGGAAACGGCGATGGAGGTGTCGGTAAGGCTCTTGAAGTAGAGCTTGTCCACGGCATCGGACGCGTTGGAGATGAGTTCGCGCAGGAAGATCTCCTTATTGGTGTAGATCGAGTTGATCATCAGGTCCAGGAGCTTCTTGCTCTCTGTTTGGAATTGCTTCATTCGGTTCCTTCTTTCAGAAAGCCTTTTGTCTTCAAAAAGTTAATTAGCACTCCGAGCCTTGGAGTGCTAATTGGATTCTAATATGCAGGCATTCGATGTCAAGAACACCCGATGCGCCCCACGTCTTTGTAACGCAGCCGTCAGAATAGGCCCGGTGCTTCCTTTCGGTGCGCCGGGGCGTTGCACTACACTGTTCACAACAGAAGATTCGGACTTTCGGGGCCATATATGCGGCAAGGGGACAAAGCGCCGCGGCGCCTGAAGGGGCAAGGAGGGGTGCCATGGAAACGCGCGCGTTCGGCAACACCGGAATGCAAGTATCGCCTTTGGGCTTCGGCGTGATGCGCCTGCCCATGAAGGGCGGCGGCAAAACGGTGAACAGCAACACCATCGACCAGGTGGATGTCGAAACATCCATCCAGATGATCCACGATGCCATCGAGGGCGGCATCAACTATTTCGACACGGCCTACAACTATATCGGCGGCTATTCCGAGCGTATCCTGGGCCAGGCGCTTCAGGGCGGCCTGCGTGAAAAAGTGTGCATCGCAACTAAGTCGCCGGCCTGGCTGTATAAAGCGCCAGAAGATTTCGACCGCTTCCTGGACGAGCAGCTGGAGCGCCTGCAAACCACCTACATCGACAACTACCTGCTGCATTCCATGAACGGCGGCAGCTGGAAGAAGACCGTGCGCAACAACGCCATCGACGGAATGGTGCGTGCCAAGGCCAGCGGCAAGGTTCGCAACATCGGCTTTTCGTTCCACGACGACCTGGAACTGTTCGAAGAGATACTGAACGCGGCCGAATGGGATTTCTGCCAGATACAGCTGAACTACTACGACCAGGATTACCAGGCCGGCCTGAGGGGCATGCGCATGGCGGCCGAGCGCGGATTGGCCGTGGTGGTGATGGAGCCTTTGCGCGGCGGTCTGCTGGTGAACCTGCCTAAGGAAGCGCAGGCGGCGTTCGACGAATCCGGCTACGGGCGCAGCAACGTTGAGTGGGCGCTCGACTGGCTGTGGAACATGCCCGAGGTTAGCTGCGTGCTTTCCGGCATGAGCACGCCCGAGCAGCTGCAGCAGAACATCGGCTTTGCGAACAAGGCAAAGCCGGGGATGCTTTCTGCCGAAGAGCAGGAGGTCATTGCCCGTGCCAAAGCTGCGCTTGATGCTCGGGCTGCCATTCCCTGCACGGGCTGCAACTACTGCGTTGACCTGTGCCCCAACAAGATCGCCATCCCCTACAACTTCCGCGCCTACAACATGGGTGTGCTCTACGACGACATGGAGTTGGCGAAGGATTTCTACCGCAACGAGGTAACCAGCTACGGGCGCCGCGCCGACAGCTGCATCAGTTGCGGCTCCTGCGAGGAGATCTGCCCGCAGCACATTAAGATCAGTGAGCTGTTGCCCAAGGTTGACGAGCTGCTGGGCGAATAGGTTCGGGGTCGGGCTTGGCTTATTAGTGACGCGGCGTTGCTTATGGTAGTATCTGTTCGACAAGCGAAGGGGCGCGTGGCGCCTGGGTTCGGCTAGGGGGCTTCATGGATTCTGCTGCTATCGAGCGTCTTTTGGAAAGCGTTGCCGCAGGTGAAACGGCACCTGCTGAAGCACTTTTGCAACTGAGGAAAGAGCCCTTCACCGACTTGGGATATGCCAAGGTAGACCACCACCGTGCCCTGCGCCAGAACGCGGCCGAGGTGATATACGGCGCTGGCAAGACGCCCAGCCAGATTGTGCATATCGCCGAATCGCTTCAGGCTGACGGCACCGAGGCTGTGCTTATCACCCGCTTGAAGGACGAGGCTGTGCAGCCTCTGCGAGACAGGTTCGGCGACGACTTCTCGTTCTACGAAACGCCGCGTGTTGGGTTAGTGGGCTCCATACCGAAGCCCACGGGCAACGGCACTATCGTGGTGTGCGCAGCGGGAACCAGCGACTTGTACGTTGCCGAGGAAGCGGCCCTTACAGCAGAGGCTCTGGGCAACAAGGTGCAGCGGCTTTACGACGTGGGGGTGGCGGGATTGCATCGCCTGCTTGCCCATGTGGACGACATCATGCAGGCGCAGGTGATCATCGCCGTTGCGGGCATGGAGGGCGCGCTCGCCAGCGTGATAGGGGGCATGGCCTCGTGCCCGGTTATCGCGGTGCCCACCAGTGTTGGTTACGGTGCGTCGTTCGGCGGGCTTTCCGCCCTTCTTTCCATGTTGAACTCATGCGCCAGCGGCACAAGCGTCGTAAACATAGATAATGGGTTCGGCGCCGGTTTTCAGGCGCACCTTATCAATCATCTTCCGGGGAAGGTTCCCACAGCAGAGTAAGGGGCGGCCATGCAGCTTTTCTTCGACTTCCGCGAAAACGCAACGCGTGCTTGCATCTTGGATACCTTGCTTGAAGCCATGAGCGCCTCGCAGCGCGATCGGTTCGATGCTGTGATGGACGCCGCTGCCATTCCCGATCGGCATCATCACAACGTGGTTGAGGTGAACGAGACGATAGACTCGCTCGATGCTCCCGAGAAGATCAAGGAAGACCTTCATGGAGTGTACGGCATCCTTGCTGCGGCGGAGGCGCAGGTGCATGGCTGCGAAGTAAGCGAAACCCACTTCCACGAGGTTGGCGACGCAAGCGGCATCCGCAACGCCTTGGCCATCTGCGCGGCATTCTACGCAGTTGATGCTGAAACGGTAACCGCAACGGCGGTTCAGCCTGGTTCAGGCGAAATCGAGTGCGCCCACGGCAGGCTTTCCGTGCCAGCGCCGGCAACGGCTGCCATTTTGGGAACGGGTGTTCCCCTGACTTCCGATCGCCTTCCGGGCGAGCGCTGCACGCCCACTTCGGCGGCCATCATAAAGCACTTCGTTGATTCCTTTGAGGAATAGCACGTGCAGAGGCATGTTGGAAATCGGCAAGAAGAGGAAACACGCAAGGCTGGGTGGCTCACGCTGCCTGCGCGCATAGCTCCCTCACGCTCATTCGGGTTCCATCCAGCGGGGAAGGCGTCCCGCCGTTTTGATCCGGTTGGTGCGGAGGGAGAGCCGAACGCCCCTGCTCTCCCCGATGCCTCCGATGTCGATTCGGAAACCTATGCCGCCGCCCAACCGCAGGGCGATCTGCTGCTGGGCCGTTACGTGCCCGAAGGCGAGGCCGGCAAGGGTGGGTTCGCCTCGGTTATGGCTGCATGGGATACGCGCATTGAGCGGCGCGTGGCCATCAAATGCATGCCACTCGACGAATCGACCAGTGCCCTGTTCCCCGAGGGCGGCAGCGTTCTTCTGGGCAGCAAGGTCGACACCTCTTCAGTGCCGGGGCTCGAGGAGGCCCGAACCGCCGCCAAGCTCTCCGACTCCTCCATCGTGCAGGTGTACGATTTCGAGGTGCAGGATGGCATGGCGTACCTCATCATGGAGTACGTCGATGGCATTTCGCTGGGCGGTCTGCTAGCCGAATATCCTGACGAAGTGGATGCCGATGTTGTCTGCGCGGTGTTCAAGGCGGTGGCCCGCGCCCTCCAAGCAGCGCATGCGCACCATGTCCTTCATCTTGATGTCAAACCCGACAACGTGCTCATCGACCGTGAAGGCCATGTTAAGGTGGCCGATTTCGGCCTGGCGCGCTTGGCCGGCGAAGCGGGCTATGGCACTGCGGAGGGCGGCACCATCGGTTACATGCCCCCCGAGCAGATGCAGCAGAAAGAGCTCGATGAGCGCTGTGACGAATGGGCGCTGGCAAGCCTTACCTACGAGATGATCTCGGGCGAAAACCCGTTTTTGGCGAACAGCATCCCTGAAGCCGAAGACGCCATCTACGATGCCGAGATCATCATCCCCTCGTTGTGCATGGAGGATTTGGGCACGGGCGTGGACGACGTGATGTTCAAGGCGCTCGATCCCGATCCTGGGGCGCGTTACGCCACGGTGCAGGAATTCGCAGAGGCATTGCTGCCCTGCCTTGGCGGCCCGCGCAAGGGCACGAACAAGCTCAAACGCCTGGTGGGGCGCGAAGATGCCCCCGATTCCGAGCAAGGGGGCGAATTGGACAGCGAAGCTGCGCCCGAGCTTGAGCCAGGCTACGACGAGCCGTTTGAGCCGTGGCGGCCAAGCCCCTTCATGAAGTCGGTGTTCATGCGCGTATGGGCGGCAGTTGGCGCTGCCATCCTTGGTTTCTTCGCGGTTGGATCCATCGCCGTTCCCGATGCCTGGGCCAATCCCGTTTCGTGGGGCGTGCTGGCTGCGATCGTTGCGCTGGCAGCGGTGCTCCCTTGGCTGGGGGTGCCGATTGCCTGCGTTGCCGCCGGCGTTTCGCTGTGTGTGCTGGGATCGCCCATCTTGGGCTTGGCGCTGATTGCGGCAACGGGAGCGTGGTGGTACCTCATCGTGCTTCCCAAGCGAAGCGCAGCTTCTCCTGATGTGGCATTGCTTCCTGCCATCTTGGGGTCGTTCGGGTTTTCCGCCTTCACGCCGTTTGCGGCAGGCTATTTGCTGCGGCCGATCGAGGCGGCGGCAACCTCGCTGTTCGCCTCAGTGCTCGCGGTGTGCCTGGCGGGTTTGGGATCGGCTCAGCTTGCTGGGTGGGATGCCGTCAGCTATGCCTCGGTTGTCTTCGGCCCGAATGCCCAGAGCATCGCCGCCGCCATGCTTACCACTCCTTCGACCTGGGTGATGATAGCGGGATGGGCTTTGGCGGCTGTGGTTTCGTCGCTTTTATGCGGAACAGGCAAGCGCGTTTGGTGCGTGGTGGGCATGGCGCTCGCCGGCTTGATCCTTATCGCCGCATTGGTTGCGGGTTCGCTCATAGATTCCGCCGGCCATTCGCTTCTTGCCAACCCGCTGGCGCTTCTGCCCCTTATCTGCGCCATCGTTGTGGGCGTTTCCCTGACCTGCATCGCTGCTCCTTCGCGAGCGCTCGAAGGCGAAGGGTAGTCTCCTAACCTTCCACCGCTTCGCCCGAGAAGTTCAGGCCGCCGGTAAGCTCCCGTGCCTGCTCAGGGGTGAGCCCGCCGCTTATCATGACGGGAATCCAGCGGTCGGCCTGCGCCAGCGCCTCGGCGAACAGATCGTGGAAGCTGGCGGTGCTCACCGCCTTGCTGAAGGGGTTCACCCAGGCGGCATGGCTGTGGTTCTCGAACTCGCTCACGTCGAGCTCAACGGCACGGTGGCTCATCGCCTGCACAAAGGAATGTCGACGGAACTTGCGCTCGATGTCGCCCAGCATGGCGCGTTTCCTCCCACGCGGCGAATGGAACACGCCCTGTACACGGCGGAATCCCAGCACGCTCTTGTAGAGCAAGTCGGGGCGCACATCCTGCCCGTACGCATCGCGAACGGCCATACTGAACAGGTACGAGATTATGGAAAGCGTTTGCCGGTCGGCTTTCAGGATCTCTTTCTGCGGGCGGAAATCCCGTACCGTTTTCCTGCGGCGCGTCCACAGCATCATCTCGTCCAAGTCGCTTTCGATGATGGCGTGCACCTCGCTGCCGTCCTTCAGGCCGAGCTCTTCGACGCCGGCTTCGCAGAGCGCATATTCCTGCGCGTACACCAGCGGATGTTCGGCGCGGTCCAGTAGGTAGTGGCACAGAAAGCCCGCGATGTAGGCCTTGACAATGCCGTGGGTGGATTCGGGCAGGTAAACCAGGGAATTCGCCATGGATGCCATAAGAGCGGAAGGCTCGCTGTGGTGCATGTGGTTGCCCAGCTTCGCGAACTTCGCGGTGGTGGGGTTCGCCACGCAGTAGAACAGCGGGTCGGGCCCCTGGTTTCCCAGCAGGAACGCGTTGCGCTCTTGCTCGGTTTGGATGAAAGAGCAGGCGGGAAGCTCCAAGGCGTCGTACCCGAACTGGTCGTGGGTGATGATTGCAGGCATGGTTCCCTCCAGATCTTACGGATATTTTAGATTGGCGCCGATTACCGTTGCGCCCGGCAATTTATACTGATGTGCGTTCATCATGCGACTTGTACGATAAGCGATCAAGGGCGAAAGGATAACGGGCTGATGACATTTGGTCTGACAAAGAAGGAACTCAGCTGGGTGCTGTACGATGTGGGCAATTCCGCGTTTGTCATGCTCTCCACCGCCCTTATCCCCGTGTACTTCGCATCCATCGCCGAGCCGGGATCATCGGTGGTTGTGGCCTGGGGCTATGCCGAAACGGTAGCCTCGCTTGTCCTGGCGCTGCTCATGCCTGTGCTGGGCAGCCTGGCCGACATCGCCGGCAACAAGAAGAGATTCCTGGTCGGTTTCGCCGGCACGGGCGCGGTTGCCTGTGCCGCGTTGGGCGTGCCTCAACATGCGTTGGCGTTTTTGGTGGTGTACGTTGTTGCCGCCATCATGCTGAACGGGTCGATGGTGTTTTATGATGCGTTCTTGGTTGATGCCACAACCGAAGATCGCTACGACATGGTTTCCTCCCATGGATTCGCCTGGGGCTACATCGGCTCCTGTATCCCATTCGTTGCCTGCTTGGTGGTCGTCCTGGGAGGACCGAGCTTCGGCATCTCGGCCATGCTGGGCATGAAGATCGCCTTCGTGATAACTGCTTTGTGGTGGATCGCCTTCACCATCCCCGTGGCAAGGCATGTGCAGCAGCTCCATGGTAAGCAGCGATCTGAGCGCATGGTGCACGCAACAGTGGTTGGCTTGCTGAACACGCTGAAGAGCATCGTCTGCGATAGGCGCCTACTGTTCTTCATGCTGGCGTTCTTCTTCTACATCGATGGCGTGCACACGGTGATAAAGATGTCCACCAGCTACGGCACCGATTTGGGCATCGACTCCACGCAGCTGGTGCTGGCGCTTTTGGTAACGCAGTTCGTGGCGTTCCCCTCTGCCATCGCCTACGGCAACCTGGCCAAGCGCTTCGGCACCAAGCGCATGCTCATGGTGGGCGTGTTTGCGTACTTCTGCATCGTGCTGTTCGCCGCGTTCTTCCTGAAGAGCGCCTTCGAGTTCTGGATCCTGGCCATCTGCGTGGGCCTGTTCCAGGGTGGCATCCAGGCCCTTTCGCGCTCCGAGTACGGCAAGCTCATCCCCAAGGAGCGCGCCAATGAGTACTACGGTTTCTTCGACATCTTCGGCAAGTACGCCGCCGTCATGGGAACGTTCCTGGTGAGCTTTTTCACCCAGGTAACGGGCAGCTCTTCCTACGGCGTGCTTTCCATCGCCGTGCTGTTCGTTGCGGGCTTCTTGTTCCTGCGCGCTATGCCGTCGAAGCGGTAGCGTATCGACATTGCGGCGTAGCCAAGGGCTAGCGTGCGGCAGGGCCGATGAGGGCTTCTGCGCCGAGTTGCCTGATCTGTGGGCGAAAGGTCCGCGTGGCGCTCTTCGTGCGAGTCGACTGCGACTTCCTGCAAATGGCCTGGTGCCGGCCCTGTCGGTCTTATCCGGGGGCAACAATCCTCGCAGGTGCAAGAAAGGCGCCGAACCTGCTGGTCCAACGCCTTTCATTCGCGGTTATGTTGCAGCACCTTTGCTGCGTTCAGCCTGGGCGGCCGCTTTTACTGAAGAAGGTCGCAGATCTTGCCCAGTAGGGGCTCGAAGCTCACGCCGCGGTTCTTGAAGTCGGGCTGCTTGCTGGAAACGATCATGGCATCGTGCGTCAGGCTGCCGGCGAACTCCACCGCTTCCTGCAGGCCCTTGCCTGCCATGATGGCAGCCAGCAGGCCAGAGCAGTACAGGTCGCCCGTGCCGTGCAGCATGAAGGGCAGGTACTCGTTCTTCGCCTCGAACAGCTCGCAATCCTGGCCGGCAACGAAATTGCGGATAATGCCGTCGCCGCGCTGGATGCCCTTCAGCACCACGTTCTTGGCGCCCTTCGCCAGCAGCGCGTCGATGATGCGCTTGGCCTCTTCATCGGAGATATCCACGCCGCCCCAGTCTTCGCCGATGGGCTCGCCCAGGATGATGGCCGCCTCGGTAAGGTTGGGGGTAAGGATGTCGGCGTCGCAGGCAAGATCGGCCATGGCCTGGCACAACTCGGGGGTGTAGGTGGGATACACCTTGCCGTGGTCGGCCATTACCGGGTCTACCACGCGCAGGGCCTTGGGGTAGCGCTCGTACAGGTTGCGGATGATGTCAACCTGCTCAGGCGCGCCCAGGAAACCCGAGTACACCGCATCGATTTCCACGCCGATGCCCTGCCAGGCTGCCAAGTAGTCGGGAAGGATATCGGTGGTGTCGTGCATGTACCAGCCGGGGAACGCCGTGTGGGAAGAGAACAGCCCGGTGGGCACGGGGCACACATCGCAGCCGCCGGCGGAGACCACAGGGATAGCCACGCCCAGCGAGCATTTGCCATAGCCGCATAGGTCGTGCACGGCGGCAACGCGCGGAATGTAGTCAGGGTTGGCGGATCGGTTGTAAAGGACGGTCTGGGTCATTATCTTTCTTCTTCCTCGTCGAAGTCCCACAGGTCTTCAGTGCGCTCGCCGCGGTCCTTGAAGGTGCGGCGCGTTTTGTATTCGAGCACGGCGGCAATGATAGTGGTTAAGACCAGGCATGCCAAAACCATGCAGCCGATGCCTTCGATGGTTTCGAACAGGAAATGGTATAGCTCTGCGAAATCCATGCGTTCCTCTCGCGGATTTGTTCATTGCGCGAACCACCTTGCACGGCATGTTCGCCATTGGAATAAGAGTATACTAGCGTCACTGCATTCCAAGCAGCTATTCACCTGTTAGAGCACATCGAAAGGGCAGCTATGCTAGACATTCGGTTCGTCCGTGAACATCTTGACGAAGTCGCTGTTGCGATGGGGAACCGCAACCATTCATGGGATTCCCAGCGCTTCCAGGAGTTGGACGAATCGCGTCGCGCATCAATCGCCAAGGAAGAAGAGCTGCAGGCCCAGCGCAACGCCATCTCCAAGAGCATCGGCAAGCTGATGGGCGAAGGCAAGAAGGAAGAAGCCGAGGCCGCCAAGGCCCAGGTTTCCGAGCTGAAGGAGCAGATCGCCAAGTTCGGCGCCGAGCGCGCTGCGGTCGATGAGGAGCTGCGCAACCTGCTTCTGGCAACCCCGAACATGCCGGCCGATTCTACCCCGGTGGGCAAGGATGAGGACGATAACCCCGAGGTTCGCCGTTGGGGCACCCCGCGCAACTTCGAGGCCGAGGGCATCCAGATGAAGCCCCATTGGGACCTGGGTGCAGATCTTGGCATCATCGATTCCGAGCGCGCGGTGAAGCTCGCCGGCAGCCGCTTCGTGCTGCTGGGCGGCCTGGGTGCACGCCTGGAGCGCGCACTTATCAACTTCATGGCCGACACGCACACCTCCCGCGGCTTCAAGGAATGGTGGTGCCCGGCCATGGCCAACGCCACCACCCTTACCGGCACCGGCCAGCTGCCCAAGTTCGAGGACGACCTGTTCAAGACGCGCGAGGGCATGTACCTTATCCCCACCGCGGAAGTGCAGCTTACCAACATCCATTCCGGCGAAGTGCTCGAAGCGGAAGACCTTCCGCTGAAGTACTGCGCCTTCACGCCCTGCTTCCGTGAGGAGGCGGGCTCCGCCGGGCGCGATACCCGCGGCCTTATCCGCGTGCACCAGTTCGACAAGGTTGAAATGGTGAAGTACGCCAAGCCCGAGGAAAGCTACGACGATTTGGAATCCATGGTTGCCGATGCCGAGAACATCCTGCAGCTGCTAGGCCTGCCGTATCGCGTCATCAGCCTGTGCACGGGCGACATCGGCTTTTCGGCTGCCAAGACCTACGACCTGGAGGTTTGGCTGCCTTCCTACAACGCCTACAAGGAAATCTCCTCCTGCTCCAATTGCGAGGACTTCCAGGCCCGTCGCGCCAACATCAAGTACCGCGACCCCGCCAACTTCAAGGGTTCGCGCTTGGTGCACACGCTCAATGGCTCCGGCCTGGCGGTTGGCCGTACCATGGCTGCCGTTATGGAGAACTACCAGCAGGCCGACGGCTCCATCAAGGTGCCCGAGGTGCTGGTTCCCTACATGGGCGGCGTAGAGGTTATCCGCTAGCCGAACAGGCCCGCGCGCAAACGGATGGTGAAAAAACCAACAAGCAAGCGCCCCTCGGTTGCGGGGCATAAAGTAAAGGTATCAAACGAGCCGGCAGTTGCCGCACCTGCTTCCCTTGCGGAAGCGGGTGGGCCTGCCGGCTCTTCTTCCAATGGGGAAGGGGTCGAGGGGAAGGTAGCCGCTTCGGCGATGCGAGGCCGGGTGCCTGCTGCGGACGCGTCAGCTCAGTCTGGCCCAGGCGCTCCGGGAGATCCTGCCGCGGCCGCGCAGCTGCAGCACCCGCATCCGCAGCAAGCGTCTTCGGGCGCGGCCGGTGCAGCGGGGGCACGGGTTTCGGCCAAGCCCTCGGTGCCTGCGAGCCGCATTGCCGAGGTGAAAGAGGCTTCCCAGATCCAGCAATCGGAGGTATCCGCGAAAACGGGAACCCCCCGTATGGCGAAGCGGTCCACCAGGCGCCGCATCCCCCGCAAGGTGCTTATCCCGGTCGTCTTGCTCCTGGTTGCCTTGGCGGTCGCCACGGCGGTGCTCTCTTGGAATCAATGGTTCCGCTACGACGACGCCTTCGACATCCAGGGAACCTGGAGAGCGGAGAGCGGAAACGTCACCTTGGTTATCACCGGTTCCGATATCGAGTTCACCCAAGATGTCTCGTATCCGTACACCCTCGACACCTTCGCCAAAACCATCAGCTTCAATTTCGGCAACTACTCGGGCGGTGGCAGCTATGCGTTCTCTCCTGAACGGGATGTGCTCACCATTACCGAGGAAAACCCCGACGCCGAGGGCGGTAAGTCTTCCACAACCCTGGTGAGGCAGTGATGCGGGACAGGCAGAGCGCCAAGGGTTCTTCGGGCATCGATGCAGGCGATCGCCTGCAAGGGGAAGTCAACCCAAAATCCTGCCAGCGGACGGGATCCTGCGGCCCCTCTTCCGGTTGCGCCGATGGCGCAGGCGGGGCCACCGCTGCCAACGAGCCTCTGGTTATCGAAAACGTGCGGGTTCGCCCTGGTCGTATCGAGCTTTCGGTGCGGGTGGCCGACAGGCGCTATGCGAACACAACGCCCCAGCTCATTGAATACTGCCTGCGGCAGGTGCCCACGTTGGGGATGCATGCGTGCCGTAACGGCGTGGGCCCCACCTTCGCCTACGTGATGCGTAACACCTCGGTCCCCCACCTGTTGGAGCATCTGGTCGTTGATGCCCAAACCCGCGTCGCGAACGACCCGGTGCGCGTGTTCGCCGGCACCACGCAATGGAGCGCCGAGGATTCCCTGGTGGCCACCGTAACCGTTTCCTATGAAGACGATTTAGCAGCCCTTCGCTCGGTCAAGGAGAGCTTGGCTTTCTTGAACAGGGCATTGGCAGAGGTTCTGGGCTGAAACGGCCGCCTTTGGTTTCGGGTGGTTAGCCGTTCTTTTAAGATAAGGGCAGCGAATAATTCCATGGTTTGGAGGGGATGGCAATGAAGGTTGCGATTTTGGTGGGCGGCACCTCGTCTGAGCGTGAGGTTTCCCTGGCAAGCGGCAAGTGCGCCTGCGAGGCGCTGGAACAGGCGGATCACACGGTGACAGTGCTCGAGGCCGACAACGACCTGGCGGTGAACCTGCGCGCCGAGCGCCCGGATGCCTGCGTGGTTACCATTCCCGGTAAGGCAGGGGAAGACGGAACCGTGCAGAGCTTGCTGGAATTCCTGGGTATTCCCTCCATCGGCTCTTCGGCGGATGTGTGCCGCATCGTGGCTGATAAAAGCCTGCTTGCCACGCATATGCAGGTCTGCTGCGAGTTCTCCGGCGAGCAGACGGTGGCAGCGTGGCCGCAAGGCTTCTGCTTTGCCAAGGCGGCGTTCGACGAGCTGGGAGCCATGGCGGTTATGGATCTGTGCGCCGAGCGCATCCCCGGTGGCTATCCCTTGGCGGTGAAGCCCGCATGCGGAGGACTGGCATACGGAGTGCACAAGGTTTCATCCAGGGAAGAGCTGGTAGATGCCCTGCGCGATGCCTTCACCTTCCACGGCCAGGCAATAGTGCAGCAGTGGGTGGAAGGCGTGGAGCTCTCCGTTTCGGTTCTGGGCAGCGGTTGGGATGCCTACGCCCTGCCCCCGGTGGAAATCGTCCCGCGCACGGGGCTGTACCTTACCAGCGCCCGTTTCGATTCCAATGCAGTGGAATGCCATGCGCCGGTGCGCATGGAGTCGCTTTCGCAGGATGAGGCCACGGCGCAGGCCATCCGCGCAGAGATAGAGCGCGCTGCGCTGGAGGTGTACCGTGCGTTCGGCATGGAAGGCTATGGACGGGTGGACCTTATATGGGATGGGGCACAGGCACAGATCCTGGAAGTGGATGTTGCCCCAAGCTTCGCCGAGCACTCGCTGTTCTGCCAAGCCTGCAATGCGGCCGGCCTCACCGTTTCCGCTGTGCTCGACAGGTTGGTGGAAGGGTAGTCTTTCGGGCGTTTTGGGCCTTGCTGGATAGCGGCGGCTCGCATCTTTTGTGAGCCGTTTCCGTCATCTGCCCTTGTTTCTTCGGGAAAATGGCAATTTCCTATCTTTCGCCTTGTCAACAAGAATGCCGGGTGAGCGGTTCCTGCCCGATTTGATGGTGTGGCGCCTTTATAATGGCGTTATCAACAACAAATTCTTGGGGAAGGTGTTCATCATGGGCAAGTTCGCAACGTTCATCGTAGGCGGCGCAGTAGGCGCCGTTGCCGGTCTGCTCCTTTCGCCCCGTTCCGGTTCCGAGAACCGTGCGCTTCTGGGCGAAGTCATCAACGAGAAGGGCTGCAACCTTTCTTGCCCGGCTCAGGTTCAGGAAAAGGCCGGTAAGCTCGTGGAGGCGGCTGCTTCCACTTCCACCAAGGTGATCAACACGGTGGTGGACAACGGCGGCGAAGCCCGCAAGGCTGTTGCCCAGCGCGCCCAGAAGCTCACCCCTGAATCCGTGAAGGCGTTCGATGCCAATGGCGATGAGCTTCGCCAGAAGATCGAAGCTGCCCGTGAGCGCATTGCAACCCAGGTAGCCAAGAACGCAGAGGCCGCCCGCGATGCTGCGGTGGACAAGATCCCCGCAGTAGTGGATGCCGCTGCCGGCGCAAAGACCGCTGCAGCAGAGGCTGCCGGTGCGGTAAAGGAAGCCGCTGCCGGTGCCGCTTCCGCTGTATCTGCCAAGGTGAAGCCCGCCGATTCTGCCGAGCCTGCGGTAGAGGGCGCACACGTTGCCCCCGCTCAACCCGCGGAAGAAAAGCCTGCAGAATAAGGCCAAACGATTTGATAACGGTTCGGTTCCCCGTAGCAATAAGCAATATCGTGGAATTGGGCGTATGGCTCGGCAAGGGCCAATGGGGCGGCGGCCGATGGTCGCCGTTTCTCATGCTTGGGGCAAGTCCGAAGGAGGCCCGTTGAAGAAGAGCGAATACCTAACAAGCAGCCTGCGCGGTGTTCCCGTGTACGAGTTGGACAAGAAAGGCGTTCCGCGCAAGCGCATCGGCAAGGTGCATCGCTTCGTGTTCCATCCGCATGCCCGCAACGTCGTGGGCTTCACGGTGAAGCGCCCCGATATCGCTCTTATGGCGCACCGTTCCGACCTGTTCGTGGCGCTGGACAGCTTCGACGTGGAAGACGGCAAGCTGTTCATCACGCTTACCAAGGCCGCTACTGGCAAAGCTGCCTGCAAGCGTTTGGGCGTTGATTGGGACGAATGCATCATGTGGCAGGGCATGCCCCTTATGACGCAAGAGGAAAAGCGCTGCGGCTTTGTGGGCGATGTCTTGTTCGAAACCGAATCGGGCCAGGTGAAGAAGGTCATGGTAGACCGTGGCACCACGGCTGATGTGTTGCTGGGGTGCGCGGAGCTGCCGGTTGGCCTCATCAAGGGCTTCAAGCTCGGTGTGGGCGACAAACTGGACAATGAAGAGGGCGAGGATTTCCTGCGCGGCGCCATCATCGTTGCACCCGAGGCATTGGAGATCGGCACCGAAGGCGGTTTGGCCCAGAAGGCCGGTGCGGCCAGCGCGGTGGCGGCGAACAAGGCCTCCACCGTTGCCCAGAAGGCCAAGCCCGTTGCCGCCGATATGGCTCAAAAGGCCAACGATGCCGCGGGCAAAGCCGCCCATAAGGCCGGTGAGGCTGTGAGCGATGGGGCCTTCAAGCTGGGCGTTCAGCTTTCCAAGACCAGGGGCATGTTCTCCAGCTTCAAGGAGGAGTACCGCAAGGCGGCGCATGGCGGCAACGAGGAGGGGAAATGAGCGAGTCGGATCAGCAGACCGTTTCCGTTTTCAGGCACAAGATAAAGAAGGCCGACCTTATCAAACTTGTCGGCTTGATAGCGTTCCTCGCTATCCTTTGCATTGTCGTGGCTGCGCTGTGGCCAAGCCTTTCCCTGCTGTTCGAGGAAGACGGCATGGACAAGGTTATCGACAGCATTCAGAGCAAGGGTCCCTTCGGCGTGCTCATCCTGTTGGGGCTTCAGCTGCTTCAGATAATCGTTGCGTTCATTCCTGGCGAAGTGGTGCAGGTTGCTGCGGGCATGCTGTACGGCCCGTTCTTCGGCTCAGTCGTCGTCTTGGTGGGCTGCGTTATCTCCAGCGCCATCATCTACCAGCTGGTGCATCGCTTGGGCGCGCCATTCGTGCGTTCCATGGTGAGCGAGCAGCATATGGTGAAGTTCTACGAGTTCGAGCGCTCGGGCAAGCTTAACCTTATCGTGTTCATCCTGTTTGTGATCCCCGGCATGCCGAAGGACGTGTTTACCTATCTGGTGCCGCTTACCTCTATGCGCATGCGAACGTTCTTGCTGCTTACCACGGTGGCGCGCATCCCCGGTGTGATCATTTCCACTTATGCCGCCGCTGGCCTGGCAGAAGGCGATATCGTCACCAGCCTTGTTATCTTCGGCGTGGCGGCGGTTCTCATGGTGTTGGGCATTGTTTTCCGCGAGCGCATCATGGGCTTCTTCAGCGCACAGAAGACCTATCATCGCATGGATGAAGAGCGTAAGCGCCTGAGCGAGGAGCGTGAGCGCAATGGCAAATGCTAGCCAACCTCCAATTCCCCCCGCTTCTTCCGGCAGCGCGGGCGATGGTCGTGATGCGGCGCTTCATGCTGCCGAAAGGGAGCTGCAGGCGGCGCGCGAGGCGTTGCAGGCCGCAGAGCGGAGGCTCGCGGAAGCCCAGGCGGTTGCTGCGGCTGAAGATGGCTCTGCTTTTGTGGGGCAGGCTGCCCGTTGCCAGCAAACGTATGCCCAGGACGCTCCAGCAGGTGGCCACGGGCAGGAGGCTTCGGGCGCCCAGGTCCCGTTCCCCCAAACGCCCTCCGCTCAAACTGCCTACCAGCAGTCAGCGCCGGGCTCCGCTCCAAACGCATATCAGCAACCGTCGTTCAGCGTCGCTCAGGGTGCCTACCGGCAACCCCCTGCCTCTGCTCAAGGGGCGTGCAAACAGCCGCCGGTACAGCCGCATTATGCGGCGCCCCTTTCTTCGCGCGACCATGTTGCCGCAGGGCTGTTGGCCATTTTCCTGGGCGGCTTCGGCGTGCACAAATTCTATCTGGGGTACAACACCCAAGGCTTCATCCTGCTTGCGCTGAGCTTGGTAGGGGGCTTGTTCTCGTTCGGCCTGATTGCGGGGGTGGTCTGGATAATCTCGATCATCGAGGGAATCATCTACCTCACAAAAACCCAAAGCGAGTTCGAGCAGCTGTACGTGTACGGTAGGCACGAATGGTTCTAGTGCGCGATTGGGCGTCGAAGCAGGTGTCGGCTCTGAACATCGGCGGCTGCGCTCCGGCCAGCTTCCCCGCACCTCTCCCCAAGCCATGTCGGGATACGCGAATCAACCACGGAACGGGACTCTCTGCTCATCGTTGCGGGTAGGTTGCAATAACGTAAGAATCGCGCTAAGGGTCCAAGCTGCCCACAAAGCTCCATTCAACACGATATAATGAAAGCCACTGTGTATATCCATGCCTTTAAGGAGGAATAATATGCCCACTATCACCCGTGATCAGGTTAAAGTCCCTGCGGACGTCATGCCTGAGGCTCGTGAGGCCTACATCGACAACTACATGAAGGCCACTCGTGGCACGGGCCGCCTGATGCTTTTCGCTTGCGATCAGAAGATCGAGCACCTGAACAAGGACTTCTACGGCGAGGGCATCGACATCTCCGATGCCGAGCCCGAGCATCTTTTCGAGATCGGCTCCAAGGGTACCATCGGCGTTCTGGCTGGTCAGCGCGGTCTGGTTGCCCAGTACGCTCCCGATTACCCGGAGATCAACTACCTGGTGAAGATGAATTCCAAGACCAACCTGGTCAAGGGTTCTCAGGACGATCCTTACAGCCCCCAGCTCCACGAGCTTGAGGCTGTTCTTGCCATGCGTGAAGCTGGCGTGAACATCGTTGGCCTTGGCTACACCATCTACCTGGGCTCCGAGTACGAATCTACCATGATGGCTGAAGCCGGTGAGCTCATCGCGGAGGCTCATGCTGCCGGTCTGCTCGTTGTCCTGTGGATCTATCCTCGTGGCAAGGCCGTTACCGATGAGAAGGACCCCGATCTCATCGCTGGCGCGGCTGGCGTTGCCCTGTGCCTGGGTGCCGATTTCGTTAAGGTCAACCCCCCGCACGAGGTAGAGGGCCAGACCTCTGCTCAGGGCCTTGCCATTGCATCCAAGGCTTCTGGCCGTACCGGCTTGGTATGCGCTGGCGGCTCCAAGGCCGATGCCAACGTGTTCCTTACCCAGCTGCACGACCAGATCCATATCGGCGGCGCGTGCGGCAACGCAACCGGCCGCAACATCCACATGCGCTCCACCGAAGAGGCCATCCGCCTTACCAACGCCATTTCCGCTATCACCTTGGGCGACTGGAGCGTTGCGGACGCTGAGGCTGTATTCAAGGGCGAAAAGGAATTCAGCCTGTAAGATTTCCTCTTCAGCAGAATAATCTGAAGTTTCAAGGGGGCCTGCGCTGCGGGCCCTCATCTTGTTTTGCGGTGCGGCGAGCGGTGCGTCCCAGAGATGCTTGCTTGTGCTCCTTGTCGCAAAAAAGGAAGGCCTGCAACAGCAGGCCTTCCTTGATTTGATGGTGTGCAGCTGGGCGGATGCTTAGCCCAGGACCTCTACGAGCTCGATCTCGAAGTTAAGGTCTTTACCGGCCATCTCGTGGTTCAGGTCGAAGGTCACGTTTTCCTCGGTAACCTCTACCACCAAGGCGGGCAGGGGCTGGCCGCCAGGGCCCTGAAGGTACACACGCTGTCCAACAGGCAGGTCTTCTGCGCCGGGAACGTTGGCGGTGGGAACGGTTTGCACCAGTTCCTCGTCGTGCTCGCCGTAGGCTTCGGATGCCGGCAGGTGGACCTTCTTCTTCTCGCCAACCGCCATGTCCTTCACGGCGTTGTCGAAGCCGGGAATCATCTGGCCGGCCATGCATACGAACTCCAAGGGCTCGCCGCGCTCGACCGAAGAGTCGAACACCGTGCCGTCGTCGAACGTGCCGGTGTAGTGGGCGCGTACGCGCTTGCCTTCATTGCTCATGTGGGTTCCTTTCATCGTTTCAGGAAGATGCGCCTTTGGGTAGCTGGCGCTTTGGCTTCGATGCACTGCAGGGCTGCTTCATCGCTGGATCGAAGCCAATTCAAATGCTGCAGGTTAGTGTACCTGCTAACTACGCATATAAAAAGAACCCCGTTGCGAAACGGGGTTCTTTTGTAAGCGATGGCTTGCGATTGCATTGCTTGCCCACCTTGCCTTTTCAGGTGGGGTATTGCTGATCTGGCAGGACCGCTGGCGTTAAGCCAATACCACGAACCTAACGATAAGCCAAGCGCAGCTGATGGCGGTGAATACAAGCATCATCGGGAAGCCTACCTTGGTGTACTCCATGAAGGTGATGGGGTAACCGTAACGACCCGACATGCCCGAGAGCACCACGTTGGCGGAAGCGCCGATGAGTGTGCCGATGCCGCCGATGCAGGCGCCCAGAGAGATTGCCCACCAGTACGGCATAACATCGATGCCCGTTTGCTCCATTGCGATAAGGATAGGGATGAGTGTGGCCACCATGGGGATGTTGTCCAGGAACGACGAGATGAGCGCCGATGCCCAGCACAGCACGATGATGGTAACCAGCACGTTGCCGCCGGTAACTTCGATAAGGCCATTGGCGAGCATGTTGATAACGCCGGTTTCAGAAAGGCCGCCGACAACGATGAACAGGCCGGCGAAGAAGCCGATGGTGGCCCATTCGACATCGAGCAAGATCTTCTCGATGTCGGCCGCGCTGATGATCAACATTACGGCAGCTGCGGTAAGCGCCACGGTGCTGGGGGTCACATTGAACATGCTGTGCGTGACGAATGCAACAGCAACCAGGACGATCATCACCACGCTCTTCTTGAACAGGCTCTGGTTTTGGATAGCCTCATGTGCATGCATCTCCATGATGTGTGCCTGCTTTTCTGGCGAGGCGTTCATGTTGCGGCCGTACATCACATAGAACATCGCGATGGCGGCTACGGTGATAAGCAGCACGGCGGGGCCGTTGTACACCAGGAAGTCGATGAACGTGAGGTTGGCGGCAGAGCCGATCATGATGTTCGGCGGGTCACCGATGAGCGTTGCGGTGCCGCCGATGTTCGACGCCATGATCTCGACGATGAAGAACGGCACGGGGCTCATTTCCAGCATCTTGCAAACGGTGAAGGTTACCGGGCCGATGAGCAGAACGGTGGTGACGTTGTCCAAGAACGCGGAGAGCACGGCGGTGATGAGCAGCAACAGCACCATGATGACCCACGGGTTGCCCTTCGCTATCTTCGCTGCGCGTATGGCTATGTATTCGAATATGCCCGATTGCTTAACCACGGCAACGAATATCATCATGCCCACCAAAACGCCAAGCGTGCCGAAGTCGATGTGCTCCATACCTTGATCGAATGTGACGATACCGGTGAGGATGAGCACGACGGCGCCCGCAAGCGCGGCGGTTGTGCGGTGGATTTTCTCTGAGATGATCAGCGCGAACACCACAATGAAGATCACGATCGAGATGATCTGCGGTGTAGTGAATTCAGGCATACACACCACTCCTTCCGTTTCCCGGATGCCAGGGCACCCGAGGCTTTTCCTTGTAGGAAGTTTACTCCCTCTTGTTCGGCGCAAAATGAAAAGAAGGCCGCCGGCCTTCGTGTAAGCGTCGAATTCCCCTGTAAGAAAAGATACGTTGTGGGCAAATGAGCGTCAATAACACGTTCACGGAAATCGGTCGCGACCCATTTCGGTTCCCCTTTTATTTATAGGTAAAAGAAAGGCCCGCGCTCGAACGGTGCCCGCCCCTTGCTTCAAGAGGCGGGACTTGGCTCGAACCGCGGGCCTTTCTGGCGATGTTGGTATGTCGGGTCGGCCTATGCCAAGATGCAGAAGCGCAGCACCAGGTATGCGCAGCTGATGGCGGTGAACAGGATCATCAGCGGGAAGCCGACCTTGGTGTACTCCATGAAGGTGATGGGGTGGCCGTATTTGCCCGAGATGCTGGCTAGGACCACGTTAGCGGAAGCGCCGATGAGCGTGCCGATGCCGCCGATGCAGGCGCCCAGCGAAACGGCCCACCACAGGGGCATTACGTCCATGCCGGTGGATTCCATCGTGGTGATGATGGGGATGAGCGTGGCGACCAGCGGGATGTTGTCCAAGAAGGAAGAGATAATGGCCGAAGCCCACACCAACACGATGATGGTAACCATGAGGTTTCCGCCGGTGACATCGATAAGCGCGTAGGCCATCATCTCGATGACGCCGGTTTCGGCCAAGCCGCCCACGACCACGAACAAGCCGGCGAAGAAGCCGATGGTGGACCATTCAACATCCATCAACGTGTGTTCCACGTCGGCGCGGCCCAGGATGAGCATGATAGCCGCTGCAGCAAGGGCAACGACGCTGGGCTCGATGTCCAGCGCGCCGTGCACCACGAAGGCCAGCGCAACCAGGACGATCATGACAACGCTCTTCTTGAACAGGCCCTGGTCCTTGATGGCCTCATGCGCATGCATGGCCATGATATGGTCGCGCTTTTCCTGCGATGCGCCCATGTTGCGGCCGTACATCACATAGAAGACGCCGATGGACACGATAAGGATGACAAGCACGGCTGGGCCGTCGTTCGCCAAGAAGTCGAAGAAGGTAAGGCCGGTGGCGGAGCCGATCATGATGTTCGGCGGGTCGCCGATAAGCGTTGCCGTGCCGCCTACGTTCGATGCGATGATCTCGGTCAGGAAGAACGGGATGGGGTTCACTTCCAGCATCTTGCACACCGTGTAGGTTACCGGGCCGATGAGCAGCACGGTGGTGACGTTGTCCAAGAACGCCGAAAGGATGGCGGTGATCAGTACGAACAGCACCATGATCAGCCAGGGGTTGCCCTTCGCTATCTTCGCGGCGCGGATGGCAAGGTACTCGAATATGCCGGAGTTCTTCACCACGGCAACGAATATCATCATGCCGACCAAAACGCCGAGCGTGCCGAAGTCGATGTGCTCGACGCCGGTGTCGAACGACACGACGCCGGCAAGGATTAGGGCGACTGCGCCTGCAAGGGCAGCCGTGGTGCGATGCACTTTCTCGGAAATGATGAAGGCCATCACGACGACGAAGATGACGATCGAGATGATCTGAGCGGTAGTTAAGGCGATCATTCCGTAGTGCTCCTTTCTCTTAAAAGGGAACAGATGCGGTTTCTCGTCTTGAAGCACAGAGTCCCGGGTAACACTCGTCCATTGCCTGAACAGGCAACGCCCCACTCTGGCGTACCGACTCCAAAAAAAGATCCGACTCCGAAAGTACGGGATTGAACATGTTTTAGTCAAGAGCGAAAAAGCAAGCGGCATTTGCTGAAACCCTTTTGAAACGTAATAAGGTGCAGGGCTTCGATTGCGGTTCTATTTGCTTTTGCAATGAATTCAATAAGCAATGGAAATTGACAGGAAGGTAACGCCGCATTTCAGCGGTTCAAATCTGTGAGGGTGGCCCAAAGCATAAATCTAAGCTATAGGACTATAAGATTTAATAGAATCAGCGAATCATATTTGCGCAAGCTATCTAAAACATGTTCAACGTGAATTAGAACATGTTCATACGTTGGAGAATAATCGGTCGTGGACTTAAGCGCTGTGCGTTGCCCATCGGGGGATCGGGCTACAGCGCGGCGGTTCATAGTAGGGACCATCTTCATATGACGAAGGGGAACCTTGGGGATTTAGGTTTGGCTTTGCCTTTGTTCGTGAAAGCGATCCAACAGCCAAGTGAAGCAGAAATCTTCCAACGTTTTCTTGAATCTATTGAAGGCATTGGGAAAGCAAGCGTGCACGTGCGAACCCGATGCAATCAAAAGAAGGAGGAGTAAGATGGTCGATTTTATTTTTGCGCAGGAATGCGCAAGAGGAGAGAGGGGCTAAGCAATGGCTATGCTTAAGCGTGAATTCGGTGGAATTCAGCCATGTTGGAAAATTGGCCTATTCCGTATCCGTCTGCCGTTCATCCACTTCAAGATCTCGCCGCCCGAGGTCGTAACCGGCCTGATGAACGCTTGTACTTCGTACGGCGCTCTGGCTGTTCTTATCACCACCTTGGGCCTTGATCCTGCAGTGGCATGGGCGCTGGTTGTGTTCGAAACGGGTATGTACACCCTGAACTGGCTGCTCGGCGAGCCTTCCATCTGCGGTTGGATTACGCCTGCAATGGCAATCATCGTTGTGTTCTTGGAATCCTTGGATCCAGGCGTGGCGCGATTGCAGATGTTAACGGCAATCCAGCTAGAGTTAGCGCTCTTGTTCATAATCTTGGGTGCAACAGGCTTGTCTAAGAAGCTCAACACGATGGTACCTCCCGCTATCAAGGCAGGTATCGTTATGGGCGCTGGCGTCAACGCCGTAGCCGTTCGCCTGAAGGAGGGCGGCGCAGTCGACACCGTCACCGTTGGTTGCCTCTGCGGCCTGGTGGTTGTGTTCCTGCTCATGTTCTCCAAGCGCGTACGCAAGTACATGGACACCAACCGTTTCGTTGCCATCCTGGGCAACTACAGCTTCCTGTGGGCCGTTATCGCCCTGCTGGTAGCTGGCGGTGCTGCTGGTGAGTTCAACTTCGAGTGGTCCGGCGAAATCATCAAGGTTCCCGACTTCATGTTGCTCTTCACCACCGTTTCGCCGATCTTCATCGGCTTCGCTTCCGACCCCGCTGTTTGGGTTCAGGCATTCCCCTACGCAATCGTTGCATGGGTTATCGCCTACGGCGACTTCGTAACGGTTCAGCAGCTTGGTTTGCAGGCCGCCCGTGACGACGAATACATCGAGTTCGACCCGAACCGTACCAACGTCATCTGCGGTATCCGTAATGCACTGCTTTCCATCTTCGCACCTTACCCGGCACTTGCTGGTCCTCTGTCCGCTCCTTACTGCGTAGCAACCTATGCTCGCTACAAGCAGTCCGGCCGTCAGGGCATGGACTCCATCTACGATGGTTCTGGTACCAACCTGATCTTCACCGTAATTGGCCTGTTCGTCTATCCTCTGTACGAGGCATCCCTGGCAGCATCTGCAGCACTCCTCGTGGTCGTGCTCCTCATTCAGGGCTGGCTCTGCGCACAGATCGCGTTCGGCCTTGTCCGCGACGATCTTGATAAGGGCATGACAGGCATGATCGCAGGCTTCATCGTAGCCCGCGGCGGCGGCGTCGGCTTCCTGGCCGCAATCGTCCTCTACCTGCTCATCTCCGACAACGACAAGATCCGCGAGGACTACGCCTACAACAAGGAGCTCCAGCGCATCGAGGATGAGGAGACGGAGCGTCAGCTCGAAGCTCTCCATGCTCGTCTGGAGGCTGCAAAGGCGGGCAAGCTCAAGGACTAACCTTGGTCTAGCCCGAAGGCAGAGTTAACAGGACATATGTCCCATTCTGAAGCGAACAGCTTTGGATGAAGGGGGACCGGAGTGCACGCTCCGGTCCCTTTTTGGTTTATCTGCCCGGTACCCCCCGAGAGCCCTGCTTCAAGGCGGGGATGGCCGGTGGCGCCAGCGGACATGCGGGGCATCCGTCAGAATCAGAGTTGGGAATACGAACGGTCTTCTTTCGTGCTCTTGCATGTCCAGGAAGTCGTCCGTAGCCCAACCTCAGAGCCCCACTGCCCGTATCGAACAAACCGGTAGGGTATTGGGAGCGCTTCGTTTGCAAACTGCAATGCAGGTTTTCCAAATCGGAACAAGGGTTGGCTGTCCGTGGCTCATCGGTTTCGTATAATTGAACGCGTTCTAGGAGAAATCCTGCACCTGCAGGTTCTGGCATAGCAAACGAGCGATAGGAGCTTTTCATGGGCAACAACGTCAACGACCTTCGTAGCGCCCTGGACTTTTTGCGGGGTATTCCCGGTCAGCTGGTAGAGACCGATGTGGAAGTTGATCCTTCTGCCGAGCTGTGCGGCGTGTACCGTCATGTGGGAGCCGGGGGAACCGTTCCGCGCCCCACCAAAGAGGGCCCGGCGATGATCTTCAACAATGTTAAGGGTCACCCTGACGCCCGTGTGGCGATCGGCCTTCTTGCCAGCCGCTCCCGCGTTGCCAAGCTTCTGGATGCCGATCCTCGTAAATTGGGTTTCCTCTTGAACGATGCGGTGCTGAACCCCATTCCGCCGGTGGAAGTGCCTGCCGAAGAGGCGCTTTGCCAGGAAGTGGCGCACTACGCCACCGAAGAGGGCTTCGACGTTCGCAAGTTGGTGCCCGCACCCACCAACACGCCGGAAGATGCCGGCCCGTATATCACGCTGGGCATGTGCTATGCATCCGACCCCGAAACGCACGTTTCTGACATCACCATCCATCGCATGTGCCTGCAGGGACCTGACGAGATCTCCATCTACATGGTTCCCGGCGCCCGTCATATCGGCGCGTTTTACGAGAAGGCTGAGGCCTTGGGCCAGCCGCTCCCCATCTCCATCAGCATCGGCGTAGATCCCGCCATCGAGCTCGCCACCTGCTTCGAGCCGCCTACGACCCCCATGGGCTATGACGAGCTCAACGTTGCTGGCGCCCTTCGCGGACAGGGCGTGAAGATGGCCAAGTGCCTTACCGTGAACGAGCGCTGCATCGCCAACGCCGAATACGTCATCGAAGGCGAGATCCTTCCTGGCAAGCGCGTGGCAGAGGACATGAACACCGGCACCGGCAAGGCCATGCCCGAATTCCCCGGCTACACCGGTCCCGCCAACCCATCGCTTCCCATCATCAAGGTGAAAGCGGTTACCACGCGCAAGAACCCCATCATGCAAACCTGCATCGGCCCCTCCGAAGAGCATGTGAGCATGGCGGGCATTCCCACCGAGGCCAGCATCATCCAGATGGTGGAAAAGGCCATGCCCGGCCGCCTGCTGAACGTGTACTGCGCTTCCCCGGGCGGCGGCAAGTACATGGCCGTTATGCAGGTGAAGAAGAGCATGCCATCCGATGAGGGCCGTCAGCGCCAGATGGCCCTGCTGGCCTTCTCGGCGTTCAGCGAGCTGAAGAATGTGTTCTTAGTAGATGAAGACGTGGATCCGTTCGATATCAGCGACGTGATGTGGGCCATGAACACCCGCCTGCAGGGCGACCAGGACATCATCACCAT
>CAVIKC010000021.1:0-32020 GCA_963643405.1 Succinivibrio sp.
TGGTGAACACCGCCGGCATTGCCAACGTGTTCTACGCCGGCGGCATCCTGGGCGTTGTCTCCATCGTGTTCTGCCTGCTTGTTGCGGTGCGCTGGCTGAAAAGGTTCCCAGTGAAACAGTAGCGTAGCGTATCATGGTGTCCAGTGAACCTCCCAGCTAAGGAGTTGCCATGGCGGCAGAAAACCAGAAGCTCAAGCTACTGTATTTGGCCCAGATCCTGGAAACGGAGACCGATGACGAGCATGGCCTTACGTGCCCGCAGCTCATAGAGCGCTTGGCGGAGCGCGGGGTGCGCATCGAGCGTAAAACGCTGTACAACGACCTGAAGTGCTTGCGCCTATTCGGGTACGACATCCAGAAGTACCATCGCGCTCCCGATGAATACGGCCTGGCCACACGCGAGTTCCAAGAGGGTGAACTGCTGTTGTTGGCCGATGCCGTGCAGAGTTCTCGTTTCCTTACCGAGCGCAAATCCACTTCCTTGGTGAAGGCTATATCCAAGCTGGGCAGCAAGTACATGGCGGCGAACTTGAAGAAGCACCTGCATGTAGAAGGGCGCATCAAGTCGGCCAACGAATCGGTGTACTACAACGTTGATGCTATTCAACGGGCCTTCACTCAGAAACGGCAGGTGCAGTTCCGTTATCTTTCCTACGATGAGAACAAGGAGCGCATACTGCGCCGTGAGGGCAAACTGTACACGCGTACGCCGGTGCAGCTTATCTACTTGGACGACAGCTATTACCTGGTTGCCTGGAGCGACAAGCACCAGGGGCTGGCGAACTTCAGGCTCGACCGCATGGTTGATATCGAGGTTTCCGATCTGCCTATTGCAAAGAACCCGGCAATTGCCGGGTTCGATGTGGGCGAGTACCTGCAGAGCTCGTTTGATATGTACCGTGGGGCGGAAGTGAAGGCCACCTTGCGCGTGAAAAAGGATTCGATCAACCCCATCATCGACCGCTTCGGCAAGAATGTGGACTTGGCACCCTATAGCGACGACGAGGTGCGTGTGCGTGCAACGGTGATGGACTCGCCAACGTTTTTCGGCTGGCTTACCACGTTGGGCTCGAGCGTGATAATCGAGCAGCCTACATCCCTGCGGAAGTCATATTTGAGATATCTCCAGCGGATTACGGAATCGTATGGGGTGCAATAGGTTTTAACGGCAGTGTTCATCAGGCGGCCTCCTTCCCATATTCGCGGATGAACTCCTCCACACGCTCGGACATAAGGGCGGCAAGTTTGGAGAGGCAAGCCAATTTGTTGGCGTACTCGATGCCCGAGATACCTTCCACCTTGCTGCCGTTTTTCTCTTGCTCGCGGATGTCCCATTCCAGGAAATGCAGGTCATCGAAGAGGAAGTCCTTTGCGCTGATAAGCACATCGAAGTCCTTGCCCTTCATTTTCTCTTCGTATTCATTCGGATCGACGATTCCCATGGCAAACCTCCTTTGACTGCGTTGACGCTTAGTAGTCGCGTTTGTCGGAGATGTAGATGCCGATGCGCACCTGTTTCCAGGGCTCGGCTTCCTTGTTCACCTGCAGAACGCGGCACTCGAAGACGTCGGAGTGCCCGAAGAAGGGCAGCAGCGACAGAAGCTGGTTGTCCGTGTGCGGGATGTAGCCGATCATGGCATCTTTGAAGTACACGGCGACGGCTTCGGGGTCGTAAGGGTTGTCGCGCTCGGGGACGAGGGCGAGATTGGTGCCCGCTTTCAGCTCTTCAAGCACCAACGCTCCATCGTGGTGCTGGAACCCCGCAATGAAGAATGTGGCAACGTGACGGCTTGGCGTGTACATGGCGAACCTCCTTGTTGTTGGTCAACTGATGGTTCGCATACTACGCGGCTGAAAGCGACAGGGTGGGCAGTGGAATGGACAGCTATGACCCCATCAGGTCGCGGGCCACGGCAGAGCCTATAGCCAGCCCCATCGCTGCGGGCACGAAGGCGTTGCTGCCGGGAACGCTGCGGCGCTGCAGGCAGGTTCGCTCGCTGCCTGGAGGGCACACGCATCCCGCGGCGCAGCCTGCCTTGCCGTCTTCCGCAGGTTTCACGGTTGGCTCGGGCGAATAGGCCACCTTCAGCCCCTTGATGCCGCGTTTGCGCAGCTCTTTGCGGATGATGCGCGCCAGGCGGCAGATAGAGGTCTGTGATATGTCGGCGATGCGGATGGCGGTGGGGTCCGTCTTGTTGCCGGCGCCCATGGCGCTGATGATGGGGGTGCCCGCCGCCTTCGCCTGGGTTACCAGGTTGAGCTTCGCGGTGACCGTGTCAACGCAATCCACCACATAGTCGTACTGCGCGAAGTTGAACCGGTCTGCGCTGTCGGGCAGGTAGAAGCACTTGTGCTTGACGATTTTGCAGTCGGGGTTGATGTCCAGCAGGCGCTGCTCCATGGCGTCCACCTTGTCCATGCCAATGGTCTTCCAAGTGGCGATGACCTGTCGGTTTATGTTGGTAAGGCACACCTTGTCGTCGTCGACGATGTCGATGGCGCCCAGTCCGCTGCGCACCAACGATTCGCACACGAAGCCTCCCACGCCGCCGCAGCCGAACACGATAACGCGAGCGTTTGCGAGCGCCTCAACGCCTTCGTTGCCGAATACCAGGCGGGTACGGGAGAACTGATCGAGCACGGTGGGCCTTTCTTGTTTGCGCCGAGAATGAAACGGCAAGGCGGATGGACGGTGCCATTGTACGGCAAGGCGCCTGGCGGCCGGCCGGGAATGGGCGATGTGCTTAGCGCGCAGGCGGCATGCCCCAGGCGAAGTGGTCGGAGTGCAGCAGCTGCTCTGCCTTTTCGCTGTTGGGAGCGCCCAGGAACTTCTCGTAGCACTCTGCGACCGAGGGGTTCTCGTGGCTGAAGCGCAGTTTGGAGTTGGTGTCGATGTCCCGCAGCACCAGCTCACGCTCGTAGGCGCATTCGCGTCCTTCGTGGATGGGCTGGCCGCCGCCGCCCACGCAGCCGCCGGGGCAGGCCATAACCTCCACGAAGTCGTACTGCACGCGGCCTTCCTCGATGGCGGTGCACAGCTGATGGGCGTTTTCCAGCCCGCTGGCGATGCCGATATGCAGCTTGCTGCCGGCAAGGTCGAACGATACCTCGCGCCAACCCTCGCGCCCGCGCACGGCGCTGAAGGCATCGGGGTCGGGGTTCTTGCCCGTTACCAGGAAGTAGGCGCTGCGCAGGGCCGCTTCCATAACGCCGCCGGTGGCACCGAAGATGTGCCCGGCGCCCGTGGCATCGCCCAGGGGCATGTCGAATTCCTCTTCAGCCAGGCCCTTCGCGTTCACCATGCTGGCTGCCAGCATGCGGCTTAGCTCGCGCGTGGTAAGCACCACGTCCACATCGGGGCCGGTGCCGGTGGTGTCCATGTCATCGTAGGCGCATTCTGCCTTCTTCGCCACGCAGGGCATGATGGAAACCACGGCGATTTTGGCCGGATCCACCTCAAGCAGCTCGGCCCAGTAGTTCTTGGCAATGGCGCCGAATATCTGCTGGGGCGATTTCGTGGTGGAAAGGTTGCCCACCAGCTTGGGGTGGCGGGCTTTCAGGAAGCGTACCCATCCGGGGCAGCACGAGGTGAACATGGGCTGGCCGGGGTGTTCCTTCAGGTGGTGCAGCAGCTCGGTGCCTTCCTCCATGATGGTCATGTCGGCGGCGAAGTCGGTGTCGAAGACGTAGTCGAAGCCCAGCGAGCGCACGGCGGCAACCATGCGGCCCACCGTTGCCTCTTCGTGGGAAAGGCCCAACGATTCGGCCCAGGCGGTGCGGATGGAGGGTGCGATCTGGGCGATAACGATACGCTCCGGGTCGGCGATGAGGCGGGAAACCGTGCGTGTGTCGTCGCGTGCGGAAAGCGCGCCGCAGGGGCAGTGCGTAACGCATTGGCCGCATAGCGCGCAGGCGGCCTCGGAAACATCCTTGCAGCCGGCGGCGCCCACATGTACCTTGGCCCCGGTACGGGTTGCCTCCCACACGTTGAGGTTCTGCACCTTTGAGCACACGCTTACGCAGCGCATGCAGTTGATGCATTTGCTGGCATCGCGCACCAGGGGGAAATCGGCGGGGCTTTCGGCATGGTCGTATTCAAGGGGGTAGGTGCTGTCGGTCATGTTCAGCGCCATAGCGTTGTTCTGCAGAAGGCAGTTGCCGTTGCGCACGCAGGAAGTGCATTGCGTGCGGTGGTGCGAAAGGATGAGCGCCATAGCTTCCTGGCGCGATGCGGTGACGCGCGGGCTGTTGGTGGTAACCACCATGCCTTCGGCAACCTCGTTGTTGCAGGAGGCTACCAGTTTATCCACCCCTTCGACCTCTACCACGCAGATGCGGCACGACCCTATCTCGTTGAGGTCCTTCAGGTAGCACAGCGTGGGAACCTTCGATCCTGCCATGTAGGCTGCATTGAGGATGCTGGTGTGCTCGGGAACGGAGATGGTCTTGCCGTCGATGCTAAGGGTTACCATGCGCGGGTCCTTCCTCTTCTGGGCGCACTGCTGCCGAAGTGGCCGTAATGCGGGCTGCGGCGGGGCTCTTGCCGCTTCCCTAGGGGAGTGCCCGACGGATGGAGCCAGAACCAGCTGCTTTGTCCGTGCGCATATACAGAAACCAGTATATCAACGGGCGGGTTGAACGGCCCCCTAAACCCGATCAGCGGCGGTGCTTGGCAAGAAAACCCTCCATGCCCGGGAAGGCCTTGATGGAGCGTTCGAATACGCCGTTCAGATACGCCAGGGCAAGGCCGTAGTTGGAAACGGGAACGCCGGCGTGCATGCAGGCTTGGATGCGACTGAGCACGGCGCGTCGGTTGAAGGTGCACCCGCCGCAGTGGATAACCAGGTCATAGCTTGAAAGATCTTCGGGAAAATCCACCCCGCGCACGTTGTCTATGCGCAGCCCTTCCCCTATGCGCTTGCGCAGCAACCGGGGGATCTTCACCGTGCCGATGTCCTCTTCGATGGGGTGGTGGGTGCACGCCTCGGCAATGAGTACGCGAGATCCTTCGGTAAGGCGGTCGATGGCCAGGGTGCCCAGCGCCTGGGTGGGAAGATCGCCCTTCAGGCGCGCGAAGGCAACGGAAAAGCCGGTTAGGGGCACGCTTTCCGGCACCATCTGGGCAACCTCGCCGAAGGCCTGCGAGTCGGTTACCACCAGCGCCGGCGGTTCCTTAAGGGCGGCAAGTGCTTGCGGCAGCTCCTTGTCGGTAACGCACAGCGCCATGCAGCGGGAGTCCAGCAGGTCGCGGATGGCCTGCACCTGGGGCAGGATGATGCGCCCCTTCGGCGCTTCCTTGTCGATGGGGATCACCAGTATCACCATCGACCCGGCCGGTACGAGGTCTCCCAGTATCTTCGGGTCGTCGATGAACTCTGCGGGGGCGTTCTCCAACAGCGCTTGGCGAAGCTCGAGCACTCCCTTGCGCTCGGTGGCTTGCATGCAGACGGCGGGGACGCTGTGCAGCGCCTCGGGGATGGCACTGCGGCAGGAGGCAAGCACGGAATCGCCTTGGTTCGGGATGGCTGCTGTGTTACAGCATATGCCCTGGTCGGTTGTCTGCTCTGCGCTGCTGCTTGCAGGGAGCCCAAGCAGATCTGTCTTGTTGAACACGATGATGAAGGGGACGCTGCGGGCCTTCAGCTGGGCCACGATGCCGTCTTCGTATTCGCCCCAAATGCCAGCCTGCGTTACCACCACGCCCAAGTCGCAGCGGTCGAACACCTTCGCGGTACGCTGGGAGCGCAGTTGGCCCACCACGGCCTGGTCGTCATCGATGCCGGCGGTGTCTACGAGCAGGATAGGGCCAAGCGGCAGCAGCTCCATGGGCTTGTCCACCGGGTCGGTGGTGGTGCCGGCAACGTCAGAAACGATGCTCACCTGCTGGTTGGTAAGGGCATTCAGCACGCTGGACTTGCCCACGTTACGCCTGCCGAACAAGCCTATGCCCAGGCGCATCCCCTTCGGCGTGCGCATGAGGGAGGGGCCGCTTTCCTGCAGGGTGGCGGTTTGGCTGTGGGCCGATGCTGCGCCGGCGGTTTCGGCGCCGGTGGCTTCGGTGCTTTTGGTGGCGTGGTTTGCTGGGGCCATGTGCCCTCCTCTGGTTCGCCTGGTGTGCGGTCTTTGCGGCTTGGCGCATCGTTCTTTTCCGGATGATCCCATTGTATTGTTTCGGTTTGCCGAAGAAGGCGCTGCCGTTTGCGGGCGGGCGGCGGATTCTGCCGGACGTGCTGCTGGATTTAGCGGTACCTTCTTGGTGAAGGACATTTTTGGAAGAAGAGCCCATGACGGATTACCGATACGACCCGAAATCCCTATGCGCCGATGAGTTCATCAACGACGCCGAGATACTGGAAACGTTGGCGTACGCCGATGCCCATAAGGACGACCTGGAGCTTTGCCGGGCCATCCTGCAGAAGGCGCGCACCAACCTGCATCCTTCCCGGGATCATTGCGCGGTTATCACGCATCGCGAGGCCTCGGTGCTGCTGGCCTGCGAAGACCCGCAGATCAACAAGGAGATCCGCGAGTTGGCGCGCCAGATCAAGCTGGCCTATTACGGCAACCGCATCGTGCTGTTCGCGCCCCTGTACCTTTCCAACTACTGCGTGAATGGGTGCCTGTACTGCCCGTATCATGCGAAAAATCGCACCATCCCGCGCAAGAAGCTTTCGCAGGAGGAAATCCGCGCAGAGGTTATCGCGCTGCAGGACATGGGCCACAAGCGCCTTGCCATCGAAGCGGGCGAAGACCCTAAACGCAACCCCATCGAGTACATCTTGGAGAGCATGGAGACCATCTACTCCATCAAGCACAAGAACGGGGCCATCCGCCGCGTGAACGTGAACATCGCGGCCACCACGGTAGACGAGTACCGCATGCTGAAGCAGGCCGAGATAGGAACCTATATCCTGTTCCAGGAAACGTACAACAAGAAGGGCTACCAGGAGCTTCATCCCACCGGCCCCAAGCGCGACTACAACTGGCACACCGAGGCCATGGACCGCGCCATGGAGGGCGGCATCGACGATGTGGGGCTGGGCGTGCTCTTCGGCTTGCAGGGATACCGCTACGAGTTTGCGGGGCTTATCATGCACGCCGAGCATCTGGAAGCTGTGCACGGCGTGGGGCCGCACACCATCAGCGTCCCGCGCGTGAAGCCTGCGGTTGACATCGACCCCGACGTGTTCGACAACGGCATCCCCGATGAGGTGTTCGAGAAGATAATCGCGCTTATCCGCATCGCCGTTCCCTACACGGGGATGATCATCTCCACGCGCGAGGGGGAAGCGGTGCGCGCCCATGCGCTGCAGTACGGGGTGAGCCAGATATCGGGCGGGTCGCGCACTTCGGTGGGCGGCTACGTGGAAGAGCTGCGCCCGCACGATACCGAGCAGTTCGACGTTTCCGACCAGCGCACGCTCGACGAGGTGATCGGCTGGCTTATGGATAACGATCACATCCCCAGCTTCTGCACGGCGTGCTACCGCGCCGGCCGCACGGGCGACAGGTTCATGGAGTTCTGCAAGAACGGGCAGATACTGAACTACTGTCATCCGAATGCGCTGATGACCCTGACAGAGTATTTGGCCGACTACGCCTCGCCCGCCACCAAGGAAAAAGGCTTGGCCATGGTGCAACGCGAGCTGCTGAAGATCCCCAACGAGCGTACGCGCCAGGTGGCCGGTGCCCATGTGCAGGAGATTTTGGCGGGAATGGGGAACGACTTCAGGTTCTAGCTGGGCTTTTTGTTGCGGCTAACGGCTTCCGGCTGGGCTTACTGCTGCTCTTGGCCGCTTTCCGGCCGGCGGGGCGTTGGGGTGTGGCTGCCTCTCCGTCTTGGCCGGATGCGCGCGATGCGCACGTAATCGATTGCTTCGGGGCGTGGCTGTTCTTCCGCCGCTTCCATCTGCCGCACGTGACGTGCGCGTAAACGAATGCCTGGTGGCTAGCGGGGCGTGGTACGCTTCCTTGCGAGACAAGCACGGCCATGTGGCCGCAAAACCGCAGGAGGGCGGCATCGATGCAGGTTGCAACTGAAGAGATCGAAGCGTTCATCGAGGCGAACTGGGATGCGTTCTTGGCTGATGCCGAGACGCTGATAAAGATCGACAGCTCCGAGGACAAGGGCCATGCTGCTCCCGGTTCCCCGTTCGGCCCGGGGCCGCGTGCAGCGCTGGACGCGGCGCTTGCCATTGCCCAGCGCATGGGCCTTCAAACGGGCGACTGCGATGGGTATGCTGGCTTCGCCGACTTGCCGGGCGAAAGCGGCCAGCAGCTGGGGGTTATCGGCCATGTGGATGTGGTGCCGGCGGGAGAGGGTTGGGATTTCGAGCCCTTCGCGCTTACCTGCAAGGATGGCGTTCTTCTGGGACGCGGCATTTCCGATGACAAGGCGCCGCTGCTTGTGGCCCTGTACGGCCTGAAGTTCTGGATGGACCGCGGTGCGAACCTTCACCATAGCGTGCGTTTCATCTTCGGTTGCAACGAGGAAACGGGCATGGGCGATGTGCCCTACTACCTGTCGAAGCAGCCTGCCCCCGACTTCCTGTTCACCCCCGATGCCGATTTCCCGCTATGCTACGGCGAGAAAGGCCAGTTCGGAGCCGAGATCACCTCGCCGGCCATAGATGGCGCAATCGTTTCCTTCGAGGCGGGCACGGCTTCCAACGCGGTGCCCGGCGTTGCGCGGGCGGTGGTTTCGGCGCCCGTGGACAGCCTTCCCTCGGCGGAGCGCATTGCGCTGGAGCCGTGTGGCCAGGGAACGCTGGTTACGGCAACGGGCATTGCCGGACATGCCTCATTGCCCGAAGGCACGGTGAACGCCATCGCCGTGTTGTGCCGTTACCTGCTTTCGACGGGTGTGTGCCAGCCCGCAGAAGCATCGTGGCTTGAATTCGCTGCGATGATGGCGGAATGCACGGACGGATCGGCGTTCGGCGCAGCCTGCCGCGATGACGACTTCCAGGACCTTACCAGCGTCATCGGCATGATGAGCAAGGTTGAGGGCCGTTATGTGATGACGGAGGATATCCGCTTCCCTGCCGCAATCACCGGCGAAGAGTTGGAGCGTATCTTCGCTGATCTGGCGGCAGGGCAGGGGGCAACGGTCCAGATCGCTTCTAACAAGCCGCCTTTCGTGGTCGACCCCGGCACGGAGCCGGTTCGCGCGCTGATGGATGCGTATTGCGAGACCACTGGCAAGCAGGTGCGCCCGTTCACCATGGGCGGCGGCACCTATGCGCGCGAGTTCCCCAACGCGGTGAGCTTCGGCCCGGCGGAGGAAGGCGCGTTCCCGGTGCCGGAATGGGTGGGCGGCATGCACGCCGCCAACGAGGGCATTGCCGAAGAGGAGCTTAAGCGCGCGCTGCGCATCTACATCCGTGCGTTCGGCAACCTGGCGGAGATCGAGGATTTGAGCGCATAGGCTTCGCGCCCGGTTGGTTGCCGTTGCCTGGCGCGTAGGACGGGCTCGGCGCTCCCACGGGGCTTGCTGCTTGAACTGGTCTTCTTCGCTGTTTTGTTGCGTGATGCCTGGCAGGAATATTGCCTGCTATGCCTGCGAGATGTCGATGGTGCGCCAGCCGCCTTCTGCGGTGGGGCAGTCGATGGTGGCGTAGCCGATGCGCAGGGCGTAGCGGTACGCCGAAAGGATGTTCTCGCCGATGCGGCTGCAGTGGTGGGCATCGGAGCCTACGGTAAGCGGCACGCCGGCAACGTGGAAGCGGGAAAGCAGCGCTTCCTGCGGGTAGAAATCGGCGAAGTCCTTGGTAAGGCCGGCAGTGTTTATCTCCACGTGGATGCCGCCTTCGCGGGCGGCTTCGGCCATGGCGTCGAACAGCGGGGCCAGGCTGATGGTGGGCGTGTAGCCTGAAAGCCAGAACAGGCGCGGCAGGTCGGGGTGGGCCATGGAATCGAACAGGCCGCTGGTGGCCGCTTTGCACCATTCGCTAGCGTAGAGCTTCCATAGCTCGTCGGCGCCCAGCTCGTGCCAGATACGCATGTCCTCCTCCCAGTCCAGCGCCTTTTCCTGCAGATAATGGATGGAACCCAGCAGGAAGGTGGCGTTGCCGCGGGTTTGCGCCAGGTCGGCCGTGCAGCCGGCGTACCAATCGGCTTCGAGTCCATGAATCACCTCGATCTGGGGAAATTCTTGACGAACCTCCGCGATGGCCTGGGCGTATTCGCCCAAGCGGGATTCTTCGATTGAGCAGTCCACGAAGTCGGGGCGCCCCCAATGGTCGGTACAGGCTATCGTGGTAATGCCACGTTCGGTAGCAGCTCGAAGGTTTTCGCTCAGGGTACTTTCCCCATCGCTGAAGACGGTATGGGTGTGGCAATCGACCAGTTCGATGGGCATGGCACTCCAATCGGAAGAAAAACGGCCGGCACCAAGCAAGCGCCGACCATCATTATTGCGCATTAGTCTTCGGTGGGCGATTCTTCCTCGGAATCGGGTTGCTTTGCCACCTTGCGGAAATGCTCTACAAGGTAGTCGCGCATAAGCTCGACCGCTCCCGAGAGCACCGAACCCTCGGGCCACTTCAGGTAGAGGTGCCTGGAGCGGTGCACATCGGAAAGGGGAATGAGGACGGCATTGCTTCGCTCGGAAAGCCACGTCACTTCGGGCACAAGCGCGATGCCGAAGCCCAGATCGACGGCATCCATAATCTGCTGGTATGACTGGTTTTCCATCACTATATGGGGTTCGAACCCGACTTCGGAGAACATACTGGAAACCATGGTGGTGTACGCGTTGGGCACGTTGGCGATGAAATCTTCCCCGGCAAGCTCGCCTAGGGCAATGGTCTTGAGGTTCGCGTAAGACGAGTGCGGTGAAACCGCCAGAACAATGTCCTCGTCTCCCAGGTAGAGGTAGTTGGGCTTTTCCCTGTGGTCGAGTGGGCTTGCGAAGAAGACGAGGTCGGGGATCTCGTACTTCAGGGTGTCTGCAGGGGCAACGCCTACCCTCAGCCTGATGTTCGGGTGCTGTTGCTTGAATTCGTAGAGCACGCGCATGTCATTGCCCAGCGGAACGGGTGCGTAGAGGTTGATGGTTTGCTCCCGGCTGCGGATGTACTCGTCGACGGACTGCTTTATGGCCTCGGCTGATTTCAAGGTGGCGTTGGCGCCAAGAAGGACAACCTTCCCCACGTCGTTCAGCACAATGTTTCGTCCCACGTGATCGAAGAGGGGCTCCCCCAGCTCTTCTTCGAGCGCTTTGACGCAGCGTGATAGGGGAGGCTGCGTGATGTGAAGGCGCTTTGCAGCTTCACGCAAGCTTCCCGTTCGGGCTATCTCCTGTAGGTATTTCAGTTGGTAAAGTTCCATTTCCCCTCCAAAACAAGCTAGGCACCACGGGCGAGTAGGGTGCGCCTGCGGTGCCTAGGATATCAAGATGAGCTTTGGGTATTAAGCTTCAGCTTGAGCCTGATGGGCAACGGCCGAAGTGGTATCGACCGCGCGGGGAATGGACTTGCCAAGCTTGATGGCGAGGAATGCCATGATGCCGAAGGCGATGATCATGACGATTGCCACCCAGAAGGCTGCCACATAACCGCCGAAGGTTTCGGCGATAATGGGCCACATGAAGCCTGCGGGGACTGCGCAGAGGTTGATGATGGTGTTGCAGCGGCCGTAGACGATGGAGTAGTTCTCACCAGTTCCGAACACGGCACCTGCCAGGATGGGCATGATAACCGCGACCGATGCGTAGTAGAAGCCGAACACGGCGCCGCCGCAGGGCATCAGCAGCGTGGTGGGGCCGTAGGCGATTGCCAGGATGCCCACAACGCCAAGCCCACAAGAGCCCAAGATAACAGCAGTGGGGTTAAGGTCGGACGTTGCGCCAACCAGCAGCTTGCAGACTGCTTGGCCGGCGGAAACGATGGTGGCCAACGTCGCGCCCGAGATGATGACCGCCACACCGGCGGTTTCAAGGCTGTTCACATAGGTTGGGAAGAACTGGGCAATAACGACGACCATGTTGGCAACGGCGCCGCAGATGCCAACCAGCCAGAATGCGGGGCTTTTGACAGCAGCCTTCACGTCGACGGACCAGTTCTTTTCAACTGCTGCCTGAGCTGCGCTCTCGTTCGCAGTTGCCTTCTGGGACACATAGGGAAGCATGCCCTTGTCGGAAGGCTTGTTGCGAATGACGAAAAGCGAGAACGGCAGGCAGACCACCAAGATGATGACGGCATAGGCGATGAATGCGGTTCGGTAATCGGTGGCAGCCATGATGGCCCTGCCTACCTGGATGAACACGACGCCGCCAATGCCGGTGAATGCGGCAACGAGGCCGATGACGAAGCCCGCGCGGTCCTTGAACCAGCGATTGATCAGCGTGGGGTTGGAAAGGCCAAGGACGGATACGCTCGCCGCCATAAGGATGGCTCCGGATGCCACAACTTGGTAGATGGAGCCAGAGAACGCCAACGACAGGAAGCAGAGGGCAACGATGCTGATCTGGATCGAGACGATGAGCCTGATGTCATGCTTTGCCAACAGCTTTCCCAGGAACGGCATTCCCACGGCCAGGATCAGACCGCCGAACGTCATGTAGATGGTGATGTTTGAGGTTTGAACCCCATAATCCTCGACCATCGACGGGAAGAAGATGCCCATGCAAGATGCCTGCATGGCAACGGGTACGAACGCGAACACTGTCGTAGCGATAACGATAGGCAAGTAGGAAGAGATTCCCTTTGCCTCTAGCTTTTCTGCAGCCACAGCGTCTCCTTTCTCTAGAACTCCCTTTACGCCGTCCCCACGGCGACCCTTTGGCGGGTGCCCCACGGAGACCTGGTTGCACCTGCCTTTGGTGCGATTATCGGTTCGCAATGGCTGCTGTGTCCAATTCTAAAAAGGGTAAAAACGATACCCAAAACGTAACTGTCGGCTTTGGCGATAATTTGCTCCGGTTCTCTTACTTTTGAAAAAATGAAGAAATACGAGGTAGATATCTGGTTTTAGCGATTTGACAACGATTGAAATTGCTAAACGATACTTTTGAGGTATCAGCAATTACTGCAAACGGTATTGGACTGATAAGCCGTTCCGTCAGTAGACTCAGCTTCTAGGGGCGTGGGCAAGCCTCACGTTCCCATCGAGGAGAGGAGTGAACATGGCTCTTTTGAAAGCCACTACCGAATCTGGCGTGGTTGTGGGGCAACCAAGCGAATACCAGGCTTCGACGATCTTCAAGGGTATCCCCTACGCTAAGCCCCCCGTGGGCGATCTGCGTTGGCGCGCGCCCGAGAAGCCGGAGAGCTGGGATGGGGATCTGCTCGCGTACGAATATGGTCCTATCCCTATGCAGATGAGGTCGGAAGGGTTCTATAAAAAGGAGTTCTATCCCATCGATTATCCGATGAGCGAAGACTGCCTTTACCTGAACGTTATTACGCCCGCAGAAGAACCCGGTGAAAAGCTGCCGGTAGTGCTGTGGATCTACGGCGGAAGCTTCGTGGGCGGCTATGCAAACAAACTTGAAACCGATGGCCTGGCGTTTGCCAAGAAGGGCATCGTCTTCGTTTCGTTCAACTACCGTATCGGTCCGTTGGGCTTCCTTACCTGCAAGGCGTTGGACGAAGAGGCCCCTACGGGCAAGTCGGGCAATTACGGGCTCAAAGACCAGATAGCGGCCCTCGACTGGGTGCACGACAACATTGGCGCTTTCGGAGGGGATCCTGATCATATAACCATAATGGGCCAGTCGGCTGGGGCGATGAGCGTATTCGATTTGATGTGCTCGCCCTTGGCTCGCGGAAAATTCGTCGGAGCCATCATGGACTCGGCAGGAGGACCGGTTCCCTGTATGACACAGGAGGATTTCGCAACGAAGTACTGCAGCGAGTTCGTTGATTCCCTGGGTGTGGACCTTGATGGCATGCGCTCGATGGACATAGACGAGCTTTGGGGGAAGTGGGGCAGTTTCATGGCCGCCAATCCGCCAGCCCCGTTGCCGACGCAGCCGGTTCACGGCGATGACGTCCTGCCCGAAGACCTTGTTGAAACATGGCGCAAGGCCGCGTTTGCCGATGTGCCGGTTCTGATGGGAACCAATGCAAACGAGGATCAATCGTTTGTGGACAGCCCCGATGTTCATGGCATGCGCGATGGGTTCTACTCGGGTACGTTGGCCCTGTGCGAGAAGATGGCTGATGCTTGCGAATCCGATGCCTTCATGTACCACTTTGCCGCCACCCCTCCGGGCGAGCCGAACGCTGGGGCTTGGCACAGCGCGGAGCAGATGTACGTCTTCCAGACCATGCTTCGTTCTTATCGACCTTATTCCGGAGTTGACCTGGATCTTTCGAATGCTATGAACTCTTATTGGGCGAATTTCATCAAGACGGGGAATCCCAACGGCAGCGCCATCGACGGCACTTTGCTTCCGGTTTGGCGCCCGTTCAGGGAGAAGGGTGAATGCGTCTTCTTCGACAGGGGTGTTGAGCCGCACATGATCCCGGCGCCTGAGTTCGATGGCGTTCCGCGAAAGCACATCGAGGCACTTGGCTGATTGGCCTTTTAGGCGAGGTTGTTTAAGCGGGTCGTTGGCTTGTTGGCCTTCGACCCGCTTGCTTTATTCAGCGCTTCGCGCGGGTGCGTTGGAGTTGGTGCAGTGCGGGAAGCTATTTGCGGATGTTCTTCGTGGCCACACGAACTGCTTCGTCCAGGTCGTCGGTGACCACCACCAATTCGGTGTCCAGGGTATCGATCATCCCTTGTCCCACCAGTTTTTCCTCGACCCATTCCATCATGCCGCTCCAGTACTCGGTGCCGAACAGGACCGTGGGGATGTTGGCGGTCTTGTGGGTCTGCACCAACGTGAGCAGCTCGGTCATCTCGTCGAGCGTGCCGAATCCGCCGGGGAAGAAGATGGCGCCAGACGAGTATTTCACGAACATGGTTTTACGCACGAAGAAATAGCGGAACGTCATGCTCAGGCTTACCCAGTCATTGACCTTCTGCTCGTGCGGAAGCTCGATGGAAAGGCCCACTGACTTCCCATCGGATTCGGTGGCTCCGCGGTTCGCCGCCTCCATGATGCCGGGGCCGCCGCCGGTTATGACGGCTATGTTCCTGCGGGCGATCATCCCGCCTGCCAAGCGAGCCGCCTGGTAATAGCGATCGTCTTCGGGGGTGCGCGCAGAGCCGAATACAGCGACAGCGGGGCCTAGCTCGGCAAGCGCCTCGATGCCATCGACGAATTCGGCTTGGATCCGCAGCACGCGCCACGGGTCGGCATGCAACCACGAGGTGTCTTGCGTTTCGGCCAGAAGGCTTGCGGTGCTGTTCTCGTTGTTCAACATGTTGCCGCGCAGCAGTACAGATCCACGCCGCGTGAAGGCCCCCAAGGGCGACTTGGTTTCTTCCGCGGGGCGCTCGCGTTGGGATTCGATTTGCGTTTTGATAAGATCGCCGGCCTCGGAGAGTATCGAGCCCTTTCCGGCATGCTTCTTTTTCTTCGGTTTCTTACCCATGGGATCCCCTCTTCCCTGGTATTGCTGGAACATGTTCAGGATACCTGGTTTGGGCTGCTTCAGGGAAGGGCTTGTGTGCTCGTTGAGGCTTCGGCCATTGCCGGCTCTTACCTCACGGTTCTGGTGCGGATTAGGCCGTACAGGGTGATGGCGTCTTCTTTCTTGGAATAGTGATAGATAAGTAGGAACGGCGCAACGCTGATTTTGCGGACGTTGTTTCCGTAGAGCCGCTTTGTCGATTTTGGCATCTTGCTTGAGCCTAGCTCGGGGAAAGACTGAAGAGCCTCTACTGATCGCCTTAAATCCCTTTCGACCTTCAATGAGGTGATGCTCATGAGCTCTTCGCTGAAGGCTTTCGTCGCCTTAATCGTTGCCATGTTCCGACAGCTTCCTATCAAGTTCATCGAAGAGTGCGAATGCTTCATCACCCTCAACGTAGTCGCCTTGGGCTATTTCCCTGCGGCCGCGCTCGATCACGTATGCCAGGCGAGCCTCGTATGCGGCCTTGTCGGCGGCTTCTTGCAGCTTCTGCTGGAACAGCTCTTCAGAGCAGAACACGAATGCTCCGTTGCCGTTTTCGGTGATGTGCACGACTTCCTTCAAGGCGATGTCCTTGATCTCGCGCTGGTTGGTTTTAAGGGCGGAAGAAGAGTAGATGGCAGTCATCGCTTCCCTCTTTCTGGTATCGAATCAAATACTAGAAAGTATACCTGAAGCAGTATCTATATATGGCTTATGCGTATAGATCGGTTTGCTCATCTTCACCCTTCCCCGGGCATGCCCTGCACGGTTGCTATCTCACTGCGTGAGTCTGACGGCTCAGCCTTAAATTGATAGGAACGGAATGCGAAAGCGGTGCGAAAATGGCTCCAAGATCGTTTTAGGGAAGCCACAGGGGAGGGCGCCATGAAGATCGGGGGATCATCGACTCGAACCGTCAATATGCCTTTGCGCGTTCTTATCTACCTGTGCGGTGTGCTCGTTTGCGGTATCGGCGTGGTGCTCAGCGCGCGCAGCAACTTCGGCGCGCCGGCGTTCCAAGCGGTGCCTTTGGTGTTCAGCGAGGGCACCCACCTGCTCACGCTGGGGCAGTCGTGCATGTGCCTGTATTCGATAGACATCATCATCCAGATAATCGTGTTCCGGAAAGTCTCGGCCAAGGTTCTGCTGCAGCTTCCTTTTGCGTTGGTGTTCGGTTCCCTCATAGACCTGTTGGATGCGGCTCTGGCCCTGGATGCGTTCTGGTTCTGCCACGACCCGAACCTGCTGGTCAGCTGCATCATGTTCGCCATCGGCATCGTGGCTATCGCCATCGGCGTAAGCGCCATGGTCTCTATGGATTTCGTGCTGAACCCGGCTGATGGCTGCACGCAGGCGCTGATGAGGCTTACCGGCCTGCCGTTTGGCAAGGCGAAGATCGTAAACGATGTGTTCCGCTTCGCCTTGGCCTGCGCCATGGCATGGCTGCTTGCGGGCAGGTTGTTCGGCGTGGGCATCGGCACGGTGATATCCATGTTCGCAATCGGCGCGATATGCCAACTTGTTTCCGGTTGGATGGCGCCCCTTTACGGCCGGGCGTACGTTCCCCCAAAGGGGTAGGGCGGTCGGCCCCGGCATCGCTTCCGGGTTCCGCTTGTTCTTTGCCGCGGCTGTGGTCTTTCGGTTGTTTGCGATCGCTGCTTTTGCTGCTGCGACTGTGGGCCTTGCTGGGTGCATGGGGTGCATCCTTGCCCCATGCCCTCTCCGTGAACACGTCCATTTAGCAGCTTCCTGTTTCGCCTTTGTTACGTTTCGCAACAGTCCCCTGCTCTTCATGGAAAAGGGTATACCGTGTATTGCTAGCGAACTAGCCCATTGTGCGGTTTTCCTGCGCACCAAGCGGTTCGTAAAAGGTGTCGAGCGGATGAGGACAAGCGCTCGGTAGCTTTTTAAGATAGTGAAAGTGAGAGGTTCAGAATGCAATCACGGAAGGTGCCCGCGCAAAGCGGGTTGTATCGTCCTGAGTTCGAGCATGACGCGTGCGGCATTGGCGCACTGGCCCATTTGAAGGGCGTCCGCTCGCACCAGATGGTCGATGACGCCCTGTCGGTCCTTGTGAATCTGGAACATCGTGGCGGTAAGGGCTTGGAGCACAACACGGGCGATGGCGCCGGTATCCTGTTCCAGGTTCCCCATCATTTCTTCCGCAAGGAAGCGCAGAAATGCGGCCATCTTCTTCCCGACGAAGGCGATTATGGCGTGGCCATGCTCTTCTTCCCCCAGAACGAGCGAGGCGTAGAGGTTTCCAAGCGCATCTTCGAAGAAGGCTGCGCCAAGGCCGGCCTGCCCCTGCTGTTCTGGCGCGAGGTGCCCATCGATGCCCATGATCTGGGATCTACGGCGCGCGCCTGCATGCCCACCATCCTGCAGGCCTTCGTCGGCCGCCCTGAGAGCGTTGAGCGCGGCGATGCGTTCGAGCGTCGTCTGTACGTATGCCGACGCATGGTGGAAAAGGCCGCCGATGCTGAGCATGCCCTCGATGGCCATATCTTCTATGTGTGCTCGTTCAGCGCCCGTACCATCGTGTACAAGGGCATGCTGGTTGCCACGCAGATGCGCCGCTTCTACATCGACCTTTCCGATGCGGCGGTGAAGACGGCTATCGCGTTGGTGCACTCCCGTTACTCCACTAACACCACGCCTTCGTGGGAGCGCGCGCATCCGAACCGCTATATCATCCACAACGGCGAGATCAACACCCTGAAGGGCAACGTGAACTGGATCCGCGCCCGCGAACCCAACCTGTACTCGCCGGTTCTGGGCGAAGACCTGAAGCAGGTCCTGCCCATCATCAACAAAGAAGGCTCCGACTCTGCCGTGCTCGACAACGTGCTGGAGTTCCTGGTGATGAACGGCCGCGACATGACGCGTGCGGTTTCCATGCTGCTCCCCGAGCCGTGGGACCACAACGACAATCTGCCGCCTCGCCGCCGCGCCTACGATGAGTACCAGTCCATGCTGATGGAGCCGTGGGACGGTCCTGCCGCCATCGCCTATACCGATGGCACCACCTTCGGTGCCGCCCTCGACCGCAACGGCCTGCGTCCCGCTCGCTACTACGTGACGCGCGACGATCGCTTCCTGCTCTCCTCCGAGGTGGGCACCATCGAGATCGAGCCGAAGAACATCCTTTCCGCCGGCTGTCTTGGCCCTGGAGAGATGTTGGAGATCGACACCTCTGCCGACCGCATCATCTGGAACGACGAGGTTCGCGCCCGCTACGCCAAGGAAAAGCCCTATGGCGACTGGATCAAGGAAGAGAAGATCGAGGTTTCCGATCTCGAGGCCCCGAAGGCTTCCGAGCCTGCCGCCGATGCCGATGTGCCCTTCGCGGTGCGTATGGCGAAGCTGGGCTATCACTGGGACGACGTGGACGAAGTGATTCGCGCCATGGCCGAAAAGGGCGGCGTGCCCCTGGCCTCGATGGGCATCGATGCATCGCTCGCCTGCCTGTCCAAGAAGAACCGTTCCTTCTTCGACTACTTCTACCAGCTGTTCGCCCAGGTAACCAACCCGCCTATCGACGCGTTGCGTGAGAGCCTGGTTACCTCGAGTGTTATCTACATCGGCAACCATGGCAACCTTCTGGAAGACTCCCGGATGGCGTGCCAGCTCATCCGCCTTGACGGGCCCATGCTCAACAAGGAGCAGTTCGACCGCATCTGCGCAGTGGACCGCGTGGGCTTCAAGGCCCAGCGCTTCAGCGCAACCTATCGCCGCGATGCTGGCGAGGATGCACTCGAGAAGGCCCTGACCGAGCTCGCCGAATCGGTGGAAAAGGCCGTTCGCGGCGGTGTCAGCATCATCGTGCTCTCCGACCGTGCGGGCGAAGGGGAAGTCCCCATCCCCTCGCTGCTGGCGGTATCCTCCGTGCACAACCACCTTATCCGCGTAGGTGTGCGCACCTTCGCCGACTTCGTGGTGGAAACCGGTGATGCCGTTTCCGCTCATGACTTCGCCGCTTTGGTGGGCTATTCCGCATCGGGAATCTACCCGTACATGGCCCACGAGTGCATCGCCGACCTGGCCGAAAAGGGCGCTATTGCCGTTTCCGCCGAAGAGGGCATCGCCAACTACAACAAGGCGGTTACCGCAGGCATCACCTCGGTTATGTCCAAGATGGGCATCTCCACGGTGCAGAGCTACCATTCCGCCCAGATCTTCGAGGCTGTTGGCCTGAAGCAGGAATTCGTGGACAAGTACTTCGCCGGCACGGTTTCGCGTGTGGGCGGCCTGGGCGTTGCCGATGTGCAGCGCGAGGAGAACCAGCGCTATGACGATGCGCTGGCCATCCTCGATTCGCCTAGCCCCGAGCAGCTGCCCTCCCTTGGCCTTACCAAATGGCGTCCGCAGGGTGGCGAAGAGCATCTTATCGACCCGCAGACCATCTACCTGCTGCAGCATGCCTGCCGCGAGGGCAACTACGAGATGTTCAAAGAGTACAGCGACCATCTGCATCAGGAAGGCCGTGCCATCCGCCTGCGCGACCTGATCGACTTCGTAACCGACCGCACGCCTGTGCCGCTGGAAGAAGTTGAGCCTGCCTCCGAGATTGCCAAGCGCTTCAACACCGGCGCCATGAGCTACGGTTCCATCTCCGAGGAAGCCCACAAGTGCATGGCCATCGCCATGAACCGCCTGGGCGGCCGCTCCAACTCCGGCGAGGGCGGCGAGGATCCGCGCCGCGAGACCCCGCTTCCCAACGGCGACTCGCTGAACAGCGCCATCAAGCAGATCGCATCTGGTCGTTTCGGCGTTACCAGCCGTTACCTTTCTTCCGCCATCGAGATCCAGATCAAGATGGCCCAGGGCGCGAAGCCCGGCGAAGGCGGCCATCTGCCCGGCAAGAAGGTGTACCCCTGGATCGCAGAGGTTCGCCAGTCTACCCCGGGCATCGGCCTCATCTCGCCTCCGCCGCATCACGACATCTACTCCATCGAGGACCTGGCAGAGCTGATCTTCGACCTGAAGAACGCCAACCCCAACGCACGCGTTTCCGTGAAGCTGGTGTCCGAGGCCGGCGTTGGCACCATCGCCACCGGCGTTGCCAAGGGCGCTGCCGACAAGATCCTGATCTCCGGCCACAACGGCGGTTCCGGTGCCGCCCCGCGCGACTCCATCTGGCACGCGGGTCTGCCTCTCGAGCTCGGCATCGCCGAGGCTCAGCAGACGCTGCTGCAGAACGGCCTGCGCTCCCGCGTGGTGCTGGAGGCCGACGGCAAGCTGATGGACGGCAAAGACGTTGCCGTTGCCTGCTTGCTCGGTGCCGAGGAGTTCGGCTTCGCAACCATGCCGCTTATCGCCATGGGCTGCCTGATGCAGCGCGACTGCCAGCAGGACACCTGCCCGGCCGGCATCGCCACGCAGAACTGCCGCCTGCGCAAGTGCTTCCGTGGCAAGCCCGAGCACGTGGTGAACTACATGCTGTTCGTGGCCGAGCAGATGCGTGAGATCATGGCATCCCTCGGCTTCCGCACGGTAGACGAGATGGTGGGCCACCCCGAGTGCCTGCACCAGGTAGAGGTTCCCGGCAACTGGAAGGCCAACCTGCTTGACCTTTCGCCCGTGCTCGCGAACGGCGAGTGCGAGTTCGGCGCCCACATCCCCGGTGCTGCCGGCCGTCACTTCCTGCCCGAGATGGCTTACGACGTGGAGCTGGACAAGTCGCTCGACTCCACGCTGTTCTTGCCCATGACCGAGGAAGCGCGTGAGCATATGCAGCCCGTGCGTTTCCGCGCCGACATCGCCAATGTGAACCGTTGCGTGGGCACCATCCTGGGCGCTGCCGTTACCAAGGCGCATCCCGAGGGCCTGCCCGATGGCTCGGTGACCATCGACTGCGAAGGCTCCGCTGGCCAGAGCTTCGGCGCCTTCATCCCCAAGGGTGTTTCCCTGAACGTGGTGGGCGATGCGAACGACTACTTCGGCAAGGGCCTTTCCGGCGGCATCCTCTCGGTGCGCCCGTCTGAGGAGGCCACCTTCAAGTACGACGAGAACACCATCGTTGGCAACGTCGCCTTCTTCGGCGCCACTTCCGGCCGCGGCTTCGTGAACGGCTTGGCTGGCCAACGCTTCGGCGTTCGCAACTCCGGTGCCACCATCGTGGTAGAGGGCGTTGGCAACCATGGCTGCGAGTACATGACTGGCGGCGTGGCCCTTATCCTGGGCGAGGTCGGCCTGAACTTCGCAGCTGGCATGACCGGCGGCATCGCTTATGTGTACGACGAGTACGGCACGCTGCCCGCCCGTTGCAACATGGGCTCGGTGAAGCTCGTCGCTCCCACCGAGGAAGAGATCGAGTTCATCCACGAGCTTGTCGAGGAGCACGTGGAGTACACGCAAAGTCCGCGCGGCATCAAGATGCTGTACCGCTTCCAGGACATGAAGAAGCATTTCGTGAAGGTTATCCCGGTTGAGTACGAGCGCGTGCTGCAGATCGTTGCCCAGGCCGAATCCGAGGGCAAGAGCCACGAGGAAGCGCTTGAGCGTGCGTACGAGATCGTTGGCAAGGGGGTCAAATAATGGGTAAGGCAGGAGCATACCTCGAGCATGACCGCATTGCTCACAGCGAGCGCTGCGCGGCCGATGCTATGCGGGACTTCAACGAGTTCGCCGTTCCTCTGACCGATGAGCAGCAGCAGGTGCAGGCCAGTCGCTGCATGATGTGTGGCGTGGCATTCTGCCAGGCCGGCTATTCCTTTGGCAAGGCGCGCCCTTCGGGCTGCCCGCTGCACAACCTCATTCCTGAGTGGAATGACCTGGTGTACCGCGGCCTTTGGAGCGAGGCGGCAGAGCGCTTGGCGCTTACCAACCCGTTCCCCGAGTTCACCGGTCGTGTGTGCCCGGCTCTGTGCGAGGCTGCCTGCAACTTGGCCTCCATCGAGGGCGCAACCACCATCCGCGACAACGAGCGAGCCATCTCCGACCATGAATGGGCGGCAGGCGGTCCCAAGCCGCTGCGCAAGCCTTCGGCCGATGCGCCCAAGGTTGCCGTCGTCGGCTCTGGCCCCTGCGGATTGGGCGCTGCATGGCAGCTGGTTGAGCTGGGCTGTGAGGTGACCGTGTTCGAGCGTCATGATCGCGCTGGCGGCCTTCTTATGTACGGCATTCCCAACATGAAGCTTCCCAAGGAAGTGGTGAACCGCCGTATCGACTTCCTGAAGGAAAACGGCATCGCCATCGAGTTGAATACCGATGCGTCCGATGAGGCTGTGGCTGAAAGGCTGAAGGCTGATTTCGATGCGGTCATCGTTGCCGTGGGTGCTACCGCTGCCCGCACCGTTGCCGCTCCCGGCGCCGATGCTGAAGGCGTGGTGTTCGCTGTTGACTACCTTGGTGCTTCCACCAAGGCGCTGTTGAACGGCCACGATGACGAGATATCCGCCGAGGGCAAGGACGTTGTCGTCATCGGCGGCGGCGACACCGGCACCGACTGCATCGCCACGGCGCTTCGTCAGGGCTGCAAGAGCGTTCGTCAGCTGGAGTACAATGCTGCACCGCCCGAGGTGCGTGGACAGAACAACCAGTGGCCTGAATGGCCTTTCGTGAAGAAGACCGACTACGGCCAACGCGAGGCTATCGAGCATTTTGGCGAGGATCCTCGTTCGTTTTCCACCGATACCGTCGAGGTGCTTACCGAAGACGGCAAGGTGTCCGGCCTGCGCGTGGTAACGCTGGATTGGAGCAACGGCACCTCTCAGCGTCTGATGGGCACTGAGCGCACGCTGCCTGCCCAGCTGGTTCTCATTGCCTGCGGCTTCAGCGGTCCTGAGCGCGGCGTCTACGATGCCTTGGGTGCAGAGGTAACCGAAGGCCGTGGCATTCGCCCGGTAATGGTGGAGGGCACCCATCGCGTGAAGCATGAGGGTGAAACGCCCATCTATGCTGCGGGCGATGCGAAGCACGGTTCCACCCTGGTGGTGAACTCGCTCGCCGATGGCATCGAATGTGCCAAGGAAGTTGCAGCTGATTTGCTGAAGTAAGCAGCAAGCTACAAATCGCGTAAACGCTATCGACCCCGGTGGGAACGTTTCCACCGGGGTCGATTTGCCTTGGTTGCCTTCGCTGGTTTGCGGGTTATGCCGTGGACAGGTTCGGACTGCCTGGGCCTATTGATCGCTGCCGAAGACGTTGCGGATGCTCTGCACGGTGGTATCGCGGTTCATCTGGGCAATGGAGGTGGTAAGCGGTATCTCCTTCGGGCACACGCGCACACAGTTCTGCGCATTGCCGCAACTGGTTATGCCATCGGCACCCATGATGGAGGAAAGTCGCTCTTTCCTGTTCAGCTTGCCGGTGGGGTGGGCGTTGAACAGGCGTACCTGCGAGATGGCTGCTGGCCCGACGAAGTTGTTGGCGTGCCCGGTGTTGGGGCAGGCCTCGAAACAGCAGCCGCAGGTCATGCAGCGCGATAGCTCATAGGCCCAGCTCTGTGTGCGCGCCGACATGCGCGGTCCCGGCCCCAGGTCGAACGGGCCGTCTATGTCGATCCAGGCATGGACTTTCTTCAGCGCTTGGAACAGCGCATCGCGGTCTACCTTCAAATCGCGGACCAGGGGGAACTTGCTCAACGGCTCAAGGCGGATAGGCTGTTTCAAGTCGTCGATGAGCGCCGAGCAGGCTTGGCGTGGGGTGCCGTTGATTATCATGCTGCAGGCGCCGCACACTTCTTCTAGGCACACGCTTTCCCAGACGACGGGCGTGGTGTCCTCGCCCTTTGCGTTCACGGGGCTCTTGCGGATCTCCATCAGGGCAGAAACCACGTTCATGTGGGGCCGGTATTCAACGCTGAACTCCTCCCAATAGGGTTGATCGTTGGGGCTGGCCTGGCGTTTTACGGTGAGTCGGATAGGCTCATGGGATGTTTCCTGCGAATCCATGCCGATCCTCCTTAGTGCGCTTTCGTGTAGTCGCGCTTGCGGGGCTTGATGAGCGATATGTCCACATCCTCGTAGCTCAGGACGGGGCCGTTCGAGGCCTCGTCGTAGCGAGCCAGGGTGGTTTTCAGCCAATCGGCGTCGTTGCGCTCGGGGAACTCTGGCTTATAGTGGCTGCCGCGGCTCTCGTTGCGCTCGAGTGCACCCTTGGTGATGACTTTGGCTAGGTCCAGCATGCCGCGAAGCTGTCGGATGAAGGTGACGTTCTCGTTGTTCCACAGGGCGCGGTCTTGCACGCCGATGCCCTGGAACCGTTTCTCAAGGCCGTCGAGTTGCTTCAGGGTTTCCGCCAACTCGGCGTTGTTGCGCACCACAGTGACGTTCTTGGTCATGAGCTCGCCCAGTTCCTGATGCAGGCGGTAGGCGTTCTCCGATCCATCCATCCTAAGAAGGCCATCGAATTCCACGCGGTCGCTTGCGGCGGCATCCTCGAACACCTTTGTGGGCACCTCGGTGCCTTCCGCCAGTCCTTTAGCGTAGCGCGCGGCATTGGGGCCTGCAGTCATGCCGGCGTAGACGGCGGAAAGCAGCGAATTCGCGCCCAAGCGGTTGGCGCCGTGCTGGGTGTAGTCGCATTCGCCGGCGGCGAACAGGCCGGGGATACTGGTTTGTTGGTCGAGTCCTACCCAAAGGCCACCCATGGAGTAGTGCACGCTGGGGGCTACGCGCATGGGAACCTTGCGCGGGTCGTCGCCAACGAACTTCTGGTAGATGTCCAGGATGCCTTCGAGCTTGGCGTTCAGGGTTTTCGCGGGGATGTGCGAAACATCCAAGTACACCACGTTCTGCCCATCGATGCCCAGGTGTTGGTTAACGCACACATCGAAGATCTCGCGCGTGGCGATGTCGCGCGGAACCAGGTTGCCGTAGGCGGGGTACTTCTCTTCCAGGAAATACCAGGGCTTGCCGTCCTTGTAGGTCCAAACACGCCCACCCTCACCGCGGGCACTTTCGCTCATCAGGCGATTCTTGTCGAAGCCAGGGATGGCGGTGGGGTGTATCTGGATGAACTCGCCGTTGGCGTACAGGGCGCCTTGGCGATAGCAGCGTGCAGCGGCATAGCCCGTGTTGATGGTGGAATTGGTTGACTTGCCGAACACTGCCCCGCAGCCGCCCGTGGCGATGATCACCGCATCGGCGGGGAAGGCGCGTATCTCCATGGTGGCAAGGTCTTGTGCGGTCATGCCGCAGCACACGCCGTTGTGGGTTATGGCGGAAACGAACTCCCAGCCAACGAACGAGCGCACCTTGCCTTCAACCTCAAGGGCGCGCACCTGCTCATCGAGCGCATAGAGCAGCTGCTGGCCGGTGGTGGCGCCGGCGAATGCAGTGCGCCGTTTTTGGGTGCCGCCGAATCTACGCAGGTCCAGCAGGCCTTCGGGTGTTCGGTTGAACATAACGCCCATGCGGTCGAAGAGGTGCACGATGCGCGGGGCCGCTTCGCACATGCCGCGTACCTGCGGTTGGTTGGCCAGGAAGTCGCCGCCGTAGATGGTGTCGTCGAAATGCTCGTCTACGCTATCGCCTTCGCCCTTGGTGTCCAGGGCTGCGTTTATTCCACCTTGCGCGCAGGCGGAATGCGAGCGCTTGAACGGCACCAGCGAGAACAGGTCTACCTCCAGCCCGGCTTCAACTATCTTGAGCGTTGCCATAAGCCCGGCAAGCCCGCCGCCTACAACGGCTATTCTTCCGTTACCCATGAATATGCCCCTCTCGGAAACGACCGGCTAGCCTACGAAGGCGAACAGCGCCCTCATGCTGAATGCTGCGAACACGATGAAAAGCAGCGCAAGGATGACTCCCGACCATTTCTGCGAATTCGGCGAAACGGTGATTCCCCAGGAAATGAGGAACGTCCACAGGCCGTTGCAGAAGTGGTACACGCAGCACAGCAAGCCCACTGCGAAGAACGCAAGCCCTGCCGGGTTCGCCACGATGCCCGCCACCATGGCGTAGCTCGGGTCGACGCCGGTAAGCTCTACCTGCAGTTTCGTGCCGTAGATGTGCCAGACAACGAACAGGAACGCGATGATTCCCGTGATCCGTTGCAGCACGTAGCACCAGTTGCGGAAATAGCGGTAGCGCTGCACGGTGATGCTGGAAGTGAAGGCGATGTAGATGCCGTACAGGGCGTGGAACAAAAGCGGCAGGAAGATGACGAACGTTTCCAGAACCACTTTGTAGGGCATGTGCGCCATGAACGATCCCATGGTGTCGTACGGAGCGCTTCCCCAGTTGGCGGAGTAGTTCACGCACATGTGGAAGCACAGGAAGATGCCCAGCGGCAGCACGCCGGCAAAGGAATGCAGTTTGCGCAGGAAATTAGCGCGGCGGTCTTTGTCCATCGTTTCCCCTCTTGTTCGTCGTCCCCACGACGTGCGATCGGGTGTTTCGGCTAGGCTAGGACCGTTCCAAGGCTCGTGGGCCCAAGGCTCCGGGCGGCTGGAAACACCAGATCATTTCCCCGAAGTATAGCGCAGAGCATGAATGCTGGCATTGGCCAGATATTCGCCAAGTGTCCATTATCGCTTGCGCCGGGTTTGCTTCGCTGCGCAACCCGGAGGCGACTCTGCGCTCAAAGCTTCCTTACAGGAACGTGATGCCGGCAGCTTGGAATAGGGAGCCCCAGCATACGCCGGTAACGAACAGCCCCAGCAGGATGAGCAGGTTCTGTTTCACGCGGCGGTTCTCGCTGAACAGCACCAGCAGGCCCACACCGGCAGAAACCAGGAGCCCGGCCATCATTGCGCCGGTGCCCAGGATGCCGTCAAGGTAGAGCTGCGTGATTACCACGCTGGCACCGCAATTCGGGATGAGTCCCACCAGGGCCGAACCGAATATGGCGATGCCCGGGCTGCCCGAGAGGAACTCGGTCACGGCGTCTTCGCCGGCAAGCTCCATGACGGCGTTCAGCGCCAAGGAGATAAGGAACACGATGATGGCCACCTGCAGCGTGTGCTTGGCGGCGCATGCCACGATGCCACCCCAAGAGCTTCCTTCTTCAGCGCAATGGCAGCTGGGGTTGTGGCAGTGCTCATCGCCGAAAACATGTGCCTGCTCGGTGTGCTCATGCTCGCAATTGCAGCTGTGGCCGTGGGCATGCTCGTGCTCTGCCGCTTCCCGTTGCTGGGTAACCTTCAAGCGCAGGCGCAGCACCGCGTCGATGGCGAAGCCCATTACCATGCCGATGGCCACCTTGCAGCCGATGATGGAGAGCATGATGGCGGGGTTCACCTGCTCGGCGATGAACAGGGGCAGCATCTCGTCGGAAGTGGATAGGTACACGGCGAACAGCGTTCCCAGGGTGATGGCGCGACTGCCGAACAGGGCTGATCCAGCGGCGCTGAAGCCGCACTGCGGCACGGCGCCCAGCACAGCGGCAACGGCAGGCCCGAAACGCCCGGCCTTCTGCACCAGTTCCTCGGTCTTGCTGCCGGCTTTGTGCTCAAGCGACTCGAGCAGCAGGTAGGTTACCAGCAGGAACGGCACCAGGTAGACGGTGTCCTTGAAGGCGTCGGCCAGCAGGTCAAGGATAAGCTCCTCCATTTACGCCTCCTGATTCGCGAGACATTGCTCGCACATGCCGTAGAGCACGGTTTTGGTGGGATTGATGCGCACGTGATGATGTTCTATCACGTGCTCGTAGAGCTTCTGGAGCTCGCCGCAGTCGATAGGGGAAAGGTCGCCGCAGCATTCGCATTTCAAGAAGAAGTACACTCCATCGGGCGCATCGGGCAGGAAGCGGTAGCACACGCTGCTCATGCCTTCGATGGTGGTGCGGGCGATAACGCCCTCTTCCTCGAGTCGCTCCAAGTTGCGGTACACCGTGGCGGTTCCCACCTGTGCGCCTTGCTCCTTAAGGTCGTGGATGACGTCCTTGCTGGTGAAGAAGGGCTTTCGATGCGCCTGGATGCAGGAGAGGATAAGCTCCTTCTGCTTGGTGCGGTATTGCTTTGTATCGGTGTTCTGCGGCACGCGGTGCTCCTGATGGTCCTCTGAAATGAAAACGGGTCTCATTTTCAGCAGGGGTGCCAGGGTTTGTCAATAGAAATGAGAAAAGTTCTCATTTCTGAGAACTTTTGAGAAGACTTGCAGGTTTGCTCAGATGTTCGAAGGTTTTCGCCAGGGCTTTATTTGGACGCGCTTTCGCTCGATGGGCCGCTTGGGGTGGCTTCGCTGGCTGGGATGCCGTTCGCGGTTGCGCTGTCCTCTGCGACAGAGGGGGTTGCCCCGTTGCTTGGCGCCTTGCCCGTTGAAGCGGCGTGGGCGGTTTTGCCGCCTTCCTGCTCATCGGCGAAGGCTTTCCCCTTCGAGCCCTCCTTCCGGTGCTCGTGGCGTTTGGCGTGGGCGAGCTTTTCCCACGCGGAATCGGAGCAGATGAGCATGGCGCCCAGGATGAACCAGACGATGGGATGGATGCCGAAAACGGGCGTTTGGCCGGCAAGCGCGGCGATGCCGATGCAGATCATGACGAATCCGAGGATGACCGAGCCGACCTTCACCTTCATGTTTCCTCCTGCCTGGTGCTTGCTTCCGTTCCCCATGATAAGGCAGAACAGGGTAGGTGGCCGCTGGCGCGCCGTCGTTCGGTGCGCTTGCCCCCACTTGTCATCGTTTCGTTGGAATCTGCGCAAGAACCTCTGCCGAATCTGATTATCCCGTGCATTCCGCGTGCGGGTTTCCTGTTCGCCTGGGCCATGCCGAAAGGCGCGCTGCCGGGCGCTCTATAATCGAGCAGTTGCAGGCACCGCCTGCGTTTTCATCCTGATTCGACTTCGCCAGGGAAAGGGCGGGCAGCTGAAGAATGCAGCAACGAAACGCCAGGCACACACAGAACTCCTCTTCGTTCGGGGACCGCGCTCGTGCTGCGGTAGGGCGGGCATCGGCTGCACGCGATAAGGCGTTCGACCAGCGTTTTGGCGGCGGCTCCCATGGTGGGAAGCACCCGCGCAAGCCCAAGCGCACCAACCCGGTGAAGCAGGCCGTAAACGACTGGTGCAACCGATTGCTGGGCGTTGCCTCCGAGCGCTCCTTCGATCAGGAGGAAGAATACGAGTCGCATCGCACCACGCGCGACTACATTTGCAACACCATAGGAACCGGGGCGTGGGGCATGGTGTTCCCGGTGCTCACCATCGTGGTAACGCAGCTGTGCGGCGCCGAGCAGGCGGGCATGTTCTCCATGGCGTTCATCATCGGCACGCTGCTGATGATCTTGGGCAACTACGGTGTGCGCACCTATCAGGTTTCCGACCTCGAGGAGCGGCACTCTTTTTCCGACTACCAGGTGAACCGCGTGGTCACCTGCATCCTGATGATGGTGGTGGCCTACGTGTACTGCGGTATCCGCGGATACAGCGAGCAGATGTTCACCATGTGCATGGGCGTGTGCGCCTACAAGATGATAGATGCCCTGGCCGATGTGTACGAAGGCCGCCTGCAGCAGGCCGACAAGCTGTACTTGGCGGGCATTTCCCAGGCGTTCCGCTCCCTTGTGGTGCTGGTGGTGTTCTCCATCTTCCTGTTCGTATCCCGCGACTTGGGGCTCAGCAGCATCGCCATGGCGGTGGCGGCCATCGTCACGTTCGTGTTCCTCACCTTCCCGCTTTCGCTCTTGGAGACGCCGAAGAGCGCTCGGATGAGCGCGCAGAGCATATCCGCGCTGTTCAAGCAATGCTTCCCGGTGTTCATCGCGCTGTTCATGTATGCACTTATCGATAACATGCCGAAGTTCGTCATGGAAACGGCGCTTTCCTACGACAACCAGCTGTACTTCAATGCGCTGTACTTCCCGGCGCAGGCCATCTTGCTTACGGTAGGCTCGGTATACAAGCCGCTTCTGGTGCGCATGGCGCAAATGTGGGCCGATGCGGAAAAGCGAGCCCGATTCCATTTGGTTATCTTGGCTATCGTGGCCCTGGTTATCGCCCTTACGCTGGTGGTCATCTTCCTTATGGCATGGATCGGCATTCCCATCATGAGCTTCATGTACGGCGTCGACTTCGAGCAGTTCCGCGGCTTGAGCTACATCATGATCGCGGCGGGCGGCGTTACCGCCATCATCGACTTCCTGTACCAGGTGATTACCGTGCTGCGCCGTCAGAAGTCGGTGATGAAGCTGTACCTCATCACCTTCGGCTTCTCGCTGTTCGTGCCCATCCTGCTCATCGACTTCACGGGCCTGCCCGGTGCCGTTATCGGCTACCTCATCGTCATGACCATCCTGCTGGTGCTGCTGGTGTGGGAGTACATCAGCATCTGCATCGACCTTACGAAGCATCCGGTGCCCTCTGCTACGGTGAAGGGGGAAGAGCCGGTGACTGAGATCGAGGCGACGCTGGTTCGCGAGGCCCCGCAGGGTAGGGGCTCGCATGCATCTGCCAACGCTCCATCTGCCGATCAGGGTCGCTCGTCCAGCGAGGCGTGTTCTGAAGCGGGCCGGCACACGGGGCAGCACGCTCGTCCGGGCGATGGCGATGGAAAGGCGCCCCTGCGCTGACGTACGCCTTAGGCGGTTTTCCTTATCGGCGAACTTTTTTGCAAAAAAGGGGTTGACGAAACAGGAGCACATACGTAATATACTGTCTCGCGCCTTTGGTAAAGGGTAACACCGCCGAGCAGAACGCTCACTGAAGCAAGCAGCTCAATGGGGTGTCGTCTAATGGTAGGACAGCGGTTTCTGGTACCGTATGTGAGGGTTCGACTCCTTCCACCCCAGCCAATTTGCGCTTATGGCCTCGTCGTCTAGCGGTTAGGACGCCGCCCTCTCAAGGCGGAGATCGTCGGTTCGAATCCGATCGAGGCTACCAAGCTTACAGCCCGCAGCAATGCGGGCTTTTCTTTTTCAAGACCGTCCGCGTCAGCTGCGGCCTGCGCACCTCAGCGCTCGCCTTCGCTCGTTTCGGCTTCCGAGGAAACGCGAAGGGGCGGCGCGGAGACCAGCTTGACGCATGGTTCGCCTCATCCCTTTATCCATGATCAAGTACCTGTGGCGCCGCTTTTGTAGGTGTTTTCTCGGAAGCCGCGCTCCGGAAGAGCGCTTCGCCGCCCAGGCCCCGTCTGCCGCTACCGCATCCGATCAACGCCCTATCCTCCGGCGCGGACAGATTGATGGGCCTCGGCTGGCCTGGCTAGGCGGGGTGGGTCTTTTATGAAAAACCCGGCTATCGCGAAGGCTTCCCCTACGATTGATTCGTCTATTCCGGCTGCCCACCATTGCGTGGGCAGCTTGCTGTAGGGCATCGTTCGGTTTTCGATGCGTCTGCCTGAAGAACAGGATGAAAGGGAAGTGCATGTCGCCCGACATACTCATCGAAGCGCTTAAGGCCCTGCTTCTGGGCATCACCGAGGGCATCACGGAATGGCTGCCTATTTCCTCTACCGGCCACATGATCCTGGTGGACGAATTCGTGAAGCTCAATGTCAGCGACAAGTTCCTTGAACTGTTCCTAGTGGTTATACAGATCGGTTCCATCATGGCTGTCGTGGTTACCTTCTGGCATAAGCTGAACCCGGTTTCCCGCACCAAGGATGAGGTGGAGCGCAAGAAGACCTGGC
>CAVIKC010000022.1:0-31820 GCA_963643405.1 Succinivibrio sp.
AGGTTTCTCACATTTTACCCGGGAAAAACGTGATGTTTCTCACATTTTGGGAAGTTTTACAGATCATTTCAATGGCAACGACGACTTTGCTATCGTTATTGCCAAAACCATCGTGGTAAGGAGGCAACTATGCCTGACCTTCCGATCCGGGAATCCAGCAAAATAGCCGAATGCTCCCCGTCCGTACAAGCGATCGAGAACAGCGACTCCGCACAAGCGAGAGGCTCAAGCAGCGGCACACGCCCAACTTCTGGGTGGATAGGTGCACTCTTGGACTCGGTACAAGGAGCCGAAAGCGAGGGGTTCGCCCTTCCCGAACGCCACGCCCCGCGCAACTTCCGCCCAGAGTAACCAAACCATACCCGCCAAGGCGAAGAAGAACCCTTGGCTCAAAAATGCAGCGGCCGCCGGAAGCGCTTGCTCCTGGCGACCGCCACTGGTTCTTTATTCTATTCAAAGCCGGACGGCAAGCGGAAGCCGCCGAAGCTTGCTGCGTTAATACCCGCGGCGCTCGGCGCGCTGGGTTATGCCCTTCGCAGCGATGCCCACCATCACCTCATCGGTTCCCTGCGCCACCTGGTTTCCACGGCAATCCTGCCAGATGCGGCTCACGCGCGTGGCATCTGTGTAACCCACGCCGCCGAATATCTGCAGCGCCTCGGAGGCAACCTCAGTGGCCGCCTTCGGCACGAAGCGCTTCATCAACGCCGTGTCCGTCATGAAGTTGCTGCCGCGCGTGTCGGCGGCAACGGCGGCATCGTGCACGAACATGCGCATGGCACGGATCTTGATCTCCATATCGGTGAGCTTTTCCTGGATCTGCGGCAAGCTGTTCAGCCTGCGGCCCTTCACCTCGTGTTCGGCCGCGTACGCCACCGCATCGTCCATGGCGGCAAGTGCCAACCCCGTGCTGCACGCGCAAACCAAGATGCGCCCCAAACCGTACTGCCGCTTCAGGATGGTGCTCAGCTTGCCCTCGGTCTGGATCCGCCAATACGGCTCAAGCTTCACATGGCTGAACGTGATGGCGGCCGGGCACAGCATCTCCTGCCCCACCGTCTTGATAGGGTACGTGGAAACGCCTTCCGCCGTGATAGGCACCAGCCACATGCTCATGCCCCCATCGCGCTGGCCGAAAATAGGGTCGCGCGCCAGCACCAGGGTTTGCGGGGCAAACTGCCCGCAGCTCACGAACGTCTTCACGCCATCGAGGAATACGCCATCGGGGTCGGTGGATATCTGCGTGCGCACCGCCTGCGCATCGGTTCCCGCATTGGGCTCGGTGAACGCTTGGGAAAAACGCACGCGCCCATCGGTGTTGCGGTACTCGCGCGTTATCTCTTCCTGCGAGAGCTTCCGCAGGGTGGAGAACACGGCCAAGGAGTTCATGTCGCTGGAAAACGGCAGCGTGGCACCCGCACGGCGGGTGAGCTCAGTGAGCATGGTCACACGCTCCAAGAAGGTGTAGTCCTTGCCGCCCGCGTTCACCGGCAGCACATAGCTTCCCAGCTCAGACTCGTAAAACGCATCGTAGATGTACGATGGCACACCAAGGGAATGGCACCATTGGCGGATGTTCTCCTCGTCAAAATACTTGTCAGCGAAGCTGGTTACCGAGGCAACCGCCTTCAATTGGCCTTCGTTGAGTTCCATGGTGTCCCCTTCCCCACTAGCTGCGACCGCAACGTGTGGCTGCAAAAGCCTCTACCACGCGCTTGCGCAGGGTGTTCTTATCGATTTTACCGTTGCCCAGGCGCGGAAGGTCGGCAACCTTCATCACCGTATCGGGAATCTTGCACTTTTCCACCAGGCCGCTGGCGTACAGGCGAAGATCGGAAGCGCTGGCCGTTGCGCCCTGCCGCATGATCACGCACAGGCAGCTGCGCTCGCCCAGCTCCGGATCGGGATAACCTACCAGGCAGCTCTCGGAAATGTCCGGGTTGTTCTGGTACACGTTTTCCACTTCCGCCGGGAAGATGTTGATGCCCCCGCGGATGATCATGTCCTTTATTCGCCCGGTAATGTAGTAGTCGCCCTCGTTGTCGACGCTGCCCACATCGCCGGAATGGAACCAACCGTCTTCATCTAGGTCCAACTCCAGCGAGCCGTCTTCGCGCAGGATGCCGTCCATCATGGTGCTGGCCTTCACCAGGATCTCGTTCGTTTCCGGCGCCAGCTTCATCTGCGCGCCCTCGACCGGCTTGCCGATGGTCTTGCAGCGCTTTTCAAGCGGGTAAGAGAAATCGCTCATGGTAAGCGTGGCCGAGGTCTCGGTCATGCCGTACGACTGAATGAGCTTGCAGCCGAAGCGCTCTTCGAATTCCCGCTGGGATGCCTCGGGAATGGAAGCACCGGCAACCATCCCGCAGCGCAAGCACGAAAGATCCCATTCGTTTCCGCTGTTCACGCGCAGCTCGCGCTGGAACATGGTGGGCACGCCGAAGTACACCGCCGCCTTCGAGGAAACGATGCTGGAAAGCGAGCTTTCGGGGCGGTACTTCACCAACGTGGCGATGGTGCCGCCCGCGATAACGGCAGCATAGATGGCCGCCAAGCCGTAGGTATGGGAAAACGGCATGGGAAGATAGCAGGTGTCGGAGGGAGCCACCTCGAAGGTGCGCGCCAAAATAGTGCCGTTGTGCGCGAACGAGGAAACCCGGTTCACGATGGCCTTGGGCTTTCCGGTAGAGCCGGAAGAGAACAGCACCACCTGCGAGTCGCCCGAGCAACTGGAAAGCTCGTCGTGCCCATGTCGCAGGCCGTGGCCGATAATCCGCTCTATCTGGGGCGCGCTCTCGTGCTCGCAGCGGATGGTCTCCATCTTCAGGCTGGGATACGCCAGCTGCAAAGCATCCACATGGGAAGGCCGGTTCACGATAGCCATGTCCGGCCGGGTTGCCTCAGCCGAGGCAACGATCTCCGAATCGGTTGCCGCACCGGTCGCCAGCACCAGCCGCGCCCGCGTCTGCTGCACTGCGGCAACAACCACCAGGTAATCAACGTAGTTGCGCGACGAGAACATCACCGTCGAATCGGGCCCGATGCCGCATTCGTTCACCAAATGCCACGCATAGGCTCGTGCGCGATGAAAGGCATCTGCGTAGGAAAGCGCCTCGTTCGACCCCACGATAAGCTGCTTGTAGGGCTCGGCGAAGTAGCCATCGCGGATATAGCGCATAAGGGAATACTCAGGTATGTCCGGCATCGCAAGCTTCGCCGATTGCACAGAATAGAAATCCATGGTTTCCACCTCTTCGAATGGCGGGAAGCCCTACGCTTTTGCAGATTTGGCCTGGGCAAACAAGGCCGCACCAAGCGCCCCGTTGAACTGGGACAGCTCGGAGGTGGCAATCTGCTCGCCCAGCTTCTGCTCCAGGCGCCTGCGCATCCCCGAGTTCAGGGCCACACCGCCGGTCATGGCAACCTTCGGGCGAACGCCCAGGCGCCGTGCCAAACCGCACGTTCTGCTGGCAACCGAGGTATGGATGCCGGCGACGATGTTGGGTATGGGGGTTCCCGCCGCAAGCTTCGAGATAACCTCCGACTCGGCAAATACCGTGCAGGTGGAAGATATCTCGGCGATCTCGGTGGCCTCAGCGTCATAACCGGCCAGGTCAGACACCTTGCATCCGAAAACGCCCGCCATAACATCCAAGAACCTTCCGGTACCCGCAGCGCACTTGTCGTTCATCACGAAGTTCTGCAGCATGCCGTCGTCGTCGACGGAGAGAACCTTCGCGTCCTGCCCGCCGATATCGATGACGGTATGCACTCCCGGGAACAGCTTCGCGGCGCCCTTGGCATGGCAGGAAAGCTCCGACATCTGGTAGTCAGTCCACTCAAGCAGGTTGCGCCCATAGCCCGTCGAGCACGATGCGGTGATATCCTCCATCGACAAGCCGTCACCGGAAAACGCCGCCTCAAGGGCGATCTTGGGTCCGGGCGTCCCGGCCCCGGAAGAAGAAAGCCCCTTGCTCACGATGTTTCCCTCGTCGTCGATAACCACCACTTTCGAAGCCGTTGAGCCCACATCTATCCCCAGATACCTATTAGCTCCCATTGCTGCTCACTCCTTATACCTCTTCGTGTGCCCCTTTGGGCAATACGCCGCACTCGCGCGCCAGGCAGGCCCCTTCGCACAGGGGCACCGGCTCGACGAACTCCCATAAGGCGAACCGGTGCCCTGCAATGCTCATGAATGCCTTGGGGCCTCCTTGTCTCTCGTTGCGTAAAAGCGCTTTACTTCGCGTACTTCTTAGCCAGCTGACGCCCAGCGATGTACACCATGATCTCGTCGGTGCCGCCGGCGATCTCCATGCCGCGCAGGTCGGCCCAGATACGGCCCTCGCGGATGTCCTCGGTGTAACCAAGACCGCCGAAGATCTGGATGGCCTCGGAGGCAACCTGCACGCAGCTCTGTGCGCCGTAGCGCTTCAGCAGGGCCGAATCGATGCGGATGCTCTCACCTTGGTCCATCTTCCACAGGGTGTGGTACAGCATGTTGCGGGTGTTCTGCAGGGCGATCTCCATGTCGGTGAGCTTCTGCTGGATAAGCTGGTATTGGGCAATGGGCTTGCCGAAGGCGATGCGCTCGCTTACGTAGGCGGCGGCATCGTCCATCGCAGCCTGAGCGCAACCCAGGCACTGGGCGATGATCAGGGAGCGCTCCATCTCGAAGTTCTTCATCAGGTTCACGAAGCCTTCGCCGGGGTTGCCCACGCGCATGTCCTCGGTCAGGGTAACGTCGTCGAAGTAAACCTCGCAGAAGGGCATGATCTGCTGGCCGATCTTATGCAGCGGCGCAGTGGAAAGGCCCTCGCTCTTCAGCGGCACCAGCCACATGGACATGCTGGGGTTCTTCGGGGAAGGATCCTCGTCCTTGGCAACCACCAGGATGTAGGGGAACACGTCGCCCTGGGTTACCCAGGTCTTCTGGCCGCTGAGCTTGTAGGTGCCGTCTTCCTGCTTCTTCGTTACAGCGCTCATGGAAGCGTTGTCGGAACCGGCGCCCGGCTCGGAAAAGCCCAGCGAGAAGATGGGCTTGCCGGTTTCAAGGTAGGCCTCCATGCAGAACTGAACCTGCTCGGGGCTGCCGAAGTCGATCATGTCGCACATGGCAAGCGTGTTGTTCAAGAACGGGGTAACGCAACCGGCGTAGTGAGCGAACTCTTCGGTAAGGATACCCAGGGTAACGCGGTCGCAGGGGATGCCGCCCAGCTCCTCGGGGATGCCCATCAGGCCGAAACCGGCATCGAGATAGGCCTTGATCAGCTCGTCGCTCATGCCGAAGTTGGCATACATGTCGCGGATCTTCTGCTCATCGAGGTTGCGGGAGCAGAACTCCTTGATGCTCTCTACCAAGAGCTCTTGTTCATCGGTACGGGAGAAGTCCATTTCTCTGTCCTTTCGTGTAGTGTCCACTTCGATTCAAGCTGTTTTCAGCAGTTGCCCAGCTTTTGCCCAGTTGGGCAACGGATGAAAGCCGCCTTCCATTGCCCGGCCCCGAACGGGACCGGGCAGCGAAGAGGGATGGCGCCGACCTAAGCGAAATGATTCGAAGGAGGGGGAAATTCGGTCGGTCGCCTAAGATAAGGGCCAGCTCGCCTCGCAAAAGAGGGAAGAGAACGCGGGCGATGGCCTACGGATAATCGGGTTCCTACTCGGCCTCGCCAGAGGTCATCTCCAGCTTGCCGCGACGGGAAAGCGCATACAGGCCGCACAGCAGGCAGGCGATCATGCACACGAAGCTCACCGCGAACATGATGTTGAAACCGCCAGGCAAGTCGACCAAGACGCCGAACAGGGTAGGCGCGATAACGCCGCCTAGGGTGCCCGCCATGGAAACACGCGACCAGATGTTGGTGTAGTCGCGGGAGCCGAACACGGAACGGGTAAGCAGAGGAGCTTCCACGTTGGTGCAGGCGTACACGAAGCCGAACACGAACGCTGCAACCAGCATCACTGCGGCGAAGGTGGGCAGGAACCACATCAGGGCAACCGCCACAAAGCCGCAACCCAGGCCCAGGAACAGGCCGGCATGGGCGTTCTTGTCGTTCACGATGCCCAGCACAACCTTGCCGATTGCCTGGCCGGCCATGCAGGCCGAGGCAACCACGCCGGAAAGGGCGGCGACCGCAGGAGCGGAATCTGCGAACGAGGTGCAGTAAGAGGGCATGAACTGGTAGACGGTCTGGTTCAGGGTGATGAAGAACGCGAAGGCTGCGATGCACACGAATGCGCCGGTCTTCATTGCCTTGCCAGCGGAAACGCCGGTCATCACCGGGGTTGCATCGTCGGATTCGGCAGCAGCCTCCTCGATGCCGTAGGGCTGCAGGCCCTTTTCAGCAGGGTTGGAGCGAACCACGAAGATGGTGAACGGAAGCGTAAGCACCAGGATCAGGATGCCGAACACCAGGTAACCGGTGCGCCAGCCCTCGGGGCCAGCGCTGATGAACGCCGTGCCGATGGGGTTGAAGATAACGCCGCCGATGCCGGTGAACGCCATAGCCAAGCCGATGAAGAAGCCCACCTTCTTGTAGCACCAGGCGTTGATAAGGCTCGGGGTTGCCAAGTACAGAAGCGGCGCAGTGCCGATGCCCAGGAACACGCCCGAGACGTAGAACATCCACACCTCGGTGAAGAACGACATGGAGATCATGGCCAAGCCGTCGATGATGGCGCAGACCGTAAGGATGACGCGCACGTCCATCTTGCTCATGAGCTTACCCGCGATGGGCAGGGTGATCATCATGGCCAGGTTAAGGATGGTGAAGTACAGCGTGAAGGTTGCCTTGGGCACCCCGAAGTAGCTGCTTACCGGCGTGAAGTAGATGCCCGCACAACTTAGCGTGAGGGCGCAGGGAATGCAGGTGAAAACGATGCATGCCGCCACGATAAGGAATGCGTAGTGGAATCCACCTTTTTTCTGCGTTTCAGTTTGAGAAGACATGGTAATGTCCTTTCGTAGAGGCCACGTTGTGGCCATTGGGGCTGCATGCCGCGCTTGTGTTCAGGCTACCTTGCGCAGCATGCAGCCTTGTTTTTCAATGATCCTGCCAGGCGCATATCCACCAAGCAGGGAGCTCGGTTCCTAGCCGATAAGCTCGGCGAACGTCTCGAGCTGGGTGCGAGCCTGCTCGTAGGACTCGGTCTGCTGGTCGATCTCGATGGAAACCACTGGAATGGAAGCTTCCTTGCAGGCCTTCACCAGAACAGGAGCGTCGAATTCCTCGGGGTCGCAGAACTTCGCAAGAAGAAGAACTACGCCATCTGCGCCCGACTCCTTGGCAAGGTCGACCACCTTGGAAACATGGGTCTTCTCCGGATCGTACAGAACGGAGTCGCCGGTCAAAGCGCAATACGCATCTGCCAGGGCCTCGATGCCGTCGCCTTCCTCGGAAACCTCCATGGCAAAGGCGCGGGATTCTTTGGCAAGGTCGTCCGCCACTACAGCGAAGCCGTTTGCCTCTAAGATCTCGGTGATAGCCGGGATGTCCTCGTAGATACCGGAAAGGACGATCTTCTTCTTGCCGTCGGTGCTCGCGGGCAGCGCGGCAAGCGCGGCGTTGAGCTCCTTCACCATGGCAAGGTGCGTTTCCTTCTCCAGATAGTAGCCGGCGTTGATAACGGCCAGGCGGTTGGCGATGGACACCTCTGCCGGATGGGTGCCCGCAAGCTTCACGAACTCGCGCATTGCGGCGCGCCACTCGTTGAACAGCTTGATGGAAGCAGCCAGTGCTTCGGGGGCAACCACGTTACCGGCAGCCTCCTCGACCTTGCGCTTCACTTCCGTGTAGGAGGTGATGGCGTACTGGCGGCCGGCTGCGCTGGTGCGGTTCTGCGGCTGCGACACGTAGATCTGCGGGATGCCCATGCCCACCTTGTAGTTCTGGGAGGCAGCACGCAGGGTGTCGCACAGGCCGGTGGTCATCAAGGCGGAAAGCTGGGAAAGCGTGCCGTCCATGCCCATCTCCAAAGTCATCTGGCAGATGGAGCAGTAGAAGGGCGGGAAATACTTCTTGGCGTCCTTCGCGGTTCCCACGCGGCCCCAAACGCCGAAGGGTACGGCGCCGGCAGCATGGACCAGCTCTTCGGGAATGTGGTACGGGCCCACGCCGATAACGCGCTTGCCTGCGGCGATGTGCTGCTCAAGCACCTCGCGAGGGTTTTCTGCCGCCTTGGCGAATGCGGCCAACTGGGTGTCGATAGCAGTCATGGCTTACTCCCCTTCCTTCTTGCTGTCCATAATCTCTACCAGGCCTTCGATACGCGTCTTGTACTGCTCTTCAGAGAAGTTGCGCGGGTCGGACTGGTCGCCATCGAAGGTGACGATGGGGATATTCAGGTCGCGCGAGATGCGGCGGCCCATCTCAGGGGCGATACCCGACCACATCTTGCAGGAGCGGTTGATGTGAACCAGGCCGCCGTCTACCTTGCCGTCGGTGCACAGCTCCTTACGCAGCTCGGTGGCGCGCTCCAGGTTGATGGCGTTCGGCACAGAGCAATAGGCCTCGGCCAGCTCGTCCAAATTGCTGTACGTGAAGGCAAACGAGGGACCGTACACGCAGGCGGTTACGTTGGTGCCGGTTTCCTTGAGCGGCTTGCTGGTGGCACGCAGGTACGGCCAGCAGGCAATACCCTCGAACATGATGCGGTGCTTTTCCTCGGCACGGAAGTTCGACTTGCCCTCGGCAACGTTGGCACGGTACTCGTCGATGAGCTGCTCCATCGCCTCGGCTGCGCCAGCATGGCCACGAGCCATGGTGGCAACGGCCATGTGGTTGAACAACTCGAAGCCGTTCAGGGGCGAAGGCTTGTAGCCCATGTACGTGGTGGCTTCCAGCCATGCCTTGCCGGTGCGGTTGGAGTAGGCGCAAACCTCCTCGAACTTCTTCTCGTCCCACTTCTTGCCGGTGATCTGCTCCAGCTGGTGGATGGCATCCACGAACTGGCCCTTCACGTAATCGATGCGCTTCTGGTCGACGTCGTAGGTGTCGCAGTACGGGATGTCGATCATGATCACCGGGATGTTCAGCTTGCGACCCAGGTTCTCGTACCAGCTCATCATGCAGGTGCAGATGTTGTTGCAGCACAGCACGAAATCAGGAAGCGGCATGTCCATCTCGCCGTTGGGGCATTTGCCGGTATCGGCATATGCCATCGAGATGCGGGCGTATGCGCACAGGTCGTTGCTGAACCCGAGTTCGCCTTCTGCGTGCTCCAGAAGCGGGAGCGATCCGCCCTTGGCCGAAATCGCGGCTGCCTGGCTTTCCGGGTACACCGTCTTCAGGCCCAGCGTGGTCGGAATCTCTTGTGGGAAGTTGGATGCGCACCAGCCGATCATCTCGCCGGCGGCCTTGGCCTCGGCGGCTTCGCGGTACACGTCATTGACGATATTCGCCAGCACTTTGCCGGCAGGAAGCTTCTCAGCTTTTTCTTCAGTAGTCATAGTCCCCTTCTTTCGATACAAATCGTGTGAACTGGGATTCGGGCCGCCCCGCATGCAGGAGGGCTCGCGGGCAGGGCGGCCGGTCCCGATCAGGAGGAGTTACTCGCTCCAGGTTTGAGCGACCTTCTCGTCGATCATGGTCTGGATTTCCTCTTTGGAGTAACCCAGGGAGGTAAGCACCTCTTCGGTGTCCTCGCCCAGGAGCGGAGCCTTGTTGTAGTCGGGCAGCGGGGTGGTTTCCATGTTGATAGGCGTGCGGACCAGGGCCTTCGGGCCACGAGGGTAGTCCATCTTGTAGAAGACGTCATTTGCCCAAGCCTGCTCATCCTTGGAAACTTCCTGGTAGGTTGCGCACAGGGCGTAGGGGATGTCGAGTTCCTTCAGGATGGGGATCCACTCGTCGGCGGTCTTCTTCTGGAAGCCTTCCTGAACGATGTCGTAGGCCTCGCCGATGCGGCCGGCATCCTGGATCTTCTTCTGGTCGCACATGATGGGGTCCTCCAGCACGTCCTCGCGGCCGATGGCGCGCATGATCAGCGGCCAATAGATGTGGAAATTCGGGCCCATTACCTGCAGGAAGCGATCGTCCTTGGTCTTGACGGCAGGCTGGTAGGGCAGCGGGTTCTCGCGGCGGTCGAACGGGTACATAACGCCATTGAACTCGGTGCCGTACTGTGCGCCTTGGATCTGGAAGGACTGAACCCAGATGCCGGTGTGCAGCAGGTTGGTGGTAACGTACTCGCCGCGGCCGGTCTTCTCTGCGCGGTAGAGCGCGCCCAGAACGCCGGCGGTAAGGGCAAGCGCTGCCTGATGGTCGCCCAGGGCGGGAATCAGGTTGGAAGGCACGGTGCCCTTCTGGTACAGGGAGCCGGACCAACCGGAACGGGCGAAGAACGCCGTGTAGTCGAAGCCGGGCAGGTCCTTGTCGGGGCCCTTTTCGCCGTAGCCGGTGAGGCTTGCGTAAATCAGACCGGGGTAACGGTCCTTAAGCTCGTCGTAGGTAAGGTTCTGACGGGCAAGGGCGCCGGGACGCCAGTTGGTAAGGAAGATGTCAGCGTCGTCGAGGAGCTTGAACAGAACCTCCTTGCCCTTGGGCACGCGCAGGTCAAGCACGATACCCTTCTTGTTCGCGTTCTCCAAGTCGAAGTTGGTGTCCTCGTGCGGGTCGGAAGGACGGCCTTCGTTGGGCGCGGTGAAGCGCAGGTTGTCGCCCTTGGACGACTCGATCTTGATCACCTCTGCGCCCATGTCGGCCAAGATACGGCCCACGGCAGGCACTGCGATGAAGGTTGCCATCTCCACAACCTTTACGCCTTCAAGCGGTCGCTGTTCGTTTCCCATTTTTTCCTCCTAAGACGTGCCCCTTCGGGAAGATCCCTTTCCCTGCCGGAGCCTCCTCAACCAGAGCGAACGCCCTGATTGCCTTGTCGTATTCGTGAACAGGTTCATAACGTGTTCACAACTGGTAGTTTGCCCGGAGGAAAAGAATCGCAACATGGTCGAAAACGCAATGTGCCTGAATGCTGTTAGACAGAATTGGAATATGCCTAACGCCCCCTAGGCACAATTGAAGAAATGAACAGGTTCAGTTCGGCGATTAGGCACTTCCCGCCCTCAAAAATCAGTCAAAACGGCGCTTTTCTGCCCCTTTTGCCCGCCCCGACTGCTACGATTTAACCCAAGGGGACAAATCATTCGTGCAGTAAGAAGGGGATCCTGCATGGAGGAGAGATCTACTCGGTTTGCCATAGCCGAGGAATTCAAGCGCATGGTGCGCGAAACTTCGCTTTCGAAAGTGCGTGTAGCCGACCTTATTGCCAATATGGGCATAAACCGCAACACGTTCTACTACCACTATGCTTCCAAAATGGACGTAGCGTATCTAATTTTCCGCTGCGACCTGCATAAATGTCTGGAGCACAACTTGCCGTCGAGCCAATTGGTGTATTCGGAATGCAAACTCAAGGACGGAAGCTCGCGGCGATTGGCGTACTGGACCCACGTCGAAACAGGGGCCCGCACGTTGGACAACACCGCATTCTTCCATAGCCTGGCGCAGTGCCTGAACAGCGATGCAGCCTATTATCGCAAGGTGTTCAATCCGCGCGAATCGGAATTCCTAGAGTACTTGGTGGGCATCTGGACTGCGGCGGCAAAGAAGGACATCGACTTCATCTTAAGCGGCAGGCCCATGGACACTTTCTCGCGAGACATGTTGGCCTACTCCGCCGCCTGCTTCGTTTCGGCCAGCGCCGCAAACTGCCTTCGCCCCGAATACCGCAGCGTATTGGAAAGCCCCGAGACATACCCCTACTGGAACGCACCGTTCGAAGGCATGCGCAATGCCATAGAAAGCAACCCAGCCGGAACGAAGGAAAACCCGCTGGCCAGCATCTACCACTGGCACCCAACCAGCTACAACCGATAGCAGCAGGCCTTCGCGAAGCTTTGGCTATGAGCGACCCCTGCGAAGATCAGCGGCGCAGCCTACCGGCGAAGCGATTGCCGATGCGGGTTATCACGCTGAACTCCTCCACGCGCAGCACCTTGCAAAGGCCGAAGGAAACCACCAGGCCAACGATGCCCGAAACTGCCAAGATGGCGATGGCTTTCACCACCGCGCTTATGGCAACGGTTTCCAGCAACACGCCCATGCCGCTTGCCAGCACCCCGGCGATGGCAGCGCCGACAACGCCGGCAACGGCCACCTTCAGCACCAGCACCACAATGCCGCGGTTGCCGTAGGCGCCCACCTTGCCGCGGACGATCAAGCTGCAAACCACGAACATCAGCACGTAGAAGCCCAGATCGGCAACGGGAATGCCCGCCAAGCCCAGCACTTCGGGCTTGCACAAGTACCAGTAACCCGCCACCTGCACGATGCGCACGATGAAGTCGATGATGGCGAACTTCAGGAAGCTGCGCAGCGCCGCGAACACGCGGTACATGTACATATAGCCTGCATAGAACGGCAGGCTCACCACCCACAAGGCCAATATGGAGCCCACGTTGTTCACCTCATCGGCGGTAAAAGCGCCCGCCTGGAACAGCTGCATCAGCGGCTGCGCCAAGGCTCCCACCAGCAACGCCAGCGGGATGATAAGGAAGAACGTAGAGCGCAGACCCGACCGCACGAAACCGCGGAACCCGTTCCAGTCCTCGCGCGCCGCGCAGTCGGAAAGCTCGGTTAGTAGCGTCGTGGAAAGCGAGACGGCGATAACGCCGTAAGGCAGCTGATACCACGTCCACGCATAGTTCAAGGTAGAGGGGCCGTTCGGCGCCGCCTCCAGCGAGAACGCGTTGCGGCAGCTGAACGTAATCATGGTGCCGGCGATGTAGAGGAACATCGGGCCGGCCACCTTCAAGGCCTCTACCAGCATGGGGTCGTGCAGGTTGATGTGCGGGCGGTAGCGGAACCCCTGCTTTACCAGCGCGGGGACTTGCACGCCGAACTGGCACAGCACGCCCAGCGAGGTGCCGATAGCCAGCCACCACAGGGCGAAGGTCTGGTTCCAGGCGGAAAGCGGCACGAACCCGAACATCACCACCGTTACCACGATATTGTTCACCACCGGCGCCAACGAGGGCATAAGGTAGGTGCGCTCGGCGTTCAGGATGCCGGTGATCACCGCGCCCACGCCGTAAAGCAGGATCTGCACCGCGAAGATGCGGAAGAAGAAGACGGCAAGCGTCTTCGACTCACCTTCGGAAACGGTGAACGTCTGCGTCTCTATTACCAGCGGGCTGAACACCGAGCAGGCAAGCGTCAGCACGCCTAAGCCCACGATGGTAAGCGAAAGGATGTTGCTGGCAAACTCGTAGGCTTCCCCATTGCCCTTCTTTTCCTTCTGCAGCAGGTACAGGGGAAGGAAGGCGGTGGCCAGAAGGCCCGATGCCGCCAGCTCGTAGATCATGGCGGGCATGTTGTAGGCGATCTGATACGCCGAGGTGAGCAAGGTGTTGCCCAAGGCGAAGGCCATGGCCCAGGTGCGAAGAAGACCGGTTACGCGGGAGCCCAGCGTGCAGAGCGTGATAAGCCCCGTGTTTTTTAGGATGCTGTCCTTCGAGTCGTTTGCCATAGATCCTCTTGGTAGGTCATAATCGTTAAGATTCCGGGAAATTATTGTAAGGAATTGCTCATGCGCATTCTCATTGTCCGCAATAACTACAACCCCAAAGCAATGGAGTCCGCCCTGCTCCTTGAGGTGTACCTGGCCTCGCAGGGCATCGAGTTCACCAGCTTCGATACCGACGACCTGCGCAGCTCGCTCGAGTTCTTCCAGCGCCAGGTAGAAAACATCGACGACTTCGATTTGGCCGTGGTGCTCGGCGGCGACGGCACCATCCTGCGCACCGCCGCGCAGATCAAGTACCGCCGCATCCCCATCTTGGGCGTGAACTTCGGGCACTTGGGATTCATGGCCAACACCAACGAAGACGGCATCATCCCCGTTGTGGCGGCGGCGCTGGCCGGCGAGCTTGCCACCGAATACCGCACCAACCTGCGCATCGACGTGTTCTGCGAGGGCGATGATTTCGCCGAGGGCGAGCCCGGCGATGCGCGCGACGGCTCGCGGCAGTTCTTCGCGCTGAACGAACTGGCGCTGGCCCGTGGCGCACAGGGCCGCGTCATCGACTGCCACTACACCGTAGCCGGCGAAAAGGTTGCCAACGTGAAGGGCGACGGCCTGGTGGTGGCAACCGCAACGGGGTCTACCGCCTATGCGCTTTCTGCTGGCGGCCCCTTGGTTGCCCCTGGCTACAGCGGCCTTATCGTGGTGCCCATCGCCCCGCATTCGCTGCATTCACGCGCGCTGGTTACCGGCCCGTCCGACATCGTGGAGGTGTTCATGGACCCTTCCAGCGCCAACCGCGAGGCCACCATGTTCATCGACGGCGAGCTGATCCCCATCGAAAAGCCCGTCCGTCGCGTAATCGTGCAATCAGGCGAAGAGCCAACCGTGCTCTTGCGCTACAAGGCCGAGACCTTCTACGGGCGCACTTCCCGCGTGTTCTTCTCGTAGCGCTCTACCGCTCTGCAGCTCAGGGTTGAAGCCACTGCCTCATCATGCGAGCCGGCTGCAACCATTCCAAGCGACTACGCAAAAAACGCCGCTCCTTCCAACGAAGGGGCGGCACTTGCGGCTTGATGGCTCGAACGTAGGGAACTAGTCGTTTACCGGGCGACGATGATCAGGCTCGGTGGTAAGGACGCGCGGGCCGTCCTCGGTGATGGCGATGGTCTTCTCGAAGTGAGCAGAGGGCTTGCCGTCGCGCGTGCACACCAGCCAACCGTCGCTCATGACCTTTGTGCGGTACGTGCCGATGTTGATCATGGGCTCGATAGCGATCACCATGCCGGCTTCCAGCTTGATGCCCGTATGCTTGCGGCCGTAGTTGGGAACATTCGGATCCTCGTGCATGTCGCGGCCAACGCCGTGCCCCACGTACTCGCGCACCACGCCGTAGCCAGCGCGCTCGGCGATCTCCTGGATGGCGTGGCCGATGTCGCCCAGATGGTTGCCGGGGCGCGCAGCCTCGATACCGGCCCACATGCACTGCTCGGTAACCTCCAGCAAGCGCTTCTTTTCCGGGCTGATCTTGCCCACCGGGTACGTCCAAGCGTTGTCGCCCACCCAACCCTTCACGATGGCGCCGGTGTCGATGGAAAGGATATCGCCTTCCTGAAGGATCACGGAATTCGAAGGGATGCCATGGACGATCTGGTCGTTCACGGAAGCGCAGATGCTGCCAGGGAAGCCGCCGTAGCCCTTGAACGCAGGGATGCCGCCCTCCATGCGGATAATCATCTCGGCCAAACGGTCGAGCTCAGCCGTGGAAACGCCAGGTTGCACACGGGCGCCCACTTCGCGGAGGACCTTCGCGGAAAGACGGCCGGCTTCGGCCATCTCCTCGATCTCTGCGGGAGATTTCTTGATGATCATGCTTTTGCCTTTCTTTTCGCTTATCAGGCTAAGAGTACACCCTGCGCAACTTATTCGGAAGCGCCCCCGGCGAATCATCCAAATGCAAGATAGTCTTGATAGGCCGGCAAGCTGGAAAGCTTCTTGTCTTGGAAGGCGCCAATCCACAGGCCCTGCAACGTCATTGTCTCGCGGACGAAACCATATGCACCCGAACAGGCCTGCAGGGCTTCACCGTCGTAGCAGGAAAAGCCCACCGTTACGGTCTCATCATCCTCTATCGGTCGAGTGGTCTCGCGCCCCTCGTTCGCCGATGCGGTATCGGCACCGCCTTCCTTAGGGCCAGAGGAAACAATGCGGGTCGCCGTGCTCAACCGGTACGAATCGCCCTCGTGCACCACAACGAGGTGGACGCCCGAGACGATCGGCAGATCGTAAGCGCTTCGAGCGGAGGAAACGCTGACGGCCAGGTATTCCTTGAGCTGAGCGCCTGTCATCTGAGCTCGATGCACCGAGGTAGGCGCCACCGAATAGGCAAGGTCGGTTGCGGTCTTCTCGCCAGAGTACAACGGGCAGCGCGCCGTCTTCGCCGAAATGGCGAAGACATCCGTGCCAAGAGAGGTCGCAGCGGCCTGGGCGACAGAGCAAGCCGCAACGTTGCCCTTCGTGGAATCGTATAGATTGCTCACACCCTCACTGAAGCTCACAAGCGCCTTGGTGTCTTGAGCTTGCCGCGCCTGCAGCAGCTCTTTCACCTCGCCCAGAGCATCACTGGCCCCAAGCGTTCCCGATACCACTTCCTGGAAGGTCGTGCCCACCGCATCGGAAACCAACTTGCTGGGCAGATAGGTGCGCACGCTATCCGACTCCAAGCAAGGCGCAAGCGAGGTAAGCGCATCGGGCAGGGTGATGTGCTCATCCTTGGATGTGGGTACCAGCTTGTCTATCCCCATAAGGCTCAGATAGTAGTCTTGGGCTTCCGTGCTCATGATGCTGGAAAGAACCTGGACAGCAGGGGCATGGATTGCTTCGTCGCTTGCCGTTGTGTTGGCCACGCCCTGCGTCTTCACATCGCTCACCATGCCCACGAACACCGGCTCGGCGAAGGCCCAGCTCGAAGAGTCGCCGAAGAACGGCAGCGCGCGCACCGTCATGTTGTGCCCAGACCCGTACACGGATGCCTGGCCGTCCTCCAAGAACATCATGGCCGCCTGCCCCTCCAGGAACTGACGCTCTGCGTCTTCAGGGGAAAGGGACATGTCGCTGGGGTCGATGACCTTCTGGTCCACCAGCGTGGACACGTAGGAAACCGCGTCATCGAAGGAAGAGCCTTCCACCGATACCGTGTTGCCGCTTTTGTCTCGCTTGATAATCTGCCCCAACAGGTCCTCAGTCTTAGAGACAAGCGAGGAATCGGCAAAGCCCTGCATCACCTCGTAGCAAACCTCGTCGTCGCCCATGCCGGCAACGAACCCACGCACGCCCTTCTCGGAAAATGCCTGGCACGCCTGCAAGAACGATTCCTTGTCAGTAGGCACGGGAATATCGTAGGCCTCGAACAGATAGGTATTCATCACGATTCCCTTGAACCCGCTAGCGCCGGGGATGTACTTCACCTTGCCATCGTTGCCGGCGATCTGTCCCAGGCTTTTCTCCGGGTAGTTCTGCGCCAGGTCGGTACCTGACAGATCGTAAAGGGAATCACCAAGCTGATCGGCGCTTACGCGATTGAAGTCGCGCGTGAGCACCACATCGGGAAGCGAGCCGTTCTTCGCTTGGTAGCTGTAGAAGTCGAGCGAGTCGTCCCCCACGATCCACTCGATGTCGTAATCGGGGTTCAGCTCATCGATGTACTGGGCAAAACCAGAGGATATAACCGAGTAGTCCCAAACCGAAACCGCAACATGGGTTTTCTGCTGCTCGGACCCACACGAGCACAAGGACAGCAGCATGACAGCCGAGGCAAGCGCCATAACAACGCACCCCGCAATCCGCCGAACCAGGTTTCCTCGCCTTCCACTCATACGCACCACGCTACCCCAACCGCTCACCGAACAGGTAAAGCCCGCCCGGCTCATCATTCTCTCAGCCTAAGTATATGGGAGCGGCTCCCCGCTTCACACAAATCCCGTACGCAAACTGCGCTTTTGGGGAGTAACGAGGGCATGATCCCAGATGGGCTTTGATACCATATCCCTACAGGTAAACCGAAGGGGTCCCATGGACACACGCAAAACGGATCCGCGGCGCGCAGCCGCACCGCGGAACAGGAATCGTCAGGTAATCGATGCGCGCCCCGCGCCACGTCGGCATGCGCAAACAGGCCCTTCGGCAACGGAAGGCGCTAACCGCCAAACCGTAAGCCAACCCGCACATAAGCGTCCCACGCAGGGACGCCCAGCCAACGACGATGCCCAGCGTGAATTCCGTCGGCGCCAAAGGGAAGGCGAAATGCCGGCGGCCGGCCACGGCTACCGAACATCAGGGCAAAGCGCCAGGCATGCCAACTCCCACCAAAGCACCCGGAATGGCCAGCAGGCTCCCGCCCGTCAGCGCCAAACGCGCACCAGGCAGTCCGGCTCTCCTCGCGTGGGGACCCAAGACGGCCTCTCCTACCAGAGCCTCACACCCCGCAGGGGCACCGGCACGTATGTGCGCCACGGCTATTCGCCCAAAAAGAGCAAGCTGCCGTTTCTGGCCGGCGGAATCGCTGCGGTACTGATCGTATTCATCCTGGTGAACATCGTGGGAGCCTTAGGATCCCCCTCTCAAGGCAGTGAAGAGCAAGAGCCTGTGGCAACCGATGTCCAGGTCACGCCCACCTCGCTCACCATCAGCTTTGCCGGCGACTGCACACTGGGCACCGATGCGAACTTCAGCGCCGATACCAGCTTCAACACCAAATACGAATCAGTGGGCGACCCCTCTTACTTCATGGCAAATGTCGCCAGCATCTTCGCCGCCGATGACCTCACCGTTGCCAACATGGAGGGGACCCTCACCACCGCAACACAGCGCGAAGACAAGACCTATGCGTTCAAGGGCTCGGCCGACTACGCTCAGGTGCTGGTGAAGGGCAACATCGAAACCGCTTCACTTGCGAACAACCATTCCCATGACTATGGCGAGCAAAGCTACACCGACACCATTTCTGCACTTGATGCAGCCGGAGTCGACAGTTTCGGCTACGACCGCATCTGCTATCGCGACGTGAAGGGCGTGAAGGTGGCGCTCATCGGCACCTACGAACTTGCCAAGCACCTGGACATCCAAGACGAGATGAAGCAGAGCATCCAAACCGCAAAGGACAACGGCGCTCAGATCACCTGCGTGTTCTTCCATTGGGGCAACGAAAAGGAAACCGTGCCCGACGAGACACAGGTAGAGCTCGGGCATATGGCCGTCGATGCGGGCGCCGATTTGGTGGTAGGCTCGCATCCGCATGTTATCCAGGGCTATGAGAAGTACAACGGGCGCTACATCGTTTACAGCCTGGGCAACTTCTGCTTCGGCGGAAACCCCAACCCGTCCGACAAGGACTGCATGATCTTCCAGCAGACCTTCACGGTAACCGGCAACGATGTTGCCACCGACGACAACATAAACGTCATCCCCTGCTCCATTTCGTCCACCTCGAGCTACAACAACTACCAGCCCACGCCTGCTGAAGGCGATGAGGCAACACGCATTCAGGCAAAGATAGAGAAGAGCAACGCCAGCATCGCCACGCTCTCCCAGCAGATAGCCCAGCAAGCATCGTCGCAGTCGACATCCCCTTCGAGCAACTAGGACGGATGCCGGCGCCGCTGACGCAGTGGTAGGGCCGATCCGGGAAGGCGCCAACCCTTCCCGGCCAGATCTCCCGAACGATAACGAACCAGACACAGGCACGACACCGCACGAAGCACAAGCCCCCTGCCAGCGCGCAGGAATCAAGAAAGGAACTTCCATGGACACCCCCGTTTGGCTTATCACCGGAGCAAGCCGCGGTTTCGGCAAAGAATTCGCTACGGTGGCACTCAAGCACAACTGTCGCGTTGCCGCTGGGGCACGCAAGCCCGAAGTGGTTCGCGAAGCCTTCGGCGAAAACGACAACTTGCTTCCCGTTGCGCTCGATGTCACCAACCCAGATCAGATCGCAGAAGCCGTATCCCAGGTTATCCAGCAGTTCGGGCGCATCGATGTGCTGGTGAACAACGCGGGCTACGGGATCTTCGGCTCGCTTGAGGAAACCAGCGATGCAGAAACGCGCGCCATCTTCGACACCAACGTCTTCGGCATGATGAACGTTACCCGCGCGGTACTGCCCCATATGCGCGCCCAAGGCTCGGGGCGCATCGTCAGCATCGGGTCCATGGCAAGCTTCGCCTGCGACCCCGGCGGATCGCTCTATGATGCCACCAAATTCGCCGTTGCCGCCGTGAGCGAGACCCTTGCCCTGGAGATGAAGCCCTTCGGCATCGAGGCCATGGTGGTCGAACCCGGCATGTTCCGCACCAACTTCTTCGATGGCTCCTCAATCCGTACGCCAGAAAACCCTATTGCTGCCTACGATGAAACCCCTGCACGTGGCGCCGCCGACTACTGTCTGGGACACAACTACCAGCAGCATGGCGACCCGCGCAAGGCAGCCGAATTCGTCTACCATGTTGCCAGCTTGCCCGAGCCCTTGCCCCTCTGGCTGCCCGTTGGCAAGGATGCCGTGAAGAAGTTCGAGAAGAAGCTTGGGAAGATGATCGATTCCATCCAGCCCTACAAAGAGCAAGCCTCCGACCTCTTCATCGACGAGTAAGCGCATTCACGATGGGGGCCGGACATAGCAGGCCCGGCCCCCATCGAAACCACTTAGTCATCCGCCAAGCGCCTTTGCCCTTGCGTACGGTCAAGCCTCGCAAGGCGCAGGGACCAGGCAACCCGTCTCGCCCATCGCATCAGCAGCAATCACAACAGACCCCCTTGTCCAACGGACTCGGCACTAAGCCGCCTTCACCCGCCTCTCCTACCAAGAGGCCTTCTCGTCTTCCTCCACAGAAACCTCGTCCGTGGGCAGACGGTCTATCTTCTTGCGCAGCTTACGCGTTGTCCCGTCAAGATGGCCATAGCGCTCCCGCTTCACATCAGAGCCCAAGAACACGATGGCATGGGATGCGTCCATGGCGAACTGGTAATTCGCCTCAGTCAACTGCTCAACTTCCTGGGCCATGTCCGGACCGATGCGCTTCGAGAGTGAAGTGAGCAGCGACGCGTTCATGTGCAGGTAATACAGCAATTGCACCGTACGGTCGTCCTTCGCATGCCCGCGATCCATATCCACGCGCAATTGCTGCAGCAGGCGCTCGTCCACGCGCTCCATCTCCCTGATCTTATGGGCAATGGTCATGCGCCTACGCGACTGCAAGAACACGAAGATGATCGAAAGCACCACCAACGTGCCCAGCAGAACGAACGTCAGTCGCATCATCAGCGTATCGCCCAACGACATCGAGGGATACAGGGCCGCAAGTGCCAGTTGAGTACCTGCCGCCATGGAAACCGCCGGCCCTATCTGCATCAAGATCACCCAATAGCCGAACACCAGCACAACCAGGATACGCACCTGGCCGGGCACGAAATGCGTCACTGCGGCAAACACCGCCATGCCCACCAACATGCCCAGGAGCTGCTTGCCCATCATGCGCATGGTCTCGTCTCGATAGGTATTCATCATCAGGAACGAGGTGATAGGTATCCAGGCGCCGAAACGCGTATCCATGAACATCAACATGCACTCCGAAACCGCGAACGAGGTTCCCACTATCACACCAAGCTGGATAGCGAATCTCAGCTGAGAATTCTTCAGGTTGAAATTGTCCTTGATGAAACGCAGACGGTAGCGTATGCCCCAGCCGAAAGGCGTCGAGTTGTCGCGTGAGTTCGCGTTCTCTTGAAGGGTATGCACCAGGGCTTCCAGCGTTGCGCGCCAAGCAGTGTCATGCTCGCCATCGGCCAGGATATGCAGGTCAAGGAAATGCTCCAGCGATTCCTCCATCGCACGCACTTGCCTGATGCGACCCTGGCCGAAGCCAAGGAACACTTCGGAAAGGTCAAGAAGGTAACGCTGCTCGGCGGGTCCCATGTGGTCCACGTTGCGCGAGGCAGCATGGATCATGTCTGCCACCAGCTCTGCGCATATCAACAGCTCGAAGGTATAGCGCTGCCGACCGCTCATCACCCCGCCCTGCCGGAACACGTTTCCGTACTCCTTGTTGCAATACTCCTGGGTAATCCCATACACGCGGTGGGCGTCCAAATACGAGGTCTCCCCATTGGAAAGATCGATGAGCTGAAAGCCGATATCGTCAAAAGCCCTCATCACGAATTCGCGGTCAGAGGTAATCTCGTTTCTGTCGGCGAATGCGCGCATCACATAGACGAAAACGGTGGTGCACCCAATGGCAAACAGCGTGGCAACCATGCGCATAGGTATCTCTGAAACGCTGATGGGATAGATCTCGAGCAACAGGAAACCCAAGCCCAGCATGAAGAAGTTGCGCGGCAGGTAATCGTCCGAGTTCATAAGGGTAATGCAGAACATGTAAAGCGCACTGCCGCCCACCAGAAGCACTGGATGCAAGCCGGCAACGGAAGAGCACAGGCTCATGATAAGGAACAGGGCAGCATGTTTCAGATAGTTGACGAAGGAAAGCCCTGCCGATTCCACCATGGTCTTCGCGAACGACTGGAACACGATGCCCAGCAGCGCGTCCTCTACGCCGAACAGGTTGTACTCAACGAAAAACAGCGCAACAAGGAACACCACGTAAGGAATTACCCCCGTAATCCTCTTTATCAAGCGCTTCTCCTTCGCTCGCGTCCTGTTTATTCGTCAGCTTCCGAATCTCCTTCGGAAAGCTCGCCTTTCATGGCATCCCACTCCATTGAGCCCGCCAAGGCAATGATATTCTCTACTGCACGGGTCTTATGGGCACTCTTACGGTATATCAAGAACACCGGATGGAAGCCCGGATCCACTTCTTCTATGGGAATGGTTCGCAACTGAGGAAACGGCGCCAACCCTAGCGTCTGCAGGGTGATGCCGATAAGCTCGGGCTCCACGGCGACCACACTCCCAAGGGTGATCTCGTCGTCGCACCATTGGCAAACCTTCAGGCCGTTGTCCTCAACGATCTTCTGCACTTCCTCACCGACCGGTGTCTCGGGCCGGTAGGTAACGATCTCGGTATCGCGCATATCGGCGAACGAGATGCTTTCCCTGCCTGCCAAAGGACTGTCCTCGTGCACCAAGGCCACCAGGTCCTGCTTCAACACAGGCACGAACTCCAAGTCCGGCCTATTCTCCACATAGGCGCCGATCACGATGTCGTACGTACCGTCTTCCAGGTTCTCTACCAAACCCTGGGTAAGGCCTTGGTACAAGCGCACATCCACATGCGTGCCGTACTTGCTGCGATACTCCCGCAACAAGGCAGGAAGGTAGTCCGCCTGCAGGGTGAAGATAGTGCCGATGTCGATGGTGCCCGACAGGCTGTTGGCGTGCTCTTGGGCAACCTGGATTCCCTTGTCTATCACATCCAGGCCTTCAGAGACGTACTCGTTGAACTCGCGGCCGAACTTGGTAAGGCGGACGTTGCGGCCATGCTGTTCGAACAGCGGAATGCCCAACTCCCCTTCAAGCTGCTTGATTGAATTCGAAAGCGCCGGCTGCGTGATGAACAGCTCTTCAGCCGCTTTCGTGAAATGCTGAACTTGCGCGAGCTTCCTGAAATACCTCAGCTGCGAAAGATTCATACTGCGTTCCCTCCCCCTCGGCCATTGAGACAAACAATAAGGCCTCCGTCCATTTTATAGGACAGAGGCCTTACTAGAGCCTAGGTTCAAAAGAACGCTACTCGGTTAACTCCTAGTGGAGGTACTCGATGCGGCCGCCATGCTTCTCGCACTCGCGAGCGATGGTGATGCGCTGTACGGTAGGAGCACCTTCCTCGAGCCACATTGCGCGGCAGTCGCGGTACAGACGCTCGGTAGGACCATAAGGAGAGTCCTCGAAGTAGCCATCGCCACCGAAGATCTCGAGCATCTCGTCGGAAACCAGGCGTACGGTGTCGATGGAGAACAGCTTGCAGATTGCAGCCTTCTCATCGATGTACTCGTTGTTCTGGTCGATATCGAAGTCGCGAGCGAAGTCGTAAACCAGGGTACGCAGTGCGTGGATCATCATCTGCATGTTGGCGATCTTCATCTTGATTGCCTGGCGCTTGATGATCGGCTTGCCGAAGGTCACGCGGTCAGCAGCGCGCTTGAGGGAGATCTCGAGCATGCGCTGTGCCATACCAAGGTTGGAGCAGGCGATATGCACGCGGGAAACACTCAGGGAGTGGATTGCAACCTCCATGCCCTGGCCCTCTTCGCCGAGCAGGTACACAGGATCAAGCTTCACGTTGGTGAACTTGAGGCCAGCATGACCAGCACCCTTGCAGCCCATCATATGGGGCATGGGGATGATCTCGAAGCCGGGAGCATCGTTGGGAACGATGAAGGCGGAAAGACGGGAGTCCTTGTCGCTCTCCTGGTCGGTAACTGCGATGACGTAGGTGTAGTCAGAGCAGTCGGTGTGGGAGATGAGCCACTTCTCACCGTTCAGGATGTAGGAGCCATCGGGCTGCTTCTCTGCGGTGGTGTGAAGGTCGGCACCGGTGCCGCCGGTCTTCTCGGTGATGGCGAAGTTGCAGTAGATGGTCTTGTCCTGGAACTTGGTCATGAGCTTGTCTTTAAGCTCCTGCTTGCCATAGTCCTCGAGGATGCGCCAGTTCATGTCGGCTGCATGATGGAGATGCATGCGCATTCCGCCAGGGCCACGAGAGAACTCTTCCTGTACCTTCAGGATCTCAAGCTCGTTGAGGTTCCATCCGCCGTACTCTTCGGGAAGATAGAAACGATAGAGGTCGTTCTCCTTTGCAAGTTCATAGAACTTGTCCGGGAACGTGTTGGTTACCTCGATCTCCTTCTGCATCTCGTCGAACGGGCCTTCTGCCAATTCGCGAATCTGCTTCAGATATGCCTGGAACTGCTCATCCGTAATGGTTGCCTTAGGATTCATTGGTCCCCCTAACCTTCTCGCAGTTGCCTTCAAGCTTTCGCTTGTCTTCATGCCTTTATTTTACGGTGAACGGGTTCAATTTCTAATTCCGAAGGATATCGATTTTCAGCAAAAGCTATAACCAGCATGAATAGTTTTCTTAATAAAACCCCCTGATAGTCAATAACACCATGAAGCACCGTCCATTCATGGCATGAACAAGTAGAACATGTTCGCCCAATCGTAGCGATGCCCTCCTGAGCACGAACAGATACCCATAGATGCCTTTCACCTACCCGCCTTCCGCATGGAGCGCCAAGCGGTCCATGGGACCGGCTATAGGAGAGACGTCACCTTAATCGAGCAGGGCTCCTCCATCACATGTCAGCCCAGCCGCACCTCCCATGCAGCCCGCAAGCGCCCCCTGCTGTTTTCCCCGAAACGCAAAAAGGAGGCGCTCCTTTCGGAACGCCTCCTGCTCAGCGAAAGTTCGAGTGGTGCTTAGTTGGCAGGTGCCACCGGAGCACGGTCCTCTTCAGGCTCGATGTCGTCGCCCAGGCGGATGCCGCCCTCAGCCTTCAGGCGGGCGATGGTTGCGTCATCGGCGCCAACCTTCTTCAGGTACTCTGCGGTGTCGCCACCAAGGACAGAAACCTCTTCGAAGTCGGCGATGTTCACCGGAATGGTGGACAGGTGATGCGGCAGGCCAGTCTGCAGAACACGGCCAACGCGGGGGAAGTCAACCCATGCAAGAGCCTCGGGGTTCTCGCGGGTGATCTGCTCAACAGCCTCGGTCTTCGTGTTCACCTTGGCGATGCAGAAATCCTTGTCCTCAAGCCATTCCATCCACTCAGCCAAAGGCTTGGACTTGATTACCTCTTCGACAACCTTGAAGGACTCAGGAGCCTCCCAACGACGCTTCAGGCCGTCGCCCTTGATCTCGGGATGACCGATAGCATCGCAGAAGGGCTGCCAGAACTTGCCCTCAACCATGCCCAGTGCGAGCTTGCCGCCATCGGCGGTCTCATACACGTTGTAGGCAACGGAGGGGTACTCCAGGTCGTCGCGCTTGCACTCGCCGTCGTTGAAGCACCAGCGGGAGTCGAGCAGGGAATTCCACCACACGAAGCAGTCGAACATGGAGGTGTCGATGTAGGTGCCCTTACCGGTCTGCTCGCGTGCATAGAGGGCAGCGAGGATGGCCTGGCCCGCAACCATGCCGGAGGAAAGGTCGCACAGGTGCAGCGGAGAGGTGCCGCCGTGGTTCACGGACAGGTAACCGCTGGTAGCCTGCATGTTCAGGTCATGCTGAGCCTTCTTGGAGCGAGGATCCTCTGCACCATAGCCGGAGATGGAGCAGTAGATGATCTTCGGGTTGATTGCGTTGATCGTATCGTAGTCGATGCCAAGCTTCTTGGTTACGCCAGGGCGGAAGGACTCAACGATTACGTCGGCCTCCTTGGCCATCTTCTTGAACCACTCAACGACTTCCTCGTTCTTCAGGTTCAGGGAGACGGACTTCTTGTTGCGGCCAAGAGCGGTGATGTAGTAGGAGATACCCTGGCCCTTGGTGGGATAGTCGTGACGCATGAAGTCGCCAAGACCGGTATCCTCGCACTTGATCACGGTAGCGCCAAGGTCAGCAAGAACCTGGGTTGCGTAGCCACCGGGCAGGTAACGGGAGAAGTCGAGTACCGTCAGTCCGGAAAAAGGTGTGTTTGCACGTGCCATGTTGAAAATTCCTTCCTAGTCCCTCTTGGAGTTCGGGCCGTAGCTGGGCTCGAGAACGGATGCGGGCAGCTCTTCGCCGGTGTAGCACATAACTGCGCCCTCCTCGACCAGCTTGTCCACAGCAGCATCGTCGTAGCCGTACTCGTTGAGGATCTTGCGGGTGTCGTAGCCGGTGGGGCGAGAACGCTTCAGCACCGGATCGCCGATGCTCGCCAGACGGAACGGCATGGTGGTGATGATGTAATCCTCTTCCTCGCCGTAGGGGCTGGAGGGACCCTGCTTCTCGTACTTGACGTAACGGAGCTGGTCGTTGTCGAATGCTTCCTGGTCCTGCAGAACGTCGGTGACGGTCTGGATCTTCTCGAACGGGATGTCGTTCTCGCGGAAGCGCTTCTCAAGCTCCTCGAAGGTGAACTTCTTGCAAGCCTGGTGCATTGCGGCAACAACCTCAACGTACTTGCCGTTGTCGGCCAAGGCCTCAAGCGTGTTCAGCTCAGGATCGGTGAAGTACTTCGGATCCATCTCCAAGGTCTCGAACACGAGCTTGCAGTACTTGTTGTAGTTGCCGAAGCACATGAGGAACCAGATGCCGTCGGAGGAAACGTAGGAGTTGTTGGTGGGGCACTTGGCTTCCATGCGGTCCTTCGGGTAGTCGCAGCCCTGCTGCTGAGCGATAAGGGCAGAGGTCATGCCCCAGGTGCCCACATGGTACAGGGAGCCGGTTACCTTGTCGCCCTGGCCGGTGCGAAGAGCGCCAGCGTAAGCACCCAGGATACCTGCGGTAAGAGCGCAACCGGTGTTCCAGTCGCCGAAGGCGATGGGGGAATTGCCGGGCTCGTAGTGTGCGTTAGCCTGAGGAATAGCGCTTACGAAGCCGGAACGAGCTGCGAATGCAGTAGCGTCGAAGCCCTTAGCGTCCTTCATGGGGCCGAACTCGCCATAGCCGCGGTTCTGAGCCCAAACAAGGCGAGGGAACTTCTCATGAAGGGTCTCATAGTCAAGACCGAGGCGCTTCAGAGCGCCGGAACGCAGAGAGGTCAGGAAGATGTCTGCCGTCTCCAGCAGATGATACATAACCTTCAAGCCCTCTTCGTTCTTGCAGTTGATTGCCGTCCACTCCTTGTTGAAGGAACCGCAGTCATAGGCAACGTCGTCGAACTCGGTGCGGAAAGCCATGCCCCAAGCCATGCCCTGGGTGCGCTGCTCGTCGCCGGTGAAGGGCTCAACCTTGATTACGGTTGCGCCCATCTCCGCCAATGCACGACCAGCAGCCGGACCAGCAGCATACTGAGTCAGCTCGACTACCTTTACTCCTTGCAAACCTGCCATTGGATTCTCCTTTGGTTAGAGATTCGGGGACACGCCCCGTGCGTGAATAGAAAAGGGGCGCCGGCACCGATGGTGTCAGCACCCCTTCGAAAGATTCCTTGCGCTGCTACGCAGCTGTAAGGTGAGCTCTTACGGCTCGAGAACGACGCGCAGACCCTCGCCGGACTCGATGAACTCCATGCCCTTGCGCCAATCGCTCAGCGGAATGACCATGTTGGAGATCATGGAGATATCCAGCCCGTTGGCCAGCAGGCTCAGAGCCTGACGCCAATGCTTGCGCTCGTAAGCGCGGTTGCCGATGATGCTGATCTGACGCATTGCGATCTCGGTCATCGGGATTGCGGAGGGCTTTGCGGGCAGACCGGTGATGCCGATGCGGCCACCCTTGGCAGCCATCTGCACTGCCTGCTCGGAAACCGTCCAGTGACCAGCTGCGTCGAAGATGCACTCGGGACCCTTGCCGCCGGTGAGCTCCTTTACCTTCTCGACAACATCGCACTCGGAGCCGTTGACGGTGATTGCGCCGAGCTGCTCAGCAACCTTGAAGCGCTTTGCGTCTGCGTCGAGGCCGGTAACGATAACCTTGCGGATACCACGGGCCTGCTTGAGCAGGGCAACCATCAGAAGGCCGATTGCGCCAGGGCCGATTACAACAGCGGTCTCGCCGATCTGGGGGTTAACGCGCTCAACGGCGTTCATTGCCACGCAGAGGGGCTCGAGCAGTGCGCCCTGGGTGAAGGTAACATCATCGGGCATAGGGATGATGTTGGTAGCACGGATTGCCATGTACTTGGCGAATGCGCCAGGCAGGTCGGTGCCATAGAACGGACGATTGTCGCAGATGTTGACTTCGCCACGATCGCAATACTCGCAAGTGTTGTCGAACAGAACCGGGTTAGCGGTAACTCGGTCGCCAACCTTCAGGTTAGAAGGAGCATTCTTGCCCACCTCGGCGATAACGCCAGAGAACTCATGACCGAAGATTGCGGGGTACTGGATGTGATAGGAGTTGGCGATTGCAGGGTTCCAGCGATACAGAGAGTGGTCGGTACCGCAGATGCCTACAGCCTTGATCTCCATGAGTACTTCGTCATCCTTGATTTGGGGAATGTCGAAATCCTCTACGTACTCCATTGCGTCCGGCTCAGCGGCGGTCTTGAGAAGTGCGTTCATCTTACCTTCCATGGGTACTTCCTTTCGAAGAGAACTTGAAGAAGGCGAGCGGCCTTAGGCCACGCGGGCTAGGCCGCTCGCGAAAAGATCCGTGTTACTGGATGGACCAGCCACCATCGAGAACCAGGGTCTGGCCGGTGGTGTACTCGGTGACAGGAAGAACGAGGTGCAGGATTGCGGAAGCCATCTCGTCCAAGGTACCGGTGTAGTTCGGCAGGGGCGTGCGGCTCTTGACGTAAGCTTCCTGCTGAGGCTGCTCTTCGAATACCTTGGCAACCATGGGGGTGTAAACATAGCCAGGAGCGATGCCGTTGACCAGGATCTGCTTCTTGGCGAAGTCGACAGCCAGGGAGCGAACCATACCCATAACGCCAGCCTTGGCGATGCAGTAAGGAGCGATGTTCTCCATGGAGTTGATGCCACGTGCGGAAGCAACAACGACCATCTTGCCATGAACGCCCTTGGCCTCCATTGCGCGAGCAACAGAAGTCATCAGGAAGAAGTTGCCCTTCAGGTTGATGCTGAACAGCTTGTCCCACTGCTCGGGAGCAACGTCTACAGCGTTCATGCGGGGAAGAGCGATACCAGCGGAGGTGACGAGGATGTCGATCTGGCCGAAGTTCTCTTCTGCGACCTTGATCACGTTGTCGATGGACTCCTGGCTGGTTACGTCGCAAGCAACGCCTACTGCCTTGGTGCCGTCGGCCTTAAGAGCCTCAGCTACCTCGTGGCAACCTGCCTCAGGAACGCCAGCGATAACCATGTTTGCGCCAGCTGCAGCGATAGCCTCAGCTGCTGCCTTGCCGATGCCGGAGTTGCCACCTACGACAACAGCGCACTTTCCTGCGAGATGCTCCTTAGGCTGCTTTGCGAACCAATTCTCGGACATACAAAACCCTCCTCTTGATTTGAAGGAAACCTCTCTTCCGGTTTCCTCGCTTTACCAGATTTCATTTCGCTTCTGTTTCCGAAGCCACGATGTATGTTCGTCCAGAATTTGAACATGGTCTAATTGCCTAGCGATGCAGTCCGATAGGGAACGGGAATTATATATAACGTGTTCTATCAATTCGATCAGAACGATAGATGCAACTCGTTCATTTCTCAAAGATCTGAGGATAATTGCCCAGATCAATAGATTAGAACCTGTTCATTCATTCACATCAGATAGCTTGTTTGCATCGATCGACACATCACATACTCGAAAAGCTATTCCAATGCACTATCGGAACTCAAGCATCTATTCACAGAACAATATAGGATCGCCCAACCAGGCCAACGTAAAAGGAGACAGATCGTACTTGCCCACTCAAATAAGGAGTTGAAGAAAGGTTTTTCGCAGCATCGATACTTGCTGAATAGGCGATAGTTCGTTGCAACCCACCGGCAATATCGCAAAGAATCAACCCTGCTCTTGTAAGACCTGCCGGAAACGCAACTGAACCAACGTCAAAGTTTCATTCGTTCTTCGGCCATCTTTCCCATCCATCTTCAACATGCAGGATGAGCAAGTCGGGTTACCGGTGCACCCCCCCCCTCAAAGACAACCTCTGAAATGTTTTAGCGCTTGCCATGGTTAAGCTAGAGATATGGATAGCATCAGAAACATCGTTTGCACTGATAGAAAGCTAAACCATAGCTACCGTTCAAAAATATCGAGTAGCAACCTAGCTCGACAGATCCACCGGGTATACGGCATTACGTCCTATGGCCCTATATGCGAAATCATGCTCGAAGAAATCAGTCATTAACGTAAATACGCTAAGACAAAACCAAAAAGTCACCTCCTATATATAGGAGGTGACTTTCTCGAGAGACAAAAGATACGCTCAGCAGAACTCGTTATGCATTTTCGTCTTTGTCACAGTTCATGTAGTACTCCTCCAAAGGAATCACTCCAGCAGGGAATTTGATGTGCCTCTGAGTGAACTTGATGAACTCTTCAACTAGATGGGAGTGGAATGACTTCTTGTTATAGCCAAGATAGATGATATGGAATGGCTCCTGAAGCTCTTCGATTGGAAGGGTAACAAGGTTCTCAAGAGATAAATCATCAAGAGTCTCAAGAATGACAGCGACCGTCTTACGATCCGATGCGACGAGAGTTGCAGCGCTGATCTCATCGTTGAAGCCCTGAACAACATCAAGATCATACTTTTTGAAGAACCCTTCAAAAATAGTATTGGCATACGACTGCGAGCGATACGAGGTGAGCGTAATGCCTTTAAGATCGTTAAGCGAAATGATCTCACGATCGGCTAGCTCATTATGAGAGTTAACGGCAAGCACGCAATTTTGAGAGAACTGGGGGACGAATTCGATGTCATCGAACCCTGAAAGCTTTCCACAGAACACTACATCGAACTTGCCATCGTTCAACCCCTTAAGGCATTCATACGTAGTACCTTGGTAAATATCGAAAACGACATCATCGCCAAATGCGCCTTTGAATGTGCTAAGGAGTCGAGGAAGATAGTTTCGCTGAATACTGATGACCGTTCCGATTCTAATACGGCCGCTTAACCCAGAATTGTAGGCGCGCATGATCTCAACGGCCTTGTCGATTTCATCCAGAGCAAGGCAAATATGCTTGTTGAACTCTTCACCGTACTCAGTGAGTCGAACATTACGACCTACGCGCTCAAAAAAAGGAACACCGATCTCCTTCTCAAGATTCTTAATAGAGTTGGAAAGGGAAGGCTGAGTAATATAAAGGCTTTCCGCTGCCTTTCCGTAATGCTCAAATTTAGCCAGAGTCCGGAAATAATACAGCTGTGCCAGATTCATAGTTCCCTCATTCTACAAACAGCATCGGTTGTGAAAAATACCGATTAAGAAAGTCTTAGTGCAATCTAATGCTATCTCTACTCAACTGATCATATCAGAATCTCATAGCGAGAGTGAATGAATCGGCGAACTGCACAAAAGATAAACCCACAGGAGAATACAGAGATAGACGGTGACCTGGCAATATCCAAAAGACAGATAATTTAACGCCCTGTAAAGCCTTAATTGTAGAGCGTAAAAATCTCATTGATAGCGACTAGCTATCAATTGAAGGGAAGTCAGAAGGGTCAAGAACCGCCCCAGCCCCCAGAGACGCGGAAGGCCCCCTCGGGGGCCTAAGACGCAGGAATGC
>CAVIKC010000023.1:0-15123 GCA_963643405.1 Succinivibrio sp.
GCGGAAGACAACTGCGCCATTATGGCCGTGCGCGAGATCGTCGACTACTTCGAGAACGGCAACATCACCAACTCGGTGAACTATCCTGCCTGTGACATGGGCGTTTGCCCTGAAGGCCTTACGCGCATCGCGCTGCTGCACAAAAACGTTCCCAACATGATTGCCCAGATCTCCACCATCCTGGGCGAAGACAACGTGAACATCGCCAACTTCATGAACAAGGCCCGTGGCGAGCATGCCTACACGCTGATTGACATGGACAGCGCTCCCAGCGAAGCCGCCATTGCCAAGCTTCGCGAGATCGAAGGTGTTCGTCGCGTTCGCCTGATCTAGTTCGCGCTGCCCATACGGCAACCCATATCTTCCTAAGCAAAGGCGTCCATTGTGGGCGCCTTTGCTTGTTTCTGAGCCCGCTTTCCGTGCTCGTCCGCGCCCTGAATCCATCCGTGCCGAACGGGACCGCGCTCAGCCCAACCTATTCGCGACGTGGGTTGGGGCACCAGCCCTTCGCGGATTCCCGCTACCCTGCTCGCTTCGCTCGTGCGGTCGCTGCCTCATGCATTGGTATGAGGTTCGCTTCGCGAACCGTTCAGAAAAAGTTATCAGAGAACCCCTCAGGGCGATGCCCCAACTCACGTCGCTGCGTTTTTGGGGCTGTAGCGCCAGACGGGGCCTGGGCGGCGAAGCGCTCTTCCGTAGCGCGGCTTCCGAGCAGGCGCCTTCAAGGCGGCGCCCAGGGTACTTGATCGAGGATGCCGGGATGAGGCGAACCATGCGTCAAGCCGTTTCTTCGCGCCGCCCCTTCGCGCTTGCTCGAAAGCCGAATCAAGCGAAGGCGAGCGCTGAGGTGCGCAGGCCCCGGCTGGCGTGGACAGACGGGTTAGCCGTTGAAGCCTTCGTCTTCGATTTTGCCGGGACCGTCGGCGGCTGCGGTAGCTAGTGCGTCGCAGCGCTCGTTTTCGGGATGGCCGGCGTGCCCCTTCACCCAGTGGAAGGTCACACTGTGCGGCTCCATGGCGGCGAGCAGGCGCTTCCATAGGTCGGTGTTCTTCACAGGTTCCTTTTTGGAGTTCTTCCAGCCCTTCTTCAGCCAGCCGTCTACCCAGTGTTGGTTGAAGGCATTCACCACGTACTGGGAATCGGAGTGCACTTCGACGGTGCAGGGGTGCTTCAGCACTTCCAGGCCAGTGATAACGCCCAGCAGTTCCATGCGATTGTTGGTGGTGCGGGTATAGCCCTTCGAGATCTCGCGCGTGTGCAGCTTGCCGTTGCGATCGGTGTAGTGCAGCACGGTTCCGAAGCCACCGGGGCCGGGATTGCCGCGGGAGGAGCCGTCGCTGTACAGGATAACTTTCATGGGTTGTATCTCCTTGGGTGGATTGGTGGGGTAGGGGGCTGTAGGCGCCTTCAGCCGCAGCGGCTATGGCTGCGCCGCTACTTGCAGGCTGCTTCGATAACGCGCTTCAGCTCATCGAAGCCGGTGCCCTTTTCCGATGAGCACACAACCATCTGCACATCGTCTGGCAACTGCAGCTGCTTGCGGATGGCGGCTTTCTGCTTGTTCGCCGCTGACTTGCTAACCTTGTCGGCCTTGGTGAGGGCGATCATGAACGGCAGCTCGCAGGAGCGCAGGAATTCCACCATCTGCTCGTCGAGCTTGGTGGCGGGGTGGCGGATGTCGATAAGGGAAACCACTAGCGCGTAGTAGCGGTACTGGTCGAAATAGCCGTTTATCATCTCAGACCAGCGGGCCTTCTCGCTTTTCGCCACCTTCGCGTAGCCGTACCCCGGCAGGTCAACGAAGTCTATCTCGCTGGTGGTGAAGAAGTTGATGGTGCTGGTTTTGCCCGGCATGGAGGAAACCTTCGCCAGCTTCTTGCGGTTGAACAGCTTGTTGATAAGCGAGCTTTTTCCTACGTTCGAACGGCCCACGAACGAGACTTCGGGGCGCACCGAAGCGGGGATCTGGGCAGAAGTGCCGTAGGCTCCTTGGAACTTTACCTCGTTGTAATTCATGTGCGCTCCTTGCGGTCTTGCGGTGTTGCGTGCTTGCGGCCGGTGTCGCAGGTGATGGGTTGCGGCCAGCGAACCGTGGCTTTCCGACCGGCTGCGGGGCCAGATCCTCATGTTCTGCCTGGGGCTAATATCGACCGGGTTCGTTCGGAGTTTCCATGATAGCGTTGCCCGTGGCGTACGCGTGCCACGATAATGGAACCCCAAAGCAGAACTACGGAAAGACGGAAACCATGACCCCGATGGACCAATTCGAATCTTTTGTTCAGAACATCACCGGCGGCGATTTGCTGGGCCGGATCGTTATTGCGGCGTTGATTTTGGTGTGTGTTGCCGTCTGCTCCCACTTGTTGGTGCGCTGGTTGCGCCACATCATGCGGCGCGAAGACAACTCTATGCCCTCAGGTTCCATCTTCATCAACATCATGCGCATCATTGTGTGGGGCCTGGGCATCAGTTTCGTGCTGGACACCTGCTTCGGCGTGAACATGACGGCCGTGCTGGCCGCCCTGGGTGTTGGAGGCATCGCGCTTTCGCTGGGCTTTCAGGACACCCTTTCGAACCTCATCGGCGGCATGCAGGTTTCCCTTATGCGCATCGTCGGGCCGGGCGACAACATCCAGGTGGGGTCCAGCACGGGCGTGGTGCAAGACGTTACCTGGCGTCACACCACCATCAAGAATCGTTTGGGCGAAACGGTCATCATCCCCAATTCCGTTATCTCGAAGAATGCCGTAGTGCATCTTCCGCCCGTTGAGTGTGTGGTGGTTCCCTTCGTGGCAACCACGGCCGAAGACTTGGATACCATCGTCGAGAAGGTAGAGAAGGTGGCGCATGATACTGCGCTTCAGTTTGCCGGCATAGTGACGGAGCCGTTGGTGCTGTTCACTGAGGTTGTTGCCGATGGCATCGTGGGCAAGGTGAAGGTGGAGATCGATGACCCCTCGCAGGCCACGCCCGCATCCGACGCCATCACCCGCGCCATCGCCCCCATTGTGCACGTGTAGGCTCTGCCGCTTCGCCCCTCCGGGCTCCCGGCAAGTCACCCTTGCTGCAGTTCGGTGCGCTTGGGAGTGTCGCGCGGAAGTTGCGACTGGGCTTGCTGCCCCGTATATTGTTGCGCCCTGGTGAACGTTCGGCGCTCTATGCGCCAAGCGGGGTTTCAGCGCACGGGCGTTTGCTATCATGGGAACGTTCTAGAGTCGTGCCGGTTTCCGGTGCCGGCCGGGCGCCAGGTGCGTTTGGCCCGCAACGCAAGGCGGCACGTGGATCGTGCCGGAACCGGCGTTGCTTGGGTGATCTTGGCCCGGCCGCAGCGCCGCCCTTCGGCATATGGCGATGAAGGAATACCATGACCCAGCATCTCACCGAAAAGGACGTGCGCGGCATTGCCACGTACGCGCGAATCGGGCTTACCGATGAAGAGGTAACTTCCATGACCGAAGACCTCAACAGCATCATCGAGAGCCTGAAGCCCATCACTGAGTACGACCTCGAGGGAGTGGAGCCCACGTTCCATCCCATCGGCGGCCTTTCCAACGTCATGCGTGAAGACGTGGAAGGCGAAAGCTTCACCCAGGAAGTTGCCCTTTCCAACGCTCCCAAGCAGCAGGACGGCAGCTTCCTTATCCCGGCTATCTTGGGCGGAGGCGATGAATAATGGCCAAGTCGTTCGCAGAGCTTTCCGTTGCGGAAATCCAGGCAGGCCTTTCCGCCAAGGAATTCAGCGCCAAGGAAGTGGCGCAAAGCTCCCTTTCCCGCATCGCCTCGGCAGACAAGGCCGTGCATGCGTTCCTGGAAACCACCGAGGAAATGGCCCTCAAGGCGGCCGAGCGCGTAGATGCCGCCGTTGCTGCGGGCGACATTTCCCAGGCCGGCCCCTTGGCGGGCGTGCCGGTTGCCTTCAAGGACAACATGAACCTGGAAGGCACGCATACCACCTGCTCTTCCCATATGTTGGAGAACTACGTTTCCCCCTACACGGCAACGTGCGTGAGCAAGATCATCGAAGCCGGCGGTATCCCGCTGGGCAAGTTGAACATGGACGAGTTCGCTTTCGGTTCCTCTACGGAAACCTCGGCGTTCGGCCGTACGTTCAACCCGTGGGATCTCCAACGCGTGCCGGGCGGCTCTTCCGGCGGCTCTTCGGCTGCCGTTGCCGCCGGCCTGGCAACCATCACGCTGGGCTCCGACACGGGCGGCTCCATCCGCCAGCCGGGCAGCTTCTGCGGTACGGTTGCCGTTAAGCCCACCTACGGCGTGGTTTCCCGTTACGGCGTGGTGGCCTTCGGCTCCTCGCTCGACCAGGTGGGCCCGTTTGCTCGCAACGTGCAGGATGCGGCGCTTGCCATGAACGCCCTGGCCGGCCACGACCCGCTGGACTGCACCAGCCAGCCCGTTTCCACCGACTTTACCGCCAACCTGGCCGAAGGCGTGAAGGGCATGCGCATCGGCGTGGTTCCTGCCTTCATGGAGGCCGAGGGCTTGGCGCCCGAGGTCCGCGCGAAGGTGCAGGAGGCCATCGACCACCTGCAGCAGCTGGGCGCCCAGATCGTCGAGGTCGAGCTTCCCAATGCCCAGGCGGCCATGAGCGCCTACTACGTGCTGGGCCCGTGCGAGGCGTTTTCCAACCTGGCCCGCTTCGATTCCGTGCGCTATGGCTACTGCGAGCCGGGCTGCAAGGACCTGGGCCATCAGTACGAGGCCTCCCGTTCCGTCGGTTTCGGCCCCGAGGCGCGCCGCCGCATCATGCTGGGCAGCTACCTGCTTTCCGCGGGCGTGTACGAGAAGTACTACTACCCGGCTCAGCAGGTGCGCACCCTTATCACGCAAGACTACGTGCGCGCATATGAGAAGGTCGACTGCATCGTGGCGCCGGTTGCGCCGCGCACGGCCTTCAAGTTCGGCGAGATCGCCGACCCCACCAGCATGTACCTTTCCGACATGTTCACCATCTCCATCAACATCGCCGGCAATGGCGGCATGAGCATGCCCATCGGCCTAGGTGCCGATTCCGGCCTTCCGGTGGGCGCGCAGCTTATCAGCCCCGCCTTCAAGGACCAGAACATGCTGTGCGTGGCCGCGGCGCTGGAAACCGTGTACGGCCCGGCGCCTGTTGCCCCTGCGTTCGCTGACGGAAAGGACGGTGAGTAGCCGTGAAGAAGCTCGAGCAGGTACTCGAAGATTGGGAAGCGGTTATCGGCCTGGAGATCCATGCCGAGCTCACCACCCTTGAAACCAAGATGTTCTGCAACTGCAAGCTGGAGTTCGGCGCCGAGCCCAACACGCACACCTGCCCGGTATGCCTGGGCCTGCCCGGTGCGCTGCCGGTGCCAAACAAGGCCGCAATCGAGAGCATCGTGCTGGCCGGCCTGGCCACCAACTGCGACATCGAGAAGCGCTCGATGTTCTACCGCAAGAACTACATGTACCCCGACATGGCCAAGAACTTCCAAACCACCCAGGGCCCCATCGCCTTCTGTATGCGCGGCCACTTGGACTTGGACGTTGACGGTGCGGCTGCCAAGGAGCGCATCGACCTGGGCGATCTGAAGCCCGGCGAGCAGGGTGCAGCCGATTCCACGGCAGCCAACGTCACCCGTACCGAAGACGGCTACGTGGCCCACGTGGGCATCGAGCGCATCCATATGGAGGAAGACGCGGGCAAGATGATCCACGTCGGCGGCGGCGAGGGCCGCATTGCCGGCGCCACCCATTCGCTGGTAGATTACAACCGCGCCGGCACGCCGCTTATCGAGCTGGTAACCATGCCCGATTTGCGCACGCCCGAGGAAGCGCGCCTGTTCATGCAGAAGCTGCGCCAGATCTACCTGGCCATCGGCATCTCCGACTGCTCCATGGAAGAAGGCTCGCTGCGCTGCGACGGCAACGTTTCCCTGCGTCGCCGCGGCGAGACGAAGCTGGGCACCAAGACCGAGCTGAAGAACATGAACTCCTTCAAGAACCTGCACGACGGCTTGGCCTATGAGATCTGCCGCCAGGCCGAGGTGCTTGAGGAGGGCGGCATCATCTACCAGGAAACCCGCCATTGGGACCCCAGCCAGAAGCGCACTATCGTGATGCGCGTGAAGGAAACGGCAGACGACTACCGTCTGTTCCCCGAGCCCGACCTGGCTCCCTACGACCTTTCCGACGAGTTCATCAGCCGCGTGCGCGCTAAGCTGCCCGAGCTGCCCGACCAGAAGTCGAAGCGCTTCGAGCAGAGCTTCGGCCTTTCCGCCTATGATGCGCGCCACTTGGTGGAGCATCGCAGCACCTCGAACTTCTTCGAGGCATGCATGGAAGCCGCTGGCGATTCCTGCAAGCTGGCAAAGCCGCTGGCCAACCTCATCATCAACGACGTTGCGGCCTATGCCAACGCCAACGGTGTAACCGATATGGCCGAAACGGCGCTTTCGCCCGAGCGTGCGGTTGAGCTGGTGAAGCTTCTGGCCGAGGATGCCATTTCCTCCAAGCAGGCCAAGGAAGTGTTCGCGGCGGTGCTGGAAGAAGACAAGGATCCTTCTGCCATCGTTGAAGAGCGCGGCATGAAGCAGGTGTCCGACACGGGCGCCATTGAGGCTGTGGTCGACGGCGTGCTGGCCGCCTTCCCCGACAAGGTGGAGCAGTACAAGGGCGGCAAGACCGGCCTTCTGGGCTTCTTCGTTGGCCAATGCATGAAGCAGATGAAGGGCCAAGGTAACCCGAAGGTCATCAATCAGCTGCTCGAGCAGAAGCTTTCGTAGCTAAGCAGCGTCGTAGCCAAGTAATGCGAATGCGGCGCGTTGCCTGAATGCGCGCATTGTCCCAAGCGCCCGGTCTATTTTGACCGGGCGCTTGCTGGTTAAACAGCGGAGACCGCATCGCTGCGTCTTTTTTCCGATTGCGAACTCTGGCAAGAGCGGATTTGGGCAAAAACAAGGGCAATTTGCGCTTTGGGGGTGGATTTGCCGAAGCTTATGCTTGCTCGGTAATCCGTAATAGAAAAAAGACGCGAACGGATTCTGATTATTGTTTTGGAGGGTGTTCGATGGCTGAAGAATCGAGCAAGGGGATGATGGCCGCTGCCCATGCGGCGCTGAAGCAGCACTTCGGCTACGATGCGTTTCGCCCCGGGCAGGAAAACTTGGTAGGCGCGGTGCTTTCGGGGCGCGATGTGCTGGGCGTTATGCCCACCGGTGCCGGGAAGTCCATTTGCTACCAAGTGCCAGGCGTGGTGCTGCCGGGGCTTACCCTGGTGGTTTCGCCCCTTGTGTCCCTGATGGGCGATCAAGTGCGTGCCTTGCTGGAGGCGGGCGTGCGCGGGTCGTACTTGAATTCCACCCTTACCCCGGGTCAGCAGAACACGGTGATGCGCCGCGCGCTGGCGGGAAGTTACGACATCATGTATGTTGCCCCCGAGCGTTTGGCCGACCCGCGTTTCATCGAGTTTGCAAGCCAGGCGGATATCCCTTTGGTGGCCGTGGACGAGGCTCACTGCGTTTCGCAGTGGGGGCAGGATTTCCGCCCGGCCTACCTGGGCATCGGCGAGTTCATCGCTTCCTTGCCGCATCGGCCGACGGTGGCGGCGCTTACCGCAACAGCAACCCAGCGCGTTCGCGAAGATATTGCCGCCCTTCTGGGGTTATGCGACCCGTTCACGGTGGTTACCGGCTTCGATCGTCCCAACCTCCATTTCTCCGTTGAGCAGCTTGCCGGCAAGCGCAAGCTGGCGCGGGTGGTTTCTTACGCGCTGGGCCATGCGCAGGATTCCGGCATCGTGTACTGCTCTACTCGCAAGGATGTGGAAAAGGTGCAGGAAGCCCTGGCGGCAGCCGGGGTGGATGCCGTGCGCTACCATGCCGGTCTTTCGGTTGAGGAGCGCACTAGCTCGCAGGCCGCATTCGTGGCCGACGACGCGCCGGTGATGGTGGCCACCAACGCTTTCGGCATGGGCATCGACAAATCGAACGTGCGCTACGTGGTGCACCACAACATGCCCGGCTCGCTGGAAGCGTATTACCAGGAAGCGGGTCGTGCGGGGCGAGATGGCGAGTCTTCTGAATGCCTGCTCCTTTGGAACGATTCCGACATCGGAACCTGCCGCTATTTCATCGAGCAGGAAGTGGAGAACGAAGCCCTTTCGCCCGAGGAGCGCCAGCTGGTGCGTGCATCGCAGCGCAGGCTGCTTGCCGCTATGACGGGGTATTGCCTTACCACACGCTGTCTACGCCGCCACATCCTGGAGTACTTCGGCGACAGCGACGCGAAGGATTGCGATAACTGCTCAAACTGCGAAGGTGGGTTCGAGGCCGTGGACGTGACGCAGCAGGCGCGTGCGGTGATGCGCTGCGTGCAGGAGCTTCGCGGCCGCTACGGCAAGGCCATGGTGGCCGACGTGCTGCATGGCTCCCGCAATCAGAAGCTGCTGGAATTCGGGCTGGAACGTTCGAAGAGCTACGGGCTGCTGCCGGACGAGAGCGCCGCACGTTTGAAGGAGATCATCGAGATCTTGGCGAGCGAAGGGTATCTGGATATCGATGAGGGCCGCTTTCCCTTGGTGGGCTTGGGTGCGCGTGCCCGCGAGGCGGCGCAGCCCGATTTTCGTCTTGCGGTGAAGCGTCCTGCTTCGAAGGTGGTGCGCCTGAAGGGGGCCGAAGGCGCGGACGAGGCGTTCGGCGCGACGTCCAACGCGAAGAAGCCCAAGGCCGCCCAAGGTTTGGACCCCATGGACGCCGAGCTGTTCGAGCGCCTGCGCAACCTACGAAAGCGCATCGCCACCGAGGCAACGGTGCCGCCCTACGTGGTGTTCTCGGATGCCACGCTGCGCGCCATGTGCTTGGCCCGCCCTGCCAACGAAGAGCAGTTCCTGCAGCTTTCCGGCGTTGGTCAGGCGAAGCTTGAGCGCTATGGCAACGAGTTCCTGCGCGAGATAAACGCCTAATCGTCCGTGTCCTTTCAACCTGTCCGCACCGCGGGCTGGGGCACCGCCCCTTGGGGATTCCCGTTCCGCCGTTTGACGAGGCCCGCTTAGGCGGGCCTCGTCTGCATGCGCTGCACTGCTTCATGCATTTGAAGGAGATCCGCTTCGCGGATCGGACAGGAACGGTTATCAGAGAACCCCGCGCGGCGGTCCCCCGGCCTGCGTCGCTGCGTTGACTCGATCCGGTAGCGCCGGTCGGCGCCTGCGCGGCGAGAAGCCCTTCCGGAGCGCGGCTTCCGAGCGCTCGCCTTCAAAGGCGGCGCCCCCGGTACTTGATCGTGGATCCCGGGACGAGGCGAACCATGCGTCAAGCCATTTTCCGCGCCGCCCCTTCGCGAGCGTTCGGAAGCCGAAACGAGCGCAGGGGGCGCCGAGGTGCGTGGGCGCCAACCGGCGCGGACGGGCGGGGATGGCTTCTATCGGTAACTTTTCCCGTCTCTCGAGCTGTGCGCACCGAAAATGCTGACAACGGCTAAAATTGAGCGGTTGTATCTACGCATAGAAAGGCGGGCACATGGCCAGCCAAGACAATACCGAAGTAGCCGGCTCAGTAGACGGCAAGGGCCGCGAGGGCTTTTCCACCCGTTTGGGCTTCCTGCTCATCAGCGCGGGCTGCGCAATCGGCCTGGGCAACATCTGGCGCTTCCCCTACATCACCGGCGAGTACGGCGGCGCGGCGTTCGTCCTGCTTATCATCCTGTTCCTTGTTCTTCTTGGCCTGCCGGTGCTGGTGATGGAGTTCGCGGTGGGCCGCGCAAGCTACCGATCCACGGCCCGCAGCTTCGATGCGCTTGAGCCGCGCGGCACCAAGTGGCACTGGTTCAAGTGGTTCTCCATTGCGGGCAACTATGTGCTCATGGCGTTCTACACCAGCGTCTGTGGCTGGATGGTGGCCTACCTGTTCAAGATGGCGGCAGGCACCTTCAACGGCGAAAACGTGGACTTGTCGGCGGTGTTCAGCTCCATGATCGGCGACCCTCTGGAAATGACGGGTTGGATGCTGTTGGTCACCCTGCTGGGTTTCGGCATCTGCGCGCTGGGCGTGCAGAAGGGCGTCGAGCGTATCACCAAGGTGATGATGGCGGCGCTGTTCGTGCTGATGGCCATCCTGTGCGTGCATTCGTGCCTGCTCGAAGGAGGGCAGGAAGGCCTTGCGTTCTACCTGCTGCCGAACTTCGACAACCTGTTCAACAACCCCGACGCCAGCTTCGCCGAGATCGTGTACGCGGCTATGAGCCAGGCGTTCTTCATGCTCTCCATCGGGTGCGGCTCCATGTCCATCTTCGGCAGCTACATGGCGCGCGACCACAAGCTCATGGGCGAAGCGGTGCAGATCGCCGGCATGGACACCATCGTGGCCATCATGGCGGGCCTTATCATCTTCCCGGCGTGCTTCGCCTACGGCGTAAGCCCCACTTCCGGCCCTAACCTGGTGTTCCTTACCCTTCCTGCCGTGTTCCAGCAGATGCCGCTGGGGCAGATGTGGGGCGTGGTCTTCTTCCTGTGCATGGCGTTCGCGGCCCTTTCCACGGTGATCGCCGTGTTCGAGAACATCCTGCGTTTCTCCATGGACCAGTGGGGCATCACCCGCAAGCGCGCGGTGGCCATCAACGTGCCACTGCTCATCATCATCTCCATGCCGTGCGTTCTGGGATTCTCGGTGCTCTCAGGCGTTACCATCCCCGGCATCGGCGACATCCAGTCGCTGGAAGACTTCATGGTGTCGAACAACTTCCTGGTGCTGGGTGGCTTGGTGTTCGTGCTGTTCTGCACGCGCAAAGCCGGCTGGGGCTGGAAGAACTTCCTGGCCGAAGCCGACGAGGGCAAGGGCATGGCCTATCCCAAGGCCCTGTACGCCTGGACACGCTACGGCGTGCCGCTGCTGATCATCGTGGTGTTCGTCGCCGGATGGATGCCGAAGATCACCTATTGGCTGGGTATGTAGCGGCCCGCCTGAGCGCATATACTTCGAGCATTGCAACTTCCAACCAGAGGAGCACGGTAACGTGGCAGAAAAGGAAATCGTCGACGAAGGACGCGAAAAGTTCTCGAGCCGTTTAGGGTTCATCCTCATCAGCGCGGGCTGCGCCATCGGCCTAGGTAACATCTGGCGCTTCCCCTACATCACCGGCCAGTACGGCGGCGCGGCGTTCGTGCTGCTCATCATCTTCTTCCTTATCGTGCTGGGCGTGCCTATTCTGGTGATGGAGTTTGCCATGGGCCGCGCCAGCTACCGCTCCATGGCGCGCAGCTTCGACGCCCTGGAGCCCCGTGGGTCGAAGTGGCACCGCTTCAAGTGGCTGGGCCTGGTGGGCTGCTACCTGCTTATGATGTTCTACACCGTGGTGTGCGGCTGGACCATCGCCTATTTCGTGAAGGCCGCAATGGGAACCTTCGACGGCACCGAAGATGTTTCGATGGTATTCGGGAATATGATCGGCAACCCGTTCGAGCTTACCGGATGGATGCTCTTGGTGGCGGTTGTCGGCTTCGGCATTTGCGCCCTTGGCCTGCAGAAAGGCGTCGAGCGCGTAACCAAGGTGATGATGGCATCGCTGTTTGTGGTGATGATCCTGCTGTGCGTGCACTCGCTTACGTTGGAAGGCGGGCAAGCGGGCCTGGCGTTTTACTTGCTGCCCGATTTCGGCAACCTGTTCAGCAACCCGAACGCCAGCTTCCCCCAAATCGTGTACGCGGCCATGAGCCAGGCTATGTTCATGCTCTCCATCGGCGTGGGCTCCATGATGATATTCGGCAGCTACGTTACGCGCGACCGCAAGCTTACGGGTGAAGCGGTGAACATCGCCCTGTTGGACGCGCTGGTGGCCATCATGGCGGGCCTTATCATCTTCCCGGCGTGCTTCGCCTACGGCATCAGCCCTGATGCGGGCCCCAGCTTGGTGTTCCTTACCCTGCCGGCGGTGTTCGAGCAGATGCCGTTGGGCCAGCTGTGGGGCGCGCTTTTCTTCCTGTTCGTAGCCGCCGCCGCGCTTTCTTCGGTGATCGCCGTGTTCGAGGCCATCCTGCGCTTCTCCATGGACCAGTGGAACATCAACCGCAAACGCGCCGTTGCCATCAACGCGCCTATCCTGGCGCTGCTTTCGCTGCCCTGCGTGTTCGGCTACAACATCTGGTCCGATTTCCTGGTGCCGGGCATCGGCGACGTGCAGTCGCTGGAAGACTTCATCCTTTCCAACAACATCCTGCCCATCGGCTGCTTCATCTTCGTGATGTTCTGCACCACCAAGCGCGGCTGGGGCTGGGACAACTTCATAGCCGAGGTGGACAAGGGCACGGGTGTGCGCTTCCCGCAGTGGGCGCGCCTGTGGGTGAAATATGGCGTGCCGGTGCTCATCGCCATCGTGTTCGTTACCGGCTGGCTGCCCACCATCCAAGCCTGGTTGGGAATAGGGTAGCGGTGTAGGGCGCAATCCCTGCTCGGAAGGCAATCCGCTTTTTCAGTGCCCAGAGATAAGCAAATCCCCTTGCAGATGGTGGGTTCTGCAAGGGGATTTTTTGCTGTTGCGGTGCTGGCAAGATCGGCGAATGCGAGGTTGCCGAGCGCAGGTGCTCTCGGGCCTGCGTGGAGTGCCTGCCCGTTGCGTTTGCGCCAAACGGCGTGGCTGAACTACTTCACCACGAGCACCGGGATGTCCGCCGAGCGCAGCACGCCGTAGCTTACGCTGCCGATTGCGCCGCGGATGGCGCCCAGCCCGCGCGAACCCATCACGATAAGGTCGCACTCGTAGTGCTTCGCCGCGTCGATGATGGTTTCGATGGTGTAGATGCCGAAGATCACTTCCGCGGTAAGGCTGCCAGGGAAGTCTTTCACCAGCTCGGCGATGCTCTCCTGCAGTTTCTCGTCGTCTTCTTCGTTGCGCTGCTCCACCACGGTTGCGAAGTCGGCCTTGGAAACGGTGGAAACGCCCATGCCGAAGCCGGTTTGGTTGATGCTGCTGTACACCAGGTCTTGCGGCGGCGCAGCCACCTCGACCACATGGATGGTGGCTTCAGGATCGCCGTTGGCCATGCCGATGGCTTCCTTCAGCGCGTTTTCTGCGTGAACCGAATTGTCGTACGGTACGAGGATGTTCTTGAACCCCATGTTAATCGCCCCCTCAGGCTCCCTATAACTGCTGATTATTATACGCGTTTCATGTCTATCAGTGAACGTGTTCATTCCTTTCGGCGCAAAGGAAACAAGGTTGTAGCAATCAGGTATATCGGTCGCTATCTCTGCTGACCGATGTCCTTGAAAATATAGCTTATAGGATATATTATTGAAAACAGTGAAAGGTTAGGAATGTGGGTTGTTGACTACAGACATATCATCGCCTGGCTCGATGGCTTGGATGATGAAACGGTTTCGCATATCTTCGCTGCCTTCGAGAGGCTTGAGTCGGACGGGCCATCAATCGGGCGTCCCCTTGTCGACACCCTTGCAGGCAGCACGATCAAGAATCTGAAGGAACTTCGCCCGCCGTCGCCCGGGAGGACGGAGATTCGCATCATCTTCGCATTTGACCCGAAAAGGCAGGCAATAATGCTGCTCGGCGGGGACAAGTCGAAGGGGAAGAACGGTAGGGCCAAGTGGTCTGGGTGGTACAGAAAGGCTATTCCGCAGGCCGAGCAGATTTTCAGAGATCATTTGCGCGAGTTAGGAGACGATGATGGGCAATCTCGATGATTACATCAAGCAGCGCGGCATCACCGAGCAGCAGATGGAACAGGCGCGTCGGAGCACCCAAGCCTATATCGACGCTTACAACCTTAGGGAGGCACGCAAGGCAAGCAACATGACGCAGGTAGAGCTTGCTCGCGCGATGGGTGTTTCCCAAAACCGCGTTTCCCGCATGGAAAACGGCGATATCAACGCTATGAGCCTCGATACCGTGCGCAAGTACGTTGAAGCGTTGGGTGGGCACATCACTTTGATGGCGGACCTCCCAACCGGCAGGGTATCGCTTGCCTGACATCTTTTGCGGCCGCGAGTAGGCCTTTGTTGAACGCGTATCGGGCGATATTCCGTATTTGAATTGAAGTGCAGGGCCCTCGTTTTGCGAGGGCCTTCGTGTGCTTGGATGGTGCTCGTCAGATTGGGTTCGTGCCTTTGCCGAATAAACCTTAAGGGCACCGAGAACTTACCTTGAGGTTTTGCGGGGGAGGGGCATCCCCGCTACCTCCTTTTTCCGCCCACGCTATCGGCAAACTTATGTGTTGTTGTTGCTTTAGCACTCTACTGTGATAAAGTGATTGCATCGGAACACGGACCGGCCGGAGCTGTTCTGCCTCGCTAAGCTGGATCGCGGGCTGGTCGGCTGGCGTTGGTCTGCTTCGCTGAAGCGGTTGTGCGTTTGGTTGTTTTGCCAAGCTAGTTCGCGGGCACGTGCTGAATCCGGCGCCCCGCAGCTCCACAAGGCGAAGCGCCCTGGCTGCATTAAAAGCTGCATGAAAAGGCTGTAAACGTGTCCGTTCCCGTTGGGGCGCTTGCCGCAACGGGGCATAATAAGAAGGTTCGAAACCAACGGCGCCTCAGTGCGCCGAGCTATAGAGCTATAGGAAAGAAGGAACATGAACTACGTCACCCCGGTTGGTTTCCGCGATGTGATGAGCGACGAGGCTCTGATGCGCGAAGACCTTACAGCGCGCGTCCGCGCATGCTTCGCGGCGAAGGGCTATCGTCCGGTGGAAACGCCCACCCTTGAAGTGCTCGATGTGATGGAAGCGGGCGGCCATGTGCCGGAAGCCCCCTTCAAGTTCTTCGATTCCCATGGCGACCTTCTGGCCATGCGCCCCGACGTTACCATGCAGATCGCCCGCATGTGCGCCACCCGCGGCATCGCCGCCGAAGAGCCGCTGCGCCTTCGCTACACCCAGCGCGTCTTCCGCGAGAAAACGGCCGAAGCCGCAGCTCGCGAGCTTACGCAGTGCGGCATCGAGTGCATCGGCGCTTCCGGTAGGGAAGCCGATGTGGAGCTGGTAAACCTGTTCGCTGCTGCGCTTTCCGAGTGCGGCCTGGAAGAGTTCACCATCGCCCTGGGCTCCGCCGGCGTGCTGCGCGACCTATTGGCCGCATCCAATGCCTCCGACCAGTGGCAGGCCGCGGTGCTGCAGGCCTACCACACCTCCAACTTCGTGTACCTGGGCGA
>CAVIKC010000023.1:15352-28929 GCA_963643405.1 Succinivibrio sp.
TACGACGCGCTGGTGGCCGCCGGCCTGGAAGGCAAGCTGCTCATCGACTTCTCGGTTATGAGCTCGTTCGACTACTACACCGGCCTGGTGTTCGAAGCGTACGCGCCCGGCCTGGGCTCGCCCTTGGGAAGCGGCGGCCGCTACGACAACCTGCTTGCCCAGTACGGCGCTGCCGAGGTCCCGGCTGCGGGCTTTGCCTTCTACTTGGAGCAGGTAATGGCGGCGCTGGAGGCTTCCCAGCAGAAGCGCCCGCTGCGCATTGCCGTGCCGAAGGGCTCGCTCAAAGACGACGCCATCGCCACGCTCGAAGCCGCCGGCCTGGATGTGACGGGCCTGGCCGACGCCGGCCGCACGCTGATGCTGCGCAACGGCGACGTTGAGTATATGTTCGTGCGCCCCACCGACGCCCCCGTGTTCGTGGCGCTGGGCGCTGCCGACTGCGGCATCTGCGGCGAAGACTCGCTTATCGAGGCGTCGCCCGAAGTGGTGGAACTGGCCGACTTGAAGTTCGGTGGTTGCCGCTTCATCGTGGCCGAATCGGCCGGCACCACCGAGAAGGTGGAAAGCCGCTACCGCAAGCTGGGCTCCATCCGCGTGGCAACCAAGTACCCCAACATCACGCGTTCCTACTACGCGAAGATCGGCACCCCGGTGGAAATCGTGAAGCTCCACGGCAACATCGAGCTGGCGCCCATCACCGGCATGGCCGAGCGCATCGTGGACATCACCGCAACGGGCACCACCCTGCGCGAGAACAACCTGGTGGTGGTCGACGACGTTCTGGCATCCACCGCGCGCTTCTTCGCGAACCCGTGCTCGTACCGTACCAACCCGCGCGTGGGCGAACTGGCCGACGTGCTTTACTCGCAGGCTAAGGAGAAATAGCAGATGAGAAGGATAGAACTCGCACCCGGCCAGACATTCGAGAACAAGATGCTCAACCGCATCGGCGCCTTCAACGCCGATGCCCTGGTTGCCGCCACCAACATCGTGGAAGACGTGCGCACCCGTGGCGACGAGGCGTTGCGCGAGTACACCGCCAAGTTCGACGGTGTGGAAATGGAGCAGTTCCGCGTTTCGCAGGAGGCAATCGACGAGGCTTTGGCGAAGGTAGACCCGAAGGTTGCCGCCGCCATCCAGCACGCCGCCAAGCAGATCCGCGACTTCCACGAGCGCCAGAAGCAGCAGGGCTGGTTCACGCTGCGCGAAGACGGCGCGCTGGTGGGTGCCAAGATAGAGCCGCTGGATTCCGTGGGCATCTACGTGCCCGGCGGCCGCGCGCTGTACCCTTCTTCCGTGCTGATGAACGCCATCCCCGCAGCCGTCGCCGGCGTGAAGCGCATCGTGTGCGTAACCCCGCCCACCAAGGATGGCTCGCTTGATTCCGCCATCTTGGAGGCCTGCCGCGTGGCCGGCGTTACCGAGATCTACGCAGTGGGCGGCGCCCAGGCAGTTGGCGCGCTGGCCTACGGCACCGAAACCATCAAACCGGTAGACAAGATCACCGGCCCGGGCAACGCCTTCGTTGCCGCCGCCAAGAAGCTGGTTTCCGGCGATGTGGGCATCGACATGGTGGCCGGCCCCTCCGAGGTGTGCGTGGTGGCCGACGAATCCGCCCTGCCCGAACTGGTGGCCATCGACCTTATGGCGCAGGCCGAGCACGACCCGCTGGCCAGCTGCTACCTGGTAACCTTCAGCGCCGAGTACGCCGATGCGGTTGAAGCCGCCATCGCCAAGCATATGGAAGGCTCCTACCGCGCCGAGATCACCACGGCCTCGCTGGAAAACCGCGGCTTGGTGGTGGTGTGCCCCGACATGAACTCCGCCATCGAAACGGTGAACGTCATTGCGCCGGAGCACCTTGAGCTGCACCTTCCCGACGCCATCGACCTCATCGGCTCCATCCGTCACGCCGGTGCCATCTTCCTGGGCGAATGGACGCCCGAGGCAGTGGGCGACTACGTTGCCGGCCCGAACCACACGCTGCCCACTGGCGGCACCGCGCGCTTCTCCAGCCCGCTTTCGGTAGATGAGTTCGTGAAGAAGAGCAGCGTGCTGCAGTACTCGCCGGCCGCCCTTATGGCCGATTCCGAGGCTGTTATCACCCTGGCCGACCACGAGGGCCTGTGGGCGCACGCCCAAAGCGTCCGTCTGCGCCGCCAGCTGGTGGAACAGGCCTTCGAGCAGCAGCAGGCCGCAAGCACAGGCGTTGCGGGGGCGAACTAGCATGCACAGCGTACGCGCATCGCAGCCCAACCTGGAGGGCATCACCCCGTACGACCCGAAGTACCTGCCGGCGAAGATCTACCTTTCCGCGAACGAGAACCCCGGCAACGTGCCCGAGGAAGTGCAGCTGGAAATCCGCAAGGCGCTGAAGAGCTTTTCCTTCAACCGGTACCCCGACCCGCTGGCCAACGAGCTGCGCGATCTTATCGCCGAGGCCAACGGCCTTTCCCGCGAAAACGTGCTGCTGGGCAACGGCGGCGACGAGCTGCTGTTCAACCTGGCGCTTTGCTGGGGCGGCCCGGGCCGCAAGTTCCTGAACGTGCCGCCCACGTTTTCGGTGTACGAGGCCAACGCGCGCCTTACCGGCACCGAAGTGGTGAACATCCCGCGCAAGGAAAACTTCGACATCGACGAGGAAGCCGTGCTTGCCCGCATGGCTGAAGGCGACATCGACTTCGCGGTTATCACCAGCCCGAACAACCCCACCGGCAAGATGGCCAGCGAAACGTTCTTGAAGAAGCTGCTCGATTCATCCGATGCGCTCGTCATGGTAGACGAGGCGTATTTCGAGTTCAGCCGCTTCTCCATGCGCCCGTACCTGGACCAGTACGAGAACCTTATCATCCTGCGTACCTTCTCGAAGGCGTTCAGCTTGGCGGGCGTGCGCATGGGCTACGTGCTGGCGAACCCGGACGTTATCCGCGAGTTCCTGAAAGTGCGCCAGCCCTATTCGGTCGATTCCGTTTCCCAGGCCATTGCCACGGCGGTGTTCAAGAACCGCTCGCTGTTCGTGCCGGGTATCAACCAGATCATCGAGCAGCGCGGCGTGCTCATCGAAGAGCTGAACAAGCTGCCGGGCGTAACCGCGTACGATTCCGACTCCAACTACGTGCTGTTCCGCGTGAACGGCGCCGACAAGGTGTGGGAGCAGCTGTACAGCCGCGGCGTGCTGGTGCGTGATTTCTCGCACGCGCAGTATCTTGAAAACTGCCTGCGCGTGACGGTGGGCTCGCCCGATGAAAACAAGGAATTCCTGGCCGCACTGGCCCAGATCCTGAACGAACGGGGGTAAACCTGATGGCAGGCAACCGCAGCGCGGACATCACGCGCACCACCAAGGAAACCGATATCAGCCTTCAGCTGGGTATCGATGGGGTGGGCATAACCGAAATCGATACCGGCATCGCCTTCTTCGACCATATGCTGGATGCGTTCGGCAGGCATGGCCTGTTCAGCCTGAGCGTGAAGGCCAAGGGCGATATCGAAGTGGACGCCCATCATACCGTCGAAGATGTGGGCATTGTGCTGGGCCAAGCGTTTGCCCAGGCCATGGGCGAAAAGCGCGGCATCAACCGCTTCGCATCGCAGTACCTGCCCATGGACGAGACGCTGGTGCTTGCTGCGGTGGACATCTCGGGGCGCGGCCAGCTGCACTGGGATGTGGATGTGCCGCTGTGCCTGCTGGGGCAGTTCGACACCTCGCTTGCTAAGGAGTTCTTCATCGCGTTCGCCACGAATGCGGGCGTTACCCTGCACGTGCGCATGCTGGCGGGCGAAAACGCGCACCATATTGTGGAAGCTTGCTTCAAGGCGGTGGGCCGTGCCATGTGCCAGGCGCTGGAAGTGAACCCGCGCATCGCCGACCAGCTGCCCTCTACCAAGGGAATGCTGTAGCGCAGGTTGCGGCTGCGTGTGCGGGCGGCTTGCGGGTTGCCTGCGGATGTGCCGCAACTTCGGGCTGCGTGGGGCAGCCGAGCGCACCTCCCCAGAAAAGCCGTGTGCGGGTGGTCTGGCAAGCATCGCAGACGAGCAATGCCTGATCTTCCCGCTCGCAGCGCACAACGTGGACGAAACATTGGTGCGCTAGGGTAGGGAAGAAACCGAGTAGGCCGAAAGGTTGTTTGATAGATGATCGCAGTGGTTGATTACTGCAAGGGAAACCTGAAAAGCGTGGAGCGCGGGCTTAGGGCTGTGGGCGGCGATGCCTATATCACCGATGATCCGCAGGTCATAGCCGCGGCCGACGCCGTGGTGCTGCCGGGCGTGGGCGCCTTCGCCGATGCTTCCGCCACCATGCTGCAAACCGGCCAGATGAAAGCTGTGCGTACCGCCATCGAGGCGGGCAAGCCTTTTCTGGGTATCTGCCTGGGCGAGCACCTGCTGTTCGGGAACGGTGTGGAAGGCGCGGCCGGTCCCGGCGTCGATGGCCCGGTGGGCGATGCGAGCCTGCCCGTTGGCCTGGGCATTATCCCCGGCACGGTGGTGCGCATGCCGAATGCCGACTTGGAGGGCAAAGCGTACAAGGTGCCGCACGTGGGCTGGAACTCCGTCGAGTTCACAGAGGGCTCCTGTCCCCTATTCGAGGGCATACCCTCGGGCGAGCATTTCTACTACACGCACAGCTACATCGCCCCCGAAAACGACTTCATGGTGGCAACCACCACGCATTCGGTCACGTTCCCCTGCGCAATGCAGAAGGGCAACGCGTTCGGTGTGCAGTTCCACCCCGAAAAATCGTCCGACGCCGGCGCGAAGGTGCTGGCGAACTTCCTGAAAGTAGTAGAGGCCTGCAAGTAGCTTGTGCCCAAGGCCCAGGGGCGTTATCCCCTAAGGGCTTTTTGGCACCCGGCACCTGCCTGCCAGGTGAAAGGAACATCATGGATATTCTTCCTGCTATCGACATCTTGGGCGGCAAAGCGGTCCGCCTGGCGAAGGGCGACTACAACGCCGTTACCGTATACAACGACAACCCGGTTGTTCAGGCGGCCGAGTTCAAGGAGAAGGGCGCTTCCTGGATCCACGTGGTCGACCTCGATGGCGCTCGCAGCGGTGTGCCCGAGAACATCGACACCATCGAGCGCATCATCAAGGAAACCGGCCTGAAGATCGAGGTGGGCGGCGGCATCCGCAACCTGGAAACCATCGATCGCCTTGCGGCTGCGGGCGTTTCACGCGTGGTGTTGGGCACCACTTTGGTGACCAACCCCGAATTTGCCAAGGAAGCGCTGGCTAAGTACCCTGACATGCTTACCGCGGGCATCGATGCGAAGAACGGCGAGGTTGCTGTTGCCGGCTGGCGCGAAGGCGCCGGTGTCCCCGCCGAAGAGCTCATCGCCGAAGTGGGCAAGCTGGGCTTCAAGCACCTGGTGTACACCGATATCTCGCGCGATGGCATGCAGACGGGCATCGATGCGCAGCGCTACGTGGAGGTGGCGCGCGTGTTCGGCAACCCGGTTATCGCTTCGGGCGGCGTTGCCAGCATCGAAGACGTGAAGAACCTGGCCGCCGTTGCCGACTCCATCGAGGGCGTAATCGCCGGCCGCGCGGTGTATGAAGGCTCGCTTGATGTGGCGCAGGCGTGCAAGCTCTGCGAGGAAACGAAGGAGCTTCGCTAACCAAGCGGCTTCGGGTTGGGCGGTCTGGTCCGCTGTTCGGCGACAGCCCGCCGCCCGAGCGCCCACGGTCCCAGGCCTCTTATCCTGCGGAAGTGCATCCCGATGGGCAACGTTACGAAAGGAAACCAATGCTTACCAAACGCGTGATACCTTGCATGGACGTGAAGGACGGCCGCGTGGTCAAGGGCGTCAACTTCGTGAACCTGCGCGATGCGGGCGATCCCATCGAGCTTGCCCAGCGCTACGATGAGCAGCGCGCCGACGAGGTGATATTCCTCGACATCACGGCCACGCACGAGGGCCGTGCCACCACGGTGGATATGGCAAGCCGTGCCAGCGAGGAGCTGCACTTGCCCTATTGTGTGGGCGGCGGCTTCCGCACTGTTGCCGATATCCGCACCATGATTGCCGCCGGCGCCGACAAGGTTTCCGTGAATTCCGCCGCCATCGCCGACCCGAGCCTCATCACCACGGCTGCAGCGGCCTTCGGCACCCAGGCTATCCTGTGCGCTATCGATGCCAAACAGGTGCCGGGCAACCCCAACAAGTGGGAAGTGTATGTGCATGGCGGTCGCAAGAACACCGGGCTCGACGCCGTAGAGTGGGCGGCCGAGGCCGCCAAGCGCGGCGCCGGCGAGATACTGCTCACCAGCATGGACCGCGACGGCAGCAAAGACGGCTTCGACCTGGCGCTTACCCGTGCGGTTGCCCGCGCGGTGAACATCCCCGTCATCGCCTCGGGCGGCGTAGGCAAGCTGGAGCATTTCGCCGAGGGCATCATCGAGGGCGAGGCCGATGCCGTGTTGGCGGCTAGCGTGTTCCATTTCGGTGAGCTCACCGTCCGCCAAGTGAAGGAGTACATGCGCTCCCAGGGCATTCCCGTTCGTCTGTAATGGTTGTGCCGCTCTGCTCCGCTTTCCCATATTCGTCATCCGCAAGCGTATGATCTTCCTATGGCAAAACGAATCTCCACACATGACGTCAATCGCAAGATAGGTCTGAATCGCGCCAGCTACATGGAGATGTTCTTCGATATGGTGTTCATGTTCTGCATGCGCTATATCATTCCCGAATCGGCGGAATCCTCTGAAACGGTAATAAGCGCCGTTGTGTTTTACGCGTTCTTTTTCAGCATGACGCTTGCCCTGCAGATCTGGGTCAATACCACGATAGTGATGAACCGTTTCGGCAGGGGCACCCCGGCCGATATAACCCTCATCGTGGTGAACGTGCTGCTGGTTGCCATCATGTTCGGCTCCGTCACTCCCGATTGGGAGCGGTTCTATGTTTTCAATATCTGCTGGATGCTTATCCTGGCTAACCTTTGCGTTCACCTGCTCATGCGCATAGGGAGATTGGGTAATTCGAATTCCGATCTCAAGGGCGCGTTCAAACGTGCTTTCTACGTTATGCTCGGGCAGGTTGCCCTTGTCGCGATCGGCATGTTCCTCGACAAATTCTGGGGGCAGCTGTTTTGCCTGGCCGCGGTTATTCTGGGGCTGTTCGCCTGGGTTGATCTTGGTAAATGCCCCATGGGCACCCGCGCCTGTCGGCATATAGTCGATCGGGGGCCGTTGGTGATCATGGTTTGCTTCGGCGAATCGCTTGTCGAGGCGGCAACGTTCATGAGCGAGAGCGGCCATATGCTTTCCGGTGCGTTTTATGTGCTCATCGTAGTGATGATGTTCCTGATCTACCTTATCGAGCACGGTCGGGCGCTTGATCCCGGTAGGCTCGGCAGCGGGTTGTTCTATCTGGTTGTAACCGGTACCCAAACCTTTTTGCTTGCCTGTGTTGCCTTCTCTTTCGAGACGATGGTTTACGGAAGGGATCTTTGGATCATGGACGGCAGCGTGTTCTTCAGCCTCAGCGTTGCCGCGTTCTTGCTCAGCTTCTTCCTGTACAGGCCTCTGAACAAGCAGGGCCGTACCAAGGGAAAGAGATGGGAGCTGGCGCGTGTGATCGCCTGTTTGGGGTCCATATCCCTCTCGGTGTTCCTGGTGAGCTCTGCTGCCTCGACGGTTATGCCTGCGAGCGTCAGCTCGAAAATTCCCAGCTTGTCTGACGATTTGCTGCTGGGCGTATCTACGTTCATAGGGCTGGTTGCGGTTGTTATTGTGTTTGTGCTGGATTGGCGCAATTACGGCAACCCGCCTAAGGGCATCATGCGCAAGCTTTACGGAAAAAAGAACAGCAATCAATCGAAGGGATGCGACCAATGAGCGAAAAAGAAACCGCGGCCCTTTCCACCGTCGACCTCGCGTACAACGAACAGGGGCTTATTCCCTGCATCGTCCAGGATGCTGATTCCCGTGAGGTCTTGATGATGGCCTGGATGAACGAGGAATCGGTAAGCCGCACACTCGAGCAGGGAACCACGTGGTTCTGGAGCCGCAGTCGTCAGAAGTACTGGCATAAGGGCGAGGAGTCGGGCAATACCCAGCAATTGGTGGAGCTCCGTTACGACTGCGATGCCGACACCCTTTTGGCGTTGGTGAAACCCGCAGGACCTGCCTGCCATACCGGCAACACCACCTGCTTCTATCGTAGCTTCTAGGATGTGCGTATTGCGAACAGCTGTATTGGCGGGGAAGGTGGCGGCCCTTTCACTCGCTGCCGTTGCCGCTCTGGTTTCCCGCCCCCGTAAGGCTGAATAGCCATGATGGGCTTCGTCCTTCCCGGGCTGGAGAGCCTGGGGGAAGAAGAGCGGGTGCGCTACCATGCGGTGTACTGCGGCGTGTGCCGCTCCATACGGGCGCGCTACGGGCAGCGCTGCCGCCTAACCGTTTCCTACGACATGACGTTTCTGGCCATGGTGCTGGGATCGCTGTATGAGCCCGAAGAGCGCACATCGCAGAAACGCTGCCCGGTCCATCCACTTCAGCCTCAGGAAATCGCCCAGAGCGAGTTCGCCGATTACGCGGCCGATCTCAGTGTTGCGCTTGGCTACCACAAGCTCATGGACGACTGGCTTGATGGCCATTCGGTCAAGGCGCGTGCGGCCGCTTCAGCCATTGCCGTCCCCTATCGAAAGGCATGCCAACGCCGTCCTGCCGAGTGCCGGGCTATCGAGCAGGCCATGGCCGACATCCATGGGATAGAGCAAGCGGGCTCGGCCGACCCCGATGCCGCAGCCAACCGCTTCGGCCTTCTGCTGGGCGACCTCTTTGCTGTGAAGGATGACTTTTGGGCAACGGATTTACGGCGTTTCGGTGCACGGTTGGGGAAATTCGTCTATGCCATGGATGCTGCCGTGGATCTACGGCAAGATCAAGAAGAAGGAAATTACAACCCGTTCATCGCAGCGCAGCGCAGCTTCGCCAGCTTGCGGGAAGACCTTGAGCTGCTGGCCGCCGAAATGGCCGATGCGTTCGAGCGCTTGCCGCTGGAACGGGATGTTCATGTGCTGCGCAGCGTGCTGTACCAGGGGGTATGGCAGCGCTACAACGTTGAAGAGAGCAAGGTAGGAAATGATGAAGGACCCGTATGAGGTTCTGGGGGTAAGCCGAGGCGCTTCGGCAGACGAGGTGAAGAAGGCGTACCGCAAGAAGGCGCGCGAGAACCATCCCGACCTGAATCCCAACGACCCTAAAGCCGCCGAGCGCATGAACGAGGTGAACGAGGCGTACGACCGCATCATCAACCCCGAAAAGTACGCCGCCAGCGATGCCCGTGCCGCAGCCAGCGGCGCCGGCAGCAGCAGGGCAGGGCAGGGCCAGGCCAATCCTTTTGCCGGAAACCCCTACACGCGCGGCAGCTACACCGGCCAGGGCCAGCAGGGCTACACCACCGAAGGCAACCCTTACGGCTGGACCACGGTGAACTTCGAGGACCTGTTCGGTTTCGGTGGCATGGGCGGCTTCGGCGGCCCTATCCATCCCGAGGCGGCAGCTACCGACAGCGCCACAGTGCGCAGCGCCATCGACGCCATCAACGCCGGCAAGCACCAGCAGGCGGTTGACTTGCTCAACTCCGTTACCAGTGATGGCCGCAACGCTCGCTGGTATTACCTGGCGGCCCTGGCCAACAAGGGCGCGGGCAATTCCCTGCGTGCGTTGGAGCAGATTCGCCGGGCCATGAAGATGGAGCCCAGCAATCGCGATTACCAGCGTGCCTACCAGCAGTTCCAGATGGCGGGACAGAGCTATCAGGAACAGGGCAAGCAGCGTGGCTTCAGCATGAGCGCCATGGACCCGGGGCTTATCTGCTGCGGCCTGTGCTTGGCGCAATACGCCTGCAGCATGTTGGGCAGGGGGTATTACTTCTAGTGCTCGGTGGTCTTTGCCGGCGAGGCGCACTCCGACAAAGACGACGTTGACCAGAAGCTGGGGTAGGCGCTTTTGGGAAACAAGCGCAAGCGAAGCCCCGGGGCGCCTCCCCAGACGAAGCCGGACGTTCCGGAAGAAACGATTGCCAGTTGGGGTTTGGCCTTCGCGCCATAACCCGTTGAACGAAACATCAACAGCAAGGAGGCCCAGCATGGGCGCAACCATCGGAATCGACTTAGGCACAACCAACAGCTGCGTGGCGGCGATGGAAGGTGGCCGTGTAACCATCATCCCGAACGCGGAAGGCGAGCGCACCACCCCCAGTGTGGTGGCGTTCTCGAAGAACGGTGAGCGCCTGGTGGGCAGCTTGGCCTTGCGCCAGGCAGCGGTTAACCCCGACCGCACCATCTCCTCGGTGAAGCGCCATATGGGCACGAAATGGAAAACGCCCAGCATAGATGGCAAGGCGTATTCCCCGCAAGAGGTTTCCGCCATGATCCTGCGCAAGCTGCGCAAAGACGCCGAATCGTATCTGGGACAGGAGGTAACCGATGCCGTTATCACCGTGCCGGCGTACTTCGACGATTCCCAGCGCCAGGCCACCAAGGACGCTGGGCGCATCGCGGGGCTGAACGTGCTGCGCATCATCAACGAGCCCACCAGTGCGGCGTTGGCGTACGGCCTGGACAACGGCACCCCGCAGAAGGTTATGGTGTACGACCTGGGTGGTGGCACGTTCGACGTTTCCATCATCGAGATCGGCGGCGACGTTATAGAGGTGCTGGCCACTTCAGGCGACAACCACCTGGGCGGCGACGACTTCGACGAGCGCATCGTTTCCCATATCGTGGATGCGTTCAAGGCCCAGCACGGCGAAGACCTGCGGCGCAACCCCATGGCGCTCCAGCGCGTTACCGAGGCAGCGGAACAGGCCAAGAAAGAGCTTTCCGCAACCACCTCAACCCAGATAAACCTGCCGTTTATTTCCCAGAACGCGCAGGGGCCGCTGCACTTGGACATGACCCTTACCCGCGCCGAGTTCGAGCGCATGACCGCCGATTTGGTGGAGCGCACCACCGAGCCGTTCCAGATGGCGCTCGACGATGCGGGCATCGCCGCCTCCGAGCTGGGCTGCGTGCTGCTGGTGGGCGGTTCCACCCGCATCCCCGCCGTGCAGGAGCATGTGCGCAAGCTCACCGGCAAGGAGCCCTCTTCTTCCATCAACCCCGATGAATGCGTGGCAACCGGCGCCGCCATCCAGGGCGATACGCTATCGGGTGCAACCACCGGCATCGTGCGCTCGAACAGCCTGCTGCTGTTGGACGTCACACCGCTCTCCCTTTCCATCGAAACGGTGGGCGGGGTGGCAACACGCCTGGTAGAGCGCAATTCCACGCTGCCCGTGCACTACTCGCAGATCTTCAGCACGGCGGCCCCGTTCCAAACCAGCGTAGAGATAAAGGTGCTGCAAGGTGAGCGCCCCATGGCCAAGGACAACAAGGCCATCGGCACCTTCCGCCTGAAGGGCATCAAGCGCGCCCCGGCCGGCGTGCCGAAGATCGAGGTCACCTTCGACATCGACGCCAACGGTATCCTTACCGTTTCGGCGAAGGACTTGGGAACGGGCAAGCAGCAGTCCATCACCATCGACGATTCCGACCGCATGTCCGATGAAGAGATCCAGCAGGCCATAAACGATGCCCAGGAATACGCCGAGGAAGACGAGTTCCGCCGCGCCACCATGGATGTGCGCCAGCGCGCAGAAAGCCTGGCGGCTGAAGTGGAGCGCGCCATGGGCAAGGTTGGCAAGCAGTTGGATAAGCAGGAAAAGAAGCAGGTCAAGGCTGATTTGGCAGAGCTTCGCCGCATCCTTATGAAACGCCCTGGCAAGAAGGAGCGCCAGAATCCCGAAGAGGAAGGCCGCCGCATAGTGGTTGCCGCCGAGCAGCTGGACCGCAGCAGCGCCCACCTTCGCGAGCTTGCCGCTGAATAGCGAGTTTGACCCTGAACAGAAGCTTGGTCTGGTTGGTTACATTTGTTTTAACCAGAGCGGTCATGCCGAACCATGTCTGCTCTGGCTGCTAAAATAAACAGATTAGTAACTGTTCGAGCATGACTACGAGTTCGGAGATGCCATGGATACCCAAACCTGCTTTAGAAAGAGGGCGGTTCATCTTGCTGCGGCTGCGGCTGTAGCTTTGGTGGCGATGTTCGCCTTGCTATTGCCACGGGCTGCTTTTGCGAGTGATCAAGTTGCCCATGCGGTTGACCCTTCTACCAGCCAGCCCATTGGTTTCAGCACCCCAAAGGATGCGGTGGACTTCGGCGTTGAAAAGGACTGGCCAATCTACATGGACCAGGACTGGGACTGCTCTGACCTCGATATCCCTGAGGGCAAAAAGCTCACCATCTATATGGAGGGGCACACAATCACCAACAAAACCCATAGTGCCTCGCTCTCCATCCTCTATCTGCACGAAGACGCTGAGCTCGAGCTGAAAGGTGACAGCAGTGGGAAAACGCACCAGATCACCTATGAGGGCTATGTGAACGTAAACGACAAGAAGGAGATAACGACCACCACCGGTGGGCTGCTTACCTCCAATAAAGGTAGTGTGCCGCTGATCCGCGCGCAAGAGAATAACAAGGTGACTCTTGATGGGGTTACCGTTGGCGGTGCGTATTCGTACGACAACAAACACACCAAGAATTGCGGTGCCATCAACCTTGGCAACGACAGCTACCTTTCCATGAAGAACGGGGCTTCCATCGAGCACAACGCCAGCGGTCAGGGCACGGATCGCGGCAAGGGTGCCGGCATTTCCGCCAACGCGAACGTGCAGATAGACATGAGCAACGCTTCTGTCCATGACAATTACGCCGACAACTACGGCGGCGGTATCTACGTTGATAACACGGGCTTTGTCCTGAACATGAGCAGTGATTCGAAGATCGAAAACAATCAGGCGGGTGCTGGTGGCGGCATCTATTTGAACAGAACGGATTTCACCATCAAGTCCAGCGACTACAAGGCCTCCATATCCAATAACTCCGCAACCAAGTCGAACAGGGCACTTACCAAGGGCGAGCAGTCCGGTGGCGGCATCCATGTTGATTCGGCAACCGGCAGCAACGAAGGCCTTATCGAAGGCATAACCATTGCCAACAACTACTCTGCCTACGATGGCGGTGGCTTAGAGCTGGACCAGAGCTGGACCACCGTGCGCAACTGCACTATCACCAACAACTGGTGCAAATACGAGGGCGGCGGCATCTACGACTGCAACAGCAACAACCTCATCGACGGCTGCACCATTACGGGCAACTCATGCAACGTTGATAGTGGCGGCAACTACGAGGGCGGCGGCGTGTATGTCTGGTGCGATTACAACCTGAAATTGGCCAACCAGTGCGTAATCAAAGGCAACACCCGCGGCAAGAACTCGGACAATGCCGACGATGTGTTCCTGCGCGAGAACACAGGAGCCACGGCGAAGGCCTACATCACCGGCAGCCTGGCCAAGGGCTCCACCGTGGGCGTGCGCACTGGCATCGAGGGCGACCGCCGCATAGCCAAGAGCTTCAAGCCCGAGACCAAGGACTGCCTGTTCTACGACATGGACGGCTACTACGTCAGCTACGGCACCGACGAGGGCGGCGACGCCTGGCAGCGCCACCGCACAGTCGA
>CAVIKC010000024.1:0-28742 GCA_963643405.1 Succinivibrio sp.
ATGCCGACCTGGACATAACAAGCTGCGACGGCGCCACCCTGGGGTAGCGCCGTCGTCTTGAGCCTTGGATCGGGTCTTAGCCCTTCAAGTCGCTTATGCTTATCTCTTTCGCCTTTTCGTAGGATTCCTTCAGGTCATCGACGAACTTAACCGATTTCACGAAGTCTTGCAGGGTTTTATCGTCGGCTTCGGTGAACCCCCTGGTGTCTACCATGCCCACCAGGCCGTTGGGCAGGTCGGTGCAGAATTGGATCCTCGAGAAGCTGGAGCTTGTGTACTTGGCCACCTTCCATGTGTAGTTGCCAAGCTTCACGTCATCCAGCTGCTCGGCATCGGACCCTTCCCATTCAAGGAACGCATCGCAGATGCCCTGCGCGTCCTTCACGCCGTTCCACTCAACTTGGATTTCCTTGTTCCCATCTTCGCCTAGGAGCCGTGCCTTAGCTGCGTTGTCGCCGAAATAGCCATCAATCTCATAGCCATCCGGCACCGCTGCCTGGTACCACGTGAAGTCGGTGGTTTTTTGCGTGCAGCCTACCAGCGCGAAACAGAGCGCCAATGCACATGCGGCTATGCCCAGAATCTTCATCTTCATCGCTGGTACCTCCTACGATTCTGTTTTCTTGAACTGCATGGATGCGCCTTCTACTTCGATGGATAGCACTCCGTCACTGAGCTTTCCATCAACGGAATCGCCCAGAATCTTCAGCGTCACGGTGCTTGCATCTTTAGGTTCCCAATTGCCATCAACGGTCTCTCCGAAGTAATCGAACGCCATGGTGCCGTCCTCGTTCATGGAAAGCGACACACTCATACCCCAGGATTTGAGCATGGAAAGATCGCTTTCGCCATAGGTGGTGTTCCCTTCGCTAAGGCCGGAAAGCTCCCAGTTCCCCTGGAAGTTCTTCTTGTACTGGTCGGCGCTTGAATCGCAGCCCGTCAGCGCAAAGCACAGTGCCAGCGCGCATGCCACAACTGCGATCAGCTTCCCTATGCTTTTCATCACTACCACACCCTCTCTTAGACTTCCTTGCCGTAATTGCGGCAAGCACTTCTTGTAGCCGTGACGCCATGATAGGAAGAAGCTGTTTCTGCATTAAGCGACCTGCGGCCCAATGAAGGGGCGTATTTGAGCCATATGTCTCAAATCGAAATGCGCGTGTGCATGTGCGCATAGTTCATGGGCTTATAGGTAGGCATTATGTTGCGTTAGAGGTATGGGGCTTGTGCGGCGTGCGTGAGCTGTTGTGCTTGAAGGTATTGGAACGGGAGCGGTGCAGCTTCGGCTATGCTTGCCGGTCGGACTGCTTTTCCATTCCGGGAATAATAAGTCCCTGCGAAACAGCGTGTACAGCAAGACGTAGGATACTGTCGTAGCCTGTTTTGGCCAAGATCTCGGATATGTGACGCTTCACGGTGCCCTCGCTCAGATACAGCTCCGCTGCTATTTCCTTGCGGGTTTTTGCTTCGCAGACCAGGCGCAATATGGCGATCTCGGTTTCGCTGAGCGCAGAAGCCCCCGATAGCATGCTCTGCTTCGTGCTGGGGAAGGTGGAATAGCCGTTTGCGGTAGAGCGAATTATGGCCAACAGCTCTTCGGTTCCCACATTCTTGTACGCAAAGCTGTCGGCACCGGCGGCTTTTGCCTGTTCAATGAAGGTGATTTCGGGCATTCCGGTCATAATGACGATCTTGGTCTGGGGAGCATCTTTGCGGATGCGCTTGGCGGCAGCGATGCCGCTCGACCCGTTCTGGGTGCATACATCTAAGAGTGCAAGGTCTGCGTTTTTGTCGACAACGGCAGCGAGCGCTTCGGTGGCATCGGCGAGCGCGCAGACAACCTGCATATCGTCTTGCAGGTTCAGGGTGCAGGAGAGCGATTCGCGAAGGATCGCCTGGTCTTCGACGATGACGATATTGATCATGGTTAGCCTCCAGGATGCGGGATAACTGCTGATATGGTGAAAGGCGCTGCTGCACTGATGGAAAAGCTGCCGCCGAGCGCTTCTGCTGCATGGCGCATCTGCGGCAGGCCACAGCCCTCGACGAGGGAGCCATCGTCTCCGGTTCCATCATCGGAGATGGATAGCTGCGTTTCCGCGCTGTCACGCTTGATATGCACCGATACGGTTTTGGCTTGGCCGTGCTTCAGGGCGTTGGTTGCCGCCTCTCGGATTATGCCAACGATGGCAGAGGCTTCGACGGGTGTTTCGGGCAACGTGCCTTCTATGCGGACGTTTGCACCAGCCAGCGCGAAGGCGGATACCAGGGTGGAAAGCTCGTCTTCGCCTTCGGGGGCGGTGCGGGCAAGGTCGTCGGTGATGTTGTGCATCATTTGGGCGATGTTGCGGGCGGCTTGGGGATTTTCAGCGTTGGATTCCAGGTAGTGGTGCAGGATGGTCATGCGTTGGCCGATGGAGTCGTGGATGCGCGTTTTCATGGCGAACGATGCTTCCGCCTGCGCCGCTTGCTCCAGTTCGGCTAGCGCTTGCTCCAATTCATGGTTCGTTTCTTCGAGCTCGGCGTTGGCGCGGCTTAGGCTTTCGCTCAGGTTTTCCTCTACCGTAACGTCGATGGCTACGATGCGTACGCAGGAAGCGCGGCGCAGAGTTACCTCATCGTGGAAGAAGAATCTGGTTTCATCGGGGGAAACGGCAAGGCGTATTCCTTCGGGCAAAAGCGCATTGCGGGGGCTGGCTGTTTCCGCGGCTCGTTTTTCCAAGTTCGGCCATACAAGCGATCCTTCCGCAAGGCTTGTGCCCAGGCCAAGGGACTGCAGGCAAGAGCGCATGCTTTCGTTCATGAACACAATGGCTCCCTTGCGGTTTATGTACAGGACGCCTTCGGGCAGCTTTTTCACTGCTTCGCCGACGGAAAGCTGTGTGATGGCTGACCTCAGGTGTTTTTTGTCCATAGCCAGGGTCGCCGCTACGCGGAATAGGAAGAATGCGGCGTCGGCGAGGGCGATAAGCCAGCTGTGCGGCCCTGCCGCTTCGACGATGGGCGGAGTGCAGGCTGCAAGAACCGCGAGCTCGCCAGCCATGATAGCCCGCCCGTTGGTGAGCGCTAGCAGTGCGCCAAGCATAAGTGCGGCGACGTTTACCCACATCAAAGGCTCGATGGGAAGGGATAGGGCCTTTAGGCGAAACAGGAGCGCTCCGTGGTTGGCGTAAGCGGAGCAAACCGCAGAACAGGCAATGAGCAAGTGGGCAACCAGCAGCGTTTCGTACATCACCGCACCGCGAGGAATTTGCCGCTCTTTCCTTGTGGCGATGAACAGGGTGTGCACCGTCTGTCCTGCCATCAACAGGAAAAACAGGATGACCAACGCGATAAGCACGGGTGCCTTTATGTTGAAAAGGTGGCTCATAAGGCGCTACCCTCCAGCTCCATTCTGATGGAAACCTCGTTCTGCTCTGCCAGGCAGCTGTGGTTGATGCCTGACTGGGCAAGCTTCTGGCTTAAGGAGCGAAGTGCCGGTTGCAGCGTTTGGCAGTTATCGCACTGGAGCACGATGCGCACCATAAGGATGTGGTCATGCGTGACTTCGGCAAACATCAGTAGGGTCGGGTTGGTAGCGTTGAAAGCCAACGAGGCGAAATCGTAGGCGCAATCGTAGAGCAATGCCATCATGGTGGGCGAAAGGGGTTCGTTGATGCGGAAAAGCGCAGCGCATTCTATGCCCATAGAGCGGAAATCGGCCGCTGCTTCTGCGAATATGAGCTCTACTTGTGCTTGGGTGAACGATGCTCCCTCACGCTCGGCTACGACAAGGCTTCCTTTGCGCTTGCAGTAGGCCGCCAGGAACTTGACTCGGATAAGCCCCTTGCGTCTAAGATCCCGGTTTTCGGCAGAGCTATCTTCGGGGAGGTTCTCGATTATGCGGTTGATCTCGCTGGTTTTCTGGGAAAGGGAGGCGTGAACGTGCTCGAACAGCTCGCGTTCCGCTTCCTGCCTGGCCAGTGCTCGGCGAACCTCGGTGCTGCGCTTCAGAAGCTGCGCTGTGTGGGCAAGCTCTATTTTGCGTTGCTCAAGCGCGATGCGCCGGGCGTCGTTGGCGCTTGTGTCCAGGGACAGCAGAGCGGTTCCACCGCTGATGGGGTATGCGCGGTACAGAGCGTGTGGGCGGTTTGGGGTGCGGAAGTCGACAGCTGTAAAGTTAGCCGCTCCCAGATCGGCTGCTTTTTCGGCGGCTTCGGAGCAAAGCGGGCTGGACTGGGCGGTTGAGTAGGCGATATCCCCCGATCGGGCGATAAGCTTCAAATCGAAGGGAAGTTTGTAGAACACTTCGCGGTACCACGTGCAGGAGGGTAGGATGCCTGTTGCAAGGGTTACTTCGATGGCAACCACTATGAGCACGGTATAGGTGAGTGCCAGGTTTGTGGCGAATATATGCGCGCTGCGCAAGCCGTATAGCAGGCTGTAGGCAATGGCTATGCCGGCGATGATTGCCAAGGGTGCGAATGAAGGTCGCAACTGCTTGCGGGCGGCGCGGAACAACAGGGCGAAGAAAGCTCCGTACAGCAACACGATCCAGCATGCCACCAGCCAGTATCCCCAGGCATAACGATAATTTCCCTGCCAGCCGGGGTCATCGAAGTCGAAGGCGAAGACGTTATGGTGAAGGTTGTTGGTAAGCACGAGCGTTACCAGCAGCGAGCTGCCGACAAACGCCGCCCACAGTATGGCTTTCTCGGCTCGCGCTCCGTCTAGGGCTGCAGCGCGAAGGGCGCAGGAAAGGCACAGCACGGGGATGAAGAGCATCGGCACGTAGTAGAGGTACCAGCAAAGGGACGCTGCAAGGTCGTTCCTAAGGGGGTATTTCACTATAACGTCGAGCATCCAGAGCATAAGGAGCACGGCTATGCCTATGAGCTGGTTGCGGATAGCGGCATCAGGGCATCGTACGTGAAGGGAAAACGCCCAGGCGGCAAGGGCGGGCGCAAGCAATACCATGAACCCGGTGGTGCTTGGGGCATCGAGTCTGAAATCTGAAAGCGCGGGTGGTTTGCTGGGAAGGAAGAGCTCCATGCATACCAGAAGGGCGAACACGCCCACGGCAATGCAGGCGGCAACAACAAGGATGTGCCGTTTCGAGGTGTTATGCGTATGCCGTTTCGGGTTCCCCACGATTCCCTCCCGGTTCGGTAGGTTCCAGTATAGGGGGGAGCTCTTCCGGCACCATGCTTGCCTTAGGCGCAACGGAAAAGCCGGTTAAACGCTTTGCACGCAATCGTATTCGCGCATGGTTGGTTTAAAATTATATATTCGTTTCATGTCTTTCCGTATACGAAGCGGTTTCAGCGATGGGAGCAACAGTGGCGAATCCATATTGCAGACGGGCGGCAGGCAAACGCATCGGCATGACCCTGCTTTTGATGCTGGCGGCCTTGATCCTTGCGTTTGCTTTCGTTCCGCGTGCCGCACTTGCGGATGAGGAAACCGATTCCGGTTCGGATGCCGCGGTCGGTGAGCTCGATCCCTTTGAGTTCCTTCCTCTTAGCGTCACGGCGTCGACCGATGGCCTGCCGGACGACCAAGTACAGATCACCGTGGTGGATACGAACGAAGTCGGCATGGAGCTTGTCGACCATTCGGTATCGTTCGAAGCCCCCGATGGTTGGTCGTTGGTGAGTGGCTCGCTTTCCTCGGACCCTGCAACAACCAAAGATGGCGAATCGGTTAGCGCGGTGGCTGTTCTGGCCAAGGGGTCTAACGGTGGGCAAGGCGGTCAGCCTGTCGACGGTTCCGGATCTGGGGTTGGTGATGGCCCCGCCAACAGCTCCGGCGCCTCCTCTGGCGAAACCCCGAAAACGGGCGATCCCTTCACCATGTTGGCTATCGTCATAGCCATCGTTGTCGTTGCGGCAGTTGCCCTTTTCTCGGCGAAGAAGCTCCGCTTCCACTCCTCGCTGAGCGTCGTTTTGTCTGCTCTACTGGTATTCAGCTTTCTTCCCGCGGGTGCTTTGCAGGCCATGGCCGATGAGGTGAAAGGGTCTCAGTCAACCCCTGGCGCTTCCGGTTCCGGTGATACGTCGAGCATCGATACTCCTTTCTCATTCGACAAGACCGTTGACGTTGACGTCCGTGGCGAGTCCCTTTCGATCGATGCGACGGTTTCGTGCAGCGTGAGCAGTGATGCCGCTTCCGATATCGTCAATCTCGAGCTCAAGCGGCCTATCCCCGTTGGCGCAAGCAGCGCAAACGTCACCGTGCTTTCCGAGGCTGCCTATGCTGGCTCTTCGGAAAACACGGGTCAGATGAGCACCTTCGACGTGTCCAAGATCGAGTTGAGCGGCACCCTTGAAGGAGCAAGCGTCCGAAAGGGCGCCTACACCGTGAAGGTGCAGGGCAAGAACGAGCAGAGCACCGATCTGAAGGACCGTACCCACTACGAGCTCCGTTTCATCATCGACGACATCGCCGAGGGCGTGGCGAACAGCGACTCCGACTACGGTTACATCGAGTTAACGGATCAACCATTTGCCGATGAGAATCAAGGTTACGGTATCGCGTGCGTGAGCTACTCGGAATCGGCCGGCAGCATTGCGCAGGTTGCCTCGGATTCCCCGATGGGCGATGACGTGACCTCCCATACCTTCGATAACGGCAAGTACTTCGATGGCACCAACCGCTTCCGCGTGCCCGTGGACCTTGACGGCATCGAGGTTGGCATGCCTATTCCCACGACGTCTGAGTTCGCAGCCTATGCAACCGGCGATACGTTCACCATCGACGGTGTTGAGTACCGCATGTTCGCCAACGAGGACATTGTCAGGGGCATCTCGTTCAACGTTACCGACTACAAGATCGAGGTAGTGGAATGCACCGAGGATCTTGGCTATACGTGGCTTACGTTCCAGGTGAACGACGCAACGGGTGCCGATGCCTACAAGGAGCTGACGGATTCCCTTGCGAATTGCGGCGTGCTTTTCGGTGGCCAGATAACCTCGACTTACAAGAACACCATCGTTTACCCCGACGGCTCAAACTCCGATGCAGCCGGCGCGTCGGCCAACCCGTTCGCCTATGCCGAGACAAGCCCCGTTGCCTTTGCCTGGGCAGCGCAGCTCGATCGCGACAGCCAGAACACGAATGTGACCTACCTTGCTGCGCTTCATTCCAGCCAGGAGGCAGACGGCGAGGATGAGACGGGCGACGTTGACCTTCTTGACACGACGACCTTCTCGGCATGCAAGATCTTGACCAGCGAAGACGGAACATCTGAAGAGGCCGTGGCCGACAACATTACCGTCTTGCCGTATGACGCTGACGAGGATGTGCTCAAAATCCAGGTGAGCATTCCCAACGATCAGTTCGACAAGGATGCGGAGCTCTTCGGTTTGGGAAGCGAATCGGACAATGACGACCTCTTCGATGCCTTATACACGTACTTGGGCAACGTCAACCTGCGTATGACCGGCGGGTCCGCCAATGCCTTCGGCGCTCCGGAGAAGGATATCGATGTGGCGCTCTTCGACGGCGAATCCTTTCAGCGCGCCAATGCTGAAGACGAAGCCGGTACCGTGAGCCTTGCCTCCGTCGATTCTGCTGATTCCGCTGTCAGCTCGGCGCTTACGAAGCTCAACCCCGGTGATTCTATTTGCAGGTACACATCGCTTGTTGGGGCTGTTCCCGTGATAGCGGAAGAGGCGAGGAACGATGTCGATGGTATGAACACAATCTACCGTAAGGGCGAGAACGACTCCCAGTCGGACGCGAAGATCAAGACGATTCTCAGCGATGCCGTCCAAACCGGACTCGGCATCAACCATGGCGTCAACATCGTAAGGTTCTTGGGCAAGAACTTGCTCAACTACGCAACGGCAGGTTTCACCATCGTTGGCTTCATTGGCGTTTTCGTCATGGATCTTCTTCCCAAGGAAACGAGCATGTACTCCATTGACGATGTGATGAACAAGCTCGATTCGATGAACAACAAGCTCGACACGGTGGAGACGACGGTCAACACCATCAACGTGAAGCTCGACGAGCAGAGCGGCAGGCAGGCTTGGCAGACCGAATCAAACACCTACACGAATCTGAAGAGCTTACTGTGCTCCCAGACTACCAGTGACATATTCCAGGGCATGGACAACGTCTTGGGCAAGTACATGGAGCTTGACGCAGATGGCAAGAAGACCACGACACCTTGCTCTCGCAGCACCTCGATCTCGCGGATGCCCAAGGAGGCCATCGATGCGCTCGATGCCTATCTTGGATGCGTTGACGGGAACGCCAAGAACAAGGGCTTCGAAAACGGCATCGCCAGCGCCTACACCGCCTTGCACAATATCCTTGTTCCCGGCACCGCCGACAGCTCGAACATCCTTGATATCTACTACGAGTACGTCAACACGAAATACAACTGGGATGTAGAAACCAAGGCCGCCAAGCGGGCCTTCCTGGCAAGCTTCATGGTTATGTACAACAACGCGTACGCGCTCTACAGCGCCAAGCTCGGCGTCGAACTCTACAAAGCCCAGGGCAACGATGCCTTGCTTCAGGGCGTTAATTTCTCGATGAAAGAACTGCAGAACTACTCAGACGATATCACCACAGTGCTCTATGGCAAGGTGGATTGGGCAAAGCTGAGGGAGGATTACCCAGGTGAGGCCAGGCAGTCGTCTGCCGATGCAACCATCACTGCCAACGATATCGACACCGAGAAGCTGCTCAACGACAACCCTGGCAAGACTTTTAACGATGTTGTGCAGGCGAAGTACCTTACCACTTCGTCTTACATAAAGGCGGCAACCGATACCGATAGCTCCGAGGTCAGGTTCATCGCAACCGACTCGGCGCGTCAGAGGACCTATTCGACCAACAGCTATGCGCTTTCGGCGGCATATGACGAGTCTTGCTTTGCCTGGGCCTATGTCACCGGCGTCGATACGCAGATCAAGAACACATGGAAGCCGACCAACAGCTTTGAGCTTGACGAGCTGCGCACGATGGCCAACCGCCTTAACAATTTGCCATCGTCCATGCGCCCCACTATCACGGATTCGAGCGGCACAGCACGTCCGGTGGAGAGCATCTCCGAGGAGATGGAGGCGCTCGGGTTCAAGATGCAGCAACCTAACACGCAGTTCAAAAAGCAGCTGCTCAATATAAACACTTCCACTATGCAATCAAGGGAAGAGAAGATCATCGGCAACGGCAGAGCTTCACTCTGGGACAAGAACGGCAGCACGACCGAGGTGTGGGCCACTGTCAAAGCCGATGACGCAAACCCTGCCGATGAGGTTGACCGCTATTCCGACGAGGCGCGCAATTGGAACTACTTCTTTACTGAATTCGAGTACAACATCAAGTACCTGAGCGGTAAAAAGGTTCGACAGCAATACGCGCAGGAGCTCAGCTCGAGCAGCAACCGTCTTATCTCGAGCGTGGGTATCGGCAACAAGATCTCCGATCCGCAGGACTACATCGTCCTCTCTGCAAGCGATTGCAAGGGAGGTATGTCCAAGTGGGGCGGAAACGGTTATGGAAACGACAAGGCGACGCTGTTCGCCGGGCGCTACGGCACGGTCTTCAACCTTAAGACGGGTGAAACCACAGAGAATCAGCTGCTCTATGCAGTCGAGGTCCAGGCGCCGTTCATGCCGTGGATGTCCAACTCATTCAGTGCTATTAGGTGCGAGTACTATGCGTTCGGTGTGCTTAACGTCACTGAAAACGGCAGAGGACCGCTTATGTCCGACTATGCGGCTTGGTATCAGACGAACTGGTATGCCCAGAGCATCAACGATAGCAGCTATGCGGGCAGCCAGAACAACTCCATCGATATCCGCCGGTACAACAAAGAGACCGATTAGGGTCTGTCGCGATTGCCCAGGTGCTCCTTGAACCGTTCCACCGCAAGCGGGGTGGCTGCGGTTTTGCGGGTGACGAAGCCTAGGGTGCGGAAAAACCGCGGGGATAGCGGACGCACGGCAATGCGGTAGGGCGACCGCCTTAAAACCAGGCTCGGCAGCACGCTTACCCCCAACCCGGCTTCCACCATGCTCATCACGGCGTAATCGTCCCAGGTGGTGAAGTGCGGCTCCGGCTTGCTCTTGCATGCCTGCAGCACTTCGGCCACCTCGTCGCTGCTGCCGTGTTTCAGCTGGATGAAAGGCTCGACGGCAAGGAGCTCCGGATCGATGGCTTCCTTGCTGGCCAATGGATGGCCCTCGGGCAGCACGGCCATAAGCTCGTCTTCTTGGAGGGGCAGGAAGCTGAACGGCCCTTCAACGGGCAGGCGCGTGAACGCGCAGTCGATGCGCCCTGAGCCAAGGGCATCCTTGAGCTGGGCATAGTCACCCAAGAACAGCTCGTAGCGGATGCCGGGATACTCTGATTGGAACGATGAGATGATGCGCGGCAGCCAGTGGGTTGCGGTGCTGGATATGGTACCGATGCGGATAAGGCCCGATGAGAGGTTGTGCAGCCTGTCCACTTGGGCATGGAATTCCGCCTCTGCCTGGCACAGTGCGTTCGCTGTGGGAAGGAGCTGCGCGCCTTCGCTTGTGATGCTCACGCCGGCGCGTGACCGCTCGAACAGCTGAACCCCCCATTCGCGCTCAAGCTCCGATACCAGGCGGCTTACCGCCGATTGCGAATAGCCAAGTGTGGTGGCTGCCTTGGTGAAGCTTTCGGTGCGGGCCACCTCTTGGAATGCCCGGTAACGAGCGATCTGTCCGTTCATTTGGCTCTCTTTTCTCTGCCTATCAGGCAAAATGCAGAATACGAATGCATAAAATAGAAAACATGCAGAACAAGAATACCGTATTCAGCGCTAGCTTTCCCTGTAGTCGATAGAAAGGGGGAAGCTATGCTGAAAGCGTATGTTCGATATTTCGCGGCGTTGCTGCTGTTCGGGATGAACGGCTTGCTGGTGAGCGCCATAAACCTGCCAAGCTGCGAGATCGTGTTCGTGCGTACTCTGCTGGGATTCGGGGTGCTGTTCTTCCTGGTTGCTGCTTTAAGGCCGGCACGGCTTTCCCGCTGCGATGCCTTGTTCGTTGTTGGATCGGGCATTGCGATGGGGGTTAGCTGGACGGTTCAGTACGAGGCGTTTCAGCTTATAGGGGTAGGCGTTTCCTCGTTGGTGTACTGCTTGGGACCGGTGCTTATCGTTGCATTGGCGCAGCGCTTGCTGGGCGAGCGGCCGAGTGTAACCCATAGGGTTGGGCTTGGCATCGTTTTTCTTGGCGTGGTGCTTATCAACGGGCAGGCGCTGGGTGCGGGAGCCTCGGTCATGGGGATCGCGTGCGCCCTGGCCACCGTGGTTGCCTACGTGGCGATGGTGCTGCTTGTCAAGCAGGCGAAGGATACCTGCGGCATGCGCGGCCCTGCGGTGCAGGTGCTCGCTGCCTGTGCGTTCTCCCTGGTGGCAAGTATCGTCCTGCAAGTTGCCGGTGTAGAGCGGATAGCCTTTCCCGCGGCATCGGATGTGGCCCCCTTGCTGCTGTTGGGCCTGGTGAACGGCGGCGTGTGCTGCTACTGGTACTTCGGCTCCATCAGCAAGCTGCCGGCGCAATCGGTGGCGGTGTGCGACTACCTGGAACCGCTTTCGGCGCTGTTGCTTTCTGCTGCTGTGCTGGGTGAAACCTTGGGCGGCATGCAGATCGTTGGGGCGGCGCTGGTGTTCCTAGGGGCCATTGGTTCGGAACTTGCTGCTTGGTTGCAGCACGCGCCCAATCGGACGGCGAAAGCCCCCAAACCTTAGGTTGAGCCGGGGCACTTGGCATGAAAAGGCGCCCAAAGGGATGTTTCCTCCGGGCGCCTTGCGGCGAAGCGGTTTGTGCTGTCGGTCCAGGATTCGAAAAGCTGGGGATTGCCGGTCACCCTATTGCTCCGTATTCCTGCAGGATCTTCGCCAGGTCGGTGTTGTCGATCTTCTTCAGCGCCAGGTCGAACGCCGCCTTGCCAAGGAAGGGTATGTCCATGTCGGTTATGGGCTTGCCGTCGCGCAGCTTCACGCTGCTCATAAGCAGGTCGCGCACATCGTAGGTGCTTCCCCATACCTCGGGCACGCCGCGGTCCACGTCGCACAGGGTGTACACGGCTTCCATGCCGGTGCGCATCGAGTACTCGGTGGTGAAGATGGTGTCGCGCGGCGTTTCGGCGAACTGACCCAGGAAGGCGAAGTTCACGGCGCCGTCAGGCACCACGTCGGGTCGGTCGCCGGCGGCGCGGGGCATGAAGAACGCGGTGATGTAGGGCATCATCACGGGAACGGTGTTGGCGTGGTTCTTCGCCAGGTCGTCGATCTGATCTTCCGGTACGCCCATCTGCCACAGCCATTCGCGGCAGATCTCCTCGCCGGTGCACTTGGTCATGGGCTTCTTCACGTAGTTGCCCTCGTTGTCGGGGAACAGGCCGTACACCCATACGCTCAGCTGGTCGGAGGGCTGGTCGCGGAACTGCTGCTGGCGGTTGATGGTCCAGCTCATCAGCCAGTTCGAGTCGCGACACGTTACGATGCCGCCGGTTACCGTATGGCCGGTGAAGGGGTCGCGCTTGCAGATCTTCTTTATGTAGGGCGGGATCTCGCCGTCGAGCGTGGTAACGGTGGCGCTCATCCACTTGCTCTTCTGCGGCTGCCCGCAGAAGGTGTCGGGGTGCCCGAAGCTGGGGTCCTGCTTGGCTATACGGCGCCACAGGTCCCACCCGTTGCCGGGTTCGATTTGCGGATCCCATCCCGCTGATTTCGTCTGCGAGCCAATGGTTGCGCTTTCCACGCAGCCGCCGTTGGTGATGAACAGCAGGTCGTCTTCGGTAAGGTCGATGTTGCTGGTCTCGTCGTTGCTGTTCACCGTTATGCGCGTGGCGGCTTTCTTGTTGGGTGAGCTGTAGGGGTTACGCGGGAAGTGCGCCTGCTGGATGCGCTGGATGGTGTCCTGTCCGGTTCCCGTTACCGCGCGCACGGGGCCTTCCTCTTCGCTGACCTCTAATTGCACGTCTTCCACCTTGGTGTTGAAGTGGAACTGCACGCCCGCCTTCTGCAGGTACTCCTGCATGGGCAGGATCATCGACTCGTATTGGTTGTAGCGGGTGAAACGCAGGGCGCTGAAGTCGGGCAGGCCGGCGATGTGGTGGATGAAGCGCTTGATGTAGAGCTTCATCTCCAGCGCGCTATGCCAGTTCTCGAACGCGAACATGGTGCGCCAGTACAGCCAGAAGTTGGAATTCAGCACCTCGTCGTCGAAGAAATCGGTGATGGGGCGGTCGTACAGCTCTTCGTTCGGGGTGAAGAAGAGCTTCATTATCTGCATGGCGGCTTTGTCCGAAAGCCCGAACTTGCCGTCGGTGTGGGCGTCTTGGCCGCGGTTTACGGTAGCGCGGCACAGCGAGTAGTTGGGGTCCTCCTTGTTCAGCCAGTAGTACTCGTCGAGGACGCTGACGCTGGGGTCTTCGATGGATGGGATGGAGCGCAGCAGGTCCCACATCACCTCGAAGTGGTTGTCCATCTCGCGCCCGCCGCGCATCACGTAGCCCTTGCCGGGAAGGTTGGCGCCGTCGCATGCGCCGCCCGCAACGGGGTCTTTCTCCAGGATATGGATGTGGCTGCCGGGCATCTGCGCATCGCGCACCAGGTAGCAGGCTGCACTCAACGCTGCCAATCCGGTGCCCACGATGTAGGCGTTCTTGTGCTCGATGCTCTCGGGCTTCTTGGGGCGGGCGAATGCTTCGTAGTTTCCGCTGGAGTAATACATGAGGTCCCCTCTCATCGTATGGCGGCGCCTGTTGCGCTGGCGGCTCTTCGATACCCCTCAGAAGGGCGCTGATGCAACAGGCGCCTGGAGTTTTTCTCCCTGGTCACCATTGTGGTGGGGTGGGGCGGCGTGCGCCATGAGCAGCTTTTCGGCTTTGATAAGTTCCTTATCAAACGCCGCAGGTTGTAAGGCTTCGGCGGCCGTTTAGCGGGCGAAGCGCTCGATGGCGGTGTCCATCGTGCCTTCCAGCAGCAGGGAAACGTTGCTTACCAGGTCTTCAGGCTTGGCGGAAAGGCCGCTTCCAATCCATTCCAGCGTCACGCCGGCTAGAGCATGAGCATAGAAGTCGGCGATGAACGCGCGCTTCCTTTCTGGGACATCTGCGCAGTTGGGCCGGGATTCCATAACGTCAAGCACCAGTTTGCGCGTTGCGGGCAGAAGGAAGCGCTCCAGGCGCTCGCGGCTTATTTCGCGGTAGATGGCGGTGATGAACGGCTTGTTCTGCTCCAGTTCGCCCAGCACCGCAAGGTAGCCCTCTTCCCAGGTTTCCACCGTTTGTGCGCCGTTCAGGACGGCGACGGCATCTTCCTCGAGCGACCATTCCACCAGGTCGTAGATGTCCTTGAAGTGGTAGTAGAACGTCATCCTGCTTATCTGGCAATCTTCGGTGATGTCGGAGATGGTGATCTTGGCCAGGGGCTTTTCGGTCAGAAGATGCTTAAGGGAGCTTTCCAAGGCGCGTTTGGTTAGATAACTGCTCATGTTTTCCCTCCCGTTCGCTGCTCAATCAAGGGACTCTGCGATATAAACCTATAGGTACAGCCAATACATGAGATGTTGACTTATAGGAACCATACGGTAATCTGTGGAAGGCTCAAGGGGAGCGAGTTTAAATTGTCGGTGAATGGCAATTATTTTTTCATCCGACAAATAAGATCCTGGCAAGCTTTCACGATCCACGCAAATGGGAGCTTATCAGAATCTTGGCCACTCCTTCCTGAGTGATGTAATCGAACCCCAAACGAAAGGGCTTCAAAATGACTGAGGCATCAAAGGGCATGAAGGCCTGGAAGATCATCTGGTACGGTTTCATCGCTGGCATGATCTCAGGCATGGTTAAGATCGGTTGGGAGAACATTTTCCCTCCTCGCACCATTGCTCGCAATGAGATCAACCCACCGCAGCATCTTGCGCAGCAGATCGGTATTCCAGACGATATTATCTTCAGCAAGATCTACTTCGCCGATCAGCCGGTGGCCTGGTTCACCCTTATCCTGCATTTCTCGTTCGCCATCGTTTTCGCAATCTTGTTTATCGCTCTGATCCAGAAGTGGAAGCAGGTCGGAATCGCGCAGGGCGCTGTTTACGGTCTTGTTCTGTGGGTAGTTTGGCACGTGGTCCTCATGCCCGCCCTGGGTACCGTTCCTGCTCCTTGGGACCAGCCTTGGACCGAGCATTTCTCCGAGATCTTCGGCCATATAGTCTGGGCCTGGTCCATTGCCGCGACGGCCTACTTCCTGATAGCCAAGGACAAGAGCCATACGCTTAAGAATCTCTAAGGAGCTTCTTGAAACTGTCTGGTCAGAACCTGACCGTACGAAAGAGCCGAGCCGCGAATCGTGGCTCGGCTCTTTTCCTTTTGCCTGAGATTTGCTTTGGCATCGCAGTTGGACGCTGGGCTTGTTGTTGGTTCAGTCTGGCTTTGCGGTAGGCTGTTTGGGCGCGAATGCATGTGCGTTTGTGCTCTAGAATGTTCTATGATCGCTTTGCTGTGGATGCGCAAGGAATTCTGCGGTTCAGCCTGATGGCGAAGCGGCCTCTTCCATGCCAACCACTTTGATTCGGAGCTGTTCCTATGATGATCGTCGACGAGCCGTTTGCGGCTCCCGTTCTTGTTGAGTACCTCGAGAAAACGCAGGAGCCGGTTCTTGCCAACAGCATGGCGCGCAAGCTTGCCGGCCAGCATCGCATCAACGTCCTGGAAAGCAAAGAATTCGCCGAGCGGCTGAACGCCGGCGCACGTTTGGTGTGCACTTCGGAAAACGCCTTCGACTGGATTGCCGAACATGCCGAAAACAAGGTTATGACGGATGCTGTGGCAACCTTCAAGGACAAGGCCCGCATGCGCCAGCTTCTGTGCCCGATGTACCCCGAGCTGAAATGCCGCGAGGTGCCTACTGCCGAACTTCAGCGTGTGGATTTCGACGAGCTGCAGCCTCCGTTCGTGCTGAAGCCCACCGTTGGTTACTGCAGTGCGGGGGTTTACGTGGTGAACAGCCGCTCTGAATGGGATGCCGCATTGGCGGATATCCAGCAGAACCTGAAAGTATGGCGCTCGCGTTATTCCGAAAGCTCGCTCGTGGAAGATTCCTTCATCATCGAGCCGTATCTGGATGGCATCGAGTATGCCGTGGATGCGTATTTCGACGAAAACGGCGAAGCAGTGGTGCTGGATGTGCTGCGCCATGAGTTCAAGGACGCAAACGACACTACCGACCGCTGCTACGTCACCGGCCCTTCGGTGATACGGCAGCATGCCGCCCACTTCGCCGAGTGGCTTACCGAAGTGAATTGTTTCGTGGGCGCGCGCAATTTCCCGGTGCATGTGGAAACGCGCATGAAGGAAGGCCGCATCACGCCCATCGAGTTCAATCCGCTGCGCTTTGCCGGCATCTGCGGAACTGAGATCTCGCACTTCGCCTACGGGTTCCATACCTACGATTTCTTCCTTCGCAGCGTTCGGCCCGATTGGGATGAATTGCTGGCTGGCAAGGAGGGGAAACTGTACTGCATGGGCTACGTTCCCGCGCCTGAACCCTTGGCGGACGGCGAGGTCGGGTTCGATTACGATGCGTTCCAACAGCGCTTCAGTGGCTTGCAGGCGCTCTACCGCTTCAACCCGCAGGAAACCGGGGCTCTGGGCTTCGTCTTTATCGAGACCAGCGAGAGCGATGAATCTGAGCGCGCCTTCCTCCGCGATGCCGACCTAGGTCAGTTCCTTATCTAGGTCGCAATCTATTCGCCCTTCGTCGCTGTGTTTCCAGTGCTGCAGCGCCGGCTGGCGCGGACGGGTACTTACTCCTGTACCTTCAGCGCCAACGCTAGGGGGACGCGCTTGATGCGGCGGGTGTGCAGGAACGCAATCACTGCATAGGTGGCAATGCCCACCGCCACGCAAAGGACCAGCTTATCTGTGGGTGTGTAGATAACGATGTTGCCGCCGTATTCCATCAACATCGCCTTGAACACAGCGGTAAGCATAGCCACGATAAGCGGCAGCGAGATCAACAGCGATCCGACCACCGTCCAGGTGATGGACCTGATGTACAAGCGGTCGATCTCGTGGTCGGCGTAGCCGAACACTTTCATGTAACTGATGGCACGCGAGCTGCGGTCGATGACGGTTTTGGTGAGTAAGTACATGAACACCAGGAAGATGCTCACGGCGAGCCCGAGCAGCATGCTGGTCATGTTCCCCATGGAATTGGTCATCTGGATGGCGATCTTGTCCATGCTTTCGGGCGTCAGGTCGCTGGAAAGGTACAGCTCGTCAAGGTTCAGTTCAATGTTCGATGCGTAGCCGTTGAAGTAGTCGTCATCGTTGTCGAACAAGAGGTTGAAGTCATTGATGGGCAGATACAGGGCCATAGAGCAATCGCTGCCGTAGCGGGCATCGATGGCAAGGTCGTACGTTTCCCCCTCGTACTTGTCGGTAAGGCTGATGGCTTGACCTTCGCTTAGGCCGAACTTCTCGAACATGCCGCCGGACGCGGCCATCTGCCCTTCCGAAAGGCCAAGCCCCGTCCAGTAGGCTGAATCGGGCTGCACACCGTAGACGGTTACCGATTCGGTTCCTGCGTTACCGGGGCGTTCGAAGTCGAGCGAGGTCACGGCATATTTCTCGGCTTGGGCAATCGCTGTCGCGCTGTTCTTCTTGGTGTTTACGGGGTGTGCATCTTCGTCTATGCTCTTCATTTTCACCAGCGAATCAATGAGCTGGGCAGGTGTCATCCCCAAATCGGCGACGTTGCGTGCGCTGCTCATCTTCTGCGCGGCCGCCCAGGCCGCTCGCTCCGAATCGGTGCCGTCGATCTCCAGCGGTGTTTTCAGGGTGTACAGATGCTGTGCCGGCACGTCTTCTGCCAGTGATTCGGCATAGTGCGTCATCGTGGGCATTATGCAAAGGCCGAACAACAGCAGCATGCTGGCGAAGGCTATGCCAAAGAACAAGGTGACGAAGTTGCCGATGTTCCGCAGGAACACGCGTAGGCGGAAGCGAATAGGAAAGGACATTTTCTCGGGGAGTGCTACGCCGTGCTTGCCCTTACCCTTCGATGTCTCATGCCTTAGGAACTGCAGCGGTGCGCAACGCATCTTGCGAAGCAGCCCGACGAATGTTATGCCTATCAGCAGCGCCACGGGGGCGGCCGTGGTAAGCAGGAACACCTCCCAGTCCCAGGATGCGGTGTAGGGCGGCAGGCTGTACGAGTTGTAGTACAGGTTTTTCATGGGTTCGGCCATAAGCGTGTAGCCAAGCATGTTTCCTACCGCGGCAGCCAGCGTGCCCACCAGTGCAGGAAGCGCCAAGTAATGCCTTATCAGCTCGCTTTTGCGCCAGCCCGATGCCATAAGCGTGCCGATGATGGCGCTTTCCTCTTCGATGGTGCTCGACGTGAGCACTACGAACATGAAAGCCATGATGGCTATCAGCATGAGCATGAGGATTGTCCACATCGAAGAGTCGCCCTCTATGTCATCGAGGGGGTAACCGATGCCTTGGTTGGCATCCTTGTCTATGAAATCCGTCAGGACAACGCCTTCGTCCGATAGCCTCTCGGCCATATCCTCCTCGGCGTTCGCGCGATCTATGTCGGTAAGATCGCGGTTGTCGAAGCGGATGGAGTAGGTGTACGTGGGCGTGTGGCTTGTTCCGAGCGTTGCGAAGGCTTCGTGCGTCATGGTTGCCACGGTGAAGGAAACGGCATTGAACACGAAGTCGCTGTTCTTCTCGAACAGGGCGCTGTAGTCGGGTAGGGTCATGATGCCCGAAACCACGAAATCTGCGCCGTCCACCTGTACCGTATCACCCACCTGCACGTTGGCGTTGTCCGCGAACACGCGGTCTATGGCTACTTCGTTTGCGGCTTGCGGTGCCCGCCCCTGGTCGTACGCGGCAAGGTTCACGTTGGTGCGCTCTTGATATACGCGCGCTGTGCTGCCAGCTGGCGCGCCGGCGGATGCGAACGAGACATCGTAGCAGTAGCTCTGATATATGCGCGTCTTTCCTGCTTCGGCTGCTTCCGCTGCTTCGGCTGCCGTGGAGAGCTCACCCGCAGTTGCCTCGAAATTGGAGGTGAACCGCGCATCTTCGATGAGGTAGGCATCGTCCATCTTGTGGATAATCTTCTCGATGGAGCTTGCGGCCATCAAAAAACCGCTGGTTAGGCTGATGGCGATGATCATCATCAGGAAGATGCCCAGGTATTTGCTGAAGTTGCCCTTCAGCTCGCGGGGAAAGCGCTTGGTGAGGGGAGACATGGCTTCCTCCTCCTACCAGGTAAGGTCGCGGGCGCGCATGGGGCAGGCGTTCAGCTTGTCTTCCGCGAGCATGCCATCACGAAGGCGAAGGATGCGATGCGCCATGTTCTTGATGGCGTCGTTGTGGGTAACGATGACGATGGTGCACCCGTACTCTTGGTTGATGCTCTCCATCAACTCGAGTATCTCCTTCGAGGTTTGGTAGTCCAGTGCGCCCGTGGGCTCATCGCATAGCAGAAGCCCGGGGTTCTTCACCAGGGCGCGTCCGATGGCGCAGCGCTGCTGCTGGCCGCCGGAAACCTGGCGCGGGAACTTCGAGCGATGCTCCCATAGCCCCAGAGACCTCAAGAGGTCATCGATGGGCAATGGGTTGTTGCTCAGGTATTGGGTCACCTCTATGTTCTCGCGAATGGTTAGGTCGGGCACCAGGTTGTAGAACTGGAACACGAAGCCCAGCTCGCGGCGGCGGTACTCGCCCAGCTGCTTTGCCGAAAGGGCAGTGAGCTCGGTTTCGGCAACCTCGATGGTGCCCCCATCTGCCGGTTCCAACCCGCCGATAAGGTTCAGGAAGGTGGACTTGCCGCTGCCGGAAGGTCCCAGCAGCACGCAGATCTCTCCCTTGTTAATGGTGGTGGAAAGGTCGTGCAGCACGGTAACGCGTGCTTCGCCTTCACCGTAGTGCTTGAGCAGGTTGTTCACCACGAGATAGGGTTTGCTGCTTGCGGGCATGGTTCCTCGCTTCTCTGGTTTGGCGCAAGATGGGCGCACAGAAAATCGTTAGACATAGCTAACTTTACCTTGAAGCGTTAACCACGGCAAACTTTTGTCCGACCATTGGCAGCAGTGGTGCCGATGGTCGTCTCATCCTCGCCGCGCTGTTGTTGGAAGGGCCGGTGGGGTTAGATGGCGATGATGGTGTTGGGGACCACTATATAATCGACGTGAATGTCGTACTGATCGGCGGGAAGAAGCTCATCTGTCAGTTGGCTTGGCCGTGCTAGGGCGACTTTCGCCCCGCTGAATCCTGCCAGGAAGCGGTCGTAGAAACCGCCACCGTACCCGATGCGGAACCCTTTGGGATCGAAGGCGAGACCCGGTACCAGGCACAGTGCGCCCTTCATGCCGCCAGCGGTAAGGGGAATGCCCAGATGCGCACCGGGTTCCAGGATCCCCTTGTAGCCAGGTTTCAGGTCGTTGAACGATGCGATCTCGTAGAAGTGCATCTGATGGTTTTCTGAGCAACGGGGAACGGCAACGCGCTTACCATCATCAAGCGCCTGCTTGATGATGCCATGGGTGTGCACCTCGGTACTGTAGGAGACATAGGCCAACAGCAAGGGAGCTTCCTGGTATTCGGCAAGCCCATGCAGCTGCTGCGAGATGGCCGAATCCTGCCGAGCACGGTCTTTTTCGGGAAGTGCCTTGCGAATGCCAAGGTATTTTTCCCGAAGAAGCTTCTTCTGCACGGATATTTGCTCGGCATGCTCCATGGAGTTCCTTCCATCGTGTCCAACCTACCTATCGATTATCGCACGCATTTTGCCCTGTGCGAATAAAGCGGGGTCCGCGCTGCAGGCGAGCGCGGACCCCGAGAAGTGACGACGATCTGTTGCTGTGGGCTATGCGTCGGTTTTCGTTTGGGCGAAAGCGTACAGCCCGACGGTGTAGCGGGTGATGTCGGAGCGGTTTATCACGCCCACCATCTTTCCATTTTCCATGACCGGCGCCTTCTTCAGGTGATGCTCGGAAAGCAGCGAGCATACGTCGCGCATGTCGTCGCTTGCGTTTACGGTAAGCACGTTCTTGGTGGCGATGGCTGAAACGGGCATGCTGGAGAGCTGCTCGATCTTCTTGTCGAAGTCCGCCCCGTCTTCGGTGGTGTAGGCATAGAAGCTGGTGAACGTTGGGTTTTGGCGGGAAAGCGTGCCGATGATGTCGCCATCGCTCACGAAGCCGGTAAGGTTGTCCGCCTCGTTCACCACCGGCGCACCGGAAATGCGTTTCTGGGCGAACAGGCGCAGTGCGTCAAGCGCGCTGGCGTTTTCGCTCAAGGTGAACACCTCGGGCTTCATCAGCGAGCGAACAGAGGCCTCGGGGGCAACCAGGGCGCCTTCCTCGTGCTTCGCTTGCGGTGTTGCCTGCTCGGCGCGTTCGCGCTTCTTGAAGGTCAGCGCCAGGGCGAATGCGGCAACGGCCAATACAAGGGTGAACAGGAAACCCCAGTGGGCGCCCTGTGCGAATGCGGCGCTGGAATCGGTACCGCCGGTACCCAGGAACGCGCTGGATCCGGTGGCCACCAGGTAGGTGGCGATTGCGGTGCAGACGGCGCCCATAACCTGCTGCATGGTGTTGATCATGGTGCTGCCGTCGGTGGAAAGGCGCGGCGGCAGGGAGGAAAGCGCGTGCGTCTGGCAGGGGCTCATGGCCAGCGGCACGCCGATCATCAGCAGGATGTGGCACACGATTACGTAGGCAAGCGAGGAATCGGGCGTGGTGAGCATCAGCAGCGCGCAAGCCACGATGGAAAGCGCGAAGCCTGCCAGCGCAGGGATGCGCGCGCCGATGGCGTCGTAGATGCGGCCGGAGATCATGCTTACCAGGGCGTTCACGATGCCGCCGGGCAGCATGATAAGGCCGGCGAAGCTCACTGCCAGCAGCATGCTGTTCTGGTAGAACTGCGGCAGGATGTACATGGCTGAAAGGGTGATGCCGAAGTTCAGCATCACGCACAGGGCGCCCACACGGAAGCCGGGAATGCTGAACACGCGAAGGTCGATAACGGGGATTTCCATACCCAGCTGGCGCTTGGTGTACGCCACCAGGGCAACAATGCCCACGGCAAGGGATGCCAGGGTGGGGACAGAACCCCATCCGTACAGGCTTGCCATGCCCACGCCCAGCACCAGGCCGCCGAAGCCCAGGCAGCTGGTTACCACAGAAAGCGCGTCGATGCGGGGCTTGGTAAGCTCGTAGGGGTTCACCTGGAACTTCAGCGTGAAGAAGATGCCCACGGCCAGCACGATGGCAAAGCTGAAGAACACCCAGTTCCAGGAAAGGCCGCCGATGATGATGCCGGCCAGCGTGGGGCCAACGGCAGAGGCGGACATGATAACCAGCGCATTGATGCCCATGGCTGCGCCGATCTTGTGCGGCGGGATGACCTCAAGCACCATGGCGAACATCAGCGGCAGAATCAGGCCGGTGCCGATGCCCTGGATGATGCGGCCGCCAAGGGCAACCTCGTAGGTGCTGGAAAAACCGCTGATCAGCGATCCAACCAAGAATGCGCCCAGCGCGAACACGGTGATCTTGCGCGCGCTGAACCATTTCATCAGCAGGCTGGAAAACGGAAGGACGATGCCGATGGCCAGCATGTAGCCGACAACGAGCCACTGCACAAGGCCAAGGTCCACGCCAAAGGCGGCGGAAAGCTGCGGCAGGGCGATGTTCAGGGCGGTTTCGCTGTACATGCCGGTGAAGCCGCCAAGGTACAGGCCCATAAGGGCAAGGTAAGGGTGGGGCACGACTACGCGCGCTTGGGGGAGTGCCCCGTTCTGGGGATGGGTCACGTGTGGGTTTTCCTTTCTTCGAAGCTCCCGTTTCGGGCTTTCGTTGCAGTGCCTGCGGCTTCTGCGGGAATTCGCCGGCAGCCCCATTGGCGTTCGGGGCAACAAAAAAGCGCCCGTAGCGTAGAGCTACGAGCGCTTCGTATAGGTGAAGCTACTTCACTGCTTTGAACAGCTTTGTATTTAAGCACAAACCGGCGGTGCTTCGTAAGTGTTTTTTTGCTCACATTCGCGCAAACGAGTCAATGGGCAGCGGCTGAATGGCGGAATCCGGGTGCGCGCGGGCGGGGTTCAGGCGAAGCGCGCCAGGCACATCTCTATGAAACCCGTCATGGTGGGGAGGAACTCGGGCGGCTCGTGCTTGATCCCCAGCTCTTCTAAGGCCAGGGAAACCAAGGGGTTGTTGGCGCAGCTGGCGCACATGCCCACGGCTTGGTTGTTCACCATGCTGAGCAGCAGTTCGAAGTCGTTGCGGCTAAGCCCCAGTGCCGGGCACAGCTGCTGGGCCAGTTCTTCCTCGTGGTCGAAGTAGCCCAACTTGAAGCACTTAAGACGCTCCAGCGAAACGTTGGTCTCGATTATGGTGAGCAGCAGGTTGCCGTACACGAACCAGTCGCGGTTGGCTTCCGCTGCTTTCGCCCAGCGCTTTGCCGCCTCGGCCGCATCCACGCTGCGGCCTTCGGGGAACGCCTGCATCAGCGCATCGAAGTACGCCTTGCGCGCATCGGCGGAAAGCTCCAGGAATATCTCTTCCTTCGTGGTGACGTACTTGTACAGGCTCGCGCGGCTCCAGCCCAGGCGCTCGGCGATGGTGGTGAGCGTTATCTCGTGGTAGGGGAACTCGCGGTAGAGCTGGGCAGTGGCCTTCTTTATGTCGTTCAGGCGCTGGCATTTCTGCTCGGCGCTGCGCGCTCGTATGAAGTCCTGCTTCATTGCTCTTCCTTCGGTCCGGTTCAACGCCGGGTAAATCGTTATGCGCTTAGATTATCGCAGAACTTCGCAGACAAGGCTGCTGGCGGCGAAGCCGACCTGCCAAATAGTGCGCGCCATATTACCGCTTTGTCCGCCTCCGAGGCCATGTCTGCCGTCTTGCCTGCAACCGATCCAGAGTCGGCTTGGCCTACCCAGCCAGAACCTCTCCTAGATGCTTGCATGCCTCGGCCGCCTCGCCTTCGGGGTAGTCCTTCGCGATGACGGTTTCGATGGGGCTCACGCCGGCTTCTTCGGCGCGCTGTACCCAATAGTCCATCCATTCGCCGTTGTTCCAATCGTACGATCCGAAGAATCCGACCTTCTCATCGCCCAGCAGGGGCTCGCATTCATCGTACATGGGCTCGAACTCGGTATCTTCAAGCTCTTCATCGCCCATGGCAGGGCAGCCGAACGCGAAGGCGTCGAACTCCGGAACCCGCTCTACGCCGAAGTCGGCTGCTTGGATGATGGTGGGGGTGCCGCCTGCTGCGGTAACGCCTTCCGCCACCAGGTCCGCCATGGCCTCGGTGTTGCCGGTGCCGCTCCAGAAAACGATAGCTACGTTGCTCATAGGTGCTCCTTTTCGGTTTGGGCGTGCTAGCCCGTGTGCAATCACCAACAAGTTAACAAAGGCTAACTTCATGTCAAGCAGGTGTATGCAAGCGGTTTATTGCAGTTGCGGGCGGCAGCGCATTTGGTTTGAGCTGGTTGGGCATGATGGTGGTTCAAGCAAACTGAGCTTGCGGATTTGGCTCTGGTTTGCTCGGGTTTGGGCAGCGGGTTGCCTGCCTGCCGTTACGGTCGAGGTGTCTGGCTTTTGGGCCTGATCGGCTCCCATGCCGCCGATGCGGACCTCGTCGGCCCTGAAGGACTGGAGGGTATGGGCCCTGAATCGTGATGCGGGGCCGCCATGGGGGGCGGGAAGCTCCGTTAACCTCCTATACAGTAGAATGTGCTTCGATAAACCGATAAACGAACCGGGCACCCTGCCCGTGGAAGGGAGCGTTCCGCATGCCCGCCCAATGCAACCTCATCATCGATTCCTGCTGTGACCTGCCGCTCGACATTGTGCAGCAGCCCGGCATCGAGCTGATCGATTTCAACTACATCATCGAAGACGAAACGTATAAGGATGATTTCTATCAGTCCTGCAGCCCCAAAGAGTTCTACGACCGCATCCGCCAAGGAGCCACGCCCAGCACTTCGCAGGTTGCGCCGGCTGAAACCGAGGCTGCCTTCCGGAAAGCGATCGAATCGGGCGTTCCCACGGTGTACCTGTGCTTTTCCAGCGGCATATCCAGCAACTACAGCACGGCTTATGCCATCTGGAGCCAACTGAAGGCCGAGTTCCCCGATGCGCCCATCTTCATCGTGGACCTGCTGGTTGGCTCCACCCCCGAAGGACTGCTGGTTCTTGAGGCACTGCGCCAGCGCGAGCTGGGTTTGACTGCCGAGGAATTGGTTGCCTGGGCGGAAGAGGCGCGCTACTTCGTGCACACCCTGTTCATGGTGGACGATCTGGACGCCCTTCACCGTGGCGGTCGCATCCCTGCCTCGGTGGCGTTTGCCGGCTCGAAACTCGACCTGAAGCCCCTGCTGAACTTCGATACCAACGGTAAGCTCGCCCTTGCCGGTGCCGCCCATGGCAGGAAGAAGGGCTTGAAGCAGTTGGCCGCCTGTTTTGAGAAGGATCATGCCGAAGACAGCAGGGTGGTGCTGGTTGGCAATGCCGACTGCGGCAAAGATGCCGACCGCCTGGTAGATCTGCTTATCAAGCAGGACGAGACGCTTACGGTTATCAAGCATGACATCGGTGCAACCATCGGCAGCCATGTTGGAGCGGGGATGGTCTCCATCTCCTTCTGGGGCGGCGATAGGCGCGAAGAGCTTTCCGTGGCCGACCGCATTGCCCGCAAGGTGCGAAAACGGGAGTAGAGCAACTTTTTCGGATTATGCGATCGCCTACGTGGGCCACAAAGGGATCAAACGAAAGGGCTGCAACCTTCGGGGTTGCGGTCCTTTTGCGTTTCAGCCCGACTCTTTAGCCCATAGCTTCCAAGGCTTGACGTAACGGTGGTTCAGTCTATACTTATGAACAGTTGTTCATATGAAGAAAGGTTTTCGCATGACCAACGAGGACATGAAGACGGCCGAAGATGGCGTGCTGCTCGATGGCTCTGCTGCGCAGCCCTCTTCGCCTATGGGCGAAAAGGACCATTTCCCCTGTGGCTGCTCGGCCGATACCTGGGTTGATGATGCTGCAGTGATGCCCGACGAGGAACTGCTCTACGATTTGGCAGATCTGTTCAAGGTATTCGGCGACACCACTCGCATCAAGATCCTGTACGCCCTTATGGCGCAGGAGCTCTGCGTGGCGGATTTGGCCGAGGCCATCGGCGCCACCCAGAGCGCGGTTTCCCATCAGCTGCGTACGCTGAAGCAATCGCGTCTGGTCCGCGCCAAGCGCGATGGCAAGAACGTTATCTACTCGCTTTCCGATGGGCATGTTCACACCATGCTGGCTCAGGGCATGACGCATATCTGCGAATAGCGGGGCGACCGATAACACCGGGACGGTTGTCCTCGGGGCGAAAAGCGGGCTGCCTGTCCCGCAACGTCGAATAAGGAAAAGGCGCATCGGGGTTTGCTCGATGCGAAACAAACGGAAGGATTTCCCATGCGCAAGGTATTCAAGCTTCAGGATCTGGATTGCGCCAACTGCGCCGCCAAGATGGAAGACGCCATCAAGAAGATCGATGGCGTGAACACGGCATCGATGAGCTTCATGACGCAGAAGCTGGTAATCGACTGCGAGCCGGAAAAGCTCGAGGCCATCATGGACGAGGCGGAAAAGATCTGCAAGAAGATCGAGCCGGACATGGTTATCCTGCGTTAGGTTTACCGCTAACGCGCCTTTTCGGAATGCCAGTGCCGTCGCCTGGCGTTCCGGTAAAAAACGAACGCGGGGCATCCAAACCCTTCCAAGACTCGGATGCACCCGCATACGCTACGAAAGGATTCTACGTGAACAAGAAGCAGAAACGCACGCGTAACCGCATCGTTGTTGCGCTTGTGCTGTTCGCATTGGTGTTTGCGGTAACCGAATTCGTGCCGCTTGCCAGCTATGTTGGCGGCGAAACGAACGCGGTGTACCTTGAATTCGCTATGTTCCTGGTGCCGTACCTCATTGCCGGCTACGACGTGCTGCTCAAAGCAGCGCGCAACATCGTCAACGGCCAAGTGTTCGACGAGAATTTCCTTATGACCATCGCCACCGTGGGCGCCTTTGCCCTGGTGCTGTTCCCGGAATCCGACCCGCATATGGCGGAAGGCGCGGCAGTAATGCTGTTTTACCAGGTGGGTGAGCTGTTCCAAAGCTATGCGGTGGGCAAGTCGCGCCAGAGCATCGCCGACATGATGGACATCGCGCCCGACTACGCCAACGTCATGCGCGATGGCGAGCTGGTGAAGGTCGACCCGTACGAGATTGCCGAAGGCGACCAGATCGTGGTGAAGCCCGGCGAGCGCGTGCCGCTCGATGGCATCGTGGTCTCAGGCTCCAGCCAGCTTGACACGGCGGCGCTTACCGGCGAATCGGTGCCCCGGCACGTCGAGGAGGGCGCCGAGGTCATTTCCGGCTGCGTGAACATGACCGGCCTCCTTACCGTGAAGGCCACCAAGCCCTTCGAGCAGTCCACGGTTTCGCGCATCTTGGAATTGGTTGAGAACGCCAGCGAGAAGAAGGCCCAAACCGAGAACTTCATCACGCGGTTCGCCCGTTACTACACGCCGGTGGTAACCATCGGCGCCCTGCTGCTGGCCGTGCTGCCCCCGCTTCTGCTGGGGCAGAGCTGGGCCGATTGGGTAGAGCGCGGCCTTACCTTCCTGGTGGTTTCCTGCCCGTGCGCTCTGGTTATCAGCGTGCCCCTTTCATTCTTTGGCGGCATCGGCGGGGCATCGCGCTTGGGCATCTTGGTTAAGGGCAGCAACTACCTTGAAGTGCTGGCGAAGGCCGATACGGTGGTGTTCGACAAGACGGGCACCCTTACCAATGGCACGTTCAATGTGGTGGCGGTGCATCCTGAAGCCGCTGCTGAGGTAGACCCGGAGCTCATCCTTTCCATTGCCGCCCATGCCGAGGCGTACTCTGACCATCCCATCGCCCTTTCCATCAAAGAGGCGTTTTCCGGCCAGATAGACCGCAACCGCATCGCCGAGGTTTCCGAGCAGGGTGGCCATGGCGTGCGCGCCGTGGTAGACCAGCACGTGGTACTGGTGGGCAACGACAAGCTCATGCGCGAGCAGGGCATTGCCTATCACGACTGCGAGCTTACCGGCACCATCCTACATGTATCGCTGGATGGAAAGTACGCCGGCCATATCATTATCGCCGACGTGGTGAAGGAAGATGCGGCGAAGTGCATCGCCGACCTGCATGCGGCAGGGGTACGGAAAACCGTCATGCTCACGGGCGACCGCACGGAAGTGGCCCAGGCGGTTGCGCAGAAGCTGGGCATCGATGAATTCCATGGTCAGCTGCTTCCCGAAGACAAGGTTAACCAGGTGGAGCGCCTTCTGGGGCAAACGGGCGAAAAGGGGAAGCTGGCTTTCGTGGGCGATGGCATCAACGACGCCCCGGTTCTTACCCGCGCCGATATCGGCATCGCCATGGGCGCCATGGGCTCCGATGCCGCCATCGAGGCGGCGGACATCGTGCTGATGGACGACAAGCCCTCGAAGATCGCTTCCGCCATCCATATCGCCCGCAAGACCATGCGTATCGTTTGGCAGAACATCATCTTCGCCTTGGGCGTGAAGTTCGCCGTGCTCATCCTTGCAGCGGTGGGTATCGCCACCATGTGGCTTGCCGTGTTCGCCGATGTGGGCGTTGCCATCCTTGCCATCCTGAACGCCATGCGCTGCATGTCGGTAGAGAAGTACCGATAGGAAGGCTGGGTTT
>CAVIKC010000025.1:0-8219 GCA_963643405.1 Succinivibrio sp.
CGCCCGGGCTCTCGCCCCGGCTGCGAAGCGGCTGTGCCGTTCGCGCAAGAAAGTAATTTACTCTTATGCAATACCCCTGTCAACAACTTTTTTGAAAAAGTTTTCAAGCTCATAAATCGGACTTCGGGGGCGGTTTTTCTTACGTATTCCGCCACGGTTTACAAACAAAGAGAGGGAGCCGATGTAGCTCCCTCTCTTTACTCTATATAGGCGTTGATTGGCTTGCGCTCTTTGATGCGGCGCGCACTTCTTGCCTACTTAGTTGCAGACCTTCCCGGGGTTCAGGATGAAGTTCGGATCGAACACCTGCTTGATGCCGGCCATGAGGCCGATGGCCTTTTCGCCCACGGAATCGTGCAGGTACTCCTTCTTCGCATGGCCGATGCCATGCTCGCCGGATACCTGACCACGCAGCTCGGTGCACTTCTCGTAGCTTTCCTTCATTACCTTCTTGGACTGCTCCAGGAACACATCCTGGTCTACGCCGTTGGCGCATGCGTATATATGAAGGTTGCCATCGCCCGCATGGCCGAAGGAGCGGATGCCCACGCCGTGCTTCTCTCCGATCTTGTGCACGTGCTCAAGGAACTCGGCCACCTTGTCAACAGGAACGACGACGTCCATCTCGTCGAGATGCTCGGTATCGGCCTCGATAACCGTAAGGAAGGCACTGCGTGCGGCCCATACCTGACGCTTGTCGTCGGGGTGGCTGAGCACGAGGGTGTTGAACGCACCCATCTCATCGCCGATCTCCGCCAAGGTCTCGGCGCGCTGGAAGATCTCGTCCTGGTCGTTGCCGTCGAGGGTTACCAGGATGTAGGCGCCAACCTCATGGCCGTCAACGTTGGTGGGAATGATCTTGTTGCCGGTGTAGTTCGCGGAGGAATCGACGATGTCGCGCTCCATGAACTCGATGGACTGCGGGTCCAAGCCGGCAAGCTTGATCTTCGGCACTGCGGCGATAGCGGTCTCAAGATCCTCGAAGGGAAGGATGAAGCTGATGTCTTCCTTGGGGTTGGCGATGAGCTTAAGGGTGAGCTCGGTGATAACGCCCAGGGTGCCTTCGGATCCGATAATGAGGTTCAGCAGGCTGTAGCCGGAGCTGGTCTTGGAAACGGCACGGCCCAGATCGAGCACTTCGCCAGTGGGAAGAACGACCGTCATGGCAAGCACGTAGTCGCGCGTTGTGCCGTACTTGACCGCACGCATGCCGCCGGCGTTGGTGGAAACGTTACCACCCAAAGAGCCCGTCTTCTCGCCGGGATCGGGAGGATACATAAGGTCATGCTCAAGAGCATCTGCTGCAAGGTCACAAAGGCGAACACCGGGCTGAACGCGAACGAACAGGTTATTCATGTCGTATTCCAGGATCTGGTTCATATGCATAGTGCACAGAACGACGCCGCCGAAGAGCGGGGTGCTGCCGCCAACCAGGCCGGTGCCTGCGCCGCGCACGGTTACCGGGATCTTGTTCTCGTTGCAGAGCTTCATGATTGCGGCAACCTGCTCGGTGTTGCTGGGGAAGCAAACAGCTTCGGGCATGCTGGTGCCATAAATGGGCATCTCGTCATGCGAGTAGTCTTCGCTTACCGCTTCACCGGCATGGCAATTGTCTTCGCCGACGATAGCCTTCAGCTGATCGACGAGCTGGGGGGTGAGTTCGTTGTACTCGGTCATGTCAACCTTCCAGTAGGTTTGCTTGCAGATACGCCTTTGGGGCGGGACTTGAACAAATTTCATCGTAATCATGGGTCGCCAAGGTGCAGCCCTTGATTGGCGAGCGGATTTTCGCACACGGTCACTGGCGAATAGCGCTGTTCGCCTGAAGGATGCGCTTGCCCGCATCGGACGCAGTGAACAGAAAAGCGGCTTGGCTGTCGTCGCCGGCAACCAAGCCGCTTAAGGGGCTTCACTCAGTGGGTTTCGCAGCTATATATAGGTGTAATCCCCCTTTTCGCTACGCGATGATCTTCGGGGCGGCAGCCTCGTCGATGTCCTTCACCGTGGGGATGGGAGTGGTGTCCTCTTCCTCGAGGCGGCCTTCGTACACCCAGTGCTTGGTCTCGCGGGCGATGACGCCGGAAAGAACCAGAACCGCAATGCAGTTAGGCACTGCCATGAGGGCGTTCGAGATATCGGAGAGGTTCCAAACCAAATCGCCGCCGCCGATGCAGCCCCAGAACACGAAGATCAAGAACACTACCTGATAGGGGCGGATGCCCTTGGTGCCCACGAGGTAGGTGATGGCGCGGTCGCCGTACTGGGACCAACCGAGCATGGTGGAGTAGGTGAAGGTGAGCAGGCCGACGGCGAGCACCAACGGACCGAAGACGGGGATGGTCTCGAAGCAAGCCGTGGCAAGCGCCGCACCGCCAGAGAAAATGCCCATTACCGTGTCGTAGGACATGTCGTTGTTCGCCAGAACCGTGTTGTTGTACATAGCGGCCAGGTCGGGGCTGGCAAGCAGGGAGGTAACCAGCATCAGGCCGGTGATAAGGCAGATGATGACGGTATCCCAAAACGTGCCGGACATGGAAACCAATGCCTGGCGAGCAGGGTTCTTGGACACAGCGGAAGCGGCAACCAGCGGAGCGGAGCCAAGGCCGGACTCATTGGAGAACAGGCCGCGCTTGAAGCCGTATTGCAAAGCAAGCATGATGCCGGAGCCAACCGCGCCACCGAAGGCAGCCTGGCCGGTGAAGGCGCAAGTAAGGATGGTCATAACAGCTTCACCAAGGTACTGGCCGTTGATGCCGATGATCACCAGACAGCACACCACGTAGAAGATTGCCATGATGGGAACGAGCTTCTCGCACACGCTGGAAACGTTCTTCAGGCCGCCGATGATGACGATGGCCACCAAAGCGGTTACCACGATACCGATTGCCCAGGTGGGGATATCGGCAGCATTGGGGATAAGGCTGGTGGAGGTCAGCGCGCCCGCAAGCGAGTTGGACTGCACGGAAGCGCCGATGCCGAAGGAGGCGATGGCGGTGAACAGGGCGAAGAGCACGGCCAGGATCTTGCCGATGGTCTTGTTCTTGAAGCCGCGCTCAAGCGCGTACATGGCGCCGCCGATCATGCGACCGTTTTCGTCCTTAACGCGGTACTTCATGGAGATGTAGGTCTCGGAGTACTTGGTTGCAATGCCGAACACGCCGGTGATCCACATCCAGAAGATGGCGCCCGGACCGCCGCACAGAAGGCCGGTTGCAACGCCGACGATGTTGCCGGTACCGATGGTGGCGGCAAGGGCGGTGGTAAGCGCGCCGAACTGGGAGATATCGCCTTCGGCGTACGGATCGTTGTTGGAGACCGAGAGCTTGATAGCCGCCGGGATCTTGCGCTGGATGAAGCGCGTACGAATGGTCATGAAGAGATGGGTACCCAGCAAAAGCCAGATAAGAGCCCAGCCCCACACGAAGCTGTCGACTGCGTCGACGCCCGCAGAGAAGGATTCGATGAATGCTTCCATGGCTGCGTCCTTTCTTGTCGTGACGCGATCGGAAGCAATGGGCAGCGCTGCGCAAGGCGAGCCTGCGAAGCTGCGGCTTCGATGCCTGGGGCAAATAGGCAGCGAAACCGAAGTTTCGTTGAATGGGAACATCCCGCGTATCACTGCTGGGTAAGAGCTACGCCTCGTTTCGCGTCGGGGGAAACGATTCGTGTATTATGCCCACCCATTCGTTACCTTTTGGTTACATCCGGGCAAACAAACGCGAAACACGCCTATCCAAGGGTGTGAACGGCATGCAATGGCGCTTTATCGGACTAAAGCAAGAAGCCCCATCGCCCGAAGGGTTCGGCAGGCGATGGGGCTTCCATATGTGTCGGAATCCGGCACAAGGGTTAACGGTTTGTGCTCGGCTTACGAGCGGCGGTTAGGAGGTGCAGGGCTACTTCTTGTACTTCTTCACCAGCTGGCGACCGGCGATGTAGTCCATGATCTCGTTGGTGCCACCGGCGAACTCGTAGCCTTTCAGGTCGTTCCAGATGCGGCCGGCGCTGATTTCCTTGGTGTAGCCGATGCCGGCGTAGATGGAGAGCGCATGCTCGGCAACTTTGGTGAGGTTCTTGCAGGCATAGGCCTTCAGCAGCGCGGACTCCAGGCGAGTGGACTGCCCCTTGTCGAGCATGGAGGTTACCTTGTACAAGCGCGTGCGCACGTTGTCGAGGATGGTCTCCATTTCCACCAAGTGCTGCTGGATGGCGCTGAGGTGGCCGATGGGCTTCTGGAAGCAGATGCGCTCGGAGCAGTAGGCGCCCGCCTCGTTCATGACGGCCTGAGCCTGGCCAAGAGCCTGGGCAACAACCAGGCAGCGCTCGAACTCAAGCTTCTTCATAAGGAGCTTCCAGCCTTCGCCGGGCTTGCCCAGGCGCATGTCCTCGGTAAGGACCACGTTGTCGAAGAAGCAATCGACGAAGGGGACGATCTGCTGGCCGATCTTCTCGAGCCCGCCGTAGGTGTAACCCTCGATGCCGTTGGGGATCATCCACAGGGAATAGTTGTTGTTCTCGTAGGAAGGATCCTCGTCCTTGGCAACCAGGATGGTGTACTGGGAAAGGTGAGCCAGAGTGACCCAGGTCTTCTGGCCGTTGAGCAGGTAGGTGCCGTCGGGCTGCTTGACGGTGACGCATGTCATGGCGTTGTTGTCGGAGCCGGCGCCGGGCTCGGAGATGGCGGTGACGGCAACGCTGGTGCACTCGACGTTGTTCACCACATCCATGATCTTCTTCTGCTGCTCCTCATTGCCAAACTCAATAACATCCATGATGGAGTTGAAGTCGGTTTGGAAGGGAAGCACGCAGCCGGTGAACTCGTGGAGCTTTTCCATGAGCACGACCAGGGTGAGCTTCTCGCACGGGATGCCGCCCACTTCCTCGGGCAGGCCCAGATGCATGAAGCCGAGCTCACGGAATGCCATTGCGGCTTCCAGGCTGATATGGTGATCTACCTCGTAGGCCTGCTTGACAGCCTCGGGCGTGAAGTACTTTTCCGCGTACTCCTTTGCGCTGGCGATGAACAGCTCCTGATCGGGCGTGAATTCGAAATCCATTGATATTCCCCCTAGTTGTGAATTCCCTCGTTAAACGCGTATAACACGTTCACTACAGACAATTCTAAGCACCTAGAGGGGTCGAAACCAATACCCCTTCGATATCGTTTTGAACATACCTTATAAGTATTCGAAATAACCCAGCCCCTATTCAATAGGAAGCCTGGGTGCAAGCGCATCCGCTCGCACCCAGGCTTGACGCACCGATCTGCCGCCCATCGATGCGGTTCGCATTGCCCCACGACATCCCTTCTCACGCGGCGCCTGGAGCCGTCGGGACTGCAGGCTAAAGGCTCTTCAGCGTGTCGCGGAGGGCGCTGATGAACCAATCCACGTCGCTTTCGCTGAACACCAGCGGCGGGCGGATCTTCAGCACGTTGCCGTACGGGCCGCAGAGCGAGGTGAGCACGTGGCGCTCGCGCATCTCCTCGATGATGCGGACCGCCGTTGCGTAGTCGGGGTCGGTGGTGCCGGGAACCACCACATCGGAGCCAATGAACAGGCCAGCGCCGCGGACATCGCCCAATTGCGGGAACTCTTCGGCCAGCGCCTTCAGCTCCTGAACCATCAGCCCGCCGATGCGGTTGGCGTTGCCCATGGTGTCCTCTTCGCGCATGGCGTTCAAGGTTGCCTGCGCCGCAGCCATGGCAACGGGACTACCGGCAAAGGTGTTGAAATACGGCGTGGCGTCGGCAAACGCCTGAAGCAGTTGGTCTTGCGCCACTACGGCGGAACAGGCAATGCCGTTGGCCATCGGCTTGCCCATGGTTACCAGGTCGGGCACAACATCGTGGCGCTGGAAGCCCCAGAACTTGCCCGTGCGCGTGAAGCCCGGCTGAACCTCATCGGCAATGTAAAGGCCACCCAGCTCGTGGACTGCTTCCACCACCGGCTTCAGGAATCCAGGCTTGCCAGGGAACACACCGTCGGAGCTGAAGATGTCGTCGATGAGCAGGCCGGCGAACTTGATGCCGTGACGCTCCATGTCGGCCACTTGCTTGCGCACCTCGTTGGCCATCCAGTCGCCGATGTCGTCTGTACCCAAACGGTAGGTGTCCGGCGTGGGGATCATGCGCATATCGATGGCCATGGGGACATCAGCGCCGATAGAGGGCGAGAGCTTGGTGATGAGGTCGGTGTTGCCGTGGTACGCCTCGCTGGTAACGATGATGCCCGTGCCGCCGGTATACGCCTTCGCCACGCGCACGGCCAGGTCGTTCGCCTCGGAACCGGAGAGCAGGAACATCACGCGGTTCAGCTCCTCGGGCATGGTGGAGAGCAGATCCTCTGCATAGTTGAGGATGTTCTCGTGCAGATAGCGCGTATGGGTGTTGATGAGGTCCAGCTGCTTCGAGACGGCTTCCTTCACAGCAGGATGGCTATGCCCCAGCGAAGGGATGTTGTTGTACACATCGAGGTACTCGGTGCCGTCGGCATCGTAGAGCTTGGTGCCCTTTCCGCGTACCAGATTAATAGGGTGATGATAGAACAGGCGGTAGCTTGGCCCCAGGATGGAACGGCGCTCCACCAACGAACGAGTGCGCCCATCGAGTTCATCGAGGTACTCCGCCTTAAAACTGTTTGAATCCATGATGGTTGAAGAAGTTCCCATCGCTTGCTCCTTGTTCATGTCTGCAGGATGCCGCGCCGAGCCGCCGTAAGCGGGCTGGCGCTTGCGCCCATGAGCATGGCAGGGGCTTGTTTCGCTCGCGTTTCGCCTGCGTACCCTATGCGTTACGGCTGAAAAAACGTGTCCAAGTTGCAACCGTGTTTCACGGAAATGGCGCTGTTGTTAACGGCGGAAAACTTGCTTGTTAACGCTTTGCTCGAACGTGTTTTCCGTCGATTCCATTCGCTAGAGTGCTCGCATCGAATCCGAAAAACGGCGGCGCGAAGACGTCGCAATCATGCGAAGGAGGCACTGCGATGACGGTTACGGCAACGAAAACCGCGCGTGTCGAAGAGACCGTTTCCGCGAGCGCGGAAGAGCTGGAACGGGCTATCGCCCAGGCGGAAGAGGCAACCAAGGTTGCCGCCGTGGTGAAAGAGGGCGAAGCCCTTCAAGCAGAGCAAAGGAGCGCATCGGGCATCAAGGTGCCCCCGACGCTCACTTCCACCGGCGGCGCTACCGGGCTTGCGGCGTTCGCCGCCTACAGCAAGGGTTCGCTTGCCCCCTGGTGGCTGCACGAAGGCGTGTGCCGAGCATGGGGCTTCAGCGCCTTCGCCACCGAGATCCGCCTTATCACTGTTTCCGAGAACGCCACGTATGCGGTGATCCGCGACGGCGAGCCCTTCGCAGTGCTGCGCGTTTCCCAGCCCGGCTATGTGGGCGGCCCGGCGGCCGTTGAGTCGGAGATGGCTTGGCTTTCCGCATTGCACAACGATGTGGAAGGCGTGAACGTGGTGGACGACATCCCCACAGCTTCGGGCAGCGCGGTTGCCCTGATCGGGGACGGATCGGGGACGACTTGGGCGTGCGTGTGCACCTCGTTCGTAGAGGGTGTGGTGCTGGAGAACCTGCCCGACCCCTCTTCCTTCTACCACACCATCGGCCATTGGACGGCGCTGTTCCATAAACATTCCCGCGCATGGGAGAAGCCCGAAGGCTTCGAGCGCTTCACCTGGGACGTCACTGACATGGTAGGCGAAGCCCCTCGTTGGGGCCGCTGGGAGGACAAGGAGCTTACCCCCGAGGAATACGCCCTGTTCGAGATGGCCCAGGAGAAAGCCCTTTCCGTTATTTCCCAGGTTCCCAAGACCGCCGATACGTGGGGGCTTATCCATGCCGACCTGCGCCCCTCGAACATCATCGCAGCGGAAGACGGGACGCTGACCGTCATCGACTTCGACGACTCGGGCTTCAGCTTCTTCCTGTACGACTACGCTTCGGCGCTCTCCTTCGTCGAGCACGAGCCTTACGCGCCGGACATGGCAAAGGCCTGGATGGCCGGCTACCAGGAAGTGGCCCCACTCACACAGGAGCAGATCGAGGTTGCCAGCGCGCTTTCGATGATCCGCCGCCTCCAGATGGTTGGCTGGACCACGAACCACTACCCCGATGCATTGCCCGACGGTCTCTACGATGCCCAGGTGCCCGGCACCGTGAAGTGCGCGCGCAACTACCTGGAGAGCTCCACTTGGCTGCTTGATTAACCGCTCTTC
>CAVIKC010000025.1:8377-26832 GCA_963643405.1 Succinivibrio sp.
GGCGGCGTTGCCGCCGAATCGAACAACTACTTCGCAAAACGCGCCTTGAAGAAGGGCTCGGCCGGTTGGCTTCTTTTGGCTGGCCTGGGCGTTTCCTACGTTATCTCCGGCGACTTCTCGGGCTGGAACCTAGGCATGGCACATGGCGGCTTCGGCGGCTTGCTTATCGCGTTCGCAGCCATGGGACTTATGTACACCTGCATGGTGTTCGGCTTGGCAGAAATGTCTTCTGCGTTGCCGACGGCAGGCGCGGGATACGGGTTCGCACGCCGTGCGCTGGGCAAGCTGGGCGGGTACGCAACCGGCATCGCCATCCTGATCGAGTACAGCATCGCCCCAGCAGCCATCTCGGTATTCATCGAGGCGTACATCGAATCGCTTGGGCTGTTCCCCGGGCTTGATCCAATCGTGATCTACGGAGCATGCTTCGCGCTGTTCATCGCCATCCACCTTATCGGCGTCGGCGAGGCGCTGAAGGCGATGTTCTGCATCACCGGCATCGCCCTTGTTGCCCTGGTGGTTTTCGCTGTGGGCATGATCCCGCACTTCGATGCAGCAAACCTCGTTAACCTTGCGGCCGATGGCTCGGCAGGTTCCAGCGCCTTCTTGCCCTACGGCTTCAGCGGCGTGCTTGCCGCCCTGCCCTTCGGCATTTGGTTCTTCCTGGCAGTTGAGGGCGTGCCGCTGGCTGCCGAAGAGGCAAACGACCCCAAGCGTGACATGCCGCGCGGCATCATCGCAGCTGTTACCGTGCTCGTTATCACCGGCCTTACCGTGCTGTTCCTGTGCACGGGTGGCGCTGGCGCAGCCCTCATGGCCGAATCCGGCGCACCGCTTCCCGATGCGCTGAACGCCGTTGGCGAAACCGGCCTTGCCACGTTCGTGAACTACGCAGGCCTGGCAGGTTTGGTTGCTTCCTTCTTCAGCATCATCTTCGCCTATTCCCGCCAGCTGTTCGCCCTTTCCCGCGCCGGCTATCTGCCCCGCTTCCTTTCGGTTACCAGCAGCCGCAAGACGCCTACCTGGGCGCTCATCATCCCCGGCTGCATCGGCTTTGCGCTGGCTTCCATCCTTCAGAACGGCGATATCCTTATCAATATGGCGGTGTTCGCAGCGGCCGTTTCCTATGCGCTGATGAACCTTTCCCATATCGTGCTGCGCATCAAGGAACCCGACCTGCCCCGCTCCTACAAAACCCCCGGTGGCGTGGTTACCACCGGCATCGCCCTCGTGCTGAGCTGCGTGGCCATCGTGGCAACCTTCTTCGTTGACATCACCGCGGCAACCTGTGCGGCCGCCGTCTGGGCAGCATTCATCGTGTACTTCCTGGTGTACAGCCGCCATCACCTGGTTGCCAATGCACCGGAAGAAGAGTTTGCAGCACTCGCCGCGGCCGAAAGCGAGCTTCAGTAGCGAACGCGCTTTCCACACGCAAGGCACGTAAAGCGCCGAACGCGCAAACGTTCTTCCAACAGCGAGGCCCCGCCATCACAGACGGGGCCTCGCTTTGCGTTTCATCAATTTGTATCTTCGCCACCTTACGAGTATCTTCGCCAAATCGATGGAATTGGCGAAGATACTTCAGTGAAGACATAAACGCGATTAGTGCTAGAAGCCTAATTCTTGCCGAACAGGGAAGCGATGCCGCTAACAATGTCGCCCAAACCGCCCAGGTTCGAGGTCACGGCTTCAACCTGCTCCGCCGCCGAACCGGAAAGAGCATCGCCGGCGATAGAGGCGATCGAACCCAGGTCGAGCCCACCGCCAGAGACCGCCGAGCTCACCGCATCGGCAAGTCCGCTCACATCGGCGCCGGCCAAGTCGATGCCGCCGATCTCGGCGGCCTGGGTAATGGTGTCGAGGGGGTTCTCGGAAATGCCCTGCAGCAGATCGGAGTTGCTGGAAACAACGTCGGCAAGGGATTGGATAAGGTCGGTCGGATTCGCCATAATGGCCTCCTTGAAATGAAACATCCAGGCTTACCCGATCAATGGTATCGGCAGTTTCCCCTGCATACAGCCCTCAAACGCATTCGCCCATACTTTCAATATTTTGCGCAGAATTCCAAGCTGCATGATCAAACCCATAGCCTTTTCCTTGCTTCGGGCCCCAGGTGGCTTCGAAATGGTTCTATCCCGCAGGAAGAACTTTGCTCAGTTGACCCGCAACCTTCTTAAGCAACATGATGACATGGGGTCCTTGCCCTATGTCTACTGAGCCTTCCTGTACGTAGTCGCCCTCGCCGCTCCCACCTTTTCGACCAAGCCTTCGTCTTGAAGCTTTTTAAGGATGCGCTCAACGGTGCGTTTGCTCATCGTGGGATTGGCATCCATGATCTCGTATTTTGTTGCCGCGCCTACCAAACGGCTGAAGTAATCTCGCAAGAGCTCCTCGTTGCTGCGTGGCTTGATTGCAACTTCGAATCTTTGGTCGAGTTCTTTGTAGCAAGCAGTTATCACACCGAGCATATAGGTGACGAAAGGCGCATAGTCGTTCTCGCCGTCTTGCCAATGCACAGAGCTGGCAGCCAAGGCTTCGTAGTAGGTCTCCTTCGTCTTCTCGATCTCTTTTTCGATGGAAACGTATTTCCCTACCGTATAGCCGCATCGATATAGAAGGAGAAGCGTAAGCAGCCTGCTCATTCGCCCGTTTCCGTCGTTAAATGGATGAATGCTCGCGAAGTCAAACACAAATATCATCGTGGCTAAAAGAGGATCGTGGCTCTTTCCCTGAAGCTGCTGATTGTATTCATCGCAGATTTTCGCAATGGCGCCAGGCGTTGCAACAGCGCTTGTCGGTCTGAATCTGGCAACGAGTTCACCGTCCGGCAACCGTTCGGCAATTACGTTGTCGGAGTCTTTCCATCGTCCCGCAAATGCTTCATCGCCGAATCGGTACAGGTCTCGATGCAACTGGAGGATAACATTTGGAATCACAGGAATGCTGTCATGGCTTTCGTGAATCAAGTCCAGCACATAACGATAACCGGCAATTTCCCGCTCATCACGATTCCTGGGCTCAACCCTCTTGGTCATCAATTCGCGCAAGCGTTTGCTTGACGTGGATATGTTCTCGATCTTATTGGAGGCGCTTGTGCTTTGTATCTTTGCGATCTCAACGAGATTGCCAAGAATATCGGGGCCCATAGACTCATATGCTGCCGTACCTGCCGCGTTTGATCGCGGCAGGGGCATGCGACTATGCCGAATCGGCGACTTGGTAGCTGCCAGCGATGACCTTGACTGAGGCCGGCAGCCCTTTGAGCGAAGCGTAGCAATCGAGCACGATTGTCTCACCATTGAGCCAATGGTTGGCATACAGGTTCGTCGTCTCGACTTTGACCCCGTTCGCATCGAACAGCTCGACGTCGAAGCTGATGTGATCGAAGTCGTAGCCGGTGCTGTTAGTCGCGGTCGCCTTACCGGCGATGGACGAGTGCTGCTCCGCAAATTCCAGATTGATCGAGTTGGCCAGCGATTCCACCGCTGCCTTCTGACTGGATTCGCGCTCGACTTTCTTCCCATGGCTGACGAGCCTGTCGAGGTCGTCCTGGCAGTCAGACGACACCGTCAGCCCATAGTCGTCCACGAACGTCTTGAGGAGCGCTGTTCGCTTGTCATAGGCCTTTTGCCAATCCTGCTGGAACTTGTCGTTGTCGGTTGCGTACAATCCCGCCGCCGAGCGCTGGTCTTTCAATGAGTTGACGTAGGAGATCGCATTCTCCTGAAGCTTGCTGTCCTCGAACTGGGCGCTCTGGTACTGCTCGACCTGCTCAAGCTCAACATCGACCAATTTCTCGTAGTACTCTTCGGATTGGCTGGACTTTGACGTCTTATCCGCAAGCGCAGCGCGCGCCTCGAAGCCCTTCGCGACCGATTGCACGAACGAATCATCTGCATACCCGGACTGGTCCTGGCTACCCTTATCGGCGCAGCCGACCAGCAGCGCCGCGCTGGCGACCAAGGCGCAGACCAAGGCGGCGAGCACGCTAATCCTTGATTTCATCATGTACTCTCCTAGCTTAGTTCGCAATGACGGAGGCGCGCTGCTCCTCATCGAGGACGTCTGGGTAAACTGAGCTGGACAGCTCCGTGCCGCTCGGATCGACCATGCTCACAGTGCAGCTAACCGGCTGACCAGCAATCTGCTGGTACATGCAGGACACAACCCCGACAGCTAGCGGCGCGAACGCCTCCTGGAAACCGACTTGGCTGCTGGATAAGGTAAGCTTCACCGTAGAGAACTGGTCATCGTAGTCAACGGCCGCAATAGTCGGCCAATCTTCGCTGTTCGGCATCCCATCGAACTGATCCACAACCGCAGCATGCGTCGAATCAACAAGCTCGTTGTACTTGGCAATGGGCATGGTGACGGTATAGGACCCGTTCTCATTGGCCTTAATGTCGGTACAGCCCTTCTCTTGCAGAGCAGCCTGAACCTCCTCGGCCGCCTTGTCAGAGAAATACGCAGCGGGGAAGGTAAGGGTGCGAGTGGTAACGGTCGCCTTCTCCACAGCGCTATGCTCGTCCTGTTCGCTTGTCACGTTGCCGGAGTTCTGCGTTGCGCACGCGGCCAACGCCAAGCACAGCGCGAAGGAAGCCATTGTCAATATGATCAGTTTTCCCTGCTTGGTCATCTTCATTACCCCTATCCCTCGATCATCTTTTGCGCAAAAACCGCCGCTAAGCGATTCTATCTGAGGATAGACTACCCTGAACCACGCGTTGAACTGGGAGGATTAGGTCAATGGACTGCTTCGAGTATGCTAGTGGCCACCTAAATATTTAAGAAAGCGTTCTTCTTGCTCGCAGCTCTAGCCCTGCTTCTTCAAGCTCATAACCACATCAATTACGCAGAGGACAACGAGGATCGCCCACGGCAGAATGTAGTACCACTCCAAACCACCATCGCGAACAAGGCCGACAATACCGACAACCGTAGCGAACGCCGTTACAACATAGAGGATAACGCGAGAGGCTTTGCTGTTCTTCATGGGGTTCCTTCCTTTGATTCGCAGCCGCTTGCAAAAATAAAAAAAACGAGCCAGAGAAGAATCCCTGGCTCGCGAAAACTCTTGGTCGCGGGGGCTGGATTTGAACCAACGACCTCCGGGTTATGAGCCCGGCGAGCTACCAGACTGCTCCACCCCGCACGATCCATCGCCTTAAAGGCAAATCGCTTTGTGCGACTTTTCTAATATACAGAGCGCTGCCAGTTAACGCAACTGAAATATTCCCGCTTCAAATGATGAACACATTTAACAGTGACCCTCCGTGAGGGGCTCCTGGCAAGCAGACGCATCTCACCCACCGGCGCTTGCGCTAGAACAGCAGGAACACCTTCGCCAAGACGAAGCCGATGATGCCGCAGCCGGGGAACGTGAGCACCCAGGTGAGCACCATATGGCTTGCCTTGTTCCATTTCACGCTACTCAGGCGCTTCGAAGCGCCTACGCCCATAACGGCCGTGGTGGTGGTATGCGTGGTGGAAACGGGCATGCCGGTAAAGGTAGCCAAGCCGATGCAGAAGATGGATGCCAGGCAAACGCACGTGCCCTGATGCGTTTCCATCTTCACCATGTCCATGCCCACGTTCTTGATGATCTTCTTGCCACCGATGGCCGTGCCCAAGCCCATGGCCGTGGCGCACAGGATGATAAGCCAGAAGGGGAATGCCGCGTTATCGGGATCGGCGCCCATGCCCATGCACAGCATAATGCCCATCAGCGAAATGGAGAGGAACTTCTGCCCGTCTTGCGCGCCATGCATCAGTGCCACGCCCGCACCGGAAATGCACTGGGCCCAGCGCCAACCCTTGGCAGCACGGCGGCGATCGGTGTTACGGGCGGCACGCTCCACAATCTTGGTGAACAGCCAACCGCTACCGAAGCCCAGGCCCGTGGAGATAAGCAGGCCATACACAACCTTCATCCACTCGGCACCGTTCACGCCGCCGATGCCACCTTGCAGGGCGATGGCAGCGCCAGTAAGGCCGGCGATGAGGGAATGGCTCTGCGACGTGGGGATGCCCAAATACCAGGTGGCAACGCCCCAAACGATGATGGCCACCATGGCCGCCGCCAGCGCAAGCAACGCCGCGTGGTTATCGCCCCCGAAATTCACCATGCCGAAGATGGTCTTCGCGACTGCGGCGCTTACCGAGGTAACAACCACCAAGCCGATGAAGTTGCAGGCTGCCGCCATCATGATCGCCGCGTTCGGGCTCATGCTGCGGGTACCGACCACCGTTGCGATGGCGTTGGGGGCATCGGTGGCGCCGTTCACGACTGTGGCGCCCAGGGTTAGAACGAGAACAACGGCAAGGACGGGGCTTCCCGCCAAAGCCGATAAGAACGCACCGAACTCAATCACTTACCAACGCCCTCCATGGCAACGTGCTTTCCGCCGTTTCACGGAAAGGTAACCTTTGGTCACATTTATTTAACCTACAGGCAATGATACGGGAAAAGAAAGCGGTTCGGCACCGTAACCGGTAGCCGAACCGCTCTGTTTGTGTGAATAGCCGCAAAAACGCTACGCTTCGCTGTGCAGTGTCGTATTTGCGTCCCCGCGCCGTCCCCCGAAAATGCGCTGAACCAAGTACCCAGCAGTGAAGATGGCGCACACCGTGGGGACTACGAAGAACATATAGGGCAGGTAAGCCACGACGGTGACGATCAACGTTCCCAGCACGCCGGCCCCCAGAGGGCGCATCTTCGGCAGCAGGCGGCAACCCAGCACATAGCCGGCAAACGGGATGGAGAACAACCACAGCACCACCATCGCAATAAGCACCAAAACGCTGATGGGGGCCGTTACCAATGGGAACAGCAGAAGCAGCACAGCGAAGGGGGCCGCGATGAACGCCACCAAACCGGAAAGGAGCATACGACCGGGCTTTTCCTTGCTCATCTGCGTTGCGCGGCGAAGCGCGTTGCCGAACAGGAATGCGTAGAGCATTGCCAGCAGCATATGCGCAATGCACGAGAACAGGCATGGGGCAACGAGCGCCATTGCCGGATTTGCCGGCACATCCTGGTTTTCGCCCTGAAGCGCCGACGAATACACCACGTTGGGGGCATCGGCGCCGTCCTCTATGGTCACCTGCGCATCGGCGGGAACGGTGAGCGTGCCGGAAATGGATGTCCCCTTCGCAACGTACACCGAGCCGGCAAGCGCCTGCACATCCCCCTCGTACGAGCCAGCCAAGCTTGCCGAGGCCGCCGCAACGACAGCGCCCTTGTACGTGCCCGCAAGGCTTACCTCCGATGCAGCAACATACACCCCATCTGCAGTGGTCTGCGCATCGATGGAAACGCTGCTGCCTGCAATGGTGAGGTTGTTGCCAACGGAGACATTGCGTATTTCCACAGTCTGACCAGCGGCCCTCAGGCTGCCGGCAATCCGCGAATTCGAGATGCCAAGGTCCTGACCGGCAATAAGGGCGCTGCCTCCCCTGCCCTGCCCAACGGAAAGGTCGGTGGCGTTCAGCGTTTGACCCGCCCAGTACAGGTCGCACTCCACCTGAAGCCCGTGCATGTCGCGTTCCGCCAAGAAAGCGTTGCCGGTTATCTCGTCTTGATAGGCCGATCCTTCGGTAGCGCCCTTGTCGAACGCCGAGCTGGATGCGAACGCTGCCGCAGGCACGCAAAGTGCCAATGCCAACGCCGCTGTCAAGACCAGAAGTTTCTTCTTCACGCGTTCCTACCCCTCCGTGGTAACGGTTACCTCATCGATGGCGATGGAGCGCAGATACTCCTTGTCCAAGATGCAGCCCAACCCTGCGGGATGGCTGGGCTCGTTCACGCGCAGCTCGCCGTTGGAGAGCTCAAGCGGAGGGATTGCGGCATCGTGGGCGAAATACGAGCTGAAATCGGAAACATCGGGCTGGATGTCCATGCCCGGCAACGTTGCGAACGCCGCATGCATGCGCTTGGAGACCCCGGTGTCGAACATGCCGCCCATCCATGCCTGCTTCCCGCAGCTGCGCAACCACCCGTAGAAATCGAGAGTGGGCTGGATGCCGCCGAACTTGGCGATTTTCAGCGCATAGCACGAAAGGTTGTCGAACTCCATGGCCTGTTCCATGTCGCTTGCCGTGACAACCGACTCGTCCAAGCACACCGGCGTTTTCAGCTCATCTTGCAGCAGGGAAAGGCGCACGAACAGGCTCTTCTCTCCACTACGGGGAACATAAGCGGGGTTGTACGGCTCCTCGATGCAGGCAAGTCCCAGCGTATCGAGCTTGCACAACACGTTCAGGCTGGATTCGTCGAACGATTGGTTCGCATCGAGCATGATGGTGAGGTCGGGATAAGCTGCACGCACAGCGGAAACGCACTCGAAGCAGCCTTCGGGCTGCACCTTCAGCTTCACGCGCGTGTAGCCTTGAGCCACCAAGGCGCCAACCTTCGCCAGCACCTCTTCGACCGTCCCGATGCCTACCACCGCGCCGCCCAAAATCTTCTCTTGACCCGAGCCGCCGATGAGCTTCGCCAAAGGCTTGCCCACGATCTTGCCGTACAGATCCCAGATGGCGGGCTCGACCGCCGCCTTCGCCATCGGGAAAGCCGCCAGAGCAGGGAACGTTGCCAAAGAGGCGGAAACCTCGCTGGGGTGCAGATAGCGCTCCCCCAAGACGATTGGCGCTATGCTGTCGCGCACCACATCGTAATCCTGCGAAAGGGTTTCAGGCAGGTACCAGTCAGTACTGAAGGAAACGCATTCGGCGATGCCGGTGCGGCCTGCCCAATCTTCCACCTCCACAAAGAACGACTCGCGCTCAGAGATGGTGCCCTTGCTGGTCTTGATGGGATGTACGAACGGTTGTTTCACGCGAAACAGCGTGAGCGACTTGATGTCGATGCGCTTGTCGTAGCGTTGTTTCAGGGCTCGGCGGTCCGTCTTCCCAGCGACGGTCCGGGGGAATTCCGGCAGCACCAGGATGTGCTTCGGATGGTGCAGGCGCGACATGCAGCCGTCCAAGTAGTCATGCACCATGCGAACGAATTCCTGCGGGCACGATGCGGGCGCTATCCCTGTTTCCTCGGGAGAGAGCCCCAGGGCTTCATGGTCGCGAGCAATGGCATCGGCGGAGTAATCCGCCTCGATGAAGGCCACAGGGCGATACCCCCACACCTCATCGGCGGTCCCGAAGACATACGCGTCCTTCACGCCGGGGATGCCCAACAGCACATCGCATACCTCTGCCGGGTAGATGTTCTCACCACCCGAGATGATAAGGTCCTCGGTTCGGGCATACACGCGAAGCAGCCCATTGCGGTCGATGGACGCGCGGTCGCCCGTTACGAAGAAGCCATCGGCGCTTTGCGCCTTGCGCGCGTTCAGGTATCCCTCGAAGATGCCCGCCCCCTTGAGATGCAGCTGGCCAACACCGTCGGCATCGGGGCTTACCACGCGCGCCTCGTAGCCGGGCAGCATCTGAAGACCGCCGTCGAAGCCGCGGGTTACCAACGCCGTGGCTACTGCGCTGGAGGTTTCGGTCATGCCGTAGCTGGAGTACACCTTCGCCTTCGCCCGCAGGGCGCCACGTATGGTCTTGCCGTTCAGCTCGGCACCGCCCAGAAGTATGCACTTGTACTGGCTGAGCACCTTGTCGTGGTCGCATTCCACCAAGTCGGCCAAGATCTTGTCGACCACCGAGATATGCGTGGCATTGAAGCTCAACGCATCGTTCAGGATGCGCTGAGGGCTGTAGTTCTCGTAGATGACGAACGAGCTGCCGTTCAGCAGCGAACGCACCATGATCTGGAAACCGCCGATATGGCACATCGGCAGCACGCACTGCCATACGCCCCTGCCCGGCTCCATCAATGCCTCGTTCAGGGAAGCCGCCGAAGCTGCGATGGACCTCCAAGGGAGCATGGCGGCCTTCGGCGTTCCCGAGGAACCGGAGGTGAACATCACGATGCCCGCCTCGTCCGCGTCCCATGCGCCCTCGCACTCGCGGGCATACGCCTCGAGGGCGGCCACTCCGGGAAGCTGGGCTTCGGGCAGGTCGGCGAATTCGATCTGGTCGAAGCCGGTGGCATCGATCATCAGGCGGTCGATATTGCGCCGCTCCAGCACGTCGATGCCGGCTTCGCCCGTGGCGCTCTCCAGCTCTACCAGGCGAAGCCTTTGCTCGTCGGGGGAAAGGCGCGGGTTCAGCAGCGCCAAGGTGAAGCCGCCGTAGGCCGCCGCCAACGAGAGCAGAACCACCTCGGAACCGTTGTACAGGTTGCAGGCAATCGTGGTTCCGCGCCGATAGCCATGCTTGGCAAGCTCTCTGGCAAGCGCCGCAGCAGCGAACCGGGCGCGCCGGTAACTGAACGTCACCGAACGCCCCTCGCGCTGAACGCAGAAGAGCATCTGCCCTGCCTTACGGTATGCCATATCCGCAAAATTAGTGATCATTGCAGGTCACATCCTTTTCTTATTCGGCCGGCCGCCGAAAAAGCCCCTCTAGCCCCTCGACCGCAGTCCCGGCAGCTATCAGGGGAACTTGGGGAACTTGTCGAAGTCGGGCTTGCGCTTTTCCTTGAAGGCATCGCGGCCTTCCTTCGCCTCGTCCGAGGTGTAGTACAGAAGCGTTGCATCACCAGCGAGCTGCTGCAGACCCGCGTAACCGTCGGTTGCCGCGTTGAAGGAAGCCTTCAGGAACCGCAGGGCCGTGGGGGAAAGCGCCAGCATCTCGTTTGCCCAGGAAACGCATTCGGCTTCCAGCTGGTCGAACGGAACCACCTTGTTCACCAGGCCCATATCCAGCGCTTCGGCTGCAGTGTACTGGCGGCACAGGTACCAGATCTCGCGTGCCTTCTTCTGGCCCACGATGGCCGCCAGGTACGATGCACCGTAGCCACCGTCGAAGCTGCCCACGCGCGGGCCGGTTTGACCGAACTTGGCCGTTTCGGCGGCAATGGAAAGGTCGCACAGGATATGCAGCACATGGCCGCCGCCGATGGCGTAGCCGTTCACCATGGCGATAACGGGCTTGGGCACCACGCGGATAAGGCGCTGCAGGTCCAGCACGTTCAGGCGTGGGATGTTGTCTTCGCCCACATAGCCGCCGTTGCCGCGCTTCTTCTGGTCACCGCCCGAGCAGAAGGCCTGGTCTTCAGGCTTGCCATCGTGGTTGGCGCCCGTAAGGATGATCACCCCAACGCTGGCGTCGTCGCGCGCAAGCGAGAATGCGTCGAACAGCTCGACGTTGGTTTTAGGGGTGAACGCATTGCGGCACTCGGGGCGGTTGATGGTTATCTTGGCGATGCCATCCATCTTCTCGTAGATGATCTCGTCGTAGTCCTTCACCTTTTCCCAGGGGAAGTCGCTCATGGTTTGTTCCTTCCTTATCTTTGCTGCCCGGCCAACCGGAGGCTAAAGCTGCCTCGGTTCGATGCCGAACAAGAATTCCTGTACTGCCTTAGTGTATAGCGCTGGGGCTTCCAGATGCACGTTGTGCCCCGTGCCGAATGAGGTGACGTCGAAACCCTCGTGCTCGAAGCGGTGCGCGATAGGATGCGCCTTCGCGTCCTCATGCCCCCAAAGGTACTTGATGGGAACCCAGGTTGCCGAAAGCGCCGCGAAGGCATCGTCTTCCAAGGGCATAGCGTGCTTACCCATCCCTTCCAGGCACAACGCCATGGCTTCGGCGTTGTTCGCCAGGCGCTCTTCGCGAAGCATCTTGCCGAGGCCAAGCTCGCGCTGCGTGGCGAACAGGGGCAACTGCTCCCAATATTCCACAAAGGGGGCGATCCCGCCTGCACGCAATCGGGCAGCCCAACCGCCGTTGCGCTCCACCGCCGCCGAGCGGTCGTCCTCCGAGACTGGCCCCAGGTTGCAGCTTTCCAGCATCAGCGAGTACAGGCAATCGCGTTCCTTGGCGGCAACGCCCACCGCCACGCGCCCACCCATGGAATACCCCAGAAGGTGAGCACGGCGCTGCCCGTTTGCACAGGCAACCTCACGGAGAAACGCCCGTACCGAATCGATGGCGGCATCGTACGAATACGCCTCAGGATCGGTGGGCTTGCTGCTTTGCCCATGGCCGATAAGGTCCAGGGCATACACGCAATGGTCGGCGGAAAGGGCGCCGGCAACCGCTGCCCAGCTTGCACCCGTCTGCATGAACCCGTGCAGCGCGACTACCGGGACGGCACCCTCTTCGCCCCATTGGCATACGTGCAAGCTCTGGCCGTTCCAAGCGAAGTCGAACTCGCTGGCAGGCGCCGGCGCATCAGGCGCGGCAGCCCTGTTCGGCATCAGCCAACCGCCGGCTAGCAGCTCCTCGCTCGCGTCGGATACGACATGATCGTGGCCATGATCATGGCCGCAGCCGCAACCATCGCCGCCAGAGTGGCTATGGGTGCCGCAGCATTCGTGCTCGCCTTCATGGGCATGGTCGTGGCCGCAGCCGCAGGTATGGTCATGCATGGTAAACCCCTCTTCCGAATACAATCACCGTGTTAGAAGCGGCCGTAACGCTCCTTGACCCCGGTCAGGGGAAGCGAAACCTCGATAAACGATATGCCGGGGGTGCCGAGGAAACGCTGGCACAGCTCCCTGAACTCGCTCGGAGTGCTCGCCTGCTCTGCCGGCACGCCGAACGCGCGCGCCGCAGTAAGGAAATCGACCTTCTGCGGGGTAAGGAACAGCCGCTCGAAATACGGGTCCTCCGATTTCTGCGGAAGCATATCGAAAATAGCGCCGCCGTTGTTGTTCAGCAGAACCACCAACACGCTGGGACGGAGGCTGCCGTCGCGCTCGCGCAGCATCATCTCCCCTTGCAGCGCCAGCGCATTGAGGTCGTGCAGCAAGGTGAGGTCGCCGGTAAGCAGAACCGTCTGGTTGCGTTCCTGGGCAGCGCCAAGGGCTGTGGAAACCGTACCGTCGATACCGTTCAGGCCGCGGTTGGCCAGCACGGTAAGGCGCTTGGCGTTACTGACGTAGAACGCATCCAGCGCGCGCACCGACATACTGTTCGCGCTGAACAGCAACGATTCGGCGGGCAGCTCTTCCAGCAGAGCACGCACGTACGAGCCCTCCAGAGCCGGCTCGGCATTGAAATCGTGGGACAGGATGCGCTCGGTGCGCGCGCGATCGAGCAAACCCCATTCGTGGATGCTCCGAGGAAGGGGCGCATCGATGTCCAGCGGGTCGGCAGAGTCGCCTGCCGCCTCGAGCATGGCCACCACGAAATCCAGCGGGTCGGCAGCGACGAAGGTAGTGGTCTGCGAGTTGAAGTCGCGGGTCTCGACGGGATCCACCACGATCTGCGCGGGACGCAGCACTTCCACAACCTGGGTTGTTCGCTTGGATACCGGGTAGCGACCGAAACGCACCACCACATCGAAGGCGGGCATCTCGTTGCTTGCCATTATCCTGTCGTACCCGCAGATCACCGCAGGGTGCTGGTATTGCCGCAGCTGAGAGAGCGGATCGGCCAGCAAGGGGGCATCGAAACGCTCGGCGAAGGCGAGCAGGGCCTGGGCTTCGCGGTCGCGACGGGCGTGATCGGTTAAGGCCTGGCAGGAAAACGTGCCCTCGCCCGCCAGCACCACCACCCGATGCGCGTCCAGGAAATCTGCCAGCATCCGTGAATCATGCGAAGAGAAGATCTGCTCGGGCAACACCACCGCAGGCAGATCCTCCCCATGGGAAACCTGACCATTCGAGAGCAGATCATCAACTTGGAGGTCGGGCGTGAGCGGCTCATCGAACGGAAAGTTGATATGCACCGGGGCTGCACCGTGCGTGCCCGGCGCAGCAGCGATAACCGCTTCGCGCGCTGTCTGTCGCACATGGGCGATACCGCGTTCAGAAGCGGAAGGCTCCGGCATGGCGAAGAATCGGCGCACATAGCCGCCGAACGCCTTTTCCTGGTCGCAGGTCTGCGGAGCGCCCAACCCCTGAAGACGAAGCGGGCGATCCCCGGAAAGCAGGATCAGCGGAACACGGGAAGTCTTCGCCTCCATGACCGCGGGAAACCAGTTCGCCACCGCCGTGCCCGAGGTGCAGATCGCGCACACTGCGCGCCCGGTCGATTTCGCCAAGCCAAGCGCGAAGAAGGCGGCACCGCGCTCGTCCACGTCGAGGTACAGGTTGAAGGTTGCGCCCAAACGACGATGAGCCTCGTAGGCAACCATGGAAAGCGGGGTGGAACGGGAGCCGGGGCTTACCACCACATCATGGACCCCGGCGCGCATGAGCTCGTCGAAGAAGGCTCCTATATATCTACCCAGGTCGCCAGGGGTAACCGTTGCGTTCGACATGATCCTACCCTTCGCTGGGCGCCTCGAAGGCGCTCAGAATCGTACTTAGCTTCAGGTCTATCTCGGCAAACTCGCTTTCGGCGTCGCTGCCATCAACGATGCCGCAGCCGGCGTAGAGCCACCCGCGCTCGCCGTCGAACACGCCAGATCGGATAGCAACCGAGAACTCACCGTTTCCCGCCGCGTCAACAAAACCCACCGTGCCACCGAAGAAGCCGCGGTTGTACGCCTCCGCTTCGCGCAACGTCATAAGGGCCTCGCCCACCGGAGTACCGGAAAGCGCGGGCGTGGGGTGGAGCTGGCTGGCCAACCCCATCAGCGTGGTGCCTTCCATGACCTTGGCACGCACCGGGGTATGCAGATGCTGCACATGGCGAAGCGGGCGCACCTCGGGCTGGGCAGGGATCTGCACGTCATAGCAGTTGCGCGAGAACACCTGACGCATGAACTCCACCACGTATTCGTGCTCGCGGCGGTTCTTCTCGCTGGCCATCAACTCGTCGGCAAAGCGCTGCTGCTCTTCAGGCGTGGCGCCTTGAGGGCATGTTCCGGCAAGGCACATGCTCTGCACGTTGCAGCCCTGCTTGCGCAGCAGCAGCTCTGGCGTGCACCCGGAGAAGAATACATCGCCGTAGCGGTACATGAACACTGTGCCACGTGCGCCCCCGTCGATCAGGTTCACCAGCACGTCTTTCGAGGAAAACGGCTCATCGGCCAGTAGCTCAACGCGGCGCGAGGGAACCAGCTTGGCTATGCGGCCTTCGGCGATGCGCGAAAGCCCCAATGCCATAACCCGCTGCCAATCCTCAAGCGAATCACGGCGCACCGTGTGCTTCATCGACCTATGCGAACGGGGCTGTGCCTCGCAGGCATGGCGCACAAAGCGCTCGACGCGGCCTTCGTACACGGGACCGAGGCTGTTCACCTGCAAAAACGTGCCCTGATCATCTTCGATGAGCACCAGCTCGGGCAGCATGAGGCGCAAACGCGGGAACGCAGCCATCATGTCATCGGCGGGCTTGGGGTTTTCGGCATCGAAACGGTTGAAGGAAAAGAACACGGGGCTGTGCTGGGAGTCTTGGCGCACGACATCGGCTTCAGCCAGTGAAGGCAGCGCGATGCAGCGCCCTAGGCCCATAAGCCGACAGGGATGTTCCTTGTCGTAGTAGACGAATTGGTCGGTGAAGCCCTTCTGAAGCAGACAGAACGCATCAACTATATCAGTGCCCAGCGGCACCGTGCGGGAGTAGATCTTAGTCATGGGGCTCGCCCACATGCATGGTCTTTGCCAGGTCCCACAGCTGTTGCAGCTCGGCCATGTCCAATTCCTCTATCCGCTTGCCCTGGCCCCAGGCGGCGCCTTCCATGAAAGCCCAGCGCTCGCGGAACTTGCGACAGGTGGCACGCAGCGCGGTTTCGGCATCCACATGCTCCTTACGCGCAACGTTCACCAGGGAAAACAGCACATCACCGAACTCGAGCTCCTTTTCGGCGGCGGTTCCTTGCCGGCAAGCCTGTTTGAACTCGGCAATCTCCTCTTCGACCTTAGCCCAAACGTCTTCGACGGAATCCCAGTCGAAGCCCACGGCGACGGCCTTCTTGGAGATCTTGTACGCCTGCATAAGCGCCGGGAAGCTTACCGGAACGCTTTCAAGCAAGCCCTTGGGCTGGGCAGCCTGCGCGTCTTCGGCGCTCTTCTCGGCCAGCTTCACGTTGTCCCAGATACCCAGAACGTCTTCGGCAGACGAAGCGGATTCGTTGCCGAAGACGTGCGGATGGCGGCGGATCATCTTCTCGTTCACATCGCGGCACACATCGGCCACGGTGAACTCACCTGCATCAGCGGCGATCTGGCTTTGCAGCACCACCTGCAAAAGCACATCGCCCAGCTCTTCGCGCAAGTGGGAAACGTCGCCCTGCTCAATGGCATCCACGGCCTCGTAGGCCTCCTCGATCATGTTGCGGGAAATGGAGGCATGCGTCTGCTCGCGATCCCATGGGCAACCATCGGGGGCGCGCAAGGCGGCGATGGTGTCGACGAATGCCGCGAATTCCCCCTTTGCCTCCGATGCACATGAAACTCCCTGGGAGATGCCCTCTGTGCCCGCTGTTGGGGATTCGCTCATCCGTATGCTCGCTTTCGCTTAGATCTTGTACATGAACTGGAACACGTCTTCACGCTGCAGGATCACCTGAACGCCCAGTTCATCCGCTTCCTTCGCCAGGGCTTCCTGAACCTCGTTGAAACCGGCGGTCTCTACGTCCAGGCGAACCAGCATGGTCATGCTGAAGATATCGCCCAAGATGGTTTGGTTGATGTCGTCGATGCTGGCGCCCTTCTGGGAAAGAACCCCGGAAATGCCGGCAACGATACCGCTACGGTCCTTACCCAAAACAGAGATAACGCAACGCATTGAAGCTTCCTTTCGCTCTTCTTCAGCACTTGCCGGGAACCCGGCGCAGGCGCTAGCGGCCCACCAAAAGCGACAGCGCCTCGGCGCGCGCCGCCGTATCGTCCTCGAATATACCACGCATAGCCTTCGTGAGCGTTTTTGCTCCCGGCTTCTTAACACCACGCATGCTCATGCACAGATGCTCAGCCTCCATCACAACCGCCACGCCGCAGGGGTTGAGTTGTTCCACCAATGTATCGGCCACCTGCGAGGTAAGGCGCTCCTGTACCTGAGGGCGACGGGCGAACACCTCCACCAAGCGCGCAAGCTTGGAGATGCCGCAGATCTTGCCCTCCTTGGCGGGGATGTAAGCGATGTGCGCCTTCCCGAAGAACGGCACCAGATGGTGCTCGCACATGGAATAGAACGGGATATCGTGCACGATGACCATCTCGTTGTGGTGCTCATCGAAGAGCGTCTCGAAATGGACGGCCGGGTCTTGGTGCAGGCCGGCGAAGCATTCCTGGTACATACGCGCCACGCGGGCCGGCGTTTCAAGAAGCCCTTCGCGGTTGGGGTCTTCCCCAACGCCTTCCAAGATCAGGCGAACGCCTTGCTCGATCTTGTCCAAGTCCATTTCGTTGTCTGCCATCGTTGCCTTCCAGCCATTTGAAAACGTATCGCACCATTGTAGCGCTACTCCCCACACTCACCCAGCGCTACAAGTCCAACTCCAGCGAAACCGGGCAGTGGTCCGATCCCATGATCTCGGAATAGATGTTGGCCATCTGTACCTGGCTGCGCAGCGCCTCGCTTACCAGGAAGTAGTCGATGCGCCACCCCGCGTTGTTGGCCCGCGCATGGAAGCGGTAGCTCCACCACGAGTACGCGCCTTCGGTAGTGGGGTTAAGGGTACGGAAGGTATCCATGAACCCGGCGTCCAGAAGCTCAGTGAACTTGGCGCGCTCCTCGTCGGAAAATCCGGGATTGCCGCGGTTCGTGCGCGGGTTCTTCAGGTCTATTTCCTGGTGGGCCACGTTGAAGTCGCCGCACATCACCACAGGCTTCGCATTGCCTGCGCTGCCGTCTGGAAGTACGCCGCGCTCCAGGTTCTTGCACATACCACGGAAGGCATCGTCCCAGGCCATACGGTGGTCAAGGCGTGCCAATTCGCTTTGCGCGTTCGGCGTGTACACATCTACGAACCAGTACTTGGCAAACTCGCACAGCACCACGCGGCCCTCGGTGTCCAGCTCGGGAATGCCCACTTCGTGCAGAACCTGCAGGGGCTCTTCCTTGCAGAACACGGCCGTGCCCGAATACCCCTTGCGCTCGGCATAGCTCCAATACTGGTAGTAGCCGGGAATGTCCATCTGTATCTGGCCTTCCTGCAGCTTGGTTTCCTGCAAGGCGAACACATCGGCATCCAGCTCGGTGAAGGCATCCATGAAGCCCTTCTTCATAACGGCGCGCAAGCCGTTCACGTTCCAAGAAACCAGTCTCATGAAAACCTCCTAGTGGGTGTTGGATAAACGGATTGTGGCAGAAAACAAGCAAGGCGGCCACCGTTTCCGGTAGCCGCCTTCAGGTGAAGCGATCTTGGCGAGTTCCCACGCCCTTCCTTCCCTTCACGACCACGGCAACAGCCATGTTCGACGAAGAGGGGGCACCTCACCTGGCCGCCGTCTACTTCTTCTTGCGAGCCTTCTTCTCTGCCTGGCGCATGGCCTTGTTGTAACCCTGCTCGCGCAGCGGGCGCAGCTGCTTGGTGTCGATGCGCATGCCGAAGAAGA
>CAVIKC010000026.1:0-26813 GCA_963643405.1 Succinivibrio sp.
GCTTCTACGATGACTTGAAGTTCCATCGCTATGTTCCCGGCTTCGTTATCCAGGGTGGTTGCCCCAATACCCGCACGCTCGATTCCGAGCAGGTGAAGGCGGCAGAGGGCAATCCCTTTGCCGGTCTTGGCACGGGTGGCCCGGGCTACTGCATCCGCGAAGAGTACACCACCAACCCCAACAACAAGCATCTCGACGGCACGCTTGCCATGGCCCGCTCTCAGGACCCGAACTCTGCGGGTTCCCAGTTCTACCTGTGCTTGGGCGCCCAGCCCTTCCTCGATTCTGGCTACACCGTTTTCGGCCAGACCGTGGAAGGCCTCGATGTGGTAAAGAGCCTTCGTGTGGGCGATGTCATCGAGACCATCGTTATCGAGAACGCCAACTAACCCATTCCCTTGTTGGCAGCAGGGCGCATAGGGTGCCCTATCGCAGCGTCTGACCTGGCTTCCCCGGGCGCAAAGACGCAAGAGAGGAACCGGACGGTATATGAACAACGAGACTTTCCAGCAAGCGCGCAGCGCCTATGTTTCCAAGACCTACGACGTGGCACTGCATAAGTTCACCGAATGCCTTGAGGACACCTCGGTTGAAAAGGCTCCCGGTGAGATTGGGCTTCTGTACCACCAGATCGGAAATTGCCTGGTAAAGCTCAATGATCCGAACGAGGCCATCCACGCTTATTCGCAGGCAATGGTCGACAAATCATATGATGCGGTTGGCTCGGTGAACTACAACCTGGGTATGGTTTACGCCTCGCAGGGCGATTTCGAGGACGCCATCACCAACTTCACGGCCGCCACCCAAGACTCGCGCTATCCCACGCCCTACAAGGCGTTCATCGGTTTGGGCAACTCGCTTTTGAAGTTGGGCAAATCCGCCGAGGCCGGTGCCGCATTCCGCTCCGCCGCATTGGACGAGATGAACCCCAATCCTACGAAGGCCCTGCTGAACCTGGGTGTTTGCTTCATGGCCCTCGATAGGCCGCAGGACGCCATCGCCTCTTACGAGAGCGCCCTCCAGTTCGACATGAATCCGGCCACGCGCAACAAGCTGTTCGCCAATATGGGGCAGGCATACGTTGCCGCCGGCAAGATGGAGAAAGCCGTTCGCGCCTTCGAGTCCGCCCTGGCGGACAAGACCTACGTGTTCAACGACGCTGCCAACGTCGATTACCAGCGTGCCGTTGCCTCGATGGCCTCTGGCAACACGGGCGAGGTCGAAGCCGTTTCCCCTGCCGATGTCGCCCCTTCGGCCGGTGCTGCACCTTCGCGGCAGAACGACCTTTCCGGTCTTGATGTGCCGGGCGACGGCGTGCCCCTGCAGGCTCAGCCGCTCGATCCGTCCCAGATGGGTACCATGCAGCTTTCCGAGACCAGCATCATGAGGGAAATCGCTGCTGCAGAGCAGGCTGGCAGCCAGTTCTTCCAGGAAGCCGAGCAGGACTTCCAGGATTGGGGCCAGCCCCTTAAGAAGAAGCGCCGCCATCGCGGCCTGAAGATCTTCCTGGTCTTCTTGATCCTCGTGGTCATCGTGGCCGGCGGTGGCGCGTTCGCCTACACTCAAGGTTTCGGCATTCCCTCCGAGCAAGACCAGGTGAATGCGCTGTTCGCTGACCCCAGCAGCGACGTGTACGCTTCCGCCGTCGACGACTCGAAGAAGGAGCGCATCGCTGACACGGTCGTCTCGGGCGCAAGCATCGAGATCGTTGGCCAGGAGAATAACCTGACCAGTGCCGAGGTGTATGTGAAGGCAACCACTCAGCAGGGTGGGGAAGTGCCGTACCAGATCTCCCTGGTGCGCGACGGCATCGGCTGGAAGGTATCGGCTGTCTCGCTGTCCTTCGCCAGCCAGCAGTAACGGCGATTACGGGGTTTGCCCCAAATCATAGAAGAACAAGACCCTTCATTCGAAAGGAGCCAGAACATGGCAATTGAAAAGACCTACAGCATGATCAAGCCCGACGGCGTGCGCAATGGCCACATCGGTGAGATCGTCAACCGCTTTGAGCGTGCCGGCCTGAAGGTTGAGAAGCTGGAGATGGGCATGGTTACCCCCGAGCAGGCAGCTGCCAACTATGCCGAGCATGAGGGCAAGCCTTTCTACGACGGTCTTATCTCCTACATTACCTCTGGCCCTGTTGTGAAGATGGTCATCTCCGGTGAGGGCGCTGTTGCCAAGGTTCGCTCCCTCATGGGCGCAACCAACCCCGCAGAGGCTGCTCCTGGAACCATCCGTGGCGACTTCGGTTTGATCATGGACGAGAACGTTATCCATGGCTCCGATTCCACTGCTTCCGCCGAGCGCGAGATCGGCATCTTCTTCGCATAAGCCGTAATTCTCTCATGGGTTTTGATCGGGTCCCGCAGGGGACCCGTTTTTTTGTGGCTCGCGTTAGAGTGCAGCGCCTGTGGAATCCCCTTCGGCACTGTGGCTGTGTGATATTATCTGTGATTACGATTGCACAATACTGCTTAAGGACAATGCATGTCTTTCCTTGATTATATTCAGAACGCCACCCAGTCGTCTTCGTACGATATGGCCATCGATCTCGGTACGGCCAACACATTGGTGGCCATCACCGGTCAGGGCATCGTTATCAACGAACCTTCCGTTGTCGCCATCGAGCGTAGCACCCATCGCGTGCTCGCCGTTGGCCACGAGGCGAAGAACATGATCAACCATACGCCCGACACGTTTTCGGCGGAGCATCCTCTTCATGATGGCGTTATCGCAGATTACGATGTTACCGAGGCGATGATCTCTGCGTTCATCAACAAGGCGGCTCCCCGTCGTTACCCTTGGCAGCCCAAGCCGCGCATCGTGGTGTGCATCCCTTGCGGGGCCACCTCCGTAGAGAAGCGCGCCGTGTTCGAAGCCACCATCCAGGCCGGAGCGCGTCAGGCATACCTCATCGAAGAGCCCATGGCTGCGGCTATGGGCGCCGATCTTCCCGTAACCGAGCCCACCGGCTCCATGGTGGTGGATATCGGTGGCGGCACCACCGAGGTTGCTGTTATCTCCCTGGGTGGCATCGTCACCTCGTCTTCGCTTCGCTTGGCCGGTAATCGTCTAGATGAAGCTATTGCGGTTCATTTGCGCGATCTTCTTGGAATCAAGATCGGCGAGCGTACGGCAGAGGTCATCAAGATTAAGATTGGCTCCATCCTGCCCTTCGAAGACGGTCGCGAGCGCGACATGATCATCTCCGGTCAGGACGTGCTCACCGAGCAGCCGAAGGAAGTGACCATCCAGTCCGAGGACGTTCGCGATGCCTTGCAGGCTCCTATCGACGAGATGGTTGTCCATATCAAGGAGACGTTCAAGAAGACCAACCCCGACTTGGCTTCCGATATCATCTCCAACGGCATCCTGCTCACGGGCGGCGGCGGCTTGCTTTCCGGCCTGGACCGTTATTTCTCCCAGCAGTTGGAGATCCCGGTCTGGACAAGCGAAACGGCGCTGACCAACGTAGTCTCGGGTTGCCTGAAGGTTCTTGAGACCCCAACGGCGCTCAAGCAGATTCTGATGAGATCGAAATAGGAGATCCTTTCGCGATATGGCCCTGAATATGAACGATAAGAAGATCCCATTCGGTGGCCACCTTGGGGGAACGGGGCTCTTGGCAATATTCTTGGCAGTGTCCCTCGTCCTCGTCATCGTGTACGCCCGCGAAGACCAGGAAGGTCCTCTCCATTCGCTTCAGTCGACCACGGCCGCCGTGTCTTCGCCCCTCACCTCGATCGGTGCGGCAACCGGTTCGCTTGCGGCTTCGGCTTCCACCTCTATCGAGGATCTTACTGCCGATGGGCAAACCATGAGCCAGCTGAAGGAGAGCAATGCGACGCTTTCGCAGATGGTGGTCGAGCTCGAGGAGTATCGCCAAGAGGCAACCCGTCTCGAATCGCTCCTTGGGCTGCATGACGCCTACGGCTTTTCATCGATTGCCGCCCATGTTACGGGCTATTCCTCCGACTCGTACAACCGCATCATCACCATCGATGTTGGCGAGGCATCTGGCGCCAAAGCAGGTTTGCCGGTCATGGGCTCTACGGGCGTGGTGGGCCAGATAACCTCGGTCTCTACGTATTCCTCCCAGGTCCGTCTGCTCAACGACGCGCAGAGCGGTGTGGCGGTCATGCTGCAGAACTCCCGTGCAGAGGGTATCCTGAACGGCTCGGTAGAGGGAACGCTCTATCTTAAGGGCGTCGATGAGGGTACCGAGGTGAAGGAAGGGGAGGCTGTCATAACCACCGGTTTGGGCGGCGGCTACTTCCGCGGCCTGGTGGTTGGCGTTGTCTCCAAGGTAGAGCAGCGCCAGGGTGATGCGACGCGCACGATCGTCGTTTCCCCCAATGCCTCTTTTACCAATGTCAGCGAGGTCCTGGTCGTGCTGGGAATGGGCGGAGAGGCTGCGGCTTCGTCCGATGCCAATGCGGCGAACACGATCGTCAATGCGGTAAGCCCCAGTGCGTTGAGCTCCAGCTCTTCTCAGTCGAACTCGGCGGATTCGGGATCCAGCACGGATAATGCTTCGAACGGAGGCGAGTAGCTTTGATGCGTGAATGGTTGCTGCCCCTTATATTCTCTGCGGTCATCGTTGCTGTGCAGGTGGTTTTTGCGCCGATTCTCGCGGTCTTTTCCGTGGTGCCCAGCTTCATTGTCCCGTTTGTGCTGGTGCTTTCCATCATGCGCCGCGCCGATACCACCTATGTCTACGCATTCGTGCTGGGCATCATCGCCGACTTGCTGCTGTACACCCCGATCGGCCTTACCTCGCTGCTGTTGCTCGTGGCGGTGTTCTGCCTTTCGCGTGCCTTCGAGGTGCTCGATGACACCACCATGGCAATGCCGGTCATCGCCCTGGCGGTAACCATCTTCGCTTTCGAGCTGGTGTTCGTCATTGGGCTTATGGTGCTTGGCTACCAGGGGTCGTTCTTCGAGCTTCTTGTGCAGCGCGTCATCCCCTCGACGGTGCTCAACTCGCTTATCGCGGTACTGCTCTTCGTTGTCATGCGCCGCCTGCCCTTCACCCAGTCGTCCAACGATGCGTGGCAGGTGCCTACTGCTGGGCGCTTCCACTAGGCCGGTGAGCTCGCAGTGCTCTCTGCCATACTCACAACCATTGCCGCCCTTCTGTTCCTGGGCGTTATCCTTGCGGTTGTCTTTCGCGTGCGTGCCAATTCGGCGCAGGCGCGTGCCCGCGAGCGCATGCGCGTGCGCTCGGTTACCTCGGTGGGCATAGCGGCTGAAACGCCCAAGGTCTCACACGGCAGCGCGCCGAACGTCGCTCCCTCTGGTGCCGGGCCCGCTGCCGCCGGTGGGGTTCGCAATCGCTTCTTGGCTGTTAGTGTGCTCATCGGCGGTGTGTTCGCGGCGCTTACTGCCAAGCTCTTCGGATTGCAGGTGATCGATGCTGCAAGCTACAGCGAAGAGGCGGATGCCAACCTGTACACCACGGTTTCAACTCCCGCGCCGCGCGGCATCATCTACGACCGCAACGGCATCGCCCTCGTTTCCAACCGTCAGGTGCAAACGGTCCTTGCCGATGCTGATGTGGTGAAGGACCCCGATGTGCTCTTGCGCCTTTCGTCCCTTTTGGGGATTCCCTACGAGGTGGTCCACGCCCGTATCTCCGACTCCTCTTCGGGAGCCCAGAGCCAGCGCGTTGTGGCCAGTGACGTCAAGCTGCGCGACATCGCTTTCATCTCGGAGCACCGCGATGCCTTCCCCGGTGTCACCACCCAGGTGCGTACCACGCGTTCGTACCCATACGGTGCCCTTGCCGCTCATCTCCTGGGCTACACCGGCACTGCATCGCAGGACGATCTTGCCAACGCTGCAGAGGGGCGCGATATCCAATCCGGTGACGCGGTGGGCAAGAGCGGCATCGAGCAGACGTACGACTCGCTGCTTGCGGGCGATCATGGTCAGCGCGTGCTGGTTACCAACGCCTCGGGTGTTATCCAGCAGGTGGTGGGCGAGACTGACCCCAGCAAGGGCAACGACGTGTACTTGACCATCGACGCGAAGGTGCAGCATGTTGCCGACCGCCTTTTGGCGGATGCGGTGCAAAACGGCACCGGCACCGCCGCATCGTGCGTGTGCATCGACGTGAAGACCGGCGGCATCGTCGCGATGGCCAGCTATCCCACCTATGAGCCTGAGCACTTCATCGGCGGCATCTCGCAAGATGCCTGGGATTCCTATCAAACCGAGGAATCGCACTACCCCCTCATGAACCGCACCATTGCCGGCACCTATCCGGCGGCTTCGTGCTTCAAGGCGTTCACCGGCTTGGCCGGTTTGACCTATGGGTTCGCCGATAGCAGCAAGACGTGGGACTGCCAGGGAACGTGGACGGGCTTCGGCAGCGAATACGCTCAGAAGTGCTGGCAGAAATCGGGTCATGGGTGGCTTGGCTTGCGTCAGGGCATTGTTGTTTCCTGCGACGTGGTGTTCTACGAGATCGCGAAGAGCTTCTACGACGCGCGTGCCTCCATCGGCGAAGAGGCCATGCAGGATTTCGTCAAGGAGTTCGGTTACTCGGCTGCCACCAAGGTGGACCTTGCGGGCGAGTCGGAAGGACGTATCCCCACACCCGCTTGGAAGAAGGAGTACTTCAAAGACGTGCCTGAAGAGGCCCAATGGCTTCCCGGCGATTACTCGAACATGGTCATCGGCCAGGGTTACGTCCTGGTCACGCCTATCCAGGTGGCACGCGCATATGCGGCGGTTGCCACCGGCAAGCTCTTGCGACCTCATCTTCTGAAGGAGGCGCGCAACTCGCTGGGCGACACGGTTTTGAGCTTCGGCACGGTTGAGGACGCGAAGCCCGATGTCACTGAGGCGAATTTCAAGATCATCCGTGATGCACTGCACGGTGTGTCCACCGAGAACTCGAGCATTTCCTCTGCGCTTTCCGGCTATTCATGGAGCTCTGCCTCGAAGACGGGCACTGCAGAGGTTGCGGGCAAGGAGGACATGGCATGGTTTTCCATGTATGCCCCCTACGAGGACCCGCAGTTCGCCCTTACCGTCTGCGTTGAGGAGGGCGGATCGGGCGGCACGGTTGGCGCGCCGGTTGCCATCCAGGTCATGGACGCTGCCATCCAATCTGCGGCGGGCTCCTTCGAAGAAGAGATGACGGTTATCAGCGGAACGGCGGTGAGCGGCAGTGCCTCAAATGAATGAGATCAGTTCGCTGAGGAAAGAGGACCCGGCCGTTGTCAGGGCCACGAAGCCGCGGAGGTTCAAGTACCTGAACCTCCCTTTCATTGCCTTTGCCGCGCTGTTGGTGCTCTACGGCCTGGTGGTTCAGTACTCGGTTACCGCTACCGATTCGGATTACAGCTTTGCCAGGCAGCTTTCCGGCGTTGCCATCGGCCTTGTGCTTGCGGCGCTTGTCAGCCGTATGGATTACCATGCGCTCTCCGGGTACACCGTGGCGTTTCTGGTGATAAACGTCGTGCTGCTCCTTTCCCCGCTGCTGCCCGGCATCGGCGTGGAGGTGAACGGTGGCAGATCTTGGATCAACGTGGGAATCCAGCTGCAGCCGGGCGAGTTCGCCAAGGTGACGGTGGTGTTGTTGGCGGCATCGGTGGTCTCCCGCTATGGCGGGCGCATGGACGACCTGCGTGAATACCTCAAGGCCCTGCTCATCATGGCGGTGCCTTTCGTGTGCGTTATGATGCAGCCCGACTTGGGCACCGGCTTGGTGTACCTGATGATCGGGGCGTTCGCCCTTATCGTGGGTGGGGCCAACTGGCGCTTCCTCCTGGGCACCGTTGGCGCGATCGCCGTCCTCGTGGCGGCGGTGCTGCTCCTCGACCCCCTGTTCGATCAGATCGCCGGCCATGATGTGCTGTTGAAGGAATACCAGAAGAAGCGCCTGCTGGTGTTCATGGACTCCACATACGACACCTCCGGCGATGGCTACAACCTGCAGCAGGCGAAGATCGCCATCGGCAGCGGCGGTTTCCTGGGGAAGGGCTTCATGCAGGCAACCCAGTCTTCGCTGGGCTTCTTGCCCGAAGCTGCAACCGACTTCGTGTTCTGCGTTCTGGCTGAGGAGTTCGGCTTCGTGGGCGCAGTCGTGCTGCTCGCCCTCTACCTTGGCCTGATGGTGGTTGCCCTTAGCGTTGCCCGCAACTCCAACGACCTTTTCGGAACGGTGATAGTCATCTGCATCGTGGGTATGTGGCTGTTCCATATCTTGGAGAACATAGGTATGGACTGCGGCTTGATGCCCATCACGGGCATTCCCTTGCCGTTTGTCAGCTACGGAACATCGTTCATGATCGTGAACTTCGTCATGCTCGGTTTGATAAACTCGGTATGGGCCCATAACGGCCGTTGAGCGAAAGGTCTTTGCCATGAAGCTGCCCATAGATGTTCCCGCCCTGCTTACGGCGGCTATCGATATCAACAAAGCATGCTCGATCCCTGTCTCGGTCGACATCCTCATCGATGAATCGGCTTCCCGTGAGTTCCAGGTGTTCGTCCGCAGCGGCTTCAACAGCGAATCCGCCAATTCCCGAGTGATGGTGAGCTATTTCCCTGCACAGGCTCCCGATGTCTCGGTCGAAGCCGACATAGCCGTCATCGCCGCTGGCGCCAACCCCGAGATCGGCCGCATAGCAGCGGGGTTCCGCGAGCGCGGAACCGCTGCCCTCATCGTTGCCGAGGACGGCGATGCGGTGCGCAAGGGGGCGGAATCCTCCGGCTTTCCCATCCCCGAAGGGGACCTTGTCTCGCTTGAGCCTGGATGCAGCCTCGAGGAAGGCCTGCGCGCATCGCTTGCCGACAGGATAGGCACTTGGATCGTCCGCTCGGATTCCGAGAAGCGCCTTGCGTTCTCTATCGCGTATCCGTTTGTTCGCCGCCCGCTTGCGTATGAGGCCATTCGCAACACGTCGCTGCAGAACGCGGGCGTTGGGGTTGTTGTGTTCGTTCCCGGCGCCGATATGCCCATCATGACTGCCAACCAGGCGAAGATGGTGCTGCAGATCGCTGCGGCATACGGCCATGAGCTGTCTGCCGACAGGGTGAAGGAGCTTGCAGCGGTGTTGGCCAACGGCTTCTTCTTCCGCAGCGTCTCACGTCAGATCTCCGGTGCGGTTCCGGTGCTTGGCTGGGCCGTGAAGGGCACTATGGGCTATGTGGGAACCCAGGCAATCGGCCGCGCAGCCATCGAGTACTTCGAGGGCGGTGGCGACATTGCCGGCCTTGCCGCTTTGGCGGGCAAGGTGGGGGGCAAGGCGGCCGAGGTTGCCCAAGAGGTTGCCGGAAAGCCTGCAGTGCGCTCTGCTGCCGCCGTTGTAGCACCTAAGGCGAAGAAGGCCGCCCTGTTCGCCTTGGATGCGACGGCTCCCGTTGCCAAGCAGGCCGCAAAGGTTGCCTGGAACTATGCCAAACCGGGTGGAAGGAAGAAGGGGAAGCGCGTCTAGCCCTTCTTTCGCTCTATTGTTCCCGTTTGACCTGCGGAAACAATAGAGCGAAAATTTTTTCAGATTTCTTCTTGCCAAGATTTCTGCTTCCTGTATACTAGCTATCGCTGTCGCAGCAAGGGGTGTTAGCTCAGCTGGTTAGAGCGCCGGCCTGTCACGTCGGAGGTCGCGGGTTCGAGTCCCGTACATCCCGCCATCAGCAACTTGGAAGGTTCGCCAAAGGCGAGCCTTTTTTGTTTGCCACGAAGGTTCCCGCCTTCGGTTTGCGCCGCATCGCCCAACCGGCGCATGCGGTATAGTGGCACTACTGTTCTGAAGCCTACTGGAGGGATGCGGAGATGGGGGAAGCTCCTCATAACAAGCCTGTGGAGATCGCCGTTTTCGATTTCGATGGAACCTGCATCTCGGGCAACTCGCCGGTTATCCTGGTCACCTCCCTGATGAAGCAGGGGCTTTTGGGGAAGGGCATTTCCCTGAAAATCGGTTTTTGGGGCCTTGCGTACAAGTTCCGCCTCCCTCAGAACGAGAGCTGGGTTCGCGGTGCGGTGTTCACGGCTTTCGAGGGCAAGCCCCGCGAAGAGGTCGATGCGTTCCTGCGCCGCTTCTACGATGAGCGCCTTGAGCGCATATTCCGCGACCAGGCAGATGCCGAGATCCGCAAGCACCGCAGCCAAGGGCGCGAGGTGTGGGTCGTCTCCGCAACGTTCGAGCCTATCGTCTTGGAGGCGATGGAGCACCATGGCTTCACCCATGAGCTCTCAACCCGCATGGCAACCGATTCCCATGGCTGCTACACCCGCAACGTGGAAGGGCTGCCGGTAGAGGGCAGCCAGAAGCTTGCTCTTCTGACGCAGTGCGCAAACGAGCGCTATGGAGTGGGGGGCTGGGTGCTGACCCATGCCTACGGCGACCACCATTCCGACAGGGCCTTGCTTGCTGCCGCGCAAAACGCCTTCGCAGTTTGCCCCGACCGACCGCTTCGCCGCACGGCTTCCGAGCACGGCTGGAAAACTTTGGATTGGAATTAGCGTCTCTGCGGTAAAGCCTGGGTAACGTATCGCCGCTTGCGGGGCGCTATGGGATTTTGGCGGATGCTGCCGTGCTATTTTTGCTGTAGGGGAGATACCGCTATAGAATCAGCTCCTATAAGCAAGTGCGATTCCCCTATTCGGGTAGAAGTCTATGTGCCTAGGAGGTGCACCACGATGAGCGAAGGATCCTCTTTCGGCAATGCCTCGTCCCAGGACAACCGTTCCAATTCGTCCCAGGCATACTTGAAGCGCGCCGCCTTGGCGGTGGAGCAGGGCGATAGCATCCTTGGCATCCATCTATACCTTGCCGCCTATGAGCGTGCTTTGAGCGAGAACCTTGTTCCCAGCGAAGAGGTGCTCAAGGGAATGGGCAAGGCATGGGATCTGGCGCTGCGCACCAAGCAGCGCTCGCTTGCCGAGTACATCTTCGAGAAGCTCGAGCCCTATTGGGATTCCGATGAGGTAACCGAGCATGCCGACGAGCTGCAGCGCTTGGCGTTCGACAAGCTCGAGGAATACGGCTTCGACCGCGAGGCCATAGAGGGCATGGCCGACATGGTGAACCAAGACCTTCTCGATGCGGCCCCTGACGTCCTGTGCGAGTTCCAGGAAAGCGCCTCTTCGGCCCCTGAGCCGGATTCTGCGCCGGAGCCGAAGCCCGCCCCCGCAGATGATGCCCCGAAGGACGAGCCGGTCTCCGATGCCGGTCAGATCCAGCTTCCCAACCTGCCGGGCCTTTCCGCCTTCCTTGGGCAGTTCGCCCCGGCGAAATCGGAGGCATCGCCCGAGCAGAAGCTCGATTACCGTAACTTGGTAGGCTTCGATGGCGTCATCCAGACCATGAGCGAGATGGGCATTGGACGCTCCCGCGACCCTGAATTCGCCAAGTTCCTCGAGATGCTCAACCGCCGTCATGGCCTTTCTGGCATGCCGGGTGTGGGAACGCTCATGTTCCGTTGCCCCGCCCGAGAAGATGCCAATTATTTCATGGTCGCCACGGCTGGCGAGCTCGGCATGCCTGCTGTGCGCATGCGCCTGGACCATAATGCCCAGGGGCAGGTGGTGCTGTGCGTTATGGCGTCGCCTGATTTCAAGCCGCGTCTGCAGGGCCTTCAGCGCACCGGTTTCGATGGGCCCACCACAGTTATCCTCGAGGACCTCGATCTGTGGGACTTCCCGGCCGTGGATACCTCTACGCCCGAATCTGCCGTGCAGGGCCTTATCCAAATGCAGCTATCCCGTGGCGCCCGCGAGGCGATCGCCCTTATCCAGACCGCCCTCGACAGCCCTGAGGCTACCGTTCTGATATCGGCAGCTGAGCCGAAGGACATCGATCCGTTCTTCTGGGAACTCATAGGCCCCTATCGCATGATCGACGTCGAACTGCCCGACAATGCCGAGCGTCGTGCCATCTGGCGTGAGGTGCAATCGCAGCATCCTTCCGCCCGCGGCCTCGACGTCTCGCGCATGGTGGAGTTCTCGCGTGCCCTCTCGCGCTTCGAGATCCTCATGGTGGCAAACGAGGCGGTAGACGAGGCGTATCGCAATAGCGTGGCGAAAGGCAGGTTCTGCGCCGTTCCCTCCGACGATGTGATGGCGCGCCTTGCCAGCTTCCAGCCGCTTGATTCCCGTGAGTACCGAGCCATGGAAGACCTTGCGGTTGCCGAGCTTCGCAGGGAGACGTCCGATTTCGACGACCTGCTGAAAGGCTAACCTCCCATGGCGGCTCTGCCCGTACGCGCCCTTGGCTTTCGCCTTTGGGCCGTCCCTTCCGGCGAAGGCCGGCATGGTGGCTCATACGCGATGGCTGTTGGGGTGCCGAGCGCAGCTGGGTGCCGATGAGCGCCCGGGGAACCTGTGCTGGCGACCTTACCAAGGAGGAAAGGAAGCTTGTTTCCAAGGTTTGGGAGGAGGGGGAGCGTCTGTACCGCGATCTCCCCTGGCGCAATACGCGCGATCCTTACGCCATCATGCTTTCCGAGATCATGCTCCAGCAAACCCAGGTCGGCCGTGTGCAGAACTATTGGGATCGGTTCCTAGGCCTGTTTCCCACCATCGATGCGCTTGCGAGCGCTGAAACTTCCTTGGTGCTGGAGATGTGGCAGGGGCTTGGGTACAACCGTCGCGCCCTTGCGCTTAAGAGCTGTGCCGAGGTCTGTTCCCAGCGCTACGGCGGTGAATTGCCGCGTTCCCGGGAAGGGCTCGTTGCCCTTCCCGGCATCGGTCCTGCCACGGCGGGCGGCATCCTCGCATTCGCCCACAACGAGCCGGCAGTGTACTTGGAAACCAACGTGCGTACCGTGTTCCTTCACCATCTGTTTCCTGGAAGGGATCAGGTTTCCGACAGGGAGATATCCCCGTACGTGCAGCGCACTTGCAGCCTGGACAACCCGCGGGGTTGGTATTATGCCCTGCTCGACTATGGGAGTTTCCTGAAGTCCACGCTGCCAAACCCCAGCAGGCGCTCGAAGCATCACTCCCGCCAAAGCACGTTCGAGGGCTCTCGCCGTCAAAAGCGCGCCGAGCTGGTGCGTGTGGTACTTGCTCAGCGCAAAGTTACGCTGGAAGGACTGCACGGTGCCCTGGCTGAATTCGAGGCTGCGCATGGAAGGCTCGAGCCGGAGCTGGAGCTTACCCGTTCCATTGCCGACGATTTGGTGAAAGAGGGCTTCTTCGCCAAGGACGGGAATCGCTATCGCGCCATCTAGGGCTCCGGCGCTTGCGTGCCCTACGCGCGTAACCCGTTTGGGGCATGAGAAAGCGCCCTTTCGGGCGCTGTTCGCTGTGCGATATCTGTGGATCGCTGCTTCCCCGGGCGCGGGCGGGCTGTTCGGCTTCGCCGGCAGGCCGCCCGCCTTGCATCGCGGCTATTCGGCAGGGTAGGAGCCTAGCACCTTCACCTCGCGCAGCTTCAGGCGCAGGCAGTCGAGCGCCGTCTTGATGGCCGGGTCTTCCGGTGTGCCCTCGATGTCCAGGAAGAACAGGTAGTCTCCCATTCCCTGCTTGGTGGGGCGTGATTGGATCATGGTGATGTTCACGTTCGCGTAGTTCAGCTCCGAGAGGATCATCAAAAGGGAGCCTGGCTTGTCTTCTGCGAGCGAAAGTGCCAGCGTGGTTTTCATGCGATCGGCGTGAAGCACCTGCTCGTGGCCCTGTCGGGCAATGAGCACGAAGCGCGTCTGGTTGCCGTAGTGGTCCTCGATGCCCTCTTCCACTACTTTGCATTCGAACAGCTCGCTCGCGAACTTGCTGGAGATGCCGGCAACCGCCTTGTCTTCCACTGCTTTGCGCGCCCCTTCTGCGGTGGAGGAAACGGCAAGGCGCGGCACGGCGGGGAAGTGGGCATCGAGCCAGCGACGGCATTGGGCCAGTGCCTGCGGATGGCTGGCGATGGTGGTTATCTGATCGATGGAGGATTCGGGGTGCACCATCAGGTAATGGTGGATGTCGAGCACGGTGGAGCCCATGATGCTCACGCCGCCCTTGAAGGCTAGGGTGTCGAGCGTTGCGGTGACCACGCCCTCGAGCGAGTTCTCTATGGGCATTACGCCGAACTCGCAACGGCCGCGGTCCACCGCTTCGTGAACCTCGTTGAACGAGGGGCATTCCACAAACTCCGCATCTGCGCAGCCCATCTTGGCGGCGAACAGCCGGGCCGCCTCGTCGGAATAGGTTCCCTGTGGGCCGAGGTATGCGATGGTTGCGGTGGGCATGAAGCTTCCTTTCTTGAAGATGTTTGCGCCCCATGATACCGCCTCCGCACAGCGTGCGCAGCGAGCTGCTGGCAGCCCCCTTAAAACCCCTTCAACGGCTGGATCGAGGATCGATTGCAGATGGATAAATTACGCAATCTGTGTATATGGAGAAAATCAAAAGCCGAAAAGTTCAATAGGACGAACCATTGAATATGTCCACTTTTTGAAGATAAAGTGATGAACTGTAGTGCTGCTGGCGGAAACCGTTCGTCAACATTTTTCAAAATGAATGGTCAAATTCAGGGAACCGTCCAAAAACGAAACCTATTTCTAAGTCATAAATCGAAAAATGAAGAAAAAGTGTGTTACTGCAAAAACACCACGTAACATTTTCCGACCACTGGCGGGAATTACTCGATATTCGGCAATTAACCAGTCATTTCTGCGAAGAAATCATTGAGAATATGCAACAGAAGTTTTATAGGACAAAGACACCCTTAAAGGAGGTGTGCAATGGTAACAGAGGCTATCAGTCCGGAGTTTCTGAGCAAGCTAGAGGCGCGCGGCGTTTCCCGTCGTAGCTTCATGAAGCTCTGTGGCTCTCTTGCCGTGGCTGCAGGCTTGTCCGAGCTCGCAGCTCCTCGCGTCGCAAAGGCGATCGAGGACTCCGTTATCGGCGCAGAATCTGGCGGCCTGTATCCTGCAATCTGGATCGAGGGCGCATCTTGCACCGGTTGCACGGAATCTTTCGCACAGGTGGACGCTCCCGATCCGGCAACCGTAGTGTTGGAAATGGTTTCCCTGAACTACTGCGAAACCCTTTCTGCTGCTGCAGGTTGGTCGATGGAAGAAGCCAAGGCACAGACGATCGAGGCCGGCAACTACATCCTTATTTATGAGGGTGCGGTTCTGGAAGGCTGGGGCGGTCAGGCGCTTCGCGTGGCGAACGAACCCGGCACCGAGCATCTGATCCATGCCGCCAAGAACGCCAATGCCGTTGTGGCACTGGGCTCCTGCGCAGTTAACGGCGGCTGGATGGGCGCCAACCCCAACACGTCTGGCGCTCTGGGCGTTCAGCAGTACTTGAAGAAGCAGGGCATCGATACCCCGGTTGTGAACATCCCGGGTTGCCCCGCAAACCCCGAATGGCTTGAGGCCGTCCTGGTCGACGCCATCCTGGTGGGCAAGCTGCCCGAGCTCACGGCCGACAACAAGCCAAAGGTCATCTTCAACGAGACCATCCATGACAACTGCGAGCGTCGCGGTCACTTCGAGAACGGCGAGTTCGTCTATGCCTTCGGCACCGAGGAAGAGGCTAAGGGCTACTGCCTGTACCCCATGGGCTGCCGCGGTCCTCAGACCAAGGCCAACTGCGGCGTTGTCCGTTGGAACCATCGTCGTTCCTGGTGCGTCGCTTCCGGCGGCCCCTGCATCGGCTGCTGCACCGCCAACCCGAACGATCCTGGCGAGAACTGGGTTGAGACCAACGCCCCGTTCCGCGCTCGCTTCCGCGATCTGCGCATCGGCGGTCTCTCCGTTCAGCCTGAGGCAATCGCCTGGACGGTTACCGGAGTTGTTGCCGCTGCCCTGGTTATCCACGGCTTCGGCATGAAGGCCATGGGCCGCACCGACGGCGGCGCCGACTTCGAGCCGATCCGCGCTTGGGACAAAAAGCACCCCGAGCAGTCCATCGGCCAGTATGACGAAGAAGTCCTGAAGGGAGGCAAGTAAGCAATGGCTCGTTCCGTAATCGATCCCATTACCCGTATCGAGGGTCATCTCCGTGCAGAGATGGAGGTTGAGAACGGCGTTGTAACCAACGCTTGGGTTTCCGGTGGCTGCTTCCGCGGCATGGAGCTCGTGGTTCAGAACCGCACCCCCGAAGACGCTGCCCACATCGTGCAGCGCATCTGCGGCGTTTGCCCCGTTTCCCACTCCCACGCTTCCACCATCGCGGCTGAGCGTGCATACGGCATCACCATTTCCAACAATGCCCGCATCATCCGCAACCTCATCGAGGGCGCGCAGTTCCTGCACAGCCATATCCTGTGGTTCTACACCCTGGCAGCGCTCGACTACGTGAACCCCCTGAACGCGCTGAAGGCCAACATCGGCAGCGCCTACGACCTGATCGAGGCTGCCGGTACCGGTTGCCAGTCCGACCTGAAGTCGCTGGCCGAGCGCCTTACCAAGTTCGCCGAGAATGGCCAGATGTCCATCTTCTCCGGCAACTGGTGGAAGAACGGCCAGGCCGACACCGAGTTCAAGCTTCCTGCTGAGCTCGACCTTATCGCCACTGCGCATTACATCGAGGCACTCACCATGCAGTCGAAGGCTTCCGAGATCTGCGCTCTGCTCGGCGGCAAGATGCCCCACGTCATGACCATCGTTCCCGGCGGCACCTCTTTTGTTCCCACCGAGGAAAAGCTCGACGACCTGTGGTCTCTCGTTCGCGAGGTTCGCGACTGGGTTAAGACCACCATCATCCCTGACACCAAGGCCATCGCTCCTTACTACACGGATGCGCTCGGCTTCGGCAAGGGCTGCGGTCGCTACGTTGCTTGGGGCGTGTTCGAGGATCCTTCCTTCGAGCTGTCCAACCGCTACCTGCCTTCCGGCATCATCAGCGAAGACCTTAAGCTTTCCGAGGTCAACCCCGACCTTATCAAGGAGTACATCGGTCACTCCTGGTACAAGGGCGATTCCGACCTCGACCCGCGCGAAGGCGTTACCGAGCCCGAGTACACCGAGTACTACAAGGCCGGCACCCTGCGCGAGGAGAACGGCCACGAGATCGGCGAGATCAACGATCGCTACTCCTGGTCGAAGGCACCTTCCTACGATGGCAAGTGCATGGAAGCCGGTCCGTTCTCCCGTGTTCTGGCTGCTTACCTGCGCGGCAACAAGGCCATCAAGTCTTCCGTCGACGGCCTGCTCGGCGACCTGGGCCTGCAGCTTCCCGCACTCCAGTCCACCCTGGGCCGCGTTGCTGCCCGCAACTGCGAGACGCTCTATATCGCTGAGCTCATGGTTGAATGGGTAGACGAGCTCATCGCCGCCGTCAAGGAAGGCGACTCCGAGTACTTCCGCGAGCCCGAGACCATCACCGGCCAGGGCCTTGGCCTGTGGGAGGCACCGCGTGGCGCACTCCTGCACACCGAGAAGGTAGAAAACGGTAAGATCTCCAACTACCAGATCATCATCCCCACCACCTGGAACATCGCACCGCGCAACGCAGACGGCGTTCCTGGTCCTATGGAGCAGGCCCTTATCGGCTGCCCCGTCGAGGATGTTGACATGCCCATCAATGCTCTGCGTACCGTTCACAGCTTCGACCCCTGCACCGCTTGCGCCGTGCATGTGACCGAGCCTTCCACCGGTAAGCATTTCGAAACCGTAACCAGCCCTTGGGGGGTGAAGTAAATGGCACATTTGGCACACTACCGTGAGGCGCATCCTCTGCCGATGCGAATCACCCACTGGATCAACCTTACCTGCATGGTTCTGCTGATCTTCTCCGGCTTCCTGATCCACTTCCCGTTCTGGGCGGCGCTCACCGGCGTGGCACGCGGCCTGCATGTGTTCTGCGGCATCGTTCTTCTGGTGAACTGCATCGTCCGCATCGTGCTTGCATTCCTGGTTACCTCCGCACCTACCGGTGGTACCCGCAACCGCGTCCGCGACTTCAAGACCTGGCTTCCCCAGGCCGACAACAAGCATCAGCTTGGCGCTTGGATCAAGTACTACCTGTTCATGAAGAAGGATCATCCGCTTTCCGCTAAGCTCGGTGTTCCTCAGAAGCTTTCCTACCTGGCAGTTTCCATCTTGATCCTGATCATGGCTTACACCGGCTTCTGCCTGTGGATCCCCACTTCCGAGTGGACCTTCTTCGCAGCTGGCACTTCCTTGGTCGGCGGCGCGATGAGCATGCGCATCATCCACTACTTCATGATGTTCGTGTTCATCATCTTCACCATGCTGCATGGCTACCTTGTGTTCATCGAGGGCACGGCAAACGCCAACCTCATGTTCTTCGGCAAGGAGCACGGCGGCCTGGTATACGATCCCAACCGTCACGTTATCGTCGGCGAGGATCATTCGGTCGACAAGCACTAGGTCATTCGGCTTAGCCTGTCCATAAGACTTGGCAAGGAGCCTGGGTTCGCCCGGGCTCCTTTCTTTTCATTGAGAGCGAAGAGCGCATCGCTCAAGGACGTGTTTCGTTGGGGCGATGGCGTGGGCATCAATGGCTAGCCCTGGCAGGTTTGATGCTCCTCGGCGGCTGGCGATGTTTGTGTTGGTGGGGCGTCAATCCCCGTTGAGCTGCCCATTGTTTGCAGAGACGGTATTGGTGCATGGTTTTGCTATCGATGGGGGCTTTCGTGCGGTAAAGTACCTAATTTGGAAGTAATAGTAGGTAAACATGCAGCATTCCCGGTATCTGCGTTTGCGGGTCCAGGCTGCATCCAACCCAAGAAGGAACAGCATGGCTGACGAACCAAGCAAAGAAGAAGGGAAGGGCACGGAATCCTCCGAGGAGGCCGCAAAGCTCACTCCTGAGCAGAAGAAACGCGCCAAGGAGCGCGAGAAGCGTCGCAAGGAGCGCGAGAAGGCGGCGAAGAAGCATACCGCGCAGCGCCAGAAGGAGCGCGCAAAGCTGACCGGTGGCAACCGGAACCGTCGCAACGTATGGTTGCTCATCATTACCACCTTGATCATTATCGGCTCAGTGTTCATGTTCACGCCCCCGAACGAGAAGATCAATCAGGGCCTTGATATCCAAGGTGGCCTTTCTGTGGTCCTCTCGGCACAGAGCACCGACGGCGAAGATGTCACCAAGGAAGACATGGAGAAGTCCCGTTCCATCATCGAGACGCGTGTCAATGCCCTCGGCGCTTCTGAGGCTACCGTGGCGGTGCAGGGCAGCGACCAGATCCTCGTCCAGATCCCTGGCGCAACCGACACCGAGAAGGCCCTGAGCACTATCGGTAAGACCGGTAAGCTCGAGTTTGCCCGTGCCGACTCCTTCACCAACTCGGAAGACCAAACTGCCATCACCAACGGCACGTATATCCAGCAGGGTACCGTTTCCGACGAGTTCGGAAACTCGTTCAAGACCGGCAAGACCACGTACCGCAGCGTAACCTCGGGCACGTACACCCCGCTTATCACCGGTGAGAACATCACCCGCGTCACGGTGGACAAGGCTTCCGATACTAGCCAGTACTACTCGGTGAACATCACGCTCGACTCGGCGGGAACCCAGGCCTTTGCAGAGGCTACGCGCGATCTTGCTCCCAGCAAGGGCCAGATCGTCATCATCCTGGACAACCAGATACAGTCTGCACCTGCGGTGCAGTCCGAGATCACCGGTGGCCAGGTTTCCATTACGGGTAACTACACCCTCGAGGAAGCCCAGTCCCTGCAGACGGTTCTGGAATCCGGCTCGCTGCCTGTAAGCTTCCATTACGAGCAAAGCCAGGTTGTTGGCCCGACCCTTGGTCAGGACGCGCTGTACAGCGGCCTTGTGGTTGCCATCTTGGGCTTGGTGCTGGTTATGCTGTACCTGCTGTGCTTCTATCATGGCCTTGGCTTGCTCACTGCTGCAGCCATGGGCGTGTTCGCCGTGTTCTACCTGGGTTTGCTGGCCACGCTTTCGGCATTCGGCCTGTTCTCCCTTTCGCTTGCGGGCATCGCCGGCATCGTGCTCACCATCGGCATGGCTGCCGACTCGTCCATTTTGGTTTTGGAGCGTTTCCGCGAAGAGATCCGCATGGGCAGAAGCGTGCGTGCCGCATCTATAACGGGTGTGCGCCACGGCATCGAGACCTCTATCGATGCCGACCTGGTTTCGCTTGTTTCCGCCCTTACCCTGTTTTTCCTGGCTTCCGCATCGGTAAAGGGCTTCGGCCTTACCTTGGCGCTGGGTATCTGCTGCGACATCGTGATGATGCTCCTGCTGAAGGCTCCCCTTATCCGCCTGCTTGCGCCTCGTTCCATCGCGCACCACCCTGGGTTCTGGGGCATCAAGGACAGCCAGCAGGCCGCACCGGTCTACGACGAGCTGCGCAGCGAGTTCACCGGTACCGATCTCCATCCTTCTGCAGAAGCGGAGGAGGAGAAGAAATCTGTTGCGCATAAGACCTTCGATCAGCTGAAGGGTCGCTTCATCAAGAAGGACATCAACTTCCTCGGGGTGCGCAAGGTATTCCTCTCCATTTCTGCAGTCTTGGTCGTTGCTTCCATCGCAACGGTTTGCGTGAAGGGCCTTGAGTTCGGCATCGAGTTCGTGGGCGGCACCTCGGTCACTTTCAACAACACCGAGAACGTCTCCATTGAGGATATGCGCCAGGCATTCAGCGATGCGGGTGAGCCGGATGCGGTGGTTCAGACCACCACTGCCAACGGGTCCGAGGGCTTCTTGGTGCGCACCACCACAACTTCGGCCGAGCAGGCTAGCACTATGGCCAACAAGGTTGCCTCCGAGCTGAGCTTGAACACCGACAGCTACGAGGTTTCCACGGTTGGACCCGACTGGGGCCAGAGCGTTATCGAGTCTTCTGCCATCGCATTCGCGGTTTCGCTGCTGCTGATCATCGCCTACATCGCCGTTCGCTTCGAGTACAAGATGGGCATCATCGCCGTTGTGGCGTTGCTGCACGACCTCATCATCGTGGTGGGTGTGTACGCTTTGGTTGGCCGCGAGGTTACACCGAACACCATCGCCGCATTGCTCACTATCTTGGGCTACTCGCTCTATGACACAGTGGTCGTGTTCCACCGCATCAGCGACAACATGAAGAACTCTGATGCGAAGTGGACGTTCATGTCCATGGCGAACCATTCGCTCAACCAGGTGTTCATCCGCTCGGTCAATACCACGGTCACCTCGTTCGTTCCCGTTCTGGGCATGCTGCTGTTCGGCGGCGAGACGCTGAAGGACTTCGCGTTCGCCATGTCGGTGGGCCTGATCGCCGGCGCTTACTCTTCCATCGGCGTTGCAACCCCGCTGTTCGCCATGTGGAAGTCGCGTGAGCCCAAGAACGCGAAGCTGGCGAAGAAGTACGGAACTGCCATCACGCGCTTTACCTTCGCTTCCACTCCGCTGCTTCCTGCAGCCCAGGGTGCTGCGGCCGCCGCCCCCGTTGCTGTTGCTGAAGCCGAGGCAAACCAGGTAGAGGAAGGTAGCAGCAAGAGCCAGGCGTCATCGAAACCGAAGAACAAGAAGCCTGCGAAGAGCGAACCCATCCACTACAGAAGGAAGAAGAAATAATGAGAGAAGGCAGTGCACCGAATTTCGCCCCGCCGGTTGAGGAGGGCACCGTATTCACGTTCCAGGACGAGTCGGGCGATACCGTCAACCTCGAGTTCCTGGGTCTGATCATCCACAACGACCGTCGCTATGGCTTCTTCTACGCCATCGCCGATGGGGAAGAAGTGGGCGGATCGGGCGAGGTCACCATCCTTGAGGTTACCGAGTTCGACGAGGAAGGCCAGCCGTCGGCTTTCGAGCTGGTGCTCGACGACGCCATCGCCGCCGAGGTCTACGAGGATTTCAAGGTTGCCACCAAGGACCTCTACGATTTCCAGTAGCCGTAACGCTGAAACATGCGAATCTGAAAGAAGCCGCTCCATTAAGGAGCGGCTTCTTTTTTCTGAATAAACACATTTATTTCACAGTTGAAGATTATTTCCCTTGACGGCAAGGGGAGGGGAAAGTATTTTATTAGATTGTGTCTTTTTGCAAATCAACCGGTTGCAACGAAGGAGGAAATGACTCGTGGTTCAGTCTAAAAACCCCGATTCCACCAGCCGTTATAGGACTCGTCGCAGCTTCGCGAAGATCCCTGCCGTCATGGATGTGCCCAATCTTATCGCCATCCAGACGGAGAGCTTCAAGAAGTTCATGGAAGATGGTCTGACGAATGCGTTCGCAGACATCAGCCCCATCGAATCCAACACCAAGGATATGTGTGTTGAGTTCGGCAAGCATGAATTCGGCGAGCCGAAGTACAGCGTAGACGAATGCAAAGAGCGTGATGTGTCGTACCAGGCACCGCTCTTCGCAGAGATCCGCTTCATCAATCGTGAAACGGGCGAGATCAAGGAGCAGGACGTCTTCATGGGCGACTTCCCGCTCATGACCCCGCGCGGCACCTTCATCATCAACGGCACCGAGCGTGTCGTCGTGTCCCAGTTGGTGCGCAGCCCCGGCGTCTACTTCTCGTCCGAGCGCGACAAGACGTCCGACAAGACCATCTACAACGCGAAGGTCATCCCCTCTCGCGGCGCATGGCTCGAGTTCGAGACCGACAAGCGCGACATCCTTTCGGTCCGCATCGACCGCAAGCGCAAGCAGCCCGCAACGCTTCTTCTGCGCGCCCTCGGCATTGCCGAGACCCGCGAGGAGATCATCGAGGTGCTCGGAGATTCCGAGATGGTCATCCGCACCCTCGACCGCGACCCTGCCACCACCAAGGAAGAGTCGCTCATCGAGCTGTACCGCCGCTTCCGTCCCGGCGAGCCCCCTACGATCGACTCTGCCCGTACGCTGCTCGATGGCCTGTTCTTCAACCCGCAGCGCTACGACCTGGCAAAGGTTGGCCGCTACAAGATCAACAAGAAGCTCGGCTTCGATGCCGAAAATGACGCCTCCACCCTCACGCAGGAAGACATCATCGCAACCATGCGCTACATCGTGGGCCTCCACGACGGCGCCGAGGGTGTTCAGGTAGACGACATCGACCACTTCGGCAACCGCCGCATCCGCACGGTTGGCGAGCTGATCCAGAACCAGTTCCGTATCGGCCTTTCCCGTATGGAGCGCGTTGTGCGCGAGCGCATGAGCATGCAGGAGCCTGACGACATCACGCCGCAGTCCCTGGTGAACATCCGCCCCATCGTGGCAGCCATCAAGGAGTTCTTCGGTTCCTCCCAGCTGTCCCAGTTCATGGACCAGTCCAACATCGCAGCAGGCGTTACGCATAAGCGCCGCCTTTCCGCTCTGGGCCCTGGCGGCCTTTCGCGTGAGCGCGCCGGCTTCGAGGTTCGCGACGTACACAACTCCCACTACAGCCGCATGTGCCCGATCGAGACCCCTGAAGGTCCGAACATCGGCCTTATCGGCTCGCTGGCGACCTTCGCCCGCGTGAACGACTACGGCTTCATCGAGGCTCCGTATCGCCGCGTTGTCGATGGCAAGGTTACCGACGAGGTCGACTACCTTACCGCAGACGAGGAGGAGAAGCACACCATCGCCCAGGCGAACGAGCGCTTCGATCCCGAGACGCGCATTTTCGGCTACACCGACGAAGAGGGCAACTTCGTTGCCTCCCAGCGCCTGCTGTGCCGCACCCGCGACTCCAAGGGTGTATTCGGTGAGCCCGAGGAAGTAACCGTCGACCGTGTGGACTACATGGACGTTTCCCCGCGCCAGATGACCTCTGTCGCTACCTCGCTCATCCCGTTCCTTGAGCACGACGACGCAAACCGCGCGCTGATGGGCTCCAACATGCAGCGTCAGGCTGTGCCGCTGCTGAAGCCCCATGCCCCGCTTGTCGGCACGGGTATCGAGCACCGCATCGCCGTTGACTCCGGCGAGGTCTTGGTTGCCCAGAACGCCGGCGTGGTGGACTACGTCGATGGCCAGACCATCATCATCGAGCGTGAAGACGGTGAGTACGACGAGTACCTCATCCCGAAGTTCCAGCGCTCCAACCAGTCCGGTTGCATGAACCACAAGCCCATCGTCCGCAAGGGCGACAAGGTATATGCCGGCGACGTGCTGGCCGATGGTCCCTCGTGCGACAACGCAGAGCTCTCCCTTGGCCAGAACCTCATGGTTGCCTACATGCCGTGGGAAGGCTATAACTACGAGGACGCAATCATCGTCTCCGAGCGCGTGGTGGCAGAAGACCTGCTTACCTCCATCCATATCTCCGAGTACGAGATCGATGCGCGCGACACCAAGCTCGGGCCCGAGGAGATCACCCGCGAGGTGCCCAACATCTCTGAGGACATGATCTCCGACCTGGACGCAGACGGCATTATCCGTATCGGCGCCGAGGTATTCCCGAACGACGTTCTGGTCGGCAAGGTTACCCCGAAGGGCGAAACCGAGCTGACCGCTGAAGAGCGCCTGCTGCGTGCCATCTTCGGCGAGAAGGCCCGCGAGGTTCGCGACACGTCCCTGAAGGTGCCCCATGGCTCCGGTGGCCGCGTTATCAACGTGGTTCGCTCTTCCCGTGCAAACGGCGACGAGCTTGCCCCCGGCGTCAACGAGCTCGTTCGCGTGTTCGTTGCCCAGAAGCGCAAGATCCAGCAGGGCGACAAGCTTTCCGGCCGTCACGGCAACAAGGGTGTTATCTCCCGCGTTCTGCCGGTCGAGGATATGCCTTACCTGGCAGACGGCACGCCGATCGACGTCATGCTGAACCCGCTGGGCGTACCTTCCCGTATGAACGTCGGCCAGCTGCTGGAAAACCATCTGGGTTGGGCTGCTAAGTGGGGTTGGTCCGACGATCCCGAGTCCACCGAGCCGGTAGAGGGCCCGCAGTTCGTTGCCACCCCGGTATTCGACGGCGCCACCGAGGAAGAGATCTCCAACGCCATCGAGGCCGCCAACCGTAATCTGATCAACATCAACCATGCCAAGTACGGCGACAAGGCCCGCGATGAGTTCGTTCCGCAACTTTCCCGCACCGGCAAGGCTTGGCTCTACGACGGTCGCACCGGCGAGCGTTTCCGCGAGCCCATCACTTGCGGCCAGACTTACATCCTGAAGCTGGGCCACATGGTTGACGACAAGATCCATGCCCGCTCCACCGGCCCCTACAGCCTTATCACCCAGCAGCCTTTGGGCGGCAAGGCCCAGTTCGGCGGCCAGCGCTTCGGCGAGATGGAAGTTTGGGCGCTGTATTCCTACGGTGCTTCCAACGTCCTGCAGGAGATCCTCACCATCAAGTCCGACGACACCTCCGGCCGCGTCAAGTCCTACGAGGCCATCGTCAAGGGCGAGAGCATCCCGGCACCCGAGGTGCCCGAGTCCTTCAAGGTACTCATCAAGGAAATGCGCTCGCTGTGCCTGAACGTCGAGCTTGAGGGTCATCAGCATCAGACCATCGATGTCACCCACGACCCCGATGAGGACGAGCTGCTGGGCGCTCCGCTCGATTTGGGCGAGACGCCGCAAAAAGAGGAGGACGACCTCCTTGGCTCCATCACTGCCGAGCTTGGCAACCTGATGGGCGAGAACAACGAAGACAACGACCTTATCGGTAAGGGAGAGGAGAACTAAATGAGCGAATTCGACGTTAACAATTTCGACGCGATCCGCATCTCTCTTGCGTCTGCGGAGGATATCCGCGGCTGGTCCCGCGGCGAGGTTAAGAAGCCCGAGACCATCAACTACCGTACGCTCAAGCCCGAGAAGGACGGCCTGTTCTGCGAGAAGATCTTCGGTCCCACCAAGGACTGGGAGTGCGCTTGCGGCAAGTACAAGCGTATCCGTTTCAAGGGCATCGTCTGCGAGCGCTGCGGCGTTGAGGTTACCCGTTCCAAGGTTCGCCGTGAGCGCATGGGCCATATCGAGCTTGCCGCTCCGGTTAGCCATATCTGGTACTTCAAGGGATCTCCTTCCCGTTTGGGCTACCTGCTCGACATTCCGCCGAAGGAGCTTGAGAAGGTCCTGTACTTCGCTTCCTCCATCATCACCATGGTGGACAAGGAGGCCCGCGAAGAGGACGTGGAGGAGCTGCGCGACGAGCTGTCCGCAGACCTTGAAGAGCTCGATGCCGAGCGCGATCGCCTTATCGAGGCCACGCGTCGCCTCTCTGTGGATTACGTCCCCGAGGAAGACGAGTTCGTCGACGAGATCGACGAAGACGAGCGCATGACGCCCGAGGAAGTGGAAGATGAGATCGCCGATATCTACGAGGAGTTCAACGAGCGCAAGACCCTGCGTTCCGAGGCTCTGGAGGCCTTCCTGAAGATCGAGCCCAAGCAGCTCATCTCCGACGAGGCCCTCTATCGCGAGATGCGCCTGAACTACTCCGACTACTTCAACGGTGGAATGGGCGCAGAGGCTATCCGCGACCTGCTGGACAGCATCGACCTCGAGGCAACCGCGGAAGAGCTGGCTGAAACCGTTGCCACCGGCAAGGGCCAGAAGCGCACCAAGGCCATCAAGCGCCTGAAGGTCGTTGACTCTTTCCTGCATTCCGACAACAAGCCCTCCGACATGATCCTGGACGTTGTCCCGGTTATCCCGCCGGATCTGCGCCCGATGGTCCAGCTCGACGGCGGCCGTTTCGCCACGTCCGACCTGAACGATCTGTATCGTCGCGTCATCAACCGCAACAACCGCTTGAAGCGCCTGCTCGACCTCGGTGCGCCCGAGATCATCGTGAACAACGAGAAGCGCATGCTTCAGGAGGCAGTGGACTCCCTGTTCGACAACGGTCGTCGTGGCCGTCCCGTAACGGGTCCGGGCAACCGTCCGCTGAAGAGCCTTTCCGATATGCTGAAGGGCAAGCAGGGCCGTTTCCGCCAGAACCTGCTGGGTAAGCGCGTCGACTATTCCGGTCGTTCGGTAATCGTCGTCGGCCCGACCCTGCAGCTGCATCAGTGCGGCCTGCCTT